>NZ_JQMJ01000004.1:4800000-5400000 GCF_000744655.1 Streptacidiphilus rugosus AM-16 | reverse complement strand
GTCGACCAGCCGGATCACCCGGTCCACCAGTGCCGCGTCGAAGCCCGCCGCGACGATCTCGCCCCGGCCGCGGTCCTGCTCCACATAGGCCGTCAGGACCGCGTCCAGCATGGCGTAGTCGGGCAGGGAGTCCGTGTCCATCTGGCCTGGGCGCAGCTCCGCCGACGGCGGCTTGGAGATGGTGTGCTCCGGGATCGGCGGGGTCTCGCCGCGCTCCCGGGCGGCGTCGTTGCGCCAGCGGGCCAGGCGGAAGACCAGCGACTTGTAGACGTCCTTGATCGGACCGAACGCGCCGACCGAGTCGCCGTACAGCGTGGAGTAGCCCACGGCGAGCTCGCTCTTGTTGCCCGGGGCCAGCACCAGCTGGCCCTCCTGGTTGGAGATCGCCATGAGCGTCGTGCCGCGCAGGCGCGACTGCAGGTTCTCCTCGGCCAGCCCGGTCAGGCCCAGCGAGGCCATGTAGGCGTCGAACATCGGCGCGATCGGCACGGTCCGGTAGTGCAGGCCGGTGCGGGCGGCCAGCTCGGCCGCGTCGTCGCGGGAGTGCTGGGAGGAGTACGCGCTCGGCATCGAGACACCGAAGACGTTGTCCGCGCCGATCGCGTCCACCGCGATCGCCGCGACCAGCGCCGAGTCGATGCCGCCGGAGAGGCCGATCAGCACGGACTTGAAGCCGTTCTTCTCCACGTAGGCCCGCACCCCGCAGACCAGCGCGGCGTAGATCTCCTCCAGCTCGTCCAGCCGACGCGCCTGGCCCGGCACGACCGGCCGCTCCGGGGCCGGGAGCGGCTGCTCCGACAGGACGGTGCGCCTGACCTCCAGGCCGTCCGCGACGATGTGGGTCGCCCCGCCCGCCTCGGCGGTCGCCCGCGGCAGGTCGAGGTCGATCAGCAGGCAGCCCTGCTCGAACTGCGGCGCCCTGGCCAGCACCTCGCCGGCCGCGTCGACGACCAGCGAGTCGCCGTCGAAGACCAGCTCGTCCTGGCCGCCGACGAGGTTGACGTAGGCCAGGGTGCAGCCGGCCTCGGCGGCACGGCGGCGGACCAGCGCCAGCCGCGCGTCGTCCTTGTCTGCCTCGTAGGGGGAGGCGTTGATCACCAGCAGCAGCCCGGCGTCGGCCTGACGCGCCGCCTGGACCCGCCCGCCGTTCTGCCAGATGTCCTCGCAGATGGCGAGGGCGACGTCGACGCCGTGGAGGCGGACGACCGGGAGCGTGTCGCCGGGGACGAAGTAGCGGAACTCGTCGAACACCCCGTAGTTGGGCAGGTGGTGCTTGGCCAGCCGGGTGACCACCTCACCCTGGTGGAGCAGTGCCGCGCAGTTCTGCGGGGATCCGGCCGGCAGGCCCAGCCGGGTCGAGGCGGTCAGCGACTTGCCCAGGTAGCCGACGACGACCGGGGTCCCGCCCAGCCCTTCCGTCTCCAGCCGGGCGGCTAGGGTGACCAGCGCGGAACGGGAGGCCTCGACGAAGGACGGGCGCAGGGCCAGGTCCTCCACCGGGTAGCCGGTGAGCGCCTGCTCGGGGAAGGCGACCAGGTGGGCGCCCTGCTCGGCGGCGTGGCGGGTCCAACGGACGATCAGCTCGGCGTTGCCGTCGATGTCGCCGACGGTGGCGTCGATCTGGTTCAACGCGAGGCGGAAGCCAGTCATGGCCACAGACTAATCGTCTCTTCGACGCTATGGGTCGGCGGGGGCCCCTCGGTGCGATCGCGCGCCGCTCGCCCCGGCTCGGTTCGCCCCCGCCCGAGGATGCTCGCGCGGGCGAGTGTTCGTCCGCGCACCGACTCGTTCGGGTGTGTTTCCTTGCACGATGTATCAGGGCATGCCCGTATTGGGACTGAGATATATCCGTATTGACGATATGTCCGAAATAAAGGTACGTTCGAGCCCTTCGAGCACGGGTGCGGGTGGCTGAGAACGCCCGCAGAGGGGATGGACCACGTGGACCAGCCGGCCGAGCGTCAGGCCACCGCACCCTGGGCGGTCCGCCGCCCGCCCCGATCCGACGCGGAACTGAGGGAGCGTCCGGCCCGGGGCGTCCTGCCCGGCTGGACCGCGTTCCCCGTCGTCGCCGCCGCGGTCGTCGGCGCCGTGCTCGTCCAGGCGCGTCGCGCCGCGGGCCTCCCCTCCTGGGCGCCGGGCGGCCGGGCGCTGCACGACAGCGGTCCGGTCCTGGCGGACCGCCCCGCGGTCCTGCTGCTCGCCCTGTGCGGGCTGGTGACGGCCCTCGCCCTCTTCGGCCTGATGGCCAATCCGGTCGGCACCGTCCGGGTGCTCAGCCGCTGGGGCGGCTACCGCGGCTCGGTGCGGCGCTCCGGGTTGGTCTGGGTGAACCCGCTGCTCAAGCGCCGCGCCGTCGACGTGCGGATCCGGCACTGGCGCAGCGAGCCGATCGCCGCCACCGACCGCGAGGGCTCCCCGATCACCGCCGAGCTGATGCTGGTGTGGCAGGTCAAGGACACCGCCCGGGCCAGGTTCGCGGTCGACGACCACGGCGCACACCTCGCCGCCAGCGCGGAGGCCGTCTTCTGCCGGATCGCCTCGACGCTGCCGTGCGACAGCTTCGTCACCCCCGGCCCTTCGCTCCGCGACGGCCAGTGGCTCGGCGGCGAGCTCACCCGCCTCCTGGGCGCGGAGATGGCCCCGGTCGGCGTCGCCGTCTACTCGGTCCAGGCGGTCGGCCTCGGCTACCGGGCCGACTTCGCCGACGGCATGCGCCGCCGCCGACTCGCCGAGCTGGACGCGGGCACGCGCGAGGTCATCGTCGGCGACGCGGTCGAGACGGCGACCCTGACGCTGCGCCAACTCGAACGCGACCAGGGCCTGACCCTCGACGCAGACTTCCGCGCCTCGCTCACCCGCGACCTGGTCACCGCCTTCCTCGCCGTCCCGGTCGCCCAGCAGGGGAGCGACGCGGCCGTCGAGCCGGTCGACACCGACCCGGTCACCTCTCCGGTCACCCCGTCGATCCCGGCTCCGGGCTCCGCGACGGCCGTGCCCGGTGTGCTCGACCCCCTGGACGCCCTCGACGCCGCCGACGCCACCCGCGCCGCGGAGGCCGTCCGGCCCCCGGCACCGCTCCACCGTTCCGCGACCGCGCTCTCCTTCCGCGCGCGCACCCCGCAGCAGTGACGCAGACCTTCGTGACGCCGCCGTACGCACCACTCCCGAGGAACGGAGCCCGTCCGCGATGACCGCCTTCGCCGAACTGGACATATCCGACTGCACCTGCGCCCCGTGCCGTGCGCACGGCAGGGCCGCCTCGCCGACCGCCTCCGAACCGCGCCACCACACGCGCCCACTGGTGCGGGCCGCCGCGACGACCGCGATGCTCGCGGTGGGCGGCGGAGCCGCGCTGATGACCGCCCCCACGGCCAACGCCGAGCCCGCGCCCGCGCACGCCGGCTGGGACGGTCACCGCTACTGGTTCAAGTCCGACGGGCAGTGGCGCTGGACCACCCACTACGACGTCTACCTGCGCCACGCGGGCAGCGGCGACAGCGGCACCACCACCGGCGCGATCCGCCAGGGCTGGGACGGACAGCGCTACTGGTTCCGCAAGAACGGCGAATGGCGCTGGACCACGCACTACGACATCTACCTGACCTACGTCGGCGGCGGCAGCGGCTCCACCCAGACCGCGGGCGGCATCACCTGGGGCTGGGACGGGCAGCGCTACTGGTTCCGCAAGAACGGCGAGTGGCGCTGGACCACGCACTACGACATCTACCTCAGGTACGCGGGCGCCTCCCACCCCAACCCCGGCCCGGGCCCCGGCGACCCCGGCTCCGGCAAGCCCCCCACCCCGCCGCCCGGGCAGGGCGTGGGCACCCTGGAGTCCGCGATCTCCTTCGCCGAGGCGCAGCTCGGCAAGCCCTATGTCTGGGGCGGCAACGGCCCCTACGGCTACGACTGCTCCGGACTCGTGCAACAGGCGTACTACCGGGCCGACGTCCGCCTGCCCCGGGTCGCCGCCGACCAGTACCGGGCGACCACACCCATCGCGGCGAGCCAGCTGCGCCGCGGCGACCTCATCTTCTGGTCCTCCAGCAGTCGCGCGTCGGGGATCCACCACGTGGCGATCTACCTGGGCTCCGGCCGCTACATCGAGGCGCCGCACCCGGGGGCGGACGTCCGCATCTCGGTCCTGTCGACGGGCTACTACCCCACCCAGTTCGGCCGGGTCTCCTGACGGCCCTGCCTGGCCGTCCCACCAGGCTCATAATCTGCAATGATGCGATCAGTGGACCAGGCGCCGCCTGCGCTTCCGCGTTAACGCAACCGTAAACCGCAGAGGTGAGACTGTAGCCATGGGCAAGCAGCAGGAGTTCGTGCTCCGCACTCTCGAAGAGCGAGACATCCGGTTCGTCCGGCTCTGGTTCACCGACGTCCTCGGTTTCCTCAAGTCCGTCGCGGTCGCCCCGGCCGAACTGGACCAGGCCTTCGAGGAGGGCATCGGCTTCGACGGGTCCGCGATCGAGGGCTTCGCCCGGGTCTACGAGTCGGACATGCTGGCCAAGCCGGACCCGGCGACCTTCCAGATACTGCCGTGGCGGTCGGAGGCGCCGGGCACGGCCCGCATGTTCTGCGACATCCTGATGCCGGACGGCTCCCCGTCCTTCGCGGACCCGCGCTACGTCCTCAAGCGCACCCTGGAGAAGGCGTCCAACCTGGGCTTCACCTTCTACACCCACCCCGAGATCGAGTTCTTCCTGCTCAACAACCTCCCCGCGGACGGCACCGCGCCGATCCCGGCGGACCACTCGGGCTACTTCGACCACACCCCGCGCGGCGTCGGCCACGACTTCCGCCGCCAGGCCATCACCATGCTGGAGTCGATGGGCATCTCGGTGGAGTTCAGCCACCACGAGGGCGCCCCCGGCCAGCAGGAGATCGACCTGCGTTACGCCGACGCGCTGTCGACGGCGGACAACATCATGACGTTCCGTCTGGTGATGAAGGAGGTCGCACTGGAGCAGGGCGTGCACGCGACCTTCATGCCGAAGCCGTTCTCCGGATGGCCGGGCTCGGGCATGCACACCCACCTCTCCCTCTTCGAGGGCGACCGCAACGTCTTCCACGAGGCGGGCGCGGAGTACCAGCTCTCCAAGGTCGGCCGCTCCTTCATCGCCGGCCTGCTGCGGCACGCGGCGGAGACGGCTGCGATCACCAATCAGTGGGTCAACTCGTACAAGCGCATCTGGGGCGGCTCCCAGCGCGCCGCGGGCGCGGGCGGCGAGGCGCCGTCGTACATCTGCTGGGGCCACAACAACCGCTCCGCTCTGGTCCGGGTGCCCATGTACAAGCCGGGCAAGCAGGGCTCCACCCGCGTGGAGATCCGCTCCCTGGACACGGGCTGCAACCCCTACCTGGCCTACTCCGTCATCCTCGCGGCCGGCCTCAAGGGCATCGCCGAGGGCTACGAACTCCCGCCCGGCGCCGACGACGACGTCTGGGCGCTCAGCTCCCTCGAGCGCCGCGCCCTCGGCATCGAGCCCCTCCCGCAGAACCTCGGCGAGGCGATCGACCTGATGGAGCGCAGCGAACTCGTCCGCGAGACGCTGGGCGAGCACGTCTTCGACTTCTTCCTGCGCAACAAGCGCCAGGAATGGGAGGAGTACCGCTCCGAGGTCACCGCCTTCGAGCTCCGCCGCGGCCTTCCGGTGCTGTAACCGCAGGTCAGCGGACTTCCTGGCCAGGGGCGGGAGCCCGGCGGATTGCAACCGCCGGGCTCTCGCCCATTTGGTCCCCCCAACGGCCCCCAAACGGCGTCTGGGCCGTCTCTGGGCCGTCAAGCCGCGAAGCCGCGTCCCTTGTAGAGCGCATCCGGGGCCTTCCGCGTGCGCCCTGCGCTGCTCGGGAGAGGAGAAGTGCCTGAGGGCGACCGGCCTCTTCGCCGTCCTCGGGTTCGCCCACCTGCGTAGCGCCGTGGGCAAGGAAAATCTCGTGGGGAGAGTCGACCTGCCGACCATCGGCTGGAACGTCAGCTCCGTCGTCTTGGATGGCGTCCTGGGGAGTGGGACAGCGTCCTCCGACAGGAGTTGAACTCGTTCAAATTCTCTGGCAGCGTTGCGGCCTCGGTGACCGCATGCGCATGGGGGAACGAAGTGACACCTGAATCGCTGGAAGTGCCGAGGTGGCGGATCGCCCTGCGGACCCTGCTGATCGAGACCACCTGTCTCGTCGCCGTCCTTGCCGTTCCCGGATTCATCCTGCTGGTCTTTTCGTCGGGGTGCTTCACCCCGGGCCAGTCGGATGCCACCGAGCCGCAGGTGTTCGACCCAGCACTCGCCATCGGCTGGGTTGCCCTGGTCGGGATCTTCGTGGTCACTGCGGTGATGGCCTTCAAACTCCTCTTCGCCAGCGAGCGAGGTGACGCTGTGAGCGTGCGCCGACTGCAATGCCAGCTCGCAGTGCAATTGGGGCTGATCCTCACAATCGCCGTGCTGATGGCTGCCCTAGCTGATCCTCACCGAATCGACCAGTGCTACCCCCATCACTGATGGAGTTACAGGTTGAGCACAGCGTGCGCCGGGCCCGTCTCATGACCGTTGGTCTGCGTCTGGGCCGTGCGAGGCCGGCCAACGATGACAGACGGGCCCAGCCGGTGCTGCAACCGCAGCTCAGCGGCACCCCTGGCACGACGAAGGGCCGGACCACGGTGGAGGTCGATCCACTGTCGTCCGGCCCTTTCCCGACGCGGGGGCCGCCTACGGGCCGTCGGGGAGCATCATCGCCGCTCGGCGACGATTACCTGCCGGCGTCCAGGATCGCCATGCGCTTGTCGACGGCCTGGAGCTCCTGGATCCCCTGGTTGATCATGTAGGTTGCGCTCCCCATCGCCTCGACGCCCTGGTTCGACCCCGGGCCGCACTGGCTCGCACCGGGCAGCAGGTCCTCGAGAGCGCGCGTGAGGTGGGCTTGCGACGGGCCGTCCGGGATCGGGGCGTCGTGCTGGAGCTGGGTGGCGGCGCTGGTGACCGCTGCGCAGTCGTTGTACAGGGCGTCGCTGGTCTTGTCGTCGCCGACCTTGATCACCGCGTTGAGCAGGGTGATGAGGTCGTGTCCCCCTTGTCCTCGGTCCCATCGGCTGACCTCGGCGTCGACGGCCTTGAGCGCTTCGGCGCTGAGGGTGGGCGTGTCGATCGGAGCCGGCGAGGTGTGACTGCTGTTGGCCGAGCCGTAGGCAACGAAGCCGAACACGGCGAGCGCTGCGGTGGCGGGCAGCACGACGATCGGGGGGATGCGCATCCGCGGAGTCTCGCACATGCACGAATGAGCTGGTCAGCTGGGGTGGACACCCCGCCTGGAGCCGGGGCCGCCGAAGGTGTGTCGAGGGCAGAGCCGAGGACGATCGACCGCGGAGCAGGGCCGCCGTCCCCGCAGCGCGGGTGGGGCGTAGGCCGCTTACCGTGGAGGCGTCGTCGTTTTTCGCCAACTCGCGGTGGTCAGGACATGACCGAGAAGCAGCTCAGCGAGGTCAGCGTTCCGGCGCGGATCGCCGCTCCCGACGAGGGCATCACCCAGGACGAGCTCCACCTCGCCGGGCGCAACCACGCGATGCCGCTGGAGGCGCTCCGGTACGACATCACGCCGGTCGGCCTGCACTACCTGCTGGTGCACTACGACATCCCGGACGTCGACCCAGACCGCTGGCGCCTGGTGATCGACGGTCGGGTGGGCCGGACGGTGGAGTACACCCTCGCCGACCTGTGGGCGCGGCCGAAGGTGACGCGGACCGTCACCTTCGAGTGCGCGGGGAACGGGCGGGCGCTGCTCACTCCACGGCCGCTGAGTCAGCCGTGGCTGGACGGGGCCGTCGGCACCGCGCGGTGGGGCGGGACGCCGCTCGCTCCGTTGCTGCGCGAGGCCGGGATCGGGGCGGACGCGGTCGACGTCGTGTTCACCGGTCGCGACCACGGGATCGAACGGGGCGTCGAGCAGGACTTCACCCGGGGTCTGCCACTCGCCGAGGCGCTGCGCGAGGACGTCCTGCTGGCCTACGAGATGAACGACGCCCCGCTCCCGCCGCAGCACGGCGCGCCCCTGCGGCTGGTGGTCCCGGGCTGGTACGGCATGGCGCAGGTGAAGTGGCTGCGCGGCATCACGCTCACCAACTGTCCGTTCGACGGCTTCCAGCAGACCACCGCCTACCGCCTGAAGCAGGGGGCCGACGAGATCGGCGAGCCGGTCACCCGGATCATGCCGCGGGCCCTGATGATCCCGCCGGGTTTCCCCGACTTCATGAGCCGGGTCAGGGTGGTGGACGCGGGCGTGCACGTCGTCACCGGTCGCGCCTGGTCGGGCCGGTCGGCGGTGCGGGCCGTGGAGTTCAGTGCGGACGACGGACGCACCTGGGCCGCGGCCGAGCTGGGCGCCCGCGCCGGCGGGGAGGGCGACGACTTCGCCTGGTACGCCTGGCGCTTCGTCTGGCGGACCGACCGGCCGGGGAGCCACCGGCTGCGGGTCCGGGCCACCGATGCCGAAGGCGTCAGTCAACCCCGCGAACAGGCGTGGAACCGGCAGGGCATGGCGAACAACATGGCTCAGTGCGTGGAGGCGATCGTCCGCTGAACCCCGAAGGCCCGGCGCAGCGCGGATGCGGGGCCGACGGGATTCGAACCCGTGGACGGAGCTCGGGCAGGCCCGCCCGCACACCGTCAACCGGCGCGCCGGACGGCCTCGGCGCGACGGGCGCAATGGGCCGCTCTGCCACGGCCCGCATCCTTCGGGGCTGTACGACCCCGATCGGCCGATCGTAGGCGCCGGCGGATGCGCGGGCGAGCGGATATCGCCCGGCGGAGGCGTCCGTCCGCGCGGCCCGGCGCGCGCCCGCCCGCCGCGGCTCGGTCCGGTCGAGGCGGAACGGGCTGCGGTGTCAGGCGGCGGGTGCGACGAGTGGGGTCAGAGCTTGGTCATCGCGGAGAAAGGCGTGGAGAT
Source organism: Streptacidiphilus rugosus AM-16 (assembly GCF_000744655.1). NCBI lineage: Bacteria > Bacillati > Actinomycetota > Actinomycetes > Kitasatosporales > Streptomycetaceae > Streptacidiphilus > Streptacidiphilus rugosus. The sequence goes on along the minus strand of NZ_JQMJ01000004.1, from coordinate 5,391,060 downwards.
GCGCCGGTGCGCCGAACCGAAGTCGACGATCACCGAGGCTTCGTCCTCCACCGCCACGACGCGGCCGAGGCCGTGCTTGTCGTGGGTCACCCGGTCGCCGACAGCGAACTGTTCGACGGCTGGTGCGGCGGGCCGCGAGAACGGGCTGGCGGGCAGAGTGCGTCGGGGTCCCTCAGATCTTGTCATTACTGCAAGTATGCGGGCAGCGGGCCGATGCATCCCTCTCGTCCTGGTAACGGTCTTGGTGAGGCGGGGGGAAATGCGAGGTTTGGGAGTTGTCGGATCCTACGGAGTCCGGCCCCGGGCCGCCGCCGTGCGGCGGATACAGGGTGTTCGAACGACGTAGGGTCGGGGAGGATCGTGGAGTGGTAGTCCCGGACGGCCCGCGGAGGCGAGACGCGTTGGAGACGGTGCGCGGCGGTGCACGACGGAGCAATCCGGTCGGCAGGCTGGTGCGGCGGGGGTTCACGGATCCGGAGGCGGCCGCGCGGCGGCTCGCGGAGCCCGCGCTGGCGGCGCACGCCGCGGACAGCGTGCTGCTGGACGCCCTCGCGGCCACCGCCGACCCCGACCAGGCCCTGCACGGGCTCGCCGGGCTCGTCGAGGCCTGCCGGGACGAGGACGAGCGGCACAAGCTGCTGGACACCCTCACCACCGCCAAGCCGCTGCGCGACCGCCTGCTGGGCGTGCTCGGCGCCAGCGCCGCGCTCGGCGAGCACCTGGCGCGGCACCCGCACGACTGGCACGAGCTGGTCACCTTCGAGCTGCACGACATCCATCCCGGCCCGGAGGAGTTCGTCCGGCGGCTCTACCGGCACATCTGGGAGGAGTACGCCGAGGTCCCCCGCGCGGACGCGCTCCGCTCCGGCTACCGCCGGCTGCTGCTGACCGTCGCCGCGCGGGACCTCTCCGGCACCGCGGACCTCGGCCAGACCGCCGCCGAGCTCGCCGACCTGGCCGGAGCCACGCTCCAGGCCGCGCTCGACATCGCCGCGGAGGAGGACCCGCCCGCCGCCCGCGCCTGCCGGCTCGCGGTGATCGCCATGGGCAAGTGCGGCGGCCGTGAGCTCAACTACATCTCCGACGTCGACGTCGTCTTCGTCGCCGAGCCCAGGGGCGACACCGACGCCGACGCGCTGCAGGCCGCCACCCGCCTCGCCTCGCGGATGATGCGGCTCTGCTCCGACAGCACCCGCGAGGGCAGCATCTGGCAGGTCGACGCCAACCTGCGCCCGGAGGGCAAGAACGGCCCGCTGGTGCGCACCCTCGCCAGCCACCTCGCCTACTACCAGCGCTGGGCCAAGACCTGGGAGTTCCAGGCCCTGCTCAAGGCCCGCCCGGTCGCCGGGGACGCCGAGCTCGGGCGGCAGTACCTGGAAGCCGTCAGCCCCATGGTCTGGCAGGCGTCCCAGCGCGAGAACTTCGTGCAGGACGTGCAGCAGATGCGCCGCCGGGTGATCGAGGCGATCCCCGCCGCCGAGGTCGACCGGGAGCTCAAGCTCGGCCCCGGCGGGCTGCGGGACGTCGAGTTCTCGGTCCAGCTGCTGCAGCTGGTCCACGGCCGCACCGACGAGAACCTGCGCAGCGCCACCACCCTGACCGCGCTCGCCGACCTCTCCGCCGGCGGCTACGTCGGCCGCGCCGACGCCGCCGCGCTCGACAGCGCCTACCGCTTCCTGCGCACCCTCGAACACCGGATCCAGCTGTTCCAGCTGCGCCGCACCCACCTGGTCCCCACCGCCGAGCAGGACCTGCGCCGGCTCGGCCGCTCGCTCGGGCTGCGCGCCGACCCGGTCGCCGAGCTGCTGGCGGAGTGGAAGCGGCACGGGCGCGAGGTCCGCCGCCTGCACGAGAAGCTGTTCTACCGGCCGCTGCTCGACGCCGTCGCCCACCTCGACCTGGAGGAGGCCGGCCTCACCGGGAACGCGCTGAGCGCCTCCGCGGCCCGGGCCCGGCTCGCCGCGCTCGGCTACCGCGAGCCCGCGGGCGCCTTCCGGCACCTCCAGGCACTGGCCACCGGCGTGAGCCGGCGGGCCGCGCTGCAGCGGACGCTGCTTCCGGTGATGCTCGGCTGGTTCGCCGACTCCGCGGACCCCGACGCCGGCCTGCTCAGCTTCCGCAAGGTCTCCGACAGCCTCGGCTCCACCCCCTGGTACCTGCGGCTGCTGCGGGACGAGGGAGCAGCGGCGGAGAGCCTGGCGAGGATCCTCTCCTCCGGCCGACTCGCCCCCGACCTGCTGCTGCGCGCGCCCGAGGCCGTCGCGCTGCTGGGCGACACCGACGGCCTCGACCCCCGCTCGCCGCAGGTCCTGGACCGGGAGGTCGCCTCCGCGGTCGGCCGCGCGGGCGACCCGGCTGCAGCCGTCGCCGCGGCCCGCTCGGTGCGCCGCCGCGAGCTGTTCCGGACGGCCGCCGCCGACGTGTTGGGCCGTCTGGGTGACACCCCGGCCGACGCGGTCGAGGCGGCGGGCCTCGCGCTGACCGGTCTCAACCGGGCCACGCTCAGCGGTGCGCTCGCGGCGTGCGTGGCCGCGGCGGAGGCGGGCCTGGGCGAGCCGTTGCCGACCAGGCTCGCGGTGATCGCGATGGGCCGCTTCGGCGGCCACGAGCTCGGGTACGGCTCCGACGCGGACGTGATGTTCGTCCACGACCCCCTCCCCGGCGCGGACGAGACCAGGGCGGGCAACGCCGCCCGGCAGGTCTTCGAGGAACTGCGCCGACTGCTGCAGCTGCCCTCCACGGAACCGCCGCTGCTGATCGACGCCGACCTGCGCCCAGAGGGCCGGCAGGGCCCGCTGGTGCGGACGATCGGCTCCTACGCCGCCTACTACCGGCGCTGGTCGCACACCTGGGAGAGCCAGGCGCTGCTCCGGGCGATGCCGGTCGCGGGGGACACGGGGCTGGGGGAGGAGTTCCTCGCCCTGATCGACCCGCTGCGGTATCCGGCGGCCGGTCTCGACGAGGCCGAGCTGCGCGAGATCCGCCGGATCAAGGCCCGCGTCGAGAGCGAGCGGATGCCGCGCGGCGCGGACCCGACGACGCACACGAAGCTGGGGCGCGGCGGCCTCGCCGACGTCGAGTGGACGGTCCAGATGCTGCAGCTCCAGCACGGCCACGCGGTGGCCGGCCTGCGCACCACGCGGACCCTGCGGGCGCTGGGCGCGGCGGTCGAGGCGGAGCTGCTGGGCCGCGACGAGGCGGACGCGCTGAGCGCGGCCTGGGTCCAGGCGACGCGGGTCCGCAACGCGGTGATGCTGGTGCGCGGCCGCGCGGGCGACAGCTTCCCCGCGGAGCCACGCGAGATCGCCGGCGTCGGCCGGTACCTGGGTTACGGCGAGGGCCACGCCGGCGAGATGGTCGACGACTACCGCCGCGTCGCCCGCCGGGCCCGCGAGGTCATGGAACGGATCGTCTTCGGCGGTCCCTGAGCCCAGGGGCGCGGCGAACTCCGCGATCAACCACCCTGTGCGGACGGCCCTGTCCGCTCGGCGGCGCCCTACTCAGGGTGGTTTCTCGCGCACGTAGTTGATCAAGCAGAGCCCCGCGCCCCCGGAAGGTGCAACTACCTCGTCGCACCGACCGGCTCGGGTTGGGCGGGTTCGGGGAGGTGGCTCGGCGGGGCGGCCTTGGGGAAGCTGTAGGGCCAGCGGCGGTAGACGAGGCGGGAGGTCGTCAGACCCACCAGCGTGCACAGCGCGCCGGCGACCGCGTCCATGAAGAAGTGGTTGGCCGTCGCGACGATCACCATCAGCGTCGACAGCGGATAGAGCACGCCGAGCACCCGCACCCAGCGCCGTTTCGCCAGGAAGAAGATCGTCACGCCGCACCAGAGCGACCAGCCGATATGCATCGAAGGCATCGCCGCGAACTGGTTGGAGACGTGCGCCATGTCCCCCGAGGCCATCGAGCCCCAGGTGTGGTGTTTGGCCACGGTGTCCACGAATCCGCCGCCGAACATCAGTCTGGGCGGTGCGAGCGGATAGAAGTAATACCCGAACAGTGCGAAACCGGTTGTCACGAAAAGTGACAGTCGTGCCGCCGCATATCGTCCCGAATGGCCGCGGAACAACCACACAAGGACGGCGATCGTCACGATGAAGTGCAAGGTCGCGTAGTCGTAGTTCAGTCCGGTGATCAACCATGTCACCGAGTCGACGGCATGGTTGACGGAACGCTCCACAGCGATGTGCAGCGTCTGTTCGAGCGCCCAGATGTCGTGAGCATTGCGCTGCGCCCGGGTCTCCATCTCGGGGACCGCGTTGCGCACCATCGAGTAGATCCAGTAGCTCACGGCGATCAGCAGCAGCTCGATCCACAAGCGGGGACGTCCCGGCGAATGGAAGTGTCCACGCACCGATCGCAGCAGGTTGCCGATAGGCCCCCTGGTGCTGGTGTGTGCTTCCGTTGCCTTCCCCATGGGTGAGTAGTCTGCCATGCGGCCTGGGGTCTCCTGATCACCCTCTGGTCGGGGATTCCACGTGCGAAATACCCCTCAAGTCCTAGTGGACCAAAAACCGCGGGCCGCCGCCCGGTGGGGGCGACGGCCACGGTTGGTCACTTTCTGTTATTTCCAGCTGTCGTTCAGGGTCACGCTGCCGGAGGCTCCGGTGGTGTAGGCGCGATTGGCGCCCGACTCCCAGGTGATGTTTCCGGCCGAGTCCTTGACGATGTACTTGTACTCGAAGGAGGTGTTCGGGCTCAGGCTGACGGTCTTGGACCAAATGGGGTAATTCGCTGATGAGAGCAGGATCGCGCTGTTCGGGTCCCAGAATCCGAGACTGTCGATGCTGCCGACCACATAGACGTTCTGGCCGGTGACCGTCGTCTTCGTCTCGTCGAAGGTGACGCCCACGGGGCTGGTGGCCGTCGCGCCCCAGGTGTTGCTGAGCGTGGCCGCGGACGTGCCCGTCGTGGCCGTGTGGTTCGCGCCCGACTCCCAGGTGATGGTGCCGTCCGGGTCCTTCTTGATGAACTTGTAGGCGAACGAGGTGTTGGCCGGCAGGTTGACCGCGGCCGACCAGGTCGGGTAGGCGGCCGAGGAGAGCGGGACCGCGCTCGCGGTGTTCCAGCTGCCGAGGGCCGGGATCGAGCCGACGAGGTAGACGTTCTGGCCGAGCCAGGTCGTCGCGGTCTCGTCGAAGGTCTCACTGACGCTGCTGCTGGAGCCGTTGTAGCTGTCCGTCAGCGTGGCGGTGCTGCCCGCGCCGGTGGTGGCGGAGTGGTTCGAGCCGGGCTCCCAGGTGACGTTCCCCGCGGAGTCCTTCTCGATGTACTTGTACTGGACTGCCGTGGACTGCGGCAGCGTCACCGTCGTGGTCCAGGTCGAGCCGGACTGCGTCATCGGGACGGCGGCGGACGGCGCCCAGTTGCCCAGGCCGCTGACGGAGCCGACCAGGTACATCGGCGCGCTGGTCGGCGCCCCGCTCACGGTGAACGTCTCGGCGACGCTGCCCGCAGGCGCCGTCGCGGATGCGGATGCTGATGCAGACGGCGAGGCGGATGCAGACGCAGACGCAGACGCAGAGGCCGACGCCGACGCCGACGGCGACGGCGAGGACGTGCCCGTCGAGATCGCGTACAGCGCCACGGCGTCCTTCGCCGCGACCGAGACGGTCGCGTTGCCGTTCGCGTCCACCGCGACCGTCGGACCGGAGCACGCGCCCGTCGCCGCCGTGTAGTCGCCGTGGATGACGTCGCAGTAGGTGCCGGCGGCCAGGCCGGTCTGGAAGGTCTTCGTCTGCGTCGAGCTCTCGTTGTTGATCGCGATCCACGCCTTGCTGCCGCGCGAGAAGGCGATCAGGTTCGAACCGTCGTCGTACCAGTTGGCCACCGACGCGCCCTGGGCGGCGTTGTGCCAGCCGACCATGTTGGCGACGCCCTGGATCCGGTCGGTGCAGTACCAGCCGTTGGCGCAGTCGGTGTTCGTGACGTAGCCGTTCGCGTCGGCCGGCGGGGAGTCGTCGGAGCTGTTCCAGTCGAAGCCGGAGTAGACCGAGGGCTGGTTGCCGTAGCCCCAGGCCAGCATGAACTCGTTCGCCAGGGTGAAGGCGGCGCCGTTCTTGTAGTTGAGGGTGCTGCCGTCGCGCTCGGTGTCGTGGTTGGTCACCATCGCGCCGTCCGAGGCGCTCGGCTGCAGGCCCCAGGAGCTGCCGAAGGTCTTCAGGTTGGCGATGTTCCCGGTGAACTGGTTCTTCAGGTTGTCGGCATAGTCGAAGCCGATCACGCTGCCGTTGCCCTCGAAGGCGGCCGGCGCGAGGTTGCCCGAGCTGCCGGGGAACACCTCCTGCAGCACGTAGGGGCGCTGGCCCCAGAGCGTGTTGTTCAGGCGGGACTCGATGTTGGCCATGTCGGCCTGGTTGATGTGCTTGGCCGAGTCCACCCGGAAGCCGTCGACGCCGTCGCCGATGAGCTTGTTCAGGTAGCCCGCGATCTTGCCGCGGACGTCGTCGGTCTCGGTGTAGAGGTCTTCGAGCGAGACCAGGTCGCACTCCTGGACCTGGGTCTGGTTGTTCCAGTCGTTGATGCTCATGCCCGAGTTCGGGCAGTTCGCCGGGTAGCTGTGGAAGTCGGAGGAGTTGTAGGGGACCTGGTTGTAGGTCATCGCCGACTCGGAGAAGCTGTCGCCGCCGTAGGAGTCGGTGCTCGACTGGTTCGATCCGGCCATGTGGTTGACGACCGCGTCGACGTACACCTTGACGCCCGCGTTGTGGCAGGTCGTCACCATCGACTGGAACTGTGCCTCCGTGCCCATTCTGCTGTTCAGGTCGTAGCCGACCGGCTGGTAGATCTCCCACCACGGGTGGGCGCCGGAGAGTCTGATCGAGTCCTGCGGCGGCGCCACCTGGACCGCGCCGTAGCCCTTGGGGCCCAGGACGTTCGTGCACTCCGAGGCGACCGAGGACCAGTTCCACATGAACAGGTTGGCGATCACGTCGCCGCCGTTGGCGGCGCTCGCGTGGGCGGTGCCGCCGGTCAGGGCGAGCGGTATCACGGTGCCGGCGGCCAGCAGCGCGCCGGACGCCAACAGCGTTCGGAGTCGGCCGGTTTGACGGGGCATCGATTTCTCCGAGTGGGGAGAGGGTGGATGGGAGGGCGAGGGGGAGGAGTGATGGCGACGAGACTCCTCGCCCCGGTTCCTGAGCGTCAAGACATCTGTGGAAATATTTTCTGCATCTTGCTGAAACATCTTGCGGCCATCTGCCGCCGTCAGTAAGTTCTGGCTCGCCCGAGCAGACCCGTCCCAGGGAGACAACGCGTGGCCATGAACCGGTCCAGATGGAGAAGCCTGCTCCTCACAGCGGCGCTGCTCAGCCCAGCCGTGGCAGGCGCCTCGGGCGCCTCCGGCGCGGAGGCCGCAGCACGGTCGGCCGCACTGCCCGCAGCCCCCTCGGACTCATCGCTCGCCGCCACGCCCGACCGGCACGGGCTGAACAAGGAGCAGTTCTACTTCCTGCTGCCCGACCGCTTCGCCAACGGCGACAGCGGCAACGACACCGGCGGCATCACCGGCACCCGGATGGCCACCGGTTACGACCCGACCGACTCGGGCTTCTACCACGGCGGCGACCTCGCCGGGATCATCGACAAGCTCTCCTACATCAAGAAGCTCGGCACCACCGCCATCTGGATGGCGCCGATCTTCAAGAACCGGCCGGTCCAGGGCACCGGCAGCAACGCCTCGGCCGGCTACCACGGCTACTGGATCACCGACTTCACCCAGGTCGACCCGCACTTCGGCACGAACGCCCAGCTGAAGGAGCTGATCCAGAAGGCCCACGCGATGGGCATGAAGGTCTTCTTCGACGTCATCACCAACCACACCGCCGACGTCGTCGACTACGCGGAGAAGACCTACGACTACCGTTCCACCGGCGCCTACCCGACCCTCGACGCGACCGGCCGACCGGTCGACACCACCGCGGTCGCGAACGCCAACGCCGCCGACGGCACCGCGAACTACCCGAAGCTGACCAAGAACTCCTTCCCGTACACACCGGTCTTCGACTCCGCGGCCGACGCCACCGTCAAGAGCCCCGCCTGGCTCAACGACGTGACGCTCTACCACAACCGGGGCAACACGACCTTCGCCGGCGAGAACGCCACCGAGGGCGACTTCTCCGGCCTGGACGACCTGGACACCCAGGACCCGCGCGTGGTCTCCGGCATGGAGAAGATCTACGAGAACTGGGTCAAGCAGGACGACGTCGACGGATTCCGCATCGACACCGTCAAGAACGTCAACATGGCGTTCTGGCAGCAGTGGGCCCCGGCGCTGAAGAAGTACGCCGAGGAGCAGGGCAACAAGAAGTTCTTCATGTTCGGCGAGGTCTACGACGCGAACACCACCGTCAACTCGTCCTACGTGACCCAGGGCAAGCTCGACGCGGCGCTCGGCTTCCCGTTCCAGAACGCGGCCCGGCTCTACGCCTCCCAGGGCGCGTCGGCGCAGGTGCTCTCCTCCCTCTACGCGGACGACTACAAGTACGCCTCCGCCGAGAGCGACGCCTACGAGCAGCCGACCTTCCTCGGCAACCACGACATGGGCCGGATCGGCTCCTTCCTGCAGTCGGACAACCCGGGCGCGAGCGACGCGACGCTGCTGAAGAAGGACGACCTGGCCCAGCAGCTGCTCTTCCTGACCCGCGGCCAGCCGGTCGTCTACTACGGCGACGAGCAGGGCTTCACCGGCCCCGGCGGCGACAAGTCGGCGCGGCAGGACATGTTCGCCTCGCAGACCGCCGAGTACAACGCCGACGCCGTCATCGGCGGCAGCACCGGCTCCGCTGCCCGCTACTCCACCACCGCTCCCGTCTACACGACGATCGCGCAGCTCGCCGCCCTGCGCGCGGCCAACCCCGCCCTCGCGAACGGCGCCCAGATCGAGCGGTACGCCGCGAGCGGCCCCGGCGTCTACGCCTTCTCCCGCATCGACGCGAAGCAGCAGGTCGAGTACCTGGTCGCGGTCAACAACGCGACCACCGACCAGGCCGTCCAGGTGCCGACCTACTCCGCCGGCATGGGCTTCACCCCGATCTACGGAAGCGGCCAGTCCCACGCCGTCACCGGCGCGGACAGCAAGCTTTCCCTCACCGTCCCGGCCGACTCCGCCGTCGTCTACAAGGCCGACGCCCGCCTCGGCGCGACCGGCGCCGCGCCCGGCCTCACGCTGAGCGCGCCCGCCGACGGCTCCTCGGGCGTCGTCACCGTCAAGGCCGACGTCACCGGCGGCGGCTTCAACCGCGTCGTGGTCGCCGCCTCCGTCGGCACCGGCGCCTGGAAGGTGCTCGGCAGCGCCGACCACGCCCCCTACGCCGTCACCCAGGACCTCGGCGCGGTCCCGCCCGGCACCACGGTCCGCTACAAGGCCGTCGTCGTCGACAACTCCGGCCGCACCGCCGACGCGAGCGGCGCCACCCTGGTCGGCGCGGCCCCGGTGACGCCGAAGCCGACCGCCGTCTCGCGCGGCTACGCGGTGGTCCACTACCACCGCGCCGACGGGAACTACGCCGGCTGGAACCTCTACGCCTGGGGCGACATCGCCGACGGCGAGGGCACCACCTGGCCCGACGGGCACCCCTTCGTCGGACGCGACGCCTTCGGCGCCTTCGCCTACGTGAAGCTGAAGCAGGGCGCGAGCAACGTCGGCTTCATCATCGAGAACAACGGCACCAAGGACACCGCCGCGGACCGGTCCGTCGACATCTCGCAGACCGGTGAGGTCTGGGTGAACTCCGGCGACGGAACCACCTACACCAGCAACCCCGGCGCCTCGGACACCGTCCCGGCCGGCACCGCGATCATCCACTACCACCGGGCGGACGGGAACTACACCGGCTGGGGCCTGCACGACTGGACCGGCGCCGCCAACCCGACCGACTGGACCTCCCCGCTCCAGCCCTCCGGCACCGACGCCTTCGGCGACGTGTTCACCGTGCCGCTGGCCTCCGGCGCCACCTCGCTCAGCTACATCCTGCACAACGGCGACACCAAGGACCTGCCCGACGACCAGTCGCTGGTGTTCGGCCAGAACGGCCGCGAGGTCTGGATCCTGAACGGCACCCCGGGCTACCTGCTGCCCGAGGCCTCCGCGTCCTCGGCCGACCTGGACCTGGCCAAGTCCAAGGCGCAGCTCGTCGACGGCAACACCGTCGCCGTCCCCGCGAACTGGGGCTTCGGAGCGAACGTCCCCGGCGGCTCCTCCGCCGAACTGGTCTACTCGCCGACCGGCGCGATCGCGATCAAGGACGGCGACACCACCGACCCGGGCTACTGGCTCCGCCTGCTGCCCGTCAGCGGCGGCCTGACGGCCGCCCAGCTCGCCGCGCACCCGGAGCTGAAGGGCTACGCCGCCTTCACCGTCGACCCGCGCGACCGCTCCCGGATCAAGCTCGCGCTCCGCTCGCAGCTGGTGATGACCGAGCGTGAGGCCGACGGCGCGCTGCTCGCCGCCACCGGCGTCCAACTGCCCGGAGCGCTCGACGCGCTCTACGGCGCGGCGGCCGCCAAGGCGGCCCTCGGCCCGGTCTTCGGCGAGGACGGCGCCCCGACGCTCTCGGTGTGGGCGCCGACCGCGCAGCAGGTCTCGCTGGAGCTCTTCGACTCGGCGACCGCGACCACGCCGACCCTGGTGCCGATGCGGCGTCAGGACGGCAGCGGGGTCTGGTCGGTGCGGGGCGCAGGCAACTGGACCGGGAAGTTCTACCGCTACAAGGTCACCGTCTGGGCCCCCAGCGTCCAGAAGGTGGTGACCAACGAGGTCACCGACCCCTACTCGGTCGCCCTGTCCACCGATTCCAGGCTGAGCGAGATCACCGACCTGCGCTCCGCCTCCCTGGCCCCCCAGGGCTGGTCCGCGGACCGCTCGCCGAAGGCGCTCACCGCCGCCCAGCAGGAGATCCAGGAGCTGCACGTCCGCGACTTCTCCGTCGCCGACGCGACCGTCCCGGCCGACCAGCGCGGCAGCTACCTCGCCTTCACCGACCTGAACTCGGCCGGGATGAAGCACCTGGCCGAGCTCGCCAAGCACGGCCTGACCACCGTGCACCTGCTGCCCTCGTTCGACTTCTCCTCCGCCCCGGAGGCGAAGAGCGAGCAGACCACCCCGGCCTGCGACCTCGCCTCGCTGCCGGCCGACTCCGACCAGCAGCAGGCCTGCATCGCCAAGCAGGCGTCCACCGACGCCTACAACTGGGGCTACGACCCGCTGCACTACAACGTCCCCGAGGGCTCCTACGCCACCGACCCGAACGGCACGGCCCGCACCGTGCAGTTCCGGCAGATGGTCCAGGCGCTGCACCGGATCGGGCTCCGCGTGGTCATGGACGTCGTCTACAACCACACCGCCGCCTCCGGCGAGAACGCCGCCAGCGTCCTGGACCAGATCGTCCCCGGCTACTACCAGCGGCTCTCCGCCGACGGGGCGGTGACCACCGACTCCTGCTGCGCGGACACCGCCCCCGAGCACGCCATGATGAACAAGCTGGTCGTCGACTCCACCCGGCTCTGGGCCACCCAGTACCACGTGGACGGCTTCCGCTTCGACCTGATGGGCCTGGACCCGAAGTCCACCATGCTCGACGTCAAGGCCGGCCTGGCCCACACCGGCCGCTCCGAGTTCCTCTACGGCGAGGGCTGGAACTTCGGCACCGTCGCCAACGACTCCCGCTTCGTCCAGGCCACCCAGGCCAACATGGCCGGCACCGGGATCGCCACCTTCAACGACCGGCTCCGCGACGCCGTCCGCGGCGGCGGCCCCTTCGACACCAACCCCCACCTGCAGGGCTTCGCCTCCGGCCTGTTCACCGACCCCAACGGCGACAGCGTCAACGGCACGGCCGACCAGCAGAAGGCGGCGCTGCTGCACCAGATGGACCAGATCGAGGTCGGCCTGACCGGCAACCTGGCCCAGTACTCCTTCACCGACAGCGTGGGGAAGACCGTCACCGGCTCGGAGATCGACTACAACGGTGCGCCCGCCGGCTACACCGCCGCCCCCGGGGAGGCCATCACCTACGTGGACGCCCACGACAACCTGGACCTCTACGACGCCCTCGCCTACAAGCTGCCGACCGGCACCTCGATGGCGGACCGGACCCGGATGCAGGCCCTCGCGCTGGCCACCACCGCGCTGTCGCAGGGCCCCGGCTTCTCGGTCGCGGGCAGCGACCTGCTGCGCAGCAAGTCGCTGGACGGCAACTCCTTCGACGGCGGTGACTGGTTCAACGCGATCCAGTGGCAGTGCGCCAACGGCAACGGCTTCGGCCACGGCCTGCCGGTGGCGGCGTCCAACTCCGGCTTCTGGTCCTTCGCCAAGCCGCTGCTGGGCGACCCCTCGCTGGTCGCCGGCTGCTCCGCGCAGCAGCAGTCCAGCGCGCTCTACCAGCAGTTCCTCCAGATCAAGGCCTCCACGCCGCTCTTCTCGCTGAACACGGCCGCCGCCGTGCAGCAGCGGCTGAGCTACCCGCTGTCCGGCACGGCGGGCGAGGTGCCCGGCGTGATCACCCTGCACCTGGACGGAAGGGGCATGCCCGGCTGGAAGTCGGTCACCGTGGTCTTCAACGCGACCCCGACCGCGCAGACCCAGACCCTCACCGGCCTGATCGGCACGAGCCAGCAGCTCCACCCGGTCCAGGCCGCCGGCACCGACCCGGTCGTGAAGACCGCGTCCTTCGACCCCGCCACCGGCGCCTTCACCATCCCCGCGAGGACCGTGGCGGTCTACGTCCAGCCGTGAGCGACGTAGAACCACCCGAGGGGCGGCACGGAGACGAAGGTCTCCGTGCCGCCCCTCGGCTTTGTCGCGCCGCGACTGTTGCCGCCGCCCCAACACGGGTAGGACTGTGGGGTATCGAGGACCGGGCGGGGGGCCGGGTCTGCGTCGGCGGGGGGTGTCGATGGCGGGCACGACGACGGACGACACGGCGGGGCTGCCCGGACAGCCGCCGCTGATCGTGGTGCTCTCCGAGCGCCGCTACCTGTTCCCGGTCGGCAGCACGGTCAGGGTCGGTCGCAGTCCCGATCTGGAGGTGGTGTCGACCAGCCCGCTGGTCTCCCGTGCCTGCCACGCGGTCATCAGCGTGGACGCCCACGGCGCCACCTACGTCGACCGGTCACGTCGCGGCACCTTCCTCGACGGGAGACCGCTGCGGAAGCCGCTGCGCATCACCGAGTCCGTCGAGCTGCGGCTCGGCGATCCGGTGACCGGTGAGGTCCTCGGCATCACCCCGCCGTTGACCTCCCGTCAACTGGAGCACAACCGGCGGCGCAGGACGAGGCTGCGCCGGGGCGGCGTCACCGCCGCCGTGCTCGGCGGGCTCGCGGTGGCCGCGGCCGTGGCCACCGTCGCGCTGCTGCCCGGATCCTCGCCCGCCACCCGCGGCGTCACCGCCGCCCGGCCCAGCACGGCCCCGCAGCAGCGCCCCTCCGCCGTCCCGCTGGCGCAGGCGCAGGCGGCGACCGTCCGGCTGTTGCTGGGCGCGCCCGGCACGGCGGCGGGCTGGGGCTCGGGCACCGTCGTGGACCCGCACGGGCTGATCCTGACCAACGCCCATGTGGCCGCGCCGCAGGCAGCGGGCCAGGCGGTGGCGCTGGGCGTGCCGGGCAGCCAACTCGCCTCCGATCCCGACTTCCTGACGGTGGAGATGACCACCGGCCAGTCCTCCCCGGCCGTCGCCAGGTACCGTGCGCGGCCGGTGGCGGTCGACGGCTACCTGGACCTCGCCGTCGTCCGCATCTACGCGGACGCGTTCGGCCGTCCGGTGGACCCGGGCACGCTGCGGCTACCCGTGCTCGACCTCGGCGACAGCGCCTCGCTGCAGCTCGGCGAGCCGCTCACGGTGCTGGGCTTCCCCGGCGTCGCCGAGTCCGACTCGATCACCGTCACCGACGGCGTCCTCTCCACCTTCGTGCCCGATCCGCTGCACCACGTCGGCGACCCGCGCTTCGAGCTGGAGACCACCGCGCGGGTCGCGCACGGCAACTCCGGCGGCGCCGCCGTCGACGCGGCCGGCCGGCTGATCGGGGTGCCCAGCCTGGAGGTGACCGGGCAGGGCGGCGACGTGTCCTGGCGGCTGCGCGCCGCCGCGCTGGCCCGCCCGCTGATCGCGGCCGCACGGGCCGGGACGCCCTACACGTCGACCGTGCTGGTCGGGGCACGTCCGGGCGAGCACGTCAGCGGCATGGGTGTGGGGCTGAGCAGCGGCGCGGCCTGCGCGCAGAACGCAGCGGGCACGCTGACCGGCGGCCCGCCCGCCACGCTCTGGATCGGCGTCCGCTACGGGAGTCTCCCGGTCGGGCTCGACGTCGGCCTCGGCGTGCGGCTGCCGGACGGGACGACCGTGTCGGGCAGCCCCGGCGGGCTGCCCGAGTCGACCGTGCGGACCTCCGACGGCTGCCTGGCCGTCGCGGTGGACGCCGCCACGCTGGGGCTGACCGCGCTGCCCGTCGGCGAGTACCAGGCACAGCTGTTCGCGGGGCCGAATCTCGATCCCGTGGGGGACACCGCCCGCTTCAGGGTCGGCGCGTGACAGAGGAGGGATGACGGGGATGAACCAGACTCCGACCGGGCCGGACGCCGAAGTGCGCGAGGCCCTCGCAGCGGCGGTCCAGTCGTACGGACCCGCCGTGCTCGGCAACGCCCAGATGCTCGGCAACATCCTCACCGACCTGCTGCCCGACCACCCGCGCGAGCGCAGCCTCCTGGTAGCGGCGGCCGAGGCGGAGGCGGCGACGCTGTTGCAGGAACAGGTGGGCCGGCAGCGGCTCGACGCCGCCACGGCGGTGGCGCTGACCGCCCGCGCCCTGATGGAGCGGCGCGCCCTCGACCCGACGGCGGCCCGCTGGGCCACCACCGCCTACGCGACGGCGCTCGGCTACAACCCGCCGCCCGCGCCCGCCGTCGGATCGGCGGCCTCGCCCGACGAGACGCCCACGCACCAGCTGCCGACCCAGTCGACGCCGCCGCCGACCGTGCCGCAGCCGGCGGCGCAGCAGTCGTTCCCGCAGCCGTCCTTCTCACCGCAGCCCGGACTGCCCGACGCACCCACGCTGATCGGTCCACCGGGCTCGAGCTCGCTGCCGCCGGTCGGATCGTCGAACCCCTACGCCGGAGGCCCTCAGGCCTTCGGACCGCCCGGCAGCGGGATGCCTCCCGTGTCACCCCACCCCTACAGCGGCATGCCGATGGGTCCGGCCGGCCCGGGCGCGCCGCTCACGCCGAGACCGCCGCAGCGGCCCACCGCGCTGATCGTCGCCGCGGTCGCCGTCGCGGTCGTGCTGATCGGCTACCTCGCCGTGGCGGGCTCGGCCCACCTGCCGCCCTTCACGGCCGGCCCGGCAGCGCACTCGGTCACCCCGCTGCCCAGCCCCACGCCGACCCCCACGCCCACCCCGACGCCGGACCCGAGTCCGACCGGTCCGGTCCTGGACGCGGGGGTCACCCCGCTCTACTCGATCCTCAGCACCGCCCTCACCGACCCGGCGACCCAGTGCAGCCCAAGCACCTCCTACAAGTTCACCGCCGTCGGCATCGTCGCCGCCTACTACTGCACCGACACCCACCTCTCCGGGGGCGGCATCTGGGCGTACCAGATGGACACCCAGGCCGACTACCAGTCCACCTGGGTCAACTTCAACAAGTGGTGGGGCTTCGACGCCTCCTCCGCCGGGGGCGCCTGCCCGCCGTCCGGCAGCGGGCACGGGCTCAACGGCTGGCACGACAACCCGGCCGGCTACCCCAGCCGGACCGGGCAGGCGCTCGAATGCCAGACGGTCGGCAGCGGCAGCTCCACCCAGCCCGCCTACACCTGGGCACTGCCCACCCAGAACGCCTTCATCAGCGCGGAGGGCGCCACAGGCAGCAGCTTCGCCTCGCTCAACACCTGGTGGGAGAACTACTCGCCGCCCAAGGTCGGCAGCGGCCCGTCCCCCACCTCCTCCTGACCGGAGAGCGGCAGCATGCGCGACCACGACACCCCGACCCTGCGGATGCCGGGCGGCGGGATCTCCCGCCGCCCGCTCCACCTGATCCTGCTCGCCGACTGCTCCGGCGGCATGAAGGGCGAGAAGATCCAGGCGCTGAACTACGCCATCGCCGACATGCTGGCCCAACTTGCCATCTGGGACCGGGCGCAGGAGCAGGCGCAGGTCTTCGTCCGGGCGGTGGCCTTCGCCACGGAGGCGGCCTGGCACATCCCGGTGCCCACCCCCGTCGTCGAACTGCGGTGGCGGCCGCTGGAACCGGTGCCGCGCGGGCTGACCAACATGGGCGCCGCCTTCCGGCTCGTCGCCGAGGCGCTGGCGCCGGGCCGGATCGAACGGCGGGCGCTGCGCCCGGCGCTGCTGCTGATCACCGACGGACTGGCCACCGACCCGCCGGGGCGCTTCGAGGCCGGACTGAACGCGCTGCTGGCCACCCCGGCCGGGCGCGGCGCGCTGCGCCTGTCGGTGGCGATCGGCAGGGACGCACAGTCGGAGGCGCTGAACCGCTTCATCGGAGATCCCTCGGTGCCGGTGCTGGTCGCGGACAACACCTCGGACATCTCGGACCGGCTGGTCGTCGCCTCGCTCGCGGTCTCCCGGATGTCCGAGGCGGGCGCGGACCGGGCCGCCCTCGCCGACCAGCTCTTCGGCCACGGCGGGCCCGGCGACGCGGTCTTCGGGCAGGACACCATCATCTGACGCGAGGGGGCACCGGTGGGGGAGGCGACCCTGGCGGGAGACGGCTGGCAGGCCGTGACCGCCGGAGCGCGCGGCGCCGCGCACGCGGCCGCGGGCAGGCCCAGCCAGGACGCGGCCAGGGCGGCCCGCGGCCACGACGGCGCGGCCGTCGTCGCGGTCGCGGACGGGCACGGCCATCCGCAGCACTTCCGCAGCGAGGCGGGCGCGGTTCTGGCGGTGGACGCCGCCTGCTCGCAGGGACTGCGCCGGCTGCCTGCGCTGCTCGCCGCGGCCGCGCAGGAGCCGCAGCCGGCCGTACGGCGGGATTTCGTGCCGCAGTTGGTCGAGCACTGGCGCGCGGCGGTGGCCGGGCACCTGTCCCAGCACCCGTACACGGAACCGCCCGCGGACCCCCTCGTGCCCTACGGCACCACGCTGGTGCTGGCCGCCGTCTGCCCGCCCTGGCTGCTGTGCCTGCAGATCGGCGACGGCGACCTGCTGGTCGTCCGCCGGGACGGCAGCTCCTTCGCGCCCGTGCCGCAGGACCGCCTGCTCGACGGTGGCCGCACCACCAGTCTCTGCCAGCCGGACGCAGCCGAGTCGGTCAGGATCGCCGCCGTCGACCTGCGCGGCGCGGACGTCGCCCTGGTGCTGCTGGCCACCGACGGCTACGGCAACGCCCAGCGGGAGGACCTCTGGCAGCCGCAGGTCGGCGCGGACCTCGCCGCCCTCGCCGCCGAGCACGGCCCCGACTGGTTCGCCGCGCAGCTCCCGCTCTGGGCCGAGCTGTGCGCCTCCGGCGCGGGCAGCGGCGACGACACCACGATCGCGCTGCTGCTGCACCTGTCGGTCACCCCGGAGAGGCGGTCGCCATGGACCAGCTGATCGCGCCGGGCCAGCGACTGCGCCTGGTCGGCAGCGGCGCGACGGTGACCGTCGAGCAGCGGATCGGCGCCGGCGGGCAGGGCGTCGTGCACGCCGTCCGGCTCGGCGACGCGCCGTTCGCCGTCAAGTGGTTCCGTCCGGCCCTGCGCCAGGACGAGTTCCGCGCCTGCATCGAGGCCCTGGTCGCGCGGGGCCGGCCGCCGCACGCGGCCTTCGTCTGGCCGATCGACCTGGTGGAGCAGACCGAACGGGGGCGGCCCGGCGACGGCGCGGCGGGGTTCGGGTATCTGATGCGCCTGGTCGAGCCCCGCTTCGTGCCGATCCCGCAGGTGCTGAACGAGCGTCAGCAGCCTTCCTTCCGGGTGCTGGCGACCATCGGCAGGGAGCTGGTCGAGGCGATGGCGGCGCTGCACGCCGCAGGCCTCTGCTACCGGGACTTCAGCTTCGGCAACGTCTGGGTCGACCCGCTGACCGCGCAGGTCGCGGTGCTGGACAACGACAACATCGGCAGCGAGGGCGGCGGCGTCTTCGTCAAGGGGACCGGCCGCTTCATGGCCCCGGAAATCCTGCGCGACGAGGCGCTGCCCTCGACCGTCACCGACCTGCACTCGCTGGCGGTGCTGCTCTTCTTCGTGCTGGTCCACGGCCACCCGCTGCTGGGCGCCAGGGTCGACTCCTCCTACACCTGGGAGGGCGGCGGCCAGCCCTCGGAACTGGAGCTGCTGCTGGAGCACTTCGGCCGGCGGCCGCTGTTCGTCTTCGACCCGCACGACGCGGCCAACCGGCCGGTCCCCGGCGACCGGATGCTGCTGTGGTGGGAGCTGTACCCCGAGTTCGTGCGCCAGGCCTTCACCCGGGCGTTCACCGTGGGTCTGCGCGACGCGAGCCTGGGCGGGCGGGTGACCGAGGGGGTCTGGCGCAGGGTCCTCCAGCGGCTGCACGACAGCGTCTGGTCCTGTCCGCGCTGCGGCGCGGAGGTCTTCCACGACCAGGAACGTCCGGGCGGGACCTGCTGGGCCTGCCAGGCGCCGCTCCCGGTCCCGCCTTTGCTGCGGCTGCCCGCAGGACGGGTGCTGGTGCTCGGCGAGCGGGCGGTCCTGACCGACCTTCATCTGACCGGCGGGCGCGGGGTCGCCACGGTGGTGGGACGGGTCGAACCGCATCCCGGCCGTCCCGGCCAGGTGGTGCTGCGCAACGTCGGGGACCACCCCTGGCGGGTGGTCCCCGACGGCGAGACGATGAAGGCGGTGCAGCCCGGTCAACGGCTGGGCGTGCGGCCGATGACCGTCGACTTCGGCGCGGCGCGGGGCTGGATCACCGGATAGCCGTCACCGACACCCCGCGCCACCGTCCGCCGTGCCGCCGTCCCCGCGCCTAGGCCTCCGTCCCCGCCTCCGTCCCGGTTGCCGTCCCCGCCCCGGCGCCGATCGCGGCGAGCTCCGCGTCGACCGCCCGCTGGTGCTCCTCGGCGTCCTCACGGGCCTTCTTCGGGCTCCAGCGTCCCGCCATGACGAAGACGAACGGCAGGAACAACACCTGCCCGCCGACGCAGACCCACCACCACACCTGCCAGTTGTGCGGGTTGTGCTTCTGCGCGTCCACCACCTGCGGGCCCAGCTTCTGCAGCAGCTGGATGTCCTTCTGCTCCGCCTGGACCTGCTGCAGCCCCGCCATGCCGACCTCCTGGACCGCCTGGGCGGCGAGGGTCGGCGGGATCGCGGTGGGCGGGTACTGCGACAGCTGGTCGAAGAGCGGCTTGTGCTGCGCGATGATCGCCAGCGCCGGGGCGGCCCGGGTGGACGCGGCCGCCACCGCGGGCCCGTTCTCCACCAGCGGGGTCACCGAGGTGACCACCACCGGCAGGAACGCCGCCGAGACGGCGACCACGATCCGGATGATCCAGCCCCACACCGCCAGGCCGGTCGCGATGGCGGCGGGGTTGTGCCGCTCCACGGTCTCGGTGAAGCTCGCCATCCACGGCGCGTAGGTGAGTCCGGTCAGCACGCCGATGCCGACGAAGAGCCAGGCGAAGGTGTAGTAGCCGGTGGCCGCCCGGGTGGCGATCAGTGCGAACAGCACCGTCACCACGATGCTGCCCACCCCGCCGACCAGCATGAAGGGCTTGCGCACCTTGAGCCGGTCCGAGACCAGGCCGGCGATCAGCAGCGCCACGGCGTTGCTGATCCAGTACCAGTTGGCCAGCGCGTTGACGCGCTGCTCGCTGTAGCCGAAGTTCGTGGCGAAGTAGACCACGAAGTTGCCGACCGCCGCGAAGTAGAGCAGCAGGAAGACGCTGATGGCGAAGGCGGAGCCGACCACGTCGAGCCGCATCATCTGCCGCCAGTGGCCGCGCAGCGCCGCCTCGGGGTCCAGGCCCTTGGCGCGGGCCTCGACCAGCGCCCGGTCCCGCAGCGAGACCATCACCTGGTCCCTGATCCGCGGCGCGAGCTCGCGCAGTCCGAACAGCGACACCAGGAAGACCAGCAGCGTGGCGATGCCGGCGTACCGCAGCTCGTCCTGCCAGGTGGCGCTGCCCGCGCCGGTGCCGAGGGTGTGCGAGGTGACCTCGGTGACCACCAGGCTGCCGAGGACGGGCCCCATGGTCCAGTAGCCCATCGCGGTGGCCCTGCCCAGCTGCGGGGAGAAGTCGCGGATCAGCGCCGGGGTGGCGACCAGCACGATGCCCTCGACGAAGCCGACCAGCGCGAAGAGCACCAGGTAGGTCGTCTTGTCGGGGGCGTTGGGCAGCCCGAAGAAGACGAGCAGGCCGGTGACCAGCAGCCCGTAGACGACCAGGTTGGCCCGTCCCCAGCGGTCGGCGAGCCCGGCGACCAGCGAGGCGAAGGCGCCGACGGCGTTGCCGATCACGCTGATCCACACGAAGTAGCGGTAGCTCATGTGGAAGTTGGTGATGATCGAGGTCGCGACGGCGTACTGGATGTAGAGCGCGTAGTAGAGGACGACCGTGGTCAGCACGACGATGCCGAGATAGGCGTAGCGCCGGGCGGTGTCGGGGTAGTGCGCGAGGTCGCGCTTCCAGAGGCGCTGGAGCGCGAACGGGGCGGGTGCGGTGGTGGTGACGGTAGTGGCCATAAGCCCTCCCAGGGCGGCAGCCGGAGCGTGCCAGGAGGGTAGTACCGACCAGTCGGTACGGCCTAGAGGTCTGACGCGACAAATGTGAGCTGGAGCACAGATCGCTTGCGCATCAGTCGGGTTGACGGCTCACCAGGTGGGCGAAGACCACCACGTTGCCCAGGTAGCCCTGTCCGCGCCGGTAGCCGCCGCCGCAGGTGATCAGCCGCAGCGCGGCGATCGGGGTCGGCCCGTAGACCAGTTTGTCCGGAAAGGCGTTCTTCTCGAAGACCCGGACCTGGTCCACCAGGAACACCGCCGTCCTGTGGTCGGCGCGCAGCACGTCCACGGTCGCCCCCTGCTGCAGCGCGCCGAGCCCGTAGAAGACGGCGGGACCGTGCGCGTCGTCGACGTGGCCGGCGATGATCGCCGGTCCGGCGCTGCCCGGAGCGGTGCCGCCCGCGTACCAGCCGGCCAGGTTCCGCTGCTCCTCCGGCGGCGGCTGCAGCGCGCCGCTCCGGTCCAGGGAGAGGGCCGAGAGCGGCGCGTCCACGCCGATGGAGGGGATGCGGACGCGCAACGGCCTGGCCACCGGCAGCGGGGGAGCGGGACGGTCCTGATCCGCGTACCAGTAGACGCCGTTGCCGGCCGCGTCGGCGCTCGCGTCGGGCTGCGGCGGCGCGGCGCCGACGCCGCGCCCGGCGACGACCAGGCCCAGCACCAGCACGCCCCGCGCGAGGAACCGCCGCGCGCTACCGCCCATCCGCGCCGCCCTCCCTCCTCGGTCCGCCGTTCGCCGTTACGTCACTCCGCGCCGCGCCGACGCCGGCTGAGGTACAGCGCGCCCCCGCCGAGCCCGGCGAGACCCAGCCCCACCGCGACCTGCGTGTCACTGCCCGGGTCGACGCTGCCGCCGACGCCGGTGTGCACCGGCCCGTGCGGGCGCCGGTCGTCGCCGCCGTGGTCCTTGCCGGGGATCTCCAGGGTCGCGTTGAAGGTGGACAGCGAGGTGTTGCTCTCCTGGCAGGCGCCGGAGACGTTGTAGTCGCCGGGCCTGATGTCGTGACTGATCGTGGCCGCGCCGGAGAAGAAGCCGGGCCGGCCCGGCGTCGGGTGCAGGCGCACCGAGGTGACGAAGGCCATCGAGGACACCACGGTCGGGTGCGGGGTGCCGAAGTAGGCCGAGCTGCAGTTGACGATCAGCCCGACCGTCCCGCCGGGCCGCACGCTGTCCGGCACGAGCGTGATGTCGGCCCCGTTGACGCCGCTGGCCGCAGCGCCGGGCGCGAGGGCCAGCAGGGGTCCGAGGGTCAGTGCCGCGGCGACGCCGAGGGCGGCGGCCGTGCGGGTCTTTGCCGTGGCGGATCGGGGCGCTGTGGCGCGCATCCGGCACCTCCGTGCGTCGGGTGCGGACCTCGGGCGCCGGGCCCGGGTACGGGGGGACACACCGCGACTGTCTCGGCAGGTAGTGTCACCGTGCGTATGCGTCTTGTAGCGTTCCGGTCATACAATTAATCCGAAAGCAGCAGTGCCGGGACGTCGGGAACAGGAGCGGGCCGACGCGGGTTGCCACCGCCTATGAAGGCAATCGTGTACGAGCGCAGCGGTGGTTCCGACGTCCTCTCCCTGGTCGACCGCCCGCTGCCGGAGCCCGGCGCGGGCGAGGTACGGGTGAAGGTGGCCTACTCCGGCGTCAACCCGACCGACTGGAAGGCCCGTTCCGGCGCCGGGATCGCCGCGGGCGCGCAGCAGGTGCCGAACCAGGACGGCTCCGGAGTCGTCGACGCGGTCGGCGAGGGCGTGGACGCGGCCCGCGTCGGCGAGCGGGTGTGGCTCTGGGAGGCCGCCTGGCAGCGGCAGGACGGCACCGCGCAGGAGTACGTCGTGCTGCCCGAGCGGCAGGCGGTCGCCCTGCCCGAAGGCGCCTCGCTGGAGCTCGGCGCGAGCCTGGGCATCCCGGCGATGACGGCGCACCGCGCGCTGACCCTCGCCGATGGCGCCCCCGCGCGGCTCGCGCCCGGCGCGCTGACCGGCCGGACGGTCCTGGTCGCGGGCGGCGCGGGCGCGGTCGGCAACGCGGCGATCCAGCTGGCCCGCTGGGCCGGGGCGACGGTGATCACGACGGTCAGCAGCGCGGAGAAGGCCGCGCTGGCGCAGGCCGCGGGTGCGCACCACGTCGTCGACTACCGCGCGCAGGACGCGACTGCGGCGATCCGCGGGCTGGCGCCCGCGGGTGTCGACCTGGTGGTGGAGGTCGCCCCGACCGCCAACCGCGAGCTGGACCTGGCGGCCCTCGCCCCCGGCGGCACGGTCGCCTTCTATGCCGACGGCAGCGGCCCGGAGTTCACCGTCCCGGTCCGCGACTCGATGACCCGCAACCTCCGCTGGCTCGGCATCCTCGTCTACACGATCCCGACCCCGGCGAAGCAGGCGGCGGTCGCCGCGATCACCGAGGCTGTGGCCGCGGGTGCGCTCCGCGCCGGCGAGGACGCCGGCCTCCCCTGGCACCGGTTCCCGCTGTCGCACACGGCGGACGCCCACGACGCGGTGCAGTCCGGCGCGGTCGGCAAGGTCCTCATCGAGCTGTAGCCGCGCTTCCCCAGGGGGCGCGCGGGCGCGGCACCTCACGGCAAAGGGGTCGGTTGCACTACCTCAGGGGCGCGAGGAACTGCGCGCCTCCGGCGCGCGGACGCGAGCCTTCTCAGCGGAGGGCCAGTTGCCACACCCAGAGCCCCGCGCCCCTGGGCCGGCGCCTCTACAGCTGCGCGTACGCGCGGGTCACGGCGTGGGTGAGGGTGTCGGCCGGGTACGGCCAGTCGCCCGCCGCGAGAGCCTCCGACGCGGGGACGCCCGCGGACCGCAGCGCGCGGCACTCCGCGGCCACGGACGCGATCGCGTCACGCTGGGCGCGGACGAAGGCCGCGTCCGTCGACTCGCCGTGGCCGGGGACGAAGCGGGCGTCGGGGCCGGCCAGGGCGAGCGCCGCGTCCAGGGTCGGGGCCCAGTCCAGGGGGAAGGAGTCCGGGCCGAAGGCCGGATCGCCGGACTGCTCCAGCAGGTCGCCCATCAGCAGCACGTTCGCGTCGGGGACGTGCAGGACCAGGTCGCCGTCGGTGTGGCCGCGTCCCAGCTGCCGCATCGAGACCACGCGACCGCCGCCGAGGTCCAGGTCGTGGCGGCCGCGCACCTCGTGGTCGGGGACGACCTCCTCCAGCTCGGCCATCTTCGCCGCCCAGACCTCGTTCCGTTCGGCCAGCGACTTCTTGAACGCCGTCGCCTCCGGGTCCGTCGCCGCGCCGCGCATCGCGGCGATCATCTCGGCGCTGCCCCAGAGCTGCGCCGGAGGCGTCTGCCGGGGCGCGACGAACTCGGCGTTGCCCCACACGTGGTCGAAGTGCACGTGGGTGTTGACGACCCAGCGGACCGGTGCGGAGGAGATCTCCTTCAGGTGCTCCCTGACCTCGCGGGCCTCCGCGAGGCTGCAGCGGGTGTCCACCACGACCAGCCCGTCCCCGCCGGCGACGACGGTCACCGACACGTCGCACGGGTCGTAACGGCGCTGGAAGACCCGGTCCCCGACCTCGGTCCAACTCATCCTTGGCTCCCCTCCGCCAGCGGAAATCGCTTCGGGGTCACTGTAGCCAGAACGATCACCGACAGGGCGGCGGCGATCCCGGCTCCCAGGTAGACGTGGCTCACCGCCGCCGCCAGGGCGTGCCGCAGGTAGTCCGTGGCCGCACCGCTCAGCCCGCCGCTGTGGATCAGGGAGCCCGCGATCTGGTCCAGTCCGTGCGGCAGACCGTCCCGCAGGGAGCTCGGGGCGTCCCTCAGCCTGCCGGTCAGTGTCGTGTTGGCGATGACGGCGAAGAGCACGCCGCCCAGGCTCTGGCCCACCTGACGGCAGAACAGCACCGAGGCGGTGGCCGTGCCGCGTTCGTGCCACGGCACGCTGCTCTGCACGCCGATGATCAGCGGCAGCTGGAACAGCCCGAGGCCGCCGCCGAGCAGCAGCATCAGCAGCGCCGGCTCCCAGGCCGCGCCGCGGTAGGGGAGCAGCGGGAAAGCCAGCAGCAGGGCCGTCCCGACGCTCGCGCCGATCAGCGAGGTGTTACGGAAGCCGATGCGCCGGTAGACCCGGTTGGACAGCGCCGCCGAGATCGGCCAGCTGATCGTCCAGACCGAGAGCACGAAGCCCGCCGCGACCGGCGCCAGACCCAGCACGGACTGGGCGTAGGTCGGCAGGAAGACCATGGGAGCGATCATCAGCATGCCCAGGAAGGCGAAGGCCAGATTGACTCCGGCGATGACCCTGCGCCGCCATACCCAGCCCGGCATGATCGGCTCCGCCGCGCGCCGCTCCACCAGGAAGGTGCTCGCGCCGAACGCGGCGCACGCGGCGAAGAGGGCGAGGCTCGGCGCCGAGAGCCAGCCCCAGGCGACGCCGCCCTGCACCAGGGCGAAGAGCAGCAGTCCCGTCGTCAGGAACAGGCCGGCCGCACCCAGCCAGTCGATCCGGGTGCGCGGGCGCTCCGCCGCCTCCGCCTCGTGCAGGTTGCGCTTGAGCAGCAGCAGCGCGAACACTCCGACGGGCAGGTTGATCAGGAAGATCCAGCGCCAGTTCGCGTAGCTGGCCAGCACCCCGCCGAGGGCCGGGCCGAGGACGGCGGAGACCGCCCAGACGGTCGACATCAGGGCCTGGATCTTCGGCCGCCGCTCCAGCGGGTAGAGGTCGGCGGCCAGGGTCTGCACGGTCCCCTGTATCGCTCCGCCGCCGAGGCCCTGCACCATGCGGAAGACGATGAGCGAGCCCATGCTCCACGCCCCGGCGCACAGCAGCGAGCCGATCAGGAAGACGGTCGAGCCGATCAGCAGCACCGGCTTGCGGCCGCGCGCGTCGGCCAGCTTCCCGTAGATCGGCAGGGTCACCGTCACGGCCAGCAGATAGCCGGAGAACATCCACGAGAAGTAGCTGAAGCCGCCCAGCTCTCCGACGATCTGCGGCACCGCGGTCGAGACGCAGGCCGAGTCGAGGGCGACCAGCGCCATCGAGAGCATGAGCGCCACGACCACCAGCCGGTGCCGGGCGCCGCTCCGCGGGGGCGGGACGGGGGCTGGCGCGGCCGTCTGCCGGTCGCTGCGCGTTCCCTCGCCGCCGCCCATGGCCCGCCCCTTCCACGCGACAAAGATCCGATGATCCTATCGGTCCGGGTCGGAGTCTCAGTCGAGCGGGCTGGACTCCCGCTGCCCGGAGGCCGCTCCCGCCGGATGCTCCGTGCGCTGGGCCGGGACGTAGTCGGGGACCGCGGCGCTCCTGCGGCCGCGTCGGCTCAGCCGGGCGGCGAGGCGCTGGACCGGACCGGCCAGCACCAGACCCGCCAGGACCACCGCGCCGCCGGCGACGCAGTCGAGCAGGTAGTGGTTGGCGGTGCCCATCACGACGACCAGGATCAGCACCGGGTACAGCAGGCCCAGCACCCTGACCCAGCGGCGGCGCGCGTGGCGGTACATCAGCAGCCCGCACCACAGGGCCCAGCCGAAGTGCAGGCTCGGCATCGCGGCGAAGTCGTTGGTCATCTCGCCCAGGCCCTTGGGCGCGCTGCCCGAGCCGCCCCACCAGCCGAGGGAGGCGTGCTGTGCCATGAGGTCGAGGAAGGCGTGGTGCTCCGGCAGCAGGCGTGGCGGCGCGGTGGGGAACAGCACGAAACCGACCAGGCCCAGGCCCGTGGCCAGCATCAGCCAGGTGCGGGCGAAGCCGTAGTGCGCCCGGCGGCTGCGGAACATCCAGATCAGCACCAGCGGGGTGACCACGTAGTGGAGGCTGGCGTAGACGAAGTCCGCGGGCACGCCCAGCCAGGCGTGCGCGGAGAAGAGCTGGTTCAGCCAGTGCTCGGGCGCCAGGTGCAGACGTCGCTCGGTGTGCAGCAGCAGTTCGCCGTGCTGACGGGCCACGTGCTCCTTGCCGTGCACCAGCAGCCGGCTGCCGTCGTAGGCCGCGTACACGATCAGTACCAGCTCCAGGCCCCACTGCCGGGGGTTCCAGCGCCGGAGCCGTGCCAGTAGTCCGCGCAGACCCGAGGGGGTCGAAGGAGCGGGCGGGGTCGGGGAAGTCGTGTCCGCGCTCTCGCCGTCGACGGCGTCGATCCGCCCGACGGGCTCGTTAATCCTGTTGGTACGTGGCTCGCCGCGGGCTATGGTGCCTGCCATTCGTCGAGTT
Organism: Streptacidiphilus rugosus AM-16; assembly: GCF_000744655.1. Taxonomy (NCBI): domain Bacteria; kingdom Bacillati; phylum Actinomycetota; class Actinomycetes; order Kitasatosporales; family Streptomycetaceae; genus Streptacidiphilus; species Streptacidiphilus rugosus. The sequence continues at coordinate 5,364,233 of NZ_JQMJ01000004.1, read as the reverse complement.
CCCCCCGTGCGTTTCACATGATGGTCACTGCATACCGTACGCCGTACGCTATGCAGTCGCGCAACCGCCCCAAGGGTGATCCGCATCAACCCTGAGAGGGATCGGGCAGACTGGGCATCACCATGAACCACATCGCGCTGCCCGGTGACGCCGAGCCCGGCCTCGTCCGCTTCCCCGCCGACCCCCGCGACCGGCTCCGTGCCTGGGATGCCTCCGACGAGTATCTGCTGCGTCACTTGGACGAGGCTGAAGTGCCGCTTGACCGCTCCGTGGTCGTGCTCGGGGACCGCTGGGGGGCGCTCACCGCGTCGCTGGCCGCCCACACCGCCCAGGCCCCGACCCAGATCACCGACTCCCATCTCGCCCAACGCGCGACGGAGCTGAATCTCTCCCGGCTCGGCCACCCCGCGGGCGCCGCCCGGCTGCTGTCCAGCAGGGACGAGCCGCCGCAGCGGGTGGACGTGCTGCTGGTCCGGGTCCCGAAGAGCCTGGCCCTGCTGGAGGACCAACTGCTCCGGCTGGCCCCCGCGGTCCACGCGGGGACCGTCGTGGTCGGCACCGGCATGGTCACGGAGATCCACACCTCCACCCTGCAGCTCTTCGAGCGGATCCTCGGGCCGACGCGCACCTCGCTGGCCCGCCGCAAGGCCCGGCTGATCTTCTGCACCCCGGATCCCGAGGTACTGGCCGCGGCCCCGGCCAATCCCTGGCCGCGCCGCTACCCGCTGCCGGCGGACGCGCCGCTGCTGGCCGGCCGGACCGTCACCAACCACGCGGGCATCTTCTCCGCCGAGCGCCTCGACATCGGCACCCGCTTCCTGCTGGAGCACCTGCCCGAGACCAAGGGACCCGCCCGGGTGCTCGACCTGGGCTGCGGCAACGGGGTCCTCGGCCTCGCCACCGCGCTGGCCAACCCGCAGGCCGAGCTGACCTTCGTCGACGAGTCCTTCGGCGCGGTCGCCTCCGCGGAGGCGACGTTCGCGCAGAACACCGACGGGCGGAAGGCCGAGTTCCGCGTCGGCGACGGCGCGGGCGGTCTCGAGCCCGGCTCCTTCGACCTGGTCCTCAACAACCCGCCGTTCCACAGCTACCAGGCGTCGACCGACGCCACGGCCCACCGCATGTTCGGCGGCGCACTGCGTGCGCTGCGTCCCGGCGGTGAGCTGTGGGTCGTCGGCAACCGGCACCTGGGCTACCACGTCCAGCTGCGGCGGATCTTCGGGAACTGCCGCACGGTGGTCGGCAACCCGAAGTTCGTCGTTCTCCGGGCGGTCAGGCGCGGGTGACCACGCCTCAGGAGCCGGCCGGCCAGCTGATCTGCGTCGACCGGTAGTAGTTCACCCCCAACGTCTTCCAGCGGGGGCCCTGCGCGCCCAGCCTCGCGTCGAAGGCGCTCTGGCTGTGCGTCGACCACGGCGACCAGCCCAGCTCCGCCAGGGCGGGCAGCCGCGGGAAGGCCATGTAGTCGATGTCGGCGGAGGTGACCACGGTCTCCGTCCACAGCGGCCCCTCGACCCCCGCCACCGAGGAGCCGGTGACGCCGGTCAGGTAGTTTCCGGGGTCCCAGCCGTAGGCGGTGTTGACGTCGGTGAGCCCCGCCCAGGACTGGCCGAGCTTGGTCTTGTGCGTGTACTTCATGTCCAGGTAGGCGTGGTTGGCCGGGGACATCACCACCTTGGCGCCCTTCGCCGCGGCCGTCGCCAGATTGGCCGCCGTGGTCGAGGTCCCCCAGTACTGGGCCTGGGTGCCGGGCAGCAGGGCCCCGGTGTTGGCGATGTCGTGCCAGCCCATCACCGCCTTGCCGTGGTTCGCGACGACCTGCTGCGCCTTGCCGAGGAAGGTGGCGTAGTCCGAGGCCGTGGTCGAACCGGCCTCGTCGCCGCCGATGTGGATCCACGGTCCCGGCGTGAGCGCGGCGAGTTCACCCACCACCTGGTCGATGAAGGTGTACGTGAGCGGCAGCGGCACGCACAGCGAGCTGAAGCCGACGTTGGTGCCGGTGTAGAGGGAGGGCGCGACCCCGTTGCAGTTGAGCGAGGCGTAGGAGGAGAGCGCCGCGTTGGTGTGGCCCGGCATGTCGATCTCGGGGACCACGGTCAGGTAGCGCGAGGCCGCGTAGGCGACGATCGCGGAGTAGTCGGCCTGGGTGTAGTAGCCGCCCGCGCCGCCGCCGACCTCGGTGCTGCCGCCGTGGACGGCCAGGTTCGGCCAGCTGTTGATCGCGATGCGCCAGCCCTGGTCGTCGGAGAGGTGCAGGTGCAGATAGTCGATCTTGTAGAGGGCCAGCTCGTCGATGTACCGCTCGACCTGGGCGACGGTGAAGAAGTGCCGCGCCACGTCCAGCATCGCGCCCCGGTAGCCGAAGCGCGGGTAGTCGACGATCGTGCCGCCGGTCACCGTCCACGGCCCCGGCTGGACCGTCGGGCTCATCACCGCGCCCGGCAGCAACTGCAGCAGCGTCTGCACGCCGTGGAAGAGACCGGCAGGCTGCTGCGCCCGGATCGTCACGCCGGTCGCCGACGCGGTGAGCTGGTAGCCCTCCGCCCCGACGCCCGCCGGAGCGCCGGAGAGGGACAGCGCGATCGTGCCCGGGGTGGCCGCACCGACCGTGAGTGGCAGCGCGAAGCCCGTCGAGGCGCGCAGCACGTCCGTCAGGTAGCCGCCGGTGTTCGCGTCGTCCGAGGTGACGGTGGCTCCGGCGGTCAGCGTGAAGGTGCTGCCGTCGGCGGTCTCGCTGACCGGGACCGGAACCACGGTGTTCGGGAAGGAGGCCGCTGCCGCCGCGCCCGCGCCCGCGACGAGGCCGCCGCCGAGCAGGCCGAGGACGGCGAGGAGCACCAGCAGGAGCTGCCGTGATCGCTGTGTGTGTTTCATCGGTCTCACCCTGCCACGACATCGGTCTTCGGCACGTTCCAGCCGGAGACACTGATCACTGGTGTCGCGCCCTGGAGATCCGCCGAGCTGTAGGAGGCCGTCAGGGTCTCCGACTCGCCGGGCCACAGCGTGACGTCGTTGTCGCCCCAGATGGAGGACTGCAGTTCGTTGTCGCCCGCCAGCTCCGTGCCGCTCGGGGTGCCGCGCCGGATGTCGGCCCTCAGGAAGAAGCCGACGGCGGGTCCCGTGGAGTTGTTGGTGATCTTGACCGTGACCAGCCTGTCCGAGCCGTCGGGGCCGGCCTGGCCGCTGGTCGTCGCGATCACCGACACGCTCGCCGGGCTCAGGTTCTGCAGCGCCTTCAGGTTCGCCCAGGAGCTCATGCTCGCCTGCGGCTGTCCGATGGTCTTGGACCAGTTCGGCACGTCCGGCGTGGTGGAGTTCCAGTAGACGTTGCGGTCCACCAGCGTCCCGTTCTGACGCACCAGCAGCTCGACGAAGTAGACCGCGCCGGAGCCGGTCGGCAGCACCGGGCTCAGCACGTTGTTCGCGACCTGCTGCGAGGCCAGCGACAGCGAGGCGGTGGTCCGGTCGTCCAGCAGCGCGCCCGCCGTGCTGTAGACCTTCGACTCGACGGTCACGCCGCCCTGCGTGGCGCCGCCGAGGTTGTCGACGGTCACCTTGCCGTTGTCGAGGGCGAAGAGCGCGTGCAGCGGGCGGTTGGCCCGCTGGGCGCCGAAGTACGCCCCGGCCTGGTCGCCGTCGTTGTTCCACAGCGACCAGAGCAGCGTCGGCCAGCCCTTGTTCATCTGCCAGTAGACGGTGCCGGTGGACGGCTGCGTGGTGTTGGTGGAGTGGTCGATGAAGGCCTCGAACTGGGCGCGGGTGTCCTCGTAGTTCTGGACCTGCGCCTCCTCGACGTACTGGGCCAGGCTGGTGGGCGTGCCGTAGCGGTTGTCGATCGCCTGGTCCAGGTTGTAGAGGGTGCCGAAGTGGTAGCCGGTGTGCCGGGTGCCCTCGTAGTTGTCGTGGTACTGGTTCGCGCCGGACGACTGCCACAGCGCCGACTGGTCGGCGGCGGACAGGAAGCGGTTGATCGAGTCCATGGTCGGGACGGTGTTGCCGCCGCTCTGCTCGCTGTCGTAGCCCCAGCTGCCGCCCGCGTTGGTCAGCGTGGAGTCGCCGCTGCCGTAGTGCGTGGTGTCGTACCAGTACAGCGGCGGCACCCAGTCGTACGGACCCTCCTTCTCGCCGGACGCGCCCAGCTGCGGGCTGGAGTTGTACTCGGCGGAGGAGATGAAGGGCCCGGGGTAGTCGGCGGCCGCGAAGCCCTTGAGCGCCAGCGTCTCCTGGGTCGCGGTGGGCGCGTTGTCGCTCCACTGGAAGCTGAAGACGGAGGGGTGGTTGCGCAGCGTCTGGCCCACCGACTGGGCGGTGAGCTGGTAGTCGGCCTGCTGGGCGGCGGTGTAGCTGGTGGTCTCCCAGAAGTCGCAGCACTGGTAGCCCGCGTTGACCAGGATGCCCGCGGCGTCCATCTGCTGGTACCAGTCGGCCGGCATGAGGTGGCCCTCGAGCCGGACGGTGTTCAGGCCCATCGCCTTCATCAGGCCGATCTGCTTGGCCGTGTCGGCCGGGTCGTAGCGCAGGAACAGGTCCGGGTCCCAGCCGCCGCCGCGGACCGTGATCGGCACGTTGTTCACCTTGAACGCCCGCACCCCGCTCGGCGCCATGGTGGACGCGCCCGTCAGGTAGGAGGTGACGGTGCGGATGCCGAAGGTCCCGCTGGTGGAGTTCAGCGTCGTCCCGCCCTGGGCGACCGAGGTCGCCAGCGTGTAGAGCGGCTGCGCGCCCAGCTGGTACGGCCACCAGATCTGCGGCGCCGCGATCGTCAGACCGCCGCCGGAGAACGACACCGTCTGCGTCGTGTTCGCCGCGACGGTGACGTTCTGGCTCACCGTCACCGGCGTGCCCGCGCCCGGTGGGGTGACCGTGGCCGTGACCGTGCCGGTCTGGGCGGAGGCGGTGGTGTTGGTGACGTCCGCCTTGACCGTCAGCGCGGAGCTGGACAGGTCGGCGGCGGTGTTCTGGTTCACGTGCGCGTTGCCGACCACCAGCGCGCCGCTGGTCTGCAGCTGGACCGGGAACTGGATGCCGGTGTTGTTGTCCGGCGGGATCTGGCTCCAGTCCACGTTGTCGAGGGTCAGCATCGAGGTCGGGTTGTTCGGATAGACCTCGACGGCGATGGAGTTGGTGCCCGCCACCAGGTGGCCGGTGACGTCGAGGACGTTGCGCGCGTAGGAGCCGCTGACCGTCGCCTGGGTGGCGATCTCGGTGCCGTTGACCCAGACGTCCGCCTGGCCGACCACCCCGTTCAGGACGATCTTCGCGTCCTGTCCGGCGGGCGGCGCGGCGAAGTCGGTCCGGTACCACCACGGGACGGAGAACCGCGCGATGGTGTCGGCGCCGACCTTGGTCATCTGGCCGTAGCAGGTCTTCATGTTCGTGGAGACGAAGACGTTCGGGCAGCCGCCGTTCTGCAGCAGCGCGGCGATCTCGGTGCCGGGCGCGCCGCCGCCGTCATTGGCGACGGTGAGCCAGCCGGAGGTGCCGAACCCGGGGGTGGAGATGGCCGCGCCGCCCTGGGTGGCGGTACTGGAGGTCAGCACCTTCCAGCCGTTCGCGGCGCCGAGGTTCGTGACCGCGGTGGAGCCGGTCGGGGGATCGGCGAAGGCCGCGGGTGCGGCTGCGGCCTTCGCCGCCGGGACGGCGCGCGACCGGGCGTCGGCCGGGCCGCCGGCCAGGGCGGTGGCCCCGGCGAGCGCCAGGGCCACCGCGGCGGTGACGAGTGATCTGCTGTGACGTGCCATCAATGCTCCTAGACGTGGGGGAAGCGGGAGCTTGCTGGGTACGTGTGCGCAGGTGCGGATGTGCGTCAGCGGGCGGCCGGCTCGACCTTCTCGGCGACCGCGACGTGACAGGCGGCCGTATGGGCCGGGCCGAGCTCCCGCAGTCGCGGGGTCTCGACGAAGCAGCGCTCGACCGCCAGCGGACAGCGCTCCCGGAACCGGCAGCCCGGTTGCGGGTCGATCACCACGGGCGGCTCGGATCTCGCCGCCGCGGCGTCCACCTCCAGCGGCGCCCGGGGGTCGGGCACCGCGGAGAGGAGCAGTTGGGTGTAGGGGTGCTTCGGGCCGCGCAGCACGTCCTCGGTCGGTCCTGACTCGACCACGTGCCCGCCGTACATCACCAGCAGCCGGTCGGAGACGTAGCGCGCACTGGCGATGTCGTGGGTGATGTAGAGGAAGGAGACGCCCTCGCGCTCGCGCAGCTCGGCCATCACGTTGAGCAGCCCGATCCTGATCGAGACGTCCAGCATCGAGACCGGCTCGTCGGCCAGGATCAGCTTGGGCCGGTACCCCAGCGCCTGCGCGAAGCCGATCCGCTGCCGCTGGCCGCCGGAGAGCTCGTGCGGATAGCGGGTCAGGATCTCGGCCGCGGGGGAGAGGCCCACCGCCTCGACCACCCGCTCCGCCTCCGCCTGCCGTTCGGCCCGGCCGAGCTCGGGCCGGTGCAGCTTGAGGCCGCGCAGGATGCCGTGCGAGACCGGGTAGGCGGGGTTGAGCGAGCTGAAGGGGTCCTGGAAGACCATCGGCACGTCGCTGCGGTAAGCCAGCTGCGCCCGCCGCCCGCGCAGGGCGGCGAGCGAGCGGCCCTGGTAGCGGATCTCGCCACCGGTGGGCCGGTGCACCTGGGCGAGCAGCCGGGCGACGGTGGACTTGCCGCTGCCGCTCTCGCCGACCAGGGCGACGATCTCCTGGCGGTTGATCACCAGGTCGACGCCGTCCACGGCGTGCAGCATCCGCCGGGAGAGCCCGGCGCCCACCTTGAAGTGCCGGGTCAGCCCGACCGTCTCCAGCAGCGGTGCGGCGGGCACGGAAGGATCCGCCGTCGCCGCCGCCTGGTTCGGGATCGCGGTCACGGGGTCGCCTCCAGGGGGGTCACGGGACTGCGGCGCCCGGGGGCGTCGAGCAGGCAGCGCGAGAGCGCTTCGCCGGCGGGGTAGAGCGGCGGCGCGACGGTGCGGCAGGCCTCCTCCACCACCGGGCAGCGCGGTGCGAAGCGGCAGCCGGGCGGCGGGTCGGCCAGGTCGGGCGGGCTGCCCGGGATGCCGGTCAGCGGCACCCGCGGACCGTGGACGGAGGGGAAGGCGTCCAGCAGGCCCCGGCTGTACGGGTGGGCCGGCGCGTCGAAGACCTGCCGGGTCGGGCCCGCCTCGACCACCTGCCCCGCGTACATCACCAGCAGTCGGTCGGAGAAGTGGCTGACCAGCGACATGTCGTGGGTGACGAAGACGACCGCGAAGCCCAGCAAACGCTGCAGCTCCTTGATCTGCACCATCAGCGAGCGCTGGGCGACCACGTCGAGCGCGGAGGTCGGCTCGTCCATGATGACCAGATCCGGCGTGAACAGCAGCGCCATCGCGATCATCGCGCGCTGCCGCATGCCGCCGGAGAGCTGGTGCGGATAGCTGCCCAGATGGACCGGGTCGATGCCGACCAGCCGCAGTACCTCGACCGAGCGCTCCCTGATCTGCTCCGGGGTGCGCCGGTCGTGGGCCAGGATCGCGTCCTTGAACTGCGCCCCGATGGTGGTGACCGGGTTGAGCGCGTTCATCGCGCTCTGCATGACCACCGAGTAGTCGCGCCAGCGCAGGGCGTTCAGCTGTTTCTCGGTCAGGGTGACCAGGTTCTCGCCCTTGAAGGCGGCGCTGCCGCCGGTGACCGCGGCGGGCGGGCTCAGCAGCTGCGCCACGGCGAAGAGCAGCGTGGACTTGCCGCAGCCGGACTCGCCGACCACGCCGACGAACTCGCCGCGTCCGACCCGCAGATCCACCCCGGCCACCGCCTCGACGGGCCCGCGCGCGCCGGCATAGCTCACCCGCAGCTCCCGTACGTCGAGCAGGGCGGCGTCCTGGGCTTCCCGGCTACTGTGATTCGGCGCGCTGGACACGCTGCCCCCTCTTCCGTGCGATGCCTGCCTTGCTCGCGGCCCGGGCGCGCACCGGCCGCAGGGCCGGGTTGCCGATCTCGTCGAAGGCGTAGTTGATCAGTGCGAAGGCGGCGCCCAGCAGGGCGACGCAGAGGCCAGGGGCGAGAGACCAGAGCGGCATGCCGGTCAGCAGCGCCTGCTGGTTCTGCGACCAGTAGAGCATCGTGCCCCAGCTGGAGGAGTTCGGGTCGCCGAGGCCGAGGAACTGCAGACCGGCCGCGCTCAGCACCGAGTAGAGCGCCGCGCCGAGGAAGTTGGCGACGATGAGCGAGGTCATCGTCGGCAGCACCTCGAAGACGATGATGTAGGACCGCCGCTCGCCGCGGACCCTGGCCGACTCGAGGAACTCCCGGTTCCGCAGCGAAAGGGCCTGCGCCCGCAGCTGGTTGGCGCCGTAGGACCAACCGGTGGCGACCAGCACCGCCAGCATCACCGTGAGCGAGCCCTTGCCCGCGTACTTGGACAGGATGATGATCAGCGGGAAGGCCGGGATCACCAGCATCACGTTGGTCAGCATGGAGAGCAGGTCGTCGAAGATCCCGCCCAGATAGGCCGCCGACACGCCGATCAGCACGGAGAGCACGGTCGCGAAGGCGCCGGCGACCACCGCGATGATCAGTGACTGCCGTGTGCCGTAGACGAGTTGGGCGAAGATGTCCTGCCCGAGGCTGGTCGTGCCGAGCCAGTGCGCGCCCGAGGGCTGCAGCCCGGGCGGGTAGAGCAGCGCGTTCGGGTCCTTCACCGAGGTGAGGAGCCCGGGGAAGGCGGCGACCACGGTGAAGACGAGGAGGATCACCGCGCCCGTCATCGCCTTGCGGTTGCCGCGCAGCGCCTGCCGGAAGCCGTTGGAACCGCTTCGCATCCGGCTCACCCCCTCGCCCGCGCGCGCGGGTCGAGCCAGACCGTGGCCAGGTCGCAGGCCAGCACGGCGACCAGCACCGCCACCGTGAAGAGCATGAACAGCACCTGCATCAGCGGGTAGTCCACGTTCTGCACGGCGTTGTAGAGCAGGTAGCCGAGACCCTGGTAGTTGAAGACGTACTCGATCAGGATCGCTCCGGAGATCACGAAGCCCAGCGACATCGCGAAGCCGGAGAGGTTCGGCAGGATCGCGTTGCGGGCCGCGTAGCCGTACATGATGCGGGGGTTGGAGAGTCCCTTGGCCCGGCCCATCCGGATGTAGTCCTCGGCCAGGGTGGTGATCATGTTGTTGCGCATGGTGAGGATCCAGCCTCCGATGGAGGTGATCAGCAGGGTCGCCGCCGGGAGCACGGCGTGCTGCAGGACGCTGGCGACGAAGCCCGGTGAGGGGCCGGGGATGATCGTGTTGTCGTAGGTGTTGTCGCCGGGCAGCCAGCCGCCCGTCCACACCGAGAAGACCATGATCAGTACCAGGGCCACCCAGAAGTAGGGCAGCGCCGAGGTGACCACGAAGATCGGCGGCAGGATCCCGTCCAGCCGCCCGCCGCGCCGCCAGCCGGCCACCGTCCCGATCAGGGTGCCCAGCACGAACGCCATCACGGTGGTGAGCCCGACCAGGCCCAGGGTCCACGGCAGGGCCTGGCCGACGATCGTGGTCACCGGCTCGCCGAGGTTCTGTCCTATGGACAGCCCCCAGTGGCCGGTGACCATGTCGCCGAGATAGGTGAGGTACTGGTCGAGCAGGTTCTGGTGGGGCTTGAAGCCGAACGAGGCGAGCATCTGCTCCAGCGCCGCGGGCGACACCTTGCCGCGGGTGCGGTCGCGCAGCGCCGACTCCGGGCTGCCGGGCATGAACCTCGGGATGAAGAAGTTCAGGGTCAGGGCGGCCCACAGGGTCAGCAGGAAGAAGCCGAGCCGCCGGAGCAGGAACCTCACGTCGTGCGTCCTTTCGTGCTCTGGTGGGTACTACTGGGCGGCCTTGGAGTAGATGTGCAGCAGCAGCTGCTCCGCGTCGGGGAAGTTGAACGCCGCGGGCTGGGCGTAGGGGTTGTCCGGCGTCGGCCAGCCCGCCAGGTCCTGGGTGTTGTACTGGAACCAGTCCACCGACTCCGTCATCGGGATCACCGGCACGTCCTTGAGCATCGCCGCCTCGATCTGCTTGACGATGGCGACCTGCTGGTCCGGCGCGGCCGTCGCGTACTGGGCGAAGAGCGCGTCCACCGCCGGGTTGCGGTACCGCTCGTAGTTGCCGTTGGCCTGGCGTCCGATCGGCGCGGTGTTGGCCGAGTGCAGGATCTCGCGCAGCTCGTAGTAGGGCGTCGGCCCGCCGGTCGGGAGGCCGTAGTAGGCGAGGTCGTAGTCGCCGTTGTAGAGCTTGGAGTTGAAGGTCTGCTGGGCCAGGTCGTCGATGGTCAGGTCGATGCCGATCGGGGCGAGCTGCTGCTTGATCACCGCGAGTGAGGCGTCCCAGTCGGTGTAGCCGGTGATGGTGATGACCGACAGCTTCAGCGGCTTGGACGGCGAGTAGCCCGCGCTCGCCAGCAGCTGGGTGGCCTTGGCCGGGTCCGGCTTGTCGTAGCCGGCCGTGGCCAGTGCGGAGTCGTCGAGGTACTTCTGGAAGGTCGGCACCACCACGCCGGTCTGGTTGGCGGCGGGCTCCTGGCCGCCCTCGCCGATCGCGGCGACCTGGCTGCGGTCGACGGCGGCGGCGATGGCCTGGCGCACCGCCAGGGTGCTGGTGGCCTTGTGGGAGGCGTCGTTGTTGGGCCACAGCGAGACGTTCAGCATCGGCGGTGACCAGGTGTGGTTGTTCGGGGACTTGCCGAGGTAGAAGTTCTTGATGCCAGGGATGAACTGGCTGCCCCACTGGGCCTTGCCGCTGGCCAGGTCGAGGTTGGCGGGGCCGTTGTCCAGGTAGGCCGGGTACTCGATCTTCTGGATGTAGGGCTTGCCCGGCTGCCAGTAGGTCGGGTTGGCGGTGTACTGGATGTTGTTGGGGGTGCACGGGCTGACCGTGAACGGACCGGTGCCCACCGGGTTCGGGTCCGCCCAGGTGTCCGGGTGCGCGGCCGCCGCGCCGGAGCCGAAGACGTGCTGCGGGACGATCACGACTTGGTCGGCGAAGCTGTAGAAGTAGGTCTGCGCGTTCTGCCTGAAGGTCAGCGTGACCTTGTTCCCACTCGCGGTGGCACTGGTCAGCCCGGCCCCGGTCCACAGCGCGTAGAGGTCGGTGGAGGGCACCTTCTTCATCTCGTTGAAGGTGAACGCCACGTCGGCGGCGGTGAACGGCCGGCCGTCGCTCCACTTCACGCCGTCGCGGATGGTGAAGACGATCTGCGTCCGGTCGGAGTTCCACTGGTAGCCGGTGGCCAGCATCGGGGTCTCGGCCTGGTTGTTGAGCGCGTCGACGAAGATCAGCGGCTCGTAGACGAAACCGTTGGACTCGAGGTAGACGGAGGGGTTGAAGGGGTTGAACTGGCAGGGCCAGGTCTGCCCCTGCTCGTTGGAGATGGTGACCGTGCCGCCCTGCTTGATCGGGCCGTCGGCGACCCCGGTCGTCGCCCCGCTGGGCTTGTCGGTGGTGCGCTGCGTGCTGGTACAGGCCGTCGCGGCCAGGCCGATCGCCAGGGCGACGGCGGCGAGTCTGGTGCGCCTCATCTCTGCGGATCCCTCCAAGGACGGTGCTGCGGTCGGGGCAGCGGTGTTCCGTGATGGCGATGTCGGGTGGTGCGGCTGTGCGTCGGTGCGGCTGTGCGTCGGTGGTGCGGGCGGCGTGGACGGACGAAGGGTCAGGGGATGCGGGCGTGCTCGGGACTGGCCTCGGGCACGTCGTCCGATGCCCCTTGCCGGTCCGGCTCCCGGTGCTCCGTCTCCGGGTCGTCCGGCTCCTCTCCCTCCGGTTCGCGCAGGGCGGCCAGACCGAGGGCGAGGGCGCCGAGCAGCGGCGCGTCGTACGGGTGGGCGGCGGGGACGAGCTCCGGCGGAAAGGGCAGCGCGGCGTCGAGCGCCAGCCGCAGCGGTCCGTACAGGGCGTCCCAGGAGCGGACCAGCCCGCCGCCGACCGCGATCCGGCGCGGATCGACGGCCAGGGCCAGGTTGACCAGGTGGAAGCTCAGCTCTTCGAGGAACGCGGCCAGGACCGCGGCCACCTGCGGATCGTGCGGCGCACGGGCGAAGACGTCCTCCGCGCCGGTGGCGCCCGGCGGCAGGTGGCGTGCCGCCTGCTCGAAGAGCGCCTTGCCGCTGACCACGTCCTCCAGCGGGATCCGCTGCTCCGCGCCGAGCCCGACGTCGGCGGGGCGGCGCAGCGCGTAACCGATCTCGCCCGATGCGCCGTTGCTGCCGCTGACCACCTGGCCGCCCGCGACGATCGCGACGGCGAGCCCGGTGCCGAGGTTGAGGTAGAGGCCGGGATCGCAGCCGCGCAGCGCGCCCTGCTGCGCCTCGACGCCTGCGGCGGCTTTGACGTCGGTGGCCAGCCGCACCCGGGCGCCGGGGAAGGCGGCGCGCAGTTCGCGGCCGAGCGCGAGTCCGCTCCAGCCGGGGATGTTGGGCGCGAGCTCGACGCCGCTCTCGCCGGGGATGCCGATCGTGGCGACCCCGACGGCGGTCAGCTCCCCGCCGGGCGCCGCCTCCGCGAGCAGTCGGCGGGCCGCCGAGACGGCCCGGTCGAGGCTCGCCCCGGCGCCCTGTTCGGCGGCGGTGGGCACGGTGGCGGACCCGAGTCGAGTCCCGTGGGCGTCCACGACGGCGAGGGCGGTCTTGGTGCCGCCGAAGTCGAGTCCCAGGACGACTGGTTGTGGCACGTGCGGCTCCTCGTGGTGTTCGATGCGGCCCCAAGCGCTGATTAAGTTAGGAAACTAAACTATGGGAGGGGTCCCGACAATGGGCCGATCGAAACGATCGATAACGTCTCCGCAACGGGCCGGCGGCTGCGCCGCACGTGGCGGACGGGGGCGCCCGGCGGTTGTCACGCGCTCGGCCATTTCTTGGGAATTCTTGGCTGACGGAGCGTCATGGATGGCTCACTGATCCGTCTATGCTCGATCCGAAGGCGGAGAGGGGGTCGGCCGGGGTGGTCTCGTCGCTTCTCCTCGGCTGCGAGGCCGAGGACCTGATGCGGATGCGGCTGTCCGTGTCCCCGCTGCGCAATCTCGTCGACGCCCTGCACGACGGCCCCCGCGCCGACGGCGGAGTGGCCAGGGAGCGCTGGTGGGCCTCGGCCCGTCGGCAGGTGCCCTACCGGGCGCTGCCGGTGGTGGAACTGATCAATGCTCACCCGCGCTTCGTACCACTGCCCCTGGTGCCCTTCGTGCCGGGCATGGGCGACGACCTCGACTCCGAACTCGAGGCGCTGGAGGCCGCGGAGCCCGAGCGGATCGGCAGGGAGATCCAGCTCTACGTGGACCGGGCGGGCCTGACGCGGCCGCCGAGCGGACTGCTCCGGCTGCGCGACGGCGGCACCCGCGAGGTCCGCGGCCTGGTCTCGGCGATGCGCGCGCTCTTCACCTCCTGCATGGCCGACGGCTGGGGCGGGATGCGCGCGGCGCTGCGCCGGGAGACGGCCGCCGTGAGCGAGCGCGCGGCCACGCTCGGGCTCGCCGCGGCCGCGGGCTCGGTGCATCCCGGCATCAGCTGGCAGGGCGGCGCGGGCGCCCTGCTCGTCCCCGTGCCCGGCCTGGCCGGCGACGCCCGGGTCGAGCTGGGGGGCCGCGGGCTGGTGCTGATGCCGAGCCTGTTCGGCCTGGACCAGTGCCTGCCGGTGCTCGACTCCGTCAGGCCGCCGACCCTGGTCTACCCGGCTCGCTCGCGCGGTGCGCTCCCGCGCGGCGGCGACGGCCTGGCCGCGCTCATCGGCCAGGGCAGGGCCCGCGCCCTCCGGGCCATCGGCGGCGGCTGCACGACCGGCGAACTCGCCGCCCGCCTGGGCGTGAGCGCGCCGACCGCCTCCCAGCACACGCTCGCCCTGCGCAACGCGGACCTGATCGCCAGCGTTCGGGAGGGGCAGCGGGTGCGCCATGTGCTGACCGATCTCGGGGACGCGCTGGTGTGCGCGAACCCGGGTGCGGGGTGAGGCTTTTAGGCTCTCCCCCTAAAAGCTGGCTTCGCGCGGGATCAGCTGTCACGCTGCTGCGACATCCCTCGGAGACCTTCCGGCCGGCGGGCGGGGGCGGAGTCCGGAACCGGGGACCGGGCTCCGTCCCCGCTTCGCGCTGCGCGCTGCGCGTTCGGGTGCGGGCGCGGGCGAAGTGGACGAGGCTGCGCGCCGTGATCCATGATCGGCGGTGTCCGGTGATCGACAGTGATCAGCGGATCACTCGTCAGTTCAGGTCACAGTCCCGGGGGATCACATCATGACCAGCGCACCGCCCTACCTTCTCGACGCCCACGGCCGGGACCACCACGGCGAGAGCGCCGCGCTGCGCGAGCGCGGGCCGGTCACCCTCGTGGAACTGCCCGGCGGCCTGACCGCGTGGGCCGTCACCGGCCACGAGGAGCTGCAGGCGATACTCGCGGACGGCCGCGTCGGCAAGAACCCCGGCAACTGGGGCGCGCTCCAGCGAGGCCTGGTCCCCGCCGACTGGCCGCTGCTCGGCATGATCACCATCCCCGGCATGACCTCCGCCGACGGCGAGGACCACCGCAGGCTGCGCGGGCTGGTGAGCCGCGGCTTCACCCCACGCCGGGTCGAGGCGCTGCGCCCGCAGGTCGAGGCCATCGTCGCCGAACTGCTGGACCGGATGGCGACCCTCGGATCCGGCCCGATCGACCTGCGCGAGCACTTCGCCTATCCGCTGCCGATGCGCGTCATCGGCGAACTGCTGGGCATCCCTGAGGAGTTGCGCGACGAGTTGCATGAGCACTCGGGCTTCCTGGTGCGCAGCTCCGCCACGCCGGAGCAGGCCCTGGCGGCTCAGCGCGGCCTGTTCGGGGTCCTCGGCGCGGTCGCGGCGGAGCGCCGGGCGCAGCCGGCCGACGACCTGACCAGCGAGCTGATCGCGGCCCGCGAGGAGGGCTCCTCGGGGGAGGGCGACCGGCTCAGCGAGCAGGAGGTCGTCGGCACGATGATGCTCATGCTCATCGCCGGCCACGCGACCACGCTCAACCTGATCACCAACGCGGTGCGGGCGCTGACCGCCTTCCCCGAGCAGCGCGAGCTGGTGCTCTCCGGGGAGGTGCCGTGGTCAGCGGCGGTGGAGGAGACGCTGCGCTTCGACGGGCCGGTCAACCACTTCCTGATGCGCTTCGCGCTGGACGACATCGAGCTCGGCGGCGTGGTGATCCGCCGCGGCGACGGCATCCTCGCCTCCTACGCGGCGGCGGGCCGCGACCCGCGCCACTTCGAGGCGGCGGACCGCTTCGACGTCACCCGCGCCCCCAACCGCCACCTCTCCTTCGGCCACGGCCTCCACTTCTGCCTGGGCGCGCCGCTGGCCCGCCTGGAGGCGGAGGTCGCCCTCCGTGAGCTCTACGCCCGCTTCCCCCGCGTCCGCTCGGTCGGCGACCCCACCCCGATCGCCTCCTTCCTCAGCAACAGCGTCCAGACCCTGCCGGTGCACCTCACGGACTGACGTGGCTGCCCCGGCAGGGGCGCGAGGCTCGGGCGGAGCCTCGCGCCCCTGCCGGGGCACTGTGCTGCGCATCTCTTTTGCACCTTGTTGCATAACGCTTCCGCCGGGCCCTACCGTGGAGTACGACCCGGACGCGCCGGCTTCGAGGAGACGCCAGATGACCGCCTACCCCCACCTGCTCCGCCCCCTCGACCTGGGCTTCACCACGCTGCCCAACCGCGTGCTCATGGGTTCCCTGCACGTGGGCCTGGAGGAGGCCCCCGGGGGGTTCGATCGGATGGCCGAGTTCTACGCCACCCGCGTCCGCGGCGGCGTCGGCCTGATCGTCACCGGCGGCATCGCCCCCAACGAGGCCGGTCGCCCCTTCGAGGGCGGTTCGATGCTGACCACCGAGGCCGAGGCCGACCAGCACCGGGTCATCACCGACGCCGTCCACGCCGCCGGCGGCAGGATCGCGCTGCAGATCCTGCACTTCGGTCGGTACGCCTACCACCAGGACCTGGTCGCCCCCAGCCCGCTGCAGGCGCCGATCAGCCCCTTCGTGCCGAACGAGCTGACGGACGAGCAGGTCGAGCAGACCGTCGAGGACTTCGTCCGCTGCGCCGCGCTCGCCCAGCAGGCCGGGTACGACGGCGTCGAGATCATGGGCTCCGAGGGCTACCTGATCAACGAGTTCATCGCCGCGCCCACCAACCGGCGCACCGACCGCTGGGGCGGCTCCTACGAGAACCGGATGCGCTTCCCCGTCGAGATCGTCCGCCGGGTCCGCGAGCGCGTCGGCGCCGAGTTCATCCTGATCTACCGGCTCTCCATGCTCGACCTGATCCCCGGCGGCTCGACCTTCGAGGAGGTCGTCCAGCTCGGCAAGGCGGTCGAGGCGGCGGGCGCGACGATCATCAACACCGGCATCGGCTGGCACGAGGCCCGCATCCCCACCATCGCGACCTCCGTGCCGCGCGGCGCCTACACCTGGGTCACCAAGAAGCTGATGGGCGAGGTCTCCGTCCCGCTGGTGACCAGCAACCGGATCAACACCCCCGAGCTCGCCGAGGAACTGCTCGCGGCCGGCACCGCGGACCTGGTCTCGCTGGCCCGCCCGCTGCTCGCCGACCCGGACTTCGTCGCCAAGGCCGCCGCCGGTACCCCGGAGGCCGTCAACACCTGCATCGGCTGCAACCAGGCCTGCCTGGACCACACCTTCAGCCTCAAGATCGCCTCCTGCCTGGTCAACCCGCGCGCCTGCCACGAGACCGAGCTGGTCCTGTCGCCGACCCGGCTGCGCAAGCACGTCGCCGTCGTCGGCGCCGGACCGGCCGGTCTGGCCTGCGCGGTGTCCGCCGCCGAGCGCGGCCACCAGGTCACCCTCTTCGACGCCGCCGACGCCGTCGGCGGCCAGCTCAACCTGGCCCGGCAGGTGCCGGGCAAGGAGGAGTTCAACGAGACCCTGCGCTACTACCGTCACCAGCTCGACGCGCTCGGCGTGCAGGTCCGCCTCTCCACCCAGGTCGACGCCGAGGCGCTCGCCGCGGGCGGCTACGACGAGATCGTGCTGGCCACCGGCGTCACCCCGCGCACGCCGGAGATCCCGGGCGTCGACCACCCCAGCGTGGTCAGCTACGTGGACGTGCTGCGCGGCGACGCGAAGGTCGGCGAGCGCGTCGCCGTCCTGGGCGCGGGCGGCATCGGCTTCGACGTCGCCGAGTTCCTGACCGACCCGGGCGAGCAGGCGAGTCTGCGCCCCGAGGTCTTCTTCGAGCAGTGGGGCGTCGACACCGAGCACCGCACCCCCGGCGGTCTGACGACCCCGGTCCGGCCCGGCTCCCCGCGTCAGGTCCACCTGCTCCAGCGCAAGACCAGCAAGGTCGGCGAGGGTCTCGGCAAGACCACCGGCTGGATCCACCGCACCGAGCTCAAGCACCGCGGCGTCACCTCGGTCGCCGGCGCGACCTACGACCGCATCGACGACCGCGGCCTGCACCTCACCGTCGCGGGCGAGGAGCGCCTCCTCGAGGTCGACACCGTCGTCCTGTGCACCGGCCAGGAGCCGCGCCGCGAGCTGCTCCAGCAGCTGCTGGACCTCGGCCTCAAGGCCCACGTCATCGGCGGCGCGGACGTCGCGGCCGAACTCGACGCCAAGCGCGCCATCGACCAGGGCACCCGCCTGGCCGCGACGCTGTAGCGGGGCGCAGCGCCCGTCCGAGCGCGCCCACCGGCCGACGGCCCCGTCGTCACCTGGGCCCGTCCGGCGGTGGTGCGGCGGGGCGGACCGGTTGACCGTGGCCGCGATATTCGCTCGGGCGCTGTCGGTCCCCGCTGGCATCATGGCTCCTCGAAGGAGGGGATCATGACGCTGCAGGAGCCGACCGCCGAGGGGGTGCGCTACCTGCTCGGCCTGCTGGACCAGCCGGCGGCCGAGCGGGTGTGCGAGCGCCTGGACATCACGCCGGACGGAGCCGTCGGCCCGAGCGCCGACCGCGTGAGCAGCTGGCAGGTGCGTCAGGTGGTGCAGGGGCTCCACGGCTCCGTCGTCGCCTGGATGCTGCAGGAGGACACCCCCGGCGGGCGGACCTTGCTGGCGTACTACCACCGCCTCCCCATCGGCCTGCGCAGGGACGTGGACGGCATCGAGGCCGAGAACGACTGGTCCGCCGAGAAGCTGGTCGCCGCCCTGCGCCTCGCCGAAGGGCCCGGCACGTTGAAGGACGCGCGCGCCGCCGTCGGCTGGGTGCGTGCCGTCCACTGGCCCGCGCTGATGAAGGCGCACGACGAGCGGCCGCTGCCCGGCTTCGCCCGCTGGGCGCTGTCCGAGCGGATCGACTGCCCGCCGGTGCTGCGTGCGGCCTTCGGCGCGCACCCGAAGTTCCGTCACCGGCTGCGTCAGGCCGGGATCTACGAGTCGCCGGTCCACTACCTCCACGAGGCGCCGCTCAACGCCGCGCAGTTGCTGCGGGTCCTCGGCCTCGGACGTACCGTCTTCCCGGCCCACCTGGCCGAGGCGGAGGCCGTCCTCGGGCCGCTGGTGCGGGCACAGCTCGGCACCGAGCCCGAGGCCTGGGCGGTGCTGGCGCAGCTGCTGCCCGGCTTCTCCGGCTCGCTGGCGGAGCTGCTGACCACGGCCGGCGCCATCGCCGGCATCACGGCCGCCGCCTGATGACCGGGTTCCACGTCGTCGACCTCACCGACCGGCGCGCCCTGCAGCAGTACCGTCCCGCCACGCCCGAAGTGCTCGCCGAGGCGGCGCGGCTCAAGGAGGCCGCGCTGCTCGACTTCGGGCTGACCGACTCCGCCGTCGCGTCCTGGCTCTACGCCAAGTGCCACCACCAGCTCGCGACCACCGCCGTCGACACCGCCGCCGTGGTGGCCTCGGGCGACGGCAGCTGCCTGCTGCTCTACAACCCGGACTTCTTCTGCGGCATCGGCCTGGACGGCGTCAAGTTCGTGCTCTTCCACGAGGCCAGGCACCTGGTCCAGCGCCACCTCTTCGCCGACGCCGAGCTGCGCGCCGACCCGGTCCACCGGCTGGCCACCGAGGTGACGATCAACCATGTCGCGCTGGCGCGGCTGCAACGGGAGCACCTGCCGCTGCTGGACGGCGAGCCGGTCGGCGTCGACCCGCGCACCGTCCACGCCCGGTACCGCGAGGACCTGGCCGAGCAGGGCCTGCCCGCGCTCGACTACGCGCGCTTCGTCGACACCGACCACAGCGTGTACACCGAGCTGAAGCGGATGCGCACGTCGCTGGTGCCCGGCCCGCGCTGCGCCCACCTGGGCGGCGAGGGGGACGGCGACGGGCTGGTGCCGCAGGACCAGGAGACGGTGGACAGGATCGCCTCCTCGGTGCTGCTCAACGCCCTGCTCGCGGCGCGACGCGGACACCGGGCCGCCGAGCGGGAGTTGCTGGACCTGCTGCACCGCACCGAGGACGGCTCCGAGCGCGCCAGGCGGATCTGGGGCTCGCTCGGCGCCGGACAGCTGCGCGGCACCACCAGCGCCACCCGGCGGGTGGACTGGTGGCAGCGCTGGCTGGTCGACGTGCTGGCGAGCCGGCTCGGCGAGGGCGAACGCCTGGTCTACCCGAAGAAGCGCGGTGCGCTGCTGGCCGCGCTGGGGCAGCCGCCGATGCTGGCGCGGCGCGGCCCGGTCCGGCGCAAGTCGCTGGTCATCGCCTACGACACCTCGGGTTCGATGCCGGCCGGCGTCCTGGCCTGGCTGACCGACCTGGTCGGCGGCATCGACGGGGTCGAGGCGCACTGGCTCTCCTTCGACGCCGTGGTGATGCCCTTCGTCCCCGGTGAGCGCGTCTACGGGGGCGGCGGCACCAGCTTCCAGGCGGTCGCCGACTACGTGGAGGCGGCCGGCGGCCCCGACAGCCCGCTCGACGCCGCACCGGACGCCGTCATCGTGGTCACCGACGGTTTCGCCCCGCACATCACCCCGGCCGATCCCGAGTCGTGGATCTGGCTGATCACCGAGCGCGGCGACGACTGGCCGGAGCACCACACCCCGCCGATGGCCTGCCACCGCGTGACGACCGCGAGCTGAACGGCCCGACCCGGCGCCGCCGCCGTGAAGCCCGCTCGCCCCGAAGCCCGCCCCACCGAAGGATCCGCATGACCACCACCAGCACGCGACCCGCCTGGCGGGCCACGGCCACCTATCCGGAGCCGCCGGAGGGCTTCACCGGCACGTCCCGGCTGGAGTCCTTCATCGACGCGATGATCGAGCTCGGCCAGACCGGTCAGGTCTTCGGCGAGCACGGGATCGGCAAGACGGCCACCTTCGCGACCCACATCCCCGCCGCCCATCCCGGCGTCCAACTGGTCGTCGTCCCGGCCGCCAACCTGACCCCGGACGACCTGCTCGCCAACGCGCCGGTCAGGGACGAGGCCACCGGCGAGCTGGTGCTGCGCCAGCTGATCATGCGCCAGCTCCGGCCGGGGACTCCCTTCGTGCTGCTGATCGACGACTCGCTGCAGGCGGGCGACTCGATCCAGTCGCAGTTGATGCAGGTCGCCTGCAACTGGACGCTGGGCGAGTACGACCTGCGCGCGCTCGGCTGCGTCGGGGTGTTCCTGACCGACAACGAGTCGCTGGCCGAGACCAGCGCCCGCCGCAGCGACCTGGCCATCCTGGACCGGATGGTCACCATGAAGATCACCGCCAACGACACCTCATGGCGGGTCAAGCTCGCCGAGCGTTTCCCGAACTGGGACCTGCGCCCGGTCTACTCGCTCTGGGCCTCCCTCCCGCCCGCCCTGCGCGAACTGCTCTCGCCGCGCACGCTGGAGCACGTCCTCGCCAACGCGCGTGAGGGTTTCCCCCTGGTGTGGGGCCTGCCGCTGCTCAACGGGGCGCGCCTGCGACTGGCCGAGACCGGCCCCGACGGCAGGCCGGGGCAGGACCGGACGGACGAGATCCTCGACCGGATCGCCGCCGCCCTCGGAGTGCCCAACCCCGACCGGATCGCCGACCCGGTGCGCCGGGCCGTGCGCGCCGCGCTGGCCAACCGCTGGACGGTGCTGCTCCAGGGCCCGCCCGGCTGCGGCAAGACCGAACTGGTCCGCCAGCTCACCCGTGAGCACCTGGGCCGCGAGCCGCTCTACTTCTCCCTGCCCGTCACCAACGTGGAGGACCTCTGCGCGCCGATCCCCACCGCGGACGGATCGTTGGAGAACCTGCTGGCGGCGAGCTTCACCGGGACCGAGCCCAAGGCGATCATCTGGGACGAGTACAACCGGCCCAAGGACCGCGCCGCGTTCGCGAAGCTCATGGAGATCACCCAGGAGTGGTCGGTCGCGGGGCGGCGGATCGAGGGGCTGCGGGCCCAGATCGCGCTGCAGAACCCGCCCTACCACCTGGGCCGCAAGCTCCAGGTCTCCCGCAACAACATCGCCCAGGCCAGCCGATTCACCGTCTCGCTGACCATCGACCCCGCCGACATCCCGGCCAACGAGTGGCTGATCGAGCGCTACGGCCCGGTCGCGGAGACGGTGCTGGCCTGGTGGAAGCACGACCTGGACGAGGACGGCCGCGGCTGGGTCTCCAAGCGCACCCTGGAGCGCCTGATCAAGCTGCACGGGCGCGGCCTGCCGCTGGAACTCGGCATGATCTACCTCGGCGACGGGGAGTACGCGCCCGTCCCGCTCACCTCCCTCACCGACCGGCTGGCGGGGCGTCAGGTGGTCGGCCTGCCGGAGATGGCGGCCGACGTCCAGCTCTGGGAGGCGAGGCTGCGCCGCGCGGCCGAGCAGTCGTCCGAGGGCGGCAACGACACCGATCTGGTGCACCAGGCCATCGCCAACGCCGAACTCTCGCAGCTGCGCCGGTACCGGAAGGCGGTCGCCAGGCTGGTCCGCCTGCTGCCGCCGAAGCTCCGCTCGACCTACCTGGTGGGCGCCTCCGACCAGCACCAGCGCTTCTGGATCGACCTGTTCGCGAAGCAGGCGCCCGGCCGCTGAGAACTGACGATCCGTCAGTCGTCAGTCCGGCTGCGGCGGTGTCCGGTGCACGCTGCGGACGGCGGCGACGGCCGCCGGGACCACCGGCCACGGGACGTCCGCGCTGAGGGCGTCCAGTCGGCGGCGGACGCTGGTCGCGATGCCCTTGCCAAGCAGGTAGCGGGTCGGGGTCGACGCGCGGGGAGCCGCGTCGAGCAGCGGCAGCGCCTGGCGGCTGCGCATGCCGGTGTTGGCCAGCACCAGATGCCGCAGCGCGTGCCGCCGTGAGGTGAGGGACTCGGCGATCGCGGCGGCGGCGTCGGTGTCGACGTGGTTGTCCGGCGCGCCGAGGACGGCGGCCGCCTTCACCCGGCCCAGGTCCAGCAGCTCCACCCCGGCCGCCGCGGCGGCGTCGACCAGTTCGGCCACCGCGCGGGGGCCGATGCCGGAGCTGGCGACGGAGAGGCGGCGCAGACCGCCGTGCGGAGCCCGGCGCAGCGCCTCCGCGAGCGTCAGCGCGCCGGCGTCGCCGAGCCCGGCGGCGGAGGCGTACAGCTCCTGGGTGGCCCCGGCGGTGACCAGCCCGGCCAGCTGCGCCGCTCCGGACGGGCCGATCGGGTTGCCGCCGAGGTAGAGCCGCTCGAAGGCCCGCCCCGAGCGGCCGAAGGCGGCGAGGACGGCGTCGGCCAGCTCCGCCAGCCCGGCCGGGTCGAGACCCGTCTGGACCAGGTCGAGCGTGTGCAGCCCGGTCGCCGCGTCCACCAGCTCGGCCGCCGCCCGTCCGGCCTGCGCGCCCAGCGGGTTGCGCTTGAGCCAGAGCCCGGTGACCGTCTGCGGCGAGGCCCGCAGGTGGTCGGCGATCCGGCAGGCGCCGGTCGCGGTGATCTGGTTGCAGCCGAGGTAGAGGGTGCGCACGTCGCTGCCGCTCGTCCGCGCGGTCACCTCGGCGGCCCCTTCGTCGCCCAGCCCGTCGGTGCCCAGCAGCAGATGCCGGACCGGTCCCGGAGTCCCCTCCTGGGCGCGGGCGTCGAGCGCGTCGGCGACCAGCGCGGCGCCGTCCGGGCCGAGCTGCTGCTTGCACAGGTCGAGCCGTCCGTCCGGCAGCGCGGTGCCGGTGGGGAAGTCCAGCCGCTCCTCGGCCGGACGGCCGGTCCGCAGCCAGGCCAGCAGTGGGCCGAGGTCCCCGGTGTCCCTCGGCACGACCGGCGGCACCCCGGTGTAGGGACGGGGGCCGGCGGGCCGCTCCGCCGGCTCGGGCCCCTCGGTCACCACGCCGCCTCCTGGTAGTCCTTGAGGAAGACGCCGGACACCGGGCTGCCCGCCTCGCCGCGCACGATCGGGTCGTAGACCCGCGCGGCGCCGTCGACGACGTCCAGCGGCGTGCGGAAGCCGTTGGCGGCCAGGTGCGACTTCTTGGGGGCGGGGTTCTCGTCGGTGATCCACCCGGTGTCGACCGCGCACATGTGCACGCCCTGCCCGGCGAGTTCGGCGGCGCTGGTGCGGGTCAGCATGTTGAGCGCGGCCTTGGCCATGTTGGTGTGGGGGTGCCCGGCCGTCTTGTTGCGGACGGTGAAGCGGCCCTCGACGGCGGTGACGTTGACGATGTACCGGCTCGGATGCGGCGAGGACAGCAGCAGCGGCAGCAGCCGGTCGCAGAGCAGCGCCGGGGCCAGCGAGTTGACCAGCTGGGTCTCCAGCACCTCGGCGGGGTCCAGCGCGCCGAGCCGGGCCGACCAGGAGTTCTCCGGCGCGGCGTCCGGCAGCAGTCCCGCCTCGTCGACCCGGTCCAGGACCGTCCCCGGGCCGCCCGCGGCCTCCAGCTCCGCGGCGGGCCAGGCCGGTGCGAGCGCGGGCATCGGCGTGAACCCCGGCGCGTGCAGCACCCGGACCCCGGACCCGGAAGGGAGCGCCGCGCGCTCGCCCGCGATCAGGCGCGCGTACGCCTCGGGCGGTCGACGCAGCGTCTGAGCGGCGTTGTTGACCAGGATGTCGAGCGTCCGGCCCTCCGCCCGCAGCCGCTCGCACAGCGCCAGCACCTGCCGCGGGTCACGCAGGTCGATACCGATGACGGAGAGCCGGTCCAGCCACTGCCCGCTGTCCGCGACCGCCTGGAACCTGCGCACGGTGTCGTGCGGGAAACGGCTGGTGACGATCAGTTCGGCGCCGTCGCGCAGCATCATCAGCGCGAGCTGGAAGCCTATCTTCACCCGGCCGCCGGTGAGCAGCGCCCGCCGTCCGCGCAGATCGGTGCTGAGGGCGCGCCGAGCGGCGTTGTCGGCCGCGCAGTCGGGGCAGAGCAGGTGGTAGAAGCCGTCGACCTGGCGGTAGCCGCGCTTGCAGACGTAGCAGCGGCGCGGGGTGCGGAGTTCGCCGAGCGGCGCCGAGTCCTCGGGCACCGTGAGCGGCGCGTCCTCGCGGCGGTCGGTCCTGCCGGTCACGGAGGCCGCGCGGAGCAGCGCGTCCGCCCTGCCGTCCTCGGCGCGACGTGCCTGCTTCCGCTGCTTCCTGCCTTCCCTGATGAAGGAGTCGGCGACGCGTTCGGCGCGCAGCCGCTGCGGATCGTCGACGGGCAGGGCGCGCAGCCGGCCGACGAGGCGTGAGTAGACGGCCAGGTCCTCGTCGGTGACCCCGCCCGCTCCGGCCTGCTCCATGCCCCGCCCTGCCGCCCTGTGCTGCTCGCGCCCGCCCCGTGGAAAGTCAGTGGTCCCGGTCGGATTCGAACCGACGTCTCCACCCTGATGAGGTGGCGCGACTGCCTCTGCGCTACAGGACCTGGAACTGTTCGGGCGGCCGGATTCGAACCGGCGTATCCGCCTTGGCAAGGCGGGCGCCTGCCTCTGCGCTACACCCGAACAGCGCGCGCCAGCCTAGCGGGGCCGGACGCGCGCTGCACAGGAGGGTGGTTCTGTGGGGGAGGTCAGCCCTTGCGGGTGTTGATCTCCTGGGTGAGCTGGGGCAGGACCGCGAACAGGTCGCCCACGACGCCGAAGTCGGCGAGCTCGAAGATCGGCGCCTCCGGGTCCTTGTTCACCGCGACGATGGTCTTGGAGGTCTGCATGCCGGCCCGGTGCTGGATCGCGCCGGAGATCCCGTTCGCGATGTACAACTGCGGCGAGACCTGCTTACCGGTCTGACCGACCTGGTTCGCGTGCGGGTACCAGCCCGCGTCCACCGCGGCCCGCGACGCGCCCACCGCCGCACCCAGCGAATCGGCCAGCGCCTCGACCACGCCGAAACCCTCCGCCGCCCCCACACCACGACCACCCGACACCACGATCGCGGCCTCGGTCAGCTCCGGACGACCCGAGGAGACCCGCGCCGTCCGCGACGTCACCCGCGTGCCCGACGCGGCCGCCGAGAACGCGACCGTGACCGGCTCGACCGCACCCGCCGCCGGGGCGGCCTCCGGGCCGACCGCGTTCGGCTTCACCGTGATCACCGGCGTCCCGTGCGAGACCCGCGACCGCACCGAGAACGACGCCGCGAACGCCGACTGCGTCGCCACCGGACCCGACTCACCCGCGACCAGGTCCACCGCATCGGTGATCACGCCCGACCCCAGCCGCAGCGCCAGGCGCGCCGCGATCTCCTTGCCCTCACCCGACGACGTCACCAGCACCGCCGCCGGCGACACCTGCTTCGCGATCTGCTCCAGCGCGTCGACCTTCGGCACCACCAGGAAGTCCGCGAACTCGGCCGCGTCCGCGGTCAGCACCCGCTCCGCACCGAACTCACCCGCCTTCGCCGCCACCGCACCGGCCGCGTCACCCGCGCCCAGCACCACCGCGACCGGCGTCCCCACCCGACGCGCCAACGTCAGCAACTCCAGCGCGGGCTTGCGCACCACACCGTCCACATGGTCCACCAGGACCAGAACCTCAGCCATGATCAAAACTCCAGAACGAAACAAAGAAGCCAGAAGAGAGAGGGACCGGACTAGATGAACTTCTGCGACGCCAGGAACTCGGCGAGCTGCTTGCCGCCCTCGCCCTCGTCCTTGACGACGGTCCCGGCGGTCCGCGCCGGACGGGCGGCGGCCGAGTCGACCGCGGTCCACGCCGCAGCCAGGCCGACCTGCTCCGCCTCCAGACCCAGATCGTCCAGGTCCAGGGACTCCACCGGCTTCTTCTTCGCCGCCATGATCCCCTTGAACGACGGATACCGCGCCTCACCCGACTGGTCGGTCACACTGACGACCGCCGGCAGGGAGGCCTCCAGCAGCTCCGTGGCCGTGTCACCGTCCCGACGACCGGTCACCGTGCCGCCCGCGACCGCGACCTCCGACACCAGCGTCACCGCCGGCACCCCCAGCCGCTCCGCCAACAGCGCCGGCAGCACACCCATCGTGCCGTCCGTCGACGCCATCCCGCACACCACCAGATCGAAACCGGTCCGCTCCACCGCCTTCGCCAGCACCAGCGACGTACCCATCACGTCCGACCCGTGAATGTCCTCGTCGTTCACGTGCACGGCCTTGTCCGCACCCATCGACAACGCCTTGCGCAACGCGTCCTTCGCGTCGTCCCCACCCACCGTCACCACGGTCACCTCGGCGTCCCCCGACGCCTCCGCGATCCGCAACGCCTGCTCCACCCCGTACTCGTCCAGCTCCGACAACAGGCCGTCGACCCCGTCACGGTCGGTCGTGAAATCCTCCGCGAACCGACGATCCCCGGTCGCGTCGGGCACGTACTTCACACAGACAACGATCCTCAAGCTCACGACCTGTCTCCTGTACTGGGTCACCACTCCCACGGCGGGGCTAGTACTCGCACCATAAGGGTACTGAGTGCCATCTGCCAAGGCACTCAGTGCCATATCTCGAGTGGTCTGCGGCACTCTCGCGACTACGGTGCGACCGCGGCGTCCAGCAGTGGGCCCAGTTCGGCGCAGACCTCGTCGAAGGCGCGCAGGCTCCGCTCGGCCCTGGCCATCAACAGCGCGCCCTCCAGGGAGCTGATCACCAGTGTGGCCAGCCTCGACGCCCGGGGGGCCGGAACGCCGAGTTCCTCGAGCGCCGAGCGGACCGGGGTGAGCCACTCGGCGAAGGCCGCCGCCGCGGCCTTCCGGGTGGATGCCGAGGACTCCGCGCAGTCGACGGTCACCGCGGCCAGGGTGCAGCCGAGGGTGAAGTCGGTGGCGTTCAGCTCCTCGGTCCACTGGCGCATCAGCGCGGCGAGGAGCCCGCTCGGCGTCCGCTCCTGCTCGCCGAGGGCGGCGAGGTGGTAGACGACCTTCCTGGCCGTGTAACGGCCCGCGAAGGCGACCGCCTCGTTGACCAGCTGCTCCTTGCCGCCGGGGAAGTAGTGCTGCAGCGAACCGCGTGGCGCTTTCGCGTGCTCCGCGACGTCGCGCATCCCCGTCGCGCCCACCCCGTCGCGGCGGATCAGCTGCGCGGCGCTGGAGATCAGGCGTTCGCGCGGTCCACGCTCGGGCGCTGGCATCTTCGACGACCTCCGGGGGTGAGGGTGGGTGGCGGTGGGCTTCACGGGTGGGCTGCGGGCTGGTCCAGCCTATAGAGCCCGGTCACGCCCTCTCTGGTGCTCTGCCGCAGCCCCGCTGGAAGCCGTCGGCCCAACGCGCCCAGCAGGGCCGATCTGCCGTGGGCGACGTCGACCCTGAGCCTGCTGACGCCCCGCTCCCTGGCGCGGGCCAGCAGTGTGTCGGTCATGGCGCCGCCCAGGCCCTGGCGCTGCCAGGCGTCGCCGACCAGCAGGCCCAGCTCGGCGGTGTCCGCGTCCAGGCGCGCCAGGGTGCCCAGGCCGAGCACCGGGCCGGTCGGCCCTTCGCGGGCGATCACGGCGTCGTGCCGCTCGGGCGGGCCCGCGAGCAGGTCGTCGAGGTAGGCCGCCGGGAAGGCGCGGAACCGCGCGAAGAACCTGAGCTGCACGGTCTCGGCTGAGCAGGCTTCGAAGAGTTCCTCGATGGCGGAGCGATCGCCGGCTTCGACCGGCGCTATCCGGACTTCTATGACGGTGGTCATAGTCCCATTATTATGACGGGCGTCATAAGTGCAAGGCGTGCTGCCGGGGATGCGGCAAGGCGCGCGAAGGCGAGCGGGCAGGATGTGGCCGCCGGGCGTGGCGGCGCGGGGCGGTGGCGGCGCCGGGCGGGACGCAGAGGCCGAGCACAGAGGCCGAATAAGGAGGCGGCACTGGGCGGCCCAACGCAGAGGCCCGGGGCCGCCCCGCGAAGGGCGGCCCCGGGCCTCGGACGGAGCGTGAGGTGTCGTCAGCTCAGCTCGGCCAGCGCGGCGTTGAGCGTCTGCGACGGGCGCATGACGGCGGCGGCCTTGGCGACGTTCGGCTGGTAGTACCCGCCGATCTCGACCGGGGAGCCCTGGACCGCGATGAGCTCGGCGACGATCGTCTGCTCCTGCTCGGTCAGGGTCTTGGCCAGGCCCGCGAAGGCCTCGGCCAGCTGCGCGTCCTCGGTCTGCGCGGCCAGCTCCTGGGCCCAGTACATCGCCAGGTAGAAGTGGCTGCCACGGTTGTCGATGCCGCCCAGGCGACGGCTCGGCGACTTGTCCTCGTTGAGGAACGTGCCGGTGGCCCGGTCCAGGGTGTCGGCCAGGATCTGCGCGCGGGCGTTGCCCGTGGTGGTGGCCAGGTGCTCGAAGCTGGCGGCCAGCGCGAAGAACTCGCCCAGGCTGTCCCAGCGCAGGTAGTTCTCCTTGACCAGCTGCTGGACGTGCTTCGGGGCGGAGCCGCCGGCGCCCGTCTCGAACAGGCCGCCGCCGTTGATCAGCGGGACCACCGACAGCATCTTGGCGCTGGTGCCCAGCTCCAGGATCGGGAACAGGTCGGTCAGGTAGTCGCGCAGCACGTTGCCGGTGACGGAGATGGTGTCCTCGCCGCGGCGGATGCGCTCCAGCGAGAACGCGGTGGCCTCGACCGGGGACATGATCTCGATCTGCAGACCCTCCGTGTCGTGCTCCGGGAGGTACTGCTTGACCTTGGCGATCAGGTTGGCGTCGTGGGCGCGGGTCTCGTCCAGCCAGAAGACGGCCGGGGAGCCGGTCGCGCGGGCGCGGGTGACCGCCAGCTTGACCCAGTCGCGGATCGGCACGTCCTTGGTCTGGCAGGCGCGGAAGATGTCACCGGCGGCGACCGGCTGCTCCAGCACCACGTTGCCCTCGGTGTCGACCAGGCGGACGGCGCCGTCGGCGGCGATCTCGAAGGTCTTGTCGTGGCTGCCGTACTCCTCGGCGGCCTGGGCCATCAGGCCGACGTTCGGGACCGAGCCCATGGTGGCCGGGTCGAACGCGCCGTGCGCGCGGCAGTCGTCGATGACGACCTGGTAGACACCCGCGTAGCTGCTGTCCGGCAGCACGGCAAGGGTGTCGGCCTCGTTGCCGTCCGGGCCCCACATGTGGCCGGAGGTGCGGATCATGGCCGGCATCGACGCGTCGACGATGACGTCGGACGGGACGTGCAGGTTGGTGATGCCGCGGTCCGAGTCGACCATGGCCAGAGCCGGGCCGTCGGCGATCTCGGCCTCGAAGGACGCCTTGATCGCGTCGCCCTCCGGCAGCGCGGCGAGACCGCCCAGGATCGCGCCCAGACCGTCGTTCGGGCTCAGACCGGCGGCGGCCAGGGTCTGGCCGTACGCGGCGAAGGTCTTCGGGAAGAACGCGCGCACGACGTGGCCGAAGACGATCGGGTCGGAGACCTTCATCATGGTGGCCTTCAGGTGCACCGAGAACAGCACGTCCTCGGCCTTGGCGCGGGCGACCTGCGCGGCCAGGAACTCGCGCAGCGCGCCGACGTGCATGACGCTCGCGTCGACGACCTCACCGGCCAGGACCGGGACGGACGGGCGGAGCACGGTGGTGCTGCCGTCGGCGGCGACCAGCTCGATGCGGAGGGTGTCGTCCTTGGCGATGACCGCGGACTTCTCGCTGTGGCGGAAGTCGCTCTCGCCCATGGTGGCGACGTTGGTCTTGGAGTCCGAGCTCCACGCGCCCATGCGGTGCGGGTGGGTCTTGGCGTAGTTCTTGACCGAGAGCGGCGCGCGGCGGTCGGAGTTGCCCTCACGCAGGACCGGGTTGACGGCGCTGCCCTTGACCTTGTCGTAGCGGGCGCGGACGTCCTTGTCCTCGTCGGACTTCGGGTCGTCCGGGTAGTCCGGCAGCGCGTAGCCCTGCGCCTGCAGCTCCGCGATCGCGGCCTTGAGCTGCGGAATCGACGCGGAGATGTTCGGCAGCTTGATGATGTTCGCGCCCGGCGTCTTGGCGAGCTCGCCGAGCTCGTGCAGCGCGTCCGGGATCTGCTGGGCCTCGGTGAGACGCTCGGGGAAGCTGGCGATGATGCGCCCGGCGAGGGAGATGTCCCGCGTCTCCACCGTGACGCCGGCGGTCGAGGCGTACGCCTGGATCACCGGCAGGAGCGAATAGGTCGCCAGGGCCGGGGCCTCGTCGGTGTGGGTATAGATGATGGTCGAGTCAGTCACCGGTACTCCCGCTTCACGTCTACAACGTCTCGACATCAAGATATCTTGTCCGAGCCGCTTACGGGTACCGGCGTCCCTTCCGCGGCTGACGGCGCGCCGCGGCCATGGTGTACCAGCGGCGTGGTGGACGGGGTTCGGCCGGCCGCGAGGTCGGCTGGTCCGGATGGAGTCCGAACCGCCGCAGCACGGTCTCCCTGACCTCGACGCCGTACCAGCCCCGCGGCCGTCCGTCGGGGTCGCGGCCGCAGGCCAGGCTGATGCGGGTCTCTTGAGGTGCGAACGGCATCCAGTCGATGCCCCGGTCGCACAGTCAATCGACGATCGCGCCGGTGGGGGGCGGGCCACCGGGCAGGTTCTCGAAGCCGAGGATGCGGACGAAGGGGTCCGTGCGGGCTTCGGCGTCGGCGTCGGTGCGAGCGTCGGCGTCGGTGTGGGCGCCTGGGGTCGGGTTCGGCGTCATACGGGCATTCTCGCCAGGAGAGCCGGGGCGCGCACCGGATTTCACGGCCACGCGGAGCACCACACCGCGGCGGGGGAGCGTGACCGCCACGTCACCGACGGTCACCCGGAGCGTGAAGGGCGGCGGCTCGTCCGGGTCGAGGGGGAGTCCGGTGAGCGCGGTGCAGGTCGCGTACACGTGCGGCCCGGGGGAGGGCTAGACGGCGGATACGGCCGGGAAGGCGGCGTGCGCGCCGAAGGCGTTCGCCTCGTCCGCGCGGACGACGGTGGCGGGGGCGGTGAAGCCGTGCAGCGGGGCGAGCGCGCTGCGCGTCCTGTCGGACGGGTGCTCGACGATCGTCCAGTGGTGGTTCTGGCTGATCACGGGCGGGGTGGCGGCGGCGAGCGGGTGGCCGCCCGCCTGGATGCGCCAGCCCGTCGGGGCCAGGACGACGTGCAGCCGCAGCTCGAAGCGGCCGTCGGTGACGGTCACCGTCTCGACCCGGGTGCCAGCCGTTGTGTCGACCGCGTACGCGGACGCGGCGGCGGCGAGCGGCAGGTCGGGGTGCCGAACGTCGGGGTGCTGAACGGTGGGGAGTTGGAGACCGGGGAGCGGGGATATCCGGCCACGGGGGATCGTCAGCGATCCGTCCGGGGAGCTGAGCGCGAGTTCGTTGTCGGCGACACCGGCGGCGAGCACCGGGCCCGTGCGGGTGGTGAAGGCCAGCTTGGCGTAGTGCGGATCGCTGTGCTGTTCGCTGGGCGCGCTGTCGGGGCTCGCGTGGGGGTCGAGGCCGTCGCTGCCGTGGTTGTGGACGCGCACGATGCCGTCCGCGTGCGTTCCCTGGACCAGCCAGTTCACCCCGGTCAACAGCCGTGTGGTGTCGCCTTGTTCGACGGGCAGCGGCTGCTCCGTCGCGGTCCAGGCCGGGTGGTCGGGGGAGAGCAGCAGGCCGAGGAATCCCTTGCTGGCCCAGTAGGGGGAGGCCGGTCCGGAGTACGCCTGCGTGACGCCGGAGCAGGGTCCGTGCCACCCGCGCGTCAGCAGTCCGTCGGCGTCGGGCGCGCCGTGGGCGGCGAAGTGGCGAAGCATGCCCGAGGCCGCGCGTCGGGCGAGCCCGGCCGGTCCGGGCGAACAGTCGAACAACTCGCCCATCCACAGCGGGGCCGCCGCCGCGAAGCGGTACGTCAGCGAGCGCCCCTGGTGCAGCGGCGCGCCGTCCGCGCCGATGAGGTGGACGTAGTCGGCGAGGAAGAGGCGCAGCCGCTCGCGGTGGCGTACGCCGAGCTCCTCGGCGAGCGTCGCGCGTGGTCCGGTGGCGGCGATCCTGGTCCAGAGCAGCGGGTAGAGGTGCAGCGCCCAGCCGTTGTAGTGGTCGATGCGTCGGCCACCGGTCGACCGGTACGGACCGTCGCTGTACCAGCCGTCGCCGAGATGCCAGGCCTCCAGCGCGTCGAGCCCCCGCCGTATCTCGGCGTCCTCGTGCGGGGCCTGAACGGAGGAGAGGAACTCCTCGACCACCGTCTGGAACAGCAGCCAGTTGTTGCCGACCGGCATCCGGCCCACGAAGCCGCCCAGCCATGCCGCGATCCGCTCCTGGGCGGTGGGGGTGAGCGCGTCCCAGAGCCAGGCCCGTGTCTCGTGCAGCGCGAGGGCGACGGATGCCGCCTCGACCATGGGTTGGATCCGGTCCCGGTCGATCCGGGGCCACGCCTCGGGGTGATATGGATCGGCCCCGGCGGTGAGACCGTCCGCGTAGCGCGCGAGGAGTCGCCCGGCGACGTCCCCCTGCCCGCGGGCCCCCGCGATCCGGAAGGCGGCGAGCAGGAACGTCCGGGCGAACCCCTCCAGCGCGTCCGAGGCGGTCCCCGACCAGGACGGCGACCCGGGGAGCGCGTAGCCGGCCAGGTGCGGCGAGGCATAAGGGAGCACTCCGTCGAGGAGCCGGTCCGCGTGCCCCTCCCAGTGGCTCCGCTCCCATCCGGTGTACGGGGAGTCCACGGTGGGTGGGGTGCGGTGGGCGACGGGGAGGGTGCGAGCGGGCTTGCGCATGCTGACCTGCCTGGCTGGGAAAGCGTTTTCCGAGTTGGCGCGGTCAGCATGGTAGCTCAGCGCCTGCGCCCGGTGGCAGCCGTGGCGGCGCCCGTCGTGACCGAAGCCCCGGCAGTCGAGGCGGGCGCGCAGTCGTAGAGCCGCTGGGAGTCCTGACGGCTCGTCTGCCACCCCGGAACGACCACCGGTCGGCAGGCGGCGGTCACCCAGGAACTCACGGCCGAGGTGGCCGTCGCACGGTCGCCCGTGCGGGCCCTCTGGCCGCCCCGACCCGCAGCGGGGCCGGCGACCGCGGTGCCTGCGTTCGTGCTCGTGCTCATGCTTGTTCCTGCCGTAGACCCTGCTGCCCCCGGCGTCAGCCCGGCCGTTCGCGCCTGGCCGACCAGCACGTACCTGAGTCGGCCCGCGGCCACGTCCTGGCGCACGACGCCGACCGTCGGCCACGGCACCTGCTCCGTGAACCCGCCCATCGGCATCACCGGAGCGCCCGTCGCGAGGATGAACGGCGCGGCGGACGTCCAGCTCGTGGTGGCGAAGAGGTAGCGCGCCGCGCCCCGGTGCGCGGTCGTGTAGGCGAGCAGCGCACGCTCTCCGGCGTCGAGCGACGAGGAGCCGTGACCGCCGTTGCCGCCCCCGCCCCCGAACAGGCGACCCCAGGACGCCGCCATGGCATTGCGTGCGGCGTTCGACGCCCTGCCGGTCGATCCACCCGCACCGGTCCCCGCGCCGAACGCGAACTGACCCGAAGGCCCGAGCGCGCCCATCATCGAGTGCGCGTACCGGGCGTCGAACACGCTCGACGTCCAGACGGACGGTGCGAGCAGCGCGGCGGCCAGCCCGGACGCGACGGCTGTGGCGGTCGCGGTCCTGGCGAGGCGCGGCCGTGGTCGTACCTTCAGCGGCCGAAGTACGAGCGGCAGCAGGAGCAGTGCGACGCAGAGCCCGCCCAGCAGTGCGACCGTCGGGGTGACCCAGGGCCGGAATCCCGGATACGGCCGGCTCAACACGACGGCCCACGCCGCCGCTGCCGCGGCGGTCACCGGCAACGCGAGTGCGGCGAGTCGGGTGAGCCGCGTGACGGAGGGGCGGGAGGGGCGGGAGGGGCGGGAGGGATGGGAGGCGTCGGGTGCGATGTCCGCGATGTCTGTGATCTCTGCGATGGCTGCGACGGAGGCGGTCGACGGGCCGGTCGCGGCGCGGTACGCCCGCCACAACTCCGGGATCCCGGCCCCGGAGAGGGCGGCCAGCGGTGCGGCGACGACCCCGAGGTAGTACGCGTGCCCGGCGACGCTCCCCGCGCTCAGAACGACGAAGAAGACGGCGAGCCAGCCGCCCCAGAGCAGGTATCCCGCCCGCACCGGATCAGTCCGCGGCCGTCCGCGCCGCGCGATCAGGCCGGCCGCGAGCCCAGCAAGCGCGGTCGGGTAGAGCCATCCCACCTGAGTGGCGAGCGACCCCCGCAGCAGCTTGGCCCATCCGTCGTTCCGGTCGGCCGGCCCGGCGGTGTCGGGCGAGAGTCGCGGGGGTCGCGAGGTGGTGGTCGTGCGCGCTTCCGTGTCGGGGGTGTGCGGCGCCGCCGAGCCCCCAGGGCCGCCACCGCCCCGTACTGCCGACACGCTCCCCGTCCCGGTGGCGCTCAGCCCGACGGAGGAGAACCGGTTCAGGAAGTTGTAGCCCACGACCATGCTGACGGGGGAGTTGTCGGTCGTGCCGTCCACGTACGGCCGATCGGCGGGCGGGGTGACGGCGACGAGCGCCATCCAGGAGGCCGAGACGAGCACGGTGAGCGCGCCGGCCACGCCGAGTTGGGCGCAGCGCCTGCGCAGCGGCGCCGGGGAGGAGATCAGGTACACGGCGGCGAGCGGTGGCAGGACGGCGAAGGCTTCGAGCATCTTCGCCTGGAACGCCAGACCGACCCAGGCCGCGGCAAGCAGCAGCGTCCGGGTCCGCCCAGTCCTGGCGGCGCGGGTGGTGGCCTCGGCGGCGAGCAGGAGCAGGAGTGTGAACGCGGGATCCTCGACCGCCGTGCGGAACAACCCGGTGACGACGGGCGTCAGCATGAATCCGAGCGCGGCGAGCACCCCCGCCGTCCGCCCCGCCCACCGACGTACGAGCACGTGGAGCACGCCGACGCTGGCCACGCCCTCGACGACCTGCGGCAGGGTCAGGACCCAGGGATGGAACCCGAGCAGCCGCGCGGCGATGGCCTGCGGCCAGAGGAAGCCGGGGAGCTTGTCGAGCGTGATCGTGTTGCCGGGATCGAACGATCCGAAGAGGAATCCCTT
Source organism: Streptacidiphilus rugosus AM-16 (assembly GCF_000744655.1). Lineage (NCBI taxonomy): Bacteria > Bacillati > Actinomycetota > Actinomycetes > Kitasatosporales > Streptomycetaceae > Streptacidiphilus > Streptacidiphilus rugosus. The sequence goes on along the minus strand of NZ_JQMJ01000004.1, from coordinate 5,329,153 downwards.
CCAGCTCAGCGTCATGCTGCGCACGGCATCCGCATAGAAGGGGTGGAACTGGCTCCGACTGATCCCCCAGGCGAACAGCACGGCGGCGAGGCCGCACAGGCCGAGCAGGATCAGTCGATCGGTGCGCGTGGTGCGGGGCCTGGAAGGGGCGACGGGAGTGAGGCGAACGGCGGGGTCGGCGGGCGAGGTGAACATGGGCATGCGGTGACTGTCGGGCAGGGACAGCCGCGAGGGGGGTGTCGGCGGGGCCGAAAGCGCCGGATTCCCAGGAAGATTTGGCCAGTTCTTGACGCCCTGTCAGATGATCTACATGGGTGGCCTGAGCTGCGGTTTTTCACCCTTGTGGGTGACGGATTGGGCTTGGTCGTGGGCCGACTGGGTGTCATAATTGTTCTATGGACGCCTCGATGTTCGGGGGCGGGTGTGAAGACGGAGATGCGTCCATGGGTGAGGTGTTTTCTGCCTCGCTGGGGGACGTGTTCCGTGCGGATCCCCTGACTCCCTCAAGTTCCCGCCAGGCCCGTGCTGCGAGCACCGAGCCGCTGCGGACCCTGCCCTCTTCTTCTCTGACGTTCTTGGCCGCGTTGGCGGCGGAGGACGACGACGCCCTGTGTGCGGCCGGTGCCTCGTTCCAGGCCGAGCAGCTTCTGGCGCTGGTGCGGTTCGAGGAGATGGTGGGGGCGGAGCTGGCGCGTCGGGTGGCGGTGTTCGACCGCACGGGTGCGGTGGCCGCCACCCGTTCCCGGACGGCGAAGGGGTTCCTGCAGACGCACGGGCAGTTGAGTGACCGGGTGGCGAAGCAGCTCGTCGAGCGGGCCCGCCGCCTGGACACCCTGCGCACCGTCCGCACCGCGCTCACCGAGGGGGAACTCTCTGCCAGCCAGGCGGAGGTCATCGCCCACGAGATCACCGACGTGGAGGACCCGCAGGCCCGCGCCCAGGCCGAAGATCTCCTGGTCGGGCAGGCGAAGGAACTCCACCTGGGGCAGTTGAAGCAGGCCGCCCGGCAGGTCCGTGCCCACCTGGTGGAGGAGCAGGAGCCGGCGGTGAAGGATGCCCCGGCGCTGTTCCGTTCCACGGCGAGGCTGTCGCAGACCGGCACGTCGGATGACCCGTTCTGGGTGCTGACCGCGGAGCTGTCGGCGGTGGCGGGGGAGAAGCTGCGTGTGGCGCTGGAGGCGGCGATGGGCACCCCCGTGGAGGGGGAGACCCGGACGCATCCGGAGCGGATGGGCGACGCCCTCGAAGCGGTCGCCGACCTCGCGCTCGGGTGCGACAAGCTGCCCACCACCGGTGGTCAGCGCCCCCACTTCACGGTGATCGCGGACCTGGACGCGCTGCGGGAGGAGTGCCCGGCCCACCCCACCTTCGACGGGGACGACGACCCCGAAGCGTCCGAGGCGGCCGACGACGACTTGTCGGGGTTGCTGCACCCGGTCGGCGTCGCCACCTCCACGCGGGGGTTTCGGTTGCCGCGGTGGCAGGCCCGTAAGGAGTCCTGCGACTGCCGGCTCCGGGTGATCCTCACCAAGGGCCAGGGCAAGCCGGTCTCCATCGGCAGGGCGGCCCGGACCGTGCCGGCGCACCTGCGGGACGCGGTCATCGCCCGGGACCGGCACTGCGTCTGGCCCGGCTGCACCCGCCCACCCACCTGGTGCGAGGCCCACCACCTCACCCACTGGGCCGACGGCGGCCACACCAGCCTGAACAACCTCGCCCTCCTCTGCGGAGAACACCACACCGACCTGCACCACACCGGCTGGGAGTTGGAGATGACCAACGGCAGGCCCAGGGCCGTCCCACCCCCGGACACACCCCCACCCCCCAACACCCGCTACCCCCACTGAACAACCCCACAGCCGATGAGCCGCCCACCCGGCGGCCCATCGGCACGCCCGCGTCCGAGGTCGGACGCTATGGCGTGCAGTTCCACGGGGCGAAGGGCTGCCAGGGCGGGCCGGGGGTGTTCGGCTGGGCCGTGTAGTCCAGCGGTTCGAGGAGCCAGCCGGCCTTGGTCTCGTTTCTGGATCCGGTCCACAGATCGATGCCCTGGTACGCCTCTCCGTCGACGACGCTGACGGTGCGGGGCTGGCCGCCGCAGGAGTTGCCCGAGATCAGGGCCCGGGCGAGTTTGGGCGGTGCGGCGGCGGCGTAGTTGCTCGGCGCGGTGTAGGGGCCCGTGATGCTGCTTGCGATGGCGAAGCCCGTCCCCGTGCCGGAGCAGTAGCCGCAGTTCGGTGTGCCGTAGGTGACGACGAAGGTGCCGGAGACCTCGTCCCAGAAGCCGCCGGCGCCTTCGACGGAGGTCAGCCCTGCGACGTGCAGTGAACCGGAGTTGCTGCCGTTGCTGCCCCAGCGGTCCAGGCGCTCCACGGACAGGCTGGCCGCGCCGCCCATCGAGCACACGATTGCCGGCGGTCCGGCGGGGGCAGCGATGAGGCCGAAGTCGCCGTTGGCCTTGCAGTAGTTCAGGGCGGGCTTGTGGAACGAGCCGTGGGGTGCGCCCGCCGACGGTCCGCACGGTCCGGCAGGGCCGTTGCAGCCCATCACGTTGTAGGCGTTGCTCGACTTGCCCGAGGAGACGTCGTAGGGGGCGTTGAACCACAGCAGGAACGCGTCGTCGTCGGCGCCCCAGCCCGACCGCTGGATCAGGCGCGGGTTGAAGCAGCCCTGGGCGGTGCCGCCGCACTCCTGTTGCCAGGAAAGCCGGGTGAACGGGTCCGTGCCCCTGGGGTCGAAGAGGAGCGTGGGTGACGACCAGGGGCCGGCCAGTGACGGAGCGGTGGAGACGCCGAAGCCGCAGAACGGGGTCGGCCGGGAGAGCCAGCTGAAGCCGCAGCTGTACTCGGTCCCGTAGGCGTAGTAGGTGCTCCCGAAGCGCGCGACCATGCCGTCGTGCAGGTCCAGCAATGGCATCGCGACCGCGGTCCCCGGCTCGGAAGCCGACCTCGTCCCGTGCTTCGACCTCGGCTCGGCCGCCGTCGCCGTGCTGACTCCGAAGCCGATGCCGACGCCGAGCAAGGTCGCCATCGTCATCAGGAGGACGAAAAGGGTGCGCTTCACTCGGACTCTTCCTCTCGACGGACCGTCCCCTCCCGCACCTGAAGGTTCGCCGACGTACGACCCGGAGCAGTGGAGCCGCGCTCAGGAACCTGTCTGATCACACATCAGTCCGAATATCAGGTCGTGTGTCCGCGCTGACTTCGCGCTCAGCGCGCGCCGCCTGTGTCCCCGATGTGACGTCCTCGCGCCAGGGATGCAGGTCCACGCCCGTCCGGCACGGCCGCAGGGCGGGTGCGGCGTGTATAACTCATGCATGTCCAAGAAGCCCGCTCCCGCTCCCGTGGTCACGCTCGAGGATGTCGCGCGGGTGGCCGGGGTCTCGCGGGCCACGGTGTCGCGGGTGGTCAACGGAAACGCCTCCGTGGCCGCCGGGTTGCGCAAGTCGGTGGAGAAGGCGATCGCCGCCACCGGATACGTGCCCAATCTCGCCGCCCGCTCGCTGGTGACGCGGACGACCGGGTCCATCGCCCTGGCAGTCTCCGACATGAGCGCGGGACAGATCTTCGCCGACCCCTTCTTCGGTCGCGTCGTCAGTGGCGTGACGCAGACGGTGCGGCCGCGCGGGGTGCAGCTGATGCTGGCCATCGTGGACGACGACCCCTCCCGCAAGCAGCTGCTCAACTACCTCCGGCAGGGGCACGTCGACGGCGTCGTGCTGGTGTCCACGCACACGGACGACCCGCTGCCCGCCGATCTCGCCGCCGCCAAGGTGCCCGCGGTGCTCGCCGGGCGGCCGGCCGACCCGCTGCCGGTGAGCTTCGTGGAGGTGGATCAGCAGGCCGGGGTGAGTCTGGCGGTCGACCACCTGGTGGCGCTCGGACGGCGGCGGATCGCCACGGCGTCGGGTCCCTTGGACACGCCCGCAGGGCGGGTGCGGCTGGAGGCGTTCAGGGAGCGGTTGGCGCATCACGGGCTGACCGAATCGGCGTGGGCGGAGGGCGATTTCACCCAGGCCGGGGGAGCGGCGGCGATGCGCACCCTGTTGGAGCGGGCGCCCGACGCCGATGCGGTGTTCGTCGCGTCGGACCTGATGGCGCTCGGTGCGGTCAGCGTGCTGCACCGGGCGGGACGGCGGATCCCGCAGGACCTGGCGCTGGTCGGGTTCGACGACAGCAACGTCGCGCTGACCTGCGATCCACCGCTGACCACCGTCCGCCAACCGGTGGAGGAGATGGCCGCGCAGATGGCCGAGCTGCTGCTGGAGCAGATCGCCTCCCCGGAGCGGCTGCTGCAGTCGCGGGTGTTCCAGCCGGAGCTGGTCGTCCGCGAGAGCGCCTGATCCGGCCGCCCCGCCGACCGGCTGCCGGGTTGCCCAGCCGTTCAGCCGTTCTGCCGAATCGTCGGCGCGGCGACGGCCCCTCCGCTCGCCGACAGCTGCCCGCTCGACCCGCTACCTCTCGGCCGTCGGCGCGGGCCAGGTGGGATCGCAGTCCTCGACCGCGCGCAGGGTGTAATGCAGTGTGCGGACCAGCAGCTCGCGCACGGCGTCGCGGTCGAGCGGCCGGGTCTGCAGCCAGTCGAGGGTGATGGCCTCCACCGACGACAGCCAGCCGATCATCGCGGTGCGGGCGATGGCCGGGATCTCCGCGCTCCCCCAGGCGCTCTCCGCCAGCGTCGACAGAAGCGAGTCGCGGGCGCGTTCCCTGATGGCCAGGACCTGGGTGTCGTGGCCGACGCCGCCGGTGGCGATGGTCCGGTAGGCCGACTGGTGCTGCTCGGCGTAGCGGAGGTAGTCGTCGAGGGTCCGGCGCAGGCGTTCGGCGCGCGGCAGTCCGGTGTCCTGGGCCGCGCGCAGCAGCAGCTCGCCGGCGGCGTCCTCGACCACGGCCAGGTAGTAGCCCCGCTTGTTGCCGAAGTAGTAGTAGACCAGGCCCTTGGCGACGTCGGCCCGCCTGGCTATCTCGTCCATGGACAGCGCGTCGTAGGACATGTCGGCGAACAAGGTGTGCCCCACGGTGATGAGTTCGGCCCGTCGGTCGCGCGTTCTCTCGGCGTCGCGGGTGGGGGAGGAGGGCTCGCCTGACCGTTGACTGCTGTTCAAAGTCGGCCTAACTCTGCGGGGGCCGTCGGGGCTGCTCGAAGTATCTCAGTTGCCTGTGCCCACCCCGCCCGGCTCGTCCGCCCGGCCGGATGCGGACCGGTACCATCCAGCCGCATGAGCAGCGCAGACAGATCCGGCGCGGACAGATCCGGCGCGGACAGATCCCGTGCGGAGCGGTCCGGGGCCGAGCGGCTCGGCGCGCTGGATGCCGTCGACGCGGCGTTGGTCCGCGAGTTGCAGGGCGACGGACGGCTCAGTTTCCAGGAGCTCGCCGAGCGGACAGGCATCTCGCGGGAGGCGGCCAGGTCCCGGGTGCAGCGCCTGCTGACGCGGGGGCGGGTGCGGATCGTCGGGATCGTCGCGCCGCAAGTGGCCGGACTCGCGTCGATGGCCCATGTGTCGCTCGACGTCGCCGGGCCGAGCGGGCCGGTGGCGCGGGTGGCGGCCGGGCGGGAGGCGGCGCGGTTCGTCTCCTGCACCGCGGGGGCGCGCGGCGTCGTGGTGGATCTGCGCGCTGCGGACGAGGAGGCCCTGGACCGGGAGCTCGCGGTGCTGCGGAGCGCCCCGGGGGTGCGGGACGTGGAGGTGTTCCGCTGCGCCGAGCTGGTGAAGGACGCCTACTCCCCGCTCCCCCCGGACGGCCGCGCCGCCGCTTCGCTGACTGCCGCTTCGCTGACTGCCGCCGACCTGGACGCCATCGACCGACGGCTGCTCGCCCTGCTGCAGGGGGACGGGCGGGCGGGGTTCGCGGCGCTGGCGCAGGAGGTCGGGCTGTCCGGACCTGCGGTGCGGGCGCGGGTGCTGCGGCTGCTGGAGTCGGGCGCCGTGTACGTGACGGCTCTCGTCGCGACGCGGGCGCTGGGCGTCCGGGAGGCGGCGGGGATCGGGCTCGGCGTCGGCTACGGCGGCGGTTACGGGAGCGTGCATCAGGTGGCGCGCGCGGTGTCGGCGGTGCCGGGGGTGAACTTCGTCGCGCGTGGGCACGGGCGCTTCGACCTGGTCTGCGGTGTGGACGCGCGGGACCGCGCGGAACTGCTGGCGGGGCTGGAAGCGGTCCGCTCGCTGGCGGGGGTGGCCCGGAGCGAGTCCTGGGTGCACATGGAGATCGTCAAGGAGAGCTACAGCTACGATCTGCCGACGCTGTAGGCGAATATTAAGCATTGCCAGGCCCTGGCGGACGAATAGCCTGCCTGATGCCAAAATCATGGGTTCTCGCTCGCCTGAGCTGATTGACGCCTCGTTTTCGCCTGCCTTTCAATAAGCGGACTCCTCCCCTCCTCCGCTCCGAAGGTCAGGCCGATGACAACTCCTGCGGCACTGCCGAGATCACTCAAGGTCTTCGGCGCCGTCCTGCTGACGCTCTCGTGTGTGACGCCCGCGTCCTCGCTGTTCATCGTCGTCCCGCCGCTGCTGCAGCAGCTCGGCAGCGGGGCGGTGCTGAGCCTGCTGGTCGCGGCGGTGCTCTCGCTCGGGGTGGGGCTCTGCTACGCCGAGCTCGGCACGCTGGTGCCCAGCGCAGGCGGCGAGTACTCGATCGTCGGACAGCTCCTGGGCCGCCCGATCGGCTGGCTGGTCTTCGTCATCTCCCTCGTCTCGCTCGTCGTCATCCCGCCGATCATCGCGCTCGGGACGGCCGGCTACCTCGCCTCCGTGGTCGACGTGAACGCGAGTGTCGCCGGGGCCGTGGTGATGCTGCTCGCGGTCGTCGTGGGTGTGCTGGACATCAAGTCGAACGCGCTGATCACCGGCGTCTTCCTCGGGATCGAGGTGCTGGCGGCCGCCCTGGTGAGCTTCCTCGGCTTCACCCACGTCCACCAGTCCGTCGCGACGCTGGTCCACCCGGTCGTCCCCGACGGAGCCGGTCACACCAGTCCGCTCACGGCGGGCCTGCTCGTCTCCGGGCTGGCGCTGGCGCTCTTCACCTACAACGGGTTCGGCACCGCGATCTACCTCTCCGAGGACCTGGTCGAGCCGCGGCGCTCGGTGGCCAGGACCGTGCTCTGGTCGCTGGCGGCGGGCGTGGTCGTGATCACGATTCCGGTGACGGCGATCTGTCTGGGCGTCAGCAGCCCTGACCAGCTGGCCGCCGGCGATCTGGTCGCCGTGGTCAACGGCTGGGCAGGAAGCGCCGTCGGCACCTTCGTGAGTCTTTGCGTGGCCGCCGCGATCCTGAACGCCGTGATCGTGATGGTGCTGCAGAACGGCCGCGTCCTCTTCGCCTCGGCCCGCGACCGGACCTGGCCCGAGCCGGTCAACCGGGCGCTGGGGACGATCCACCCGCGCTGGGGCTCGCCGTGGGTGGCGACGCTCGCCATCGGGCTGCCGGGCGTCGTGCTCGCCCTGGCCGTACCGATCGACCAGCTCCTCGGCTTCACCGGGGTCGTGGTCGCCGTCATCTACCTGCTGCTCGGTGTGGCGGCGCTGGCGGCGCGGCGTGGACGGCACCGGGAGACCGCGGCTTGGCGGATGCCGCTGTGGCCGGTGGCCCCGGTGGTCACCGTGGCGGCCCTGGCCTACGTGCTGACGCAGCAGACCCCGCACGACCTGATCATCACCGGGGTGGTGCTGCTGGTGGGGCTGGCCTACTGGGTGGCCTTCCTGCGGCCGCGCCTCGCCACGCACTGGCAGCTCAGCCTCCCGGCGGACCAGCTCCCGGCGGACCAGCTCCCGGCGGAGACCGACACCCCCGACGTGACCGCCGCCGCCACCGCCGAGGCTCACTCCTTCACCACCGCACGGAAGAACTCATGAACCACTACGCCGACCTGATCGTCCACAACGCCCACGTCCACACCGTCGACCCCGACCTGCCGCGAGCCGAGGCCGTGGCCGTGCGGGACGGGCGGATCGTCCAGGTCTTCGCCGAGGCTGCCGGAACCCGGGACTGGAGTGCGTGGGTCGGGCCCGAGACCCGGGTGGTCGACGCCGACGGACGGCTGCTGCTGCCGGGGTTCGTCGACAGCCACAACCACGTCCGCCTCGGCTCGGACGGCGCCTGCGTGCAGCTGGCGGGGGCCGGGACCCTGGAGGAGATCGGACGCCGGATCCGGCACTGGCTGGCCGCGAACCCCGATGCCGAGTGGGTGGAGGCGGAGGCGTTCGACTACACCGCCATCCCGGCCGGACGCATGCCGACCGCCGGTGACCTGGACACCTTCACCGGCGACCGCCCGGCCTTCGTGCTGAGCTACGACGTGCACACGGCGTGGCTCAACTCGGCGGCGCTGCGCCGACTCGGCATCGACGCGAGCGTCGACCGGACCACTTACGGCACCGTGCAGAAGGATCCGGTGACCGGTGAACCGACCGGCTTCCTCACCGACTTCGCGGTCCGCGGGCTCTCCCGCGACGGACACCGGGCGCTGGTGGCGGCCGGGGTCCCGTGGGCGCATCCGGACCGGCAGTACGCCCGGCTCTGCGGCAGTCTGGACATGGCGGCCCGCTACGGCATCACCACGGTGGTCGAACCGCAGAACTCGCTCGACGACCTCGCTCTGTACGAGCGCGCGCGGGGCGCGGGGAGGCTGCGGTCGCGGCTGGTCGTCGGGCTGTTCCATCCGCGCGGCACGACGGACGCGGAGCTGGCGGAGTACGCCGAGGCGGGGCGCCTGCACAGCGGCGACCGCTTCCGGGTCGGACCGCTGAAGCTCTACATCGACGACGTGGTCGAGCCGCACACCGCCGCGCTGTTGGAGCCCTACGCCGGCCACCACTCCCACCGCGGCGAGACCTTCTACCCGCCGGAGGAGTTCGCCGAGACCTTCGCCCGTCTGGACGGCCTGGGCTTCCAGCTCTTCGTGCACGCCACCGGGGACCGCGGCATCCGCACCGTGCTCGACGCGGCGGAGTACGCGCGGAAGGTGAACGGCGTTCCGGAGGAGGCAGAGCAGAGCGAGGGCGCAGGGAGCCGCGGCGGCAGGCGGCACCAGGTGGTGCACGTGGAGTGCCTCGACCCCGCGGACGTGCCGCGCTTCGCGGAGTTGGACGTGGTGGCCTGCATGCAGCCGCGTCACTGCTCGCCCGACATCGCCGGTCCGGGGCAGGACTGGGCGAACGCGGTCGGCCCCGGTCGCTGGAGCAAGGCGTGGCCGATGCGGAGTCTGCACGAGGCCGGAGCGCGGTTGGCGCTGTCGAGCGACTGGAACGTCGCCGAGATGGACCCGATGGTCGGTCTCTACACGGCCGTCACCCGGCAGGGGCTCGCCGGCGGGCCGGCCTGGCAGCCGGAGCAGACGCTCGATCTGGCGACCGCGCTGCACGGCTACACGATGGGCGGCGCCTACGCCAACCACCTGGAGGACCGGCTGGGTTCGATCACCGTCGGCAAGTACGCGGACCTGGTGCTGCTCTCCAGGGACCTGTTCGCGATCGAGGATCCGCGCACGATCCTGGACACCGTGGTCGATCTCTCGGTGCTGGACGGCGAGATCGTGCACGACACCGGCGTCTGAGGCGACGGCCTTGGCACCCCTGCGGCCGCAGCGGGGTGGCGGTCTGTCGGTCGGCGGCATCGCCCGGGCATGCTGGTGCGATGCCGCTGACCGTGGAACTCGCCGACAAGCTCCTGACCGACAACTTCGCACCGTGGGTGCTGGATCTGGGCCTACGGGTCGTCACCGTCGGTGAGCGGCAGGCCGTGCTGCGCCTGCCGTGGTCCCAGCGCCTGGCCCGGGAGGGCGGAGCGCTCTCCGGGCAGGCGCTGATGGCCGCCGCCGACACCGCCGTCGTGGTGGCCGTCGCCGCCGCGCGCGGCGGCTTCGTGCCGATGACGACGGTTCAGCTCTCGACCTCGTTCCAGCGGCCGGTGGTCGGCGCGGACGTGCTGGTGCGCGCCACGCTCACCAAGCTCGGCCGGACGCTGGCCTTCGCCGACATCGTGATGGCCCAGGAGGGCCCGGACGGCTCGGTGGCCGAGGACGCGACGGCCGCGCACGCGACGGCGGTCTACGCCCTGCTCGGCTGAACCGGGCAGGGCGCAGGGGAGGGCTCGGGATCAGCCCGCCTGGCCGGGCTGGGAGCCGCCGGGCCCCTGGCGGCGGACCTCCTGGACGTGACGCAGCGCGTCGCGCAGGTCCCCGAGCCAGGTCTCGGCGTTCTCGCCCACCTGGCGCACGCACCAGGCCAGCGCGTCGCTCCGGCTGCGGGCGACGCCGGCCGCGACCAGGGTGTCCAACACCTGGCGTTCGGGCTGCCGCAGCCGGGTCATGGTGGGGACGGCGAGGTGGGTGAACATCACCCGTCGCCCCTGGTGCAGCACGCCCCAGGACACCTTGCGGCCGAAATGTTCCTCCGCCGCCCGTGCCACCTGCACCCGGTCCGCGCGGGTGCGCTCGCGGAACTCGACGACCGGGTCGGCGGACCCGTCCGTGCCCTCCGCGTCCTCGCCCGCGGCGGCGATCGGGCCGACGACCGTGATCTCCTCGCGGTCCACGACGATCGTCGGCGTCTCCTCGAACAGTCCTTCGGGGAGGTGGGCGGCGAACCACTCCGCGACTGACTCCCCGGTCTTTCCCATGCCTGTCATGGATCCATGATTACACCATTACAAGATTTCAGGTAGGGGTCGCGGGCCGTGGGGCCGGATATCCGTTTTTGCCGGGCTCCGCAGGTCTGTTACTGTGAACTCACCGACGCGGGGTGGAGCAGCTCGGTAGCTCGCTGGGCTCATAACCCAGAGGTCGCAGGTTCAAATCCTGTCCCCGCTACTGCACAGCCGAGGGCCCGGTCGACGGAGTATCCGTCGACCGGGCCCTCGGCGTTTCTGCTCTGTCTGCCGGGTGTCCACGCCTGCCGTGTGTCCACCTCGCGCTACGGCGTCTGCCGCGCGTGTCAGCGCTCCTCGCGGAACTCCACGTGGGCGGCCGCGACGGGGTCGTACTTGCGCAGGCTCAGCCGGTCGGGGTCGTTGCGACGGTTCTTGCGGGTGACGTAGGTGTAGCCGGTCCCTGCGGTGGAGCGGAGCTTGACGACCGGGCGGAGTTCGCTGCGAGCCATGACGGCCTCTCCTGTTCCTTGCTGACCCGACCGATGTGGTCGGGTCCACGTCAACAGAACCGGACGTCCGCGCATTCCCGGGTGTGTCGAAGGCGCGGGAGAGCGGCGTGGCTCAGTCGCGGAACCAGACGAGGACCCGGCCGTCGTTGCCGGGGGCGGTCTCGTGGCGCAGGTAGAGCTTCTTGATGTGCTTCTGGTCCAGGAAGGCCACGACGCGCTGCCTCAGCTTGCCCGAACCCTTGCCGGGGATGATCTCGACGACCCGCTCGCCGGAGTGGGCGGCGGAGAAGAGGAACTGCCGCATGGCGAGTTCGATGTCCCGGTTGTTGCGGAAGATCGGGTGCAGATCGAGGCTCAGCATGGTGATCAGCCTGTCAGAGCTCCAGGGTGATGCCCAGGCCCAGGTCGCGCGCCGTGGCGTGGGCGACGGAGGCGGCGGCGACGTCGAGCGCGGCGTGGCCGGTCGACTTGAAGACGGTCAGTTCGGTGCCGTCCGGTACCGCACGGCCCGGGACCGTGCCGTCCAGCACCGCGCCGAGGAGGGTCACCCGGTCCGCGGGCACTGACTGGAGCTCGTGCGCGCCGGCCGGAGGCGGGGAACCGGCGGCTCCCGGCCACTCGGCGAAGAGCGCGGCGTCGCGGATCGTCTCCGCGTCCAGCTCGGGCCCGTCGGAGCCGCCGACGGAGCCGACGTGCGTGCCCGGGGCGAGCCAGGCCCGGCGGACGACGGGTTCGCGGGCGCCGGTGCAGCACAGGACGACGTCGGCCGCGCGTACGGCCGCCTCGATCGACGCGGCGGGCGTGGCGCCGAAGCGCTCGGCCAGGGCGCGGACGCGGACAGGGTCGCGGCCGGCCACGGTCGCCGAGGCGGTCTCCTCGGGTGTCAGCAGGGCGAGTTGGGCGGCCGCCTGGGTGCCGGTGCCGATGACGGCGATCCGGGCGGCGTCGGACCGGGCGATGGTGTGGAACGCGAGTGTGGCCGTCGCGGCGGTGCGGGCCGCGGTGAGGGGTTCGGCGTCGAGCAGGGCCAGCAGGCGGCCGTCGTGCTCGTCGAAGTGGGCGACCAATCCGCGGTGGGTGCTGCGGCCTGGCCGGTCCGGGTCGCCGAAGACCGTGATCAGCTTGGCGGCGAGGCCCAGGCCGGGGACGTAGCCGGGCATCGCGCCGAGCAGACCGTGCGGGGCGCGGGCGGCGATCCGGGGCGGGCTCGACGCCTCGCCGCGGGCGATCGCCGTCAGTGCGCGGCCGAGTGCGTCGGTGAGGGCGGCGCTCGCCGCGGCGAGCGCGGCGGCGGTCGCGGCGTGGTCCAGGACCAGCACCGGCTGTGAGGAGGTGGTGTCCTGGCTCATGCCTGCCCTCGGGTGCTGTGGTGAGCGGTGCTGTGGTGACTGGCGGTGGGATGGTGACTGGCGGCGGGGTGCGGCGACGTCAGTTCGGTGAGTGCGCCGCCGAGGCGGTCGACCGCGGCGCGGAGGTGGTCCTCGAGCGTGGTGAGGCCCTCGCCGTCGAACTCCGCGACCGGGCCGACGAGGGTCAGGGCGCAGACCGGCGCCGTGCTGCCGGCCGTGCTGCCCGTCGTGGTGACGGCGCGGCTGACCGAGGCGATGAGCTGCTGGTTGCGTCCGCGTTGGACGGCGAAGCCGGTGCGCGCGGTGCGGTCCAGGTCGGCGAGCAGGCCGTCCGGGCCGGTCAGCGGGTGGCCCTCGGCCATGGCGGGGCGGAGGTAGGGCGCGCGGGCCTCGGGGTCGAGCGCGGCGACCAGGGCCAGCGGTCCGGCGAAGCGGTGGACCGGCAGCAGCTCGTCGCGCAGATCGCTGATCATCGCCAGCCGGTCCGGCCGCACCACGTCGACGACGCGGGCCCGGTCCTCGGCCGGGACCTGCAGGTTCACCATCATCCCGGTCTCCGCGGCGAGCGCCTCCAGCACCGGACGGGCCACACCGGTCAGGGAGTTGACCGCGGCTGCGCCGGACAGCCGGAGGATCGCGGTGCCGGGCAGGTAGTGGTCGCCCAGGCGCAGCACCCAGCCGCGTCGGACCAGGTCCTGCAGGACGCGGTAGGCCGTCGCACGGTGCATGCCGAGGCGTTCGGCGATCTCGGTCAGGCGCAGCGGCCGGTCGGAGCCGGCCACGGTCTCGATCAGGTCCAGCGCCTTGTCGACGGCGGACGTGGCTGATGCGGGCACGGGGTCCTCGGGGCGGCGGGAGGGGGCGGAGGGGAGGGGGCGGAGGGGAGGGGATGGCGAGGGAGGGGGACGTGTCGGAGCGTTGGGATAAGGTGTTGCAGACATTGAAGCAGATGTTTCAGCTGTTGTAACACTGGCTGGAGGAAGCCCATGGTGGTCGTGTATCGCGGTGCGACGCTGCTGGACGGCACGGGAGCGCCAGCCCGTCCGGGGGTCACCCTCGTCGTGGCCGGGGAGGAGATCCGGCTGGTCGCCCCGGACGCGGAGGTCGACGCGGGCGCGTACGGCGCGGAGGCCGCCGTGGTCGAGCTGGCCGGGGCGTTCGTCGTGCCGGGTCTGATCGACTCGCACCAGCACATCGCGACCCCGCCGGACCGGCCCCTGGCCGAGGCGACGCTGAGGCGCGACCTGTACGGCGGCGTCACCGCGACCAGGGACATGGCCGACGACCTCCGTCAGGTCGCCGATCTGGCGCGCGCCGCGTTGGTCGGCGAGATCGCCGCGCCGGACATCCACTACGCCGCGCTGATGGCGGGGCCGAGCTTCTTCGAGGATCCGCGCACCTGGCAGGTCTCGCAGGGGGCGACGCCGGGCGCGGTGCCGTGGATGCAGGCGGTCGGCGAGGAGACGGACCTGCCGCTCGCCGTGGCGATGGCCCGCGGCACCTATGCGACGGCGATCAAGATCTATGCCAACCTCCCCGGGGAGACGGTCGCCGCGATCACCGCAGAGGCGCACCGGCAGGGCATCGCGGTGTGGGCGCACGGCGCGGTCTTCCCCGCCACGCCGGGCGAGGTCGTGGCCGCCGGTGTCGATTCCGTCTCCCATGTGCAACTGCTCGTCCACGCGGCGGCAGAGCAGCCGCTGACCACGTACCAGCAGAAGCCGCCGATCGACTACGAGCGATTCGCGGCGGGGGACGACGCCTGCCTGGCGGAGCTCTTTGCCGAGATGCGGCGGCGGGGCACGATCCTGGACGCGACGGCGAGCCTGTGGTCGCGGATCGCGGCCGAGGCGGAGGACGAGGAGAGTCGGGCGCGGGCCGAGGCCAACGACGGGCTGTCGGCGGCGCTGACCGCTCAGGCGTTCCGGGCCGGGGTGACGGTCTGCGCGGGCACGGACCGGGATCCGGATCCGGGGGAGGAGTGGCCGCCGCTCTTCGACGAGCTCGCCTACCTGGTCGAGCGCTGCGGGTTCACCCCCGAGCAGGCCCTGGAGAGTGCGACGCGGGCCGGGGCGGCGAGCATGGGAGCCGAGTCGCGTATGGGCACGGTCGAGGCGGGAAAGCTCGCCAACTTCCTGGTCCTCGACGAGGATCCGACCAAGGACATCCGTGATCTGCGCAGCCTGCGCTTCGTCGTGAAGCGCGGCCGGCGCCACGACCGCGCCGACTACCGCCCCGGCCACCCGCCGCGTGGCGACGAGCGGCACGACAGCCAGAACCACGATGTCCAGAACCACGATGTCCAGAACCACGATGTCCAGAACCACGAGCAGCACGACGAGCAGGAAGGCGCGTCCGCATGAGCACGCTCGACCGCACGGCTGTCGGCTACCCGATCGTCAACGCGCTCGGGGGCTTGGAGAACCCGAACGCCGAGGGCGAGGGCGCCGGGCAGCTCCAGCAGACCAGCGAGGAACTGGTCATCGACGACCGGGCGCTCGCGGAGGCCAAGGCCTCCGGGCTGACCGCCGTCAACATCACCCTCGGCTACACCCTGGGCGACCTGCCGCCCTACGAGCACACTGTGCGCGAGCTGGACGTGTGGGACGGCATCATCGCCGGGCGGCCCGGGGATCTGGTCAAGGTCCGGCGCGCGGACGACATCCGCGGCGCGCACGCCGAGGGGCGCGTCGGGGTCGTCTACGGTTTCCAGAACGCCGTCGCCGTCGGTGAGGACCGGGCGGTGATCCGCGAGCGGGTCGGGTACTTCGCCGAACGCGGGGTCAGGGTCGTGCAGTTGACGTACAACCAGGCCAACCACCTGGGCGACGGTTCGATGGCGCCGGAGAACCGCGGTCTCACCGACTTCGGGCGGGAGACCGTGGCCGCGCTGAACGAGCACCGGCTCATGGTCGACCTCTCCCACAGCGGCGAGCGGACCTGTCTGGAAGCCGCCCGGATCTCCCGGCAGCCGGTCTCGATCAACCACACCGGTTGCCGGGCCCTGGCCGACCTGCCCCGCAACAAGACCGACGAGGAACTGCGCCTCGTCGCCGAGCGCGGTGGCTTCGTCGGCGTGTACTTCATGCCCTTCCTCACCCTCTCCGGTCACGCGCGCGCGGCCGATGTGGTCGAGCACATCGTCCATGCGGTGAACGTCTGCGGCGAGGACGCCGTCGGCATCGGGACGGACGGACCGGTCACCGCCATCGACGATCTCGGCGCTTACCGGGCGCGGTTGGCCGAGCACGTCGCCGAGCGCGCGCGGGCCGGGGTGGGCGCGGCGGGGGAGCGGGCGGACACCCTTCCCTTCGTCGTCGACCTGCGCGGCGTCGAGCAGTTCAGGGAGCTGATCCGGCTGCTGGAGCGGCGCGGCTTCGCGGAGGAGCGGATCGCCAAGATCATGGGCGGCAACTTCATCGCGTACGCCGAGCGGATCTGGGGCTAGACCGCCGGGCGTTCGAGCTCCCCGCGATCCCGCGCTCCCGCGCTCAGACCCTGGCCCGCAGCCGGATCGCGAGGGCGGCCGCCGCTGTGACGGCGGCCAGCGAGCCCCAGAGCGGTCCTGGGCCCCAGGCCAGCAGCGCCGTCAGGACGGCGGGTGAGGCGGCCAGCCCCACGCCGCTGGAGAGTTGGAAGCGCGCGAGCGCCGCGCCGAGGCGGGCGGGCTCGGTGGTCGCCACGATCAGCGCGGTCGCGGTGCCGGTGTACATGATCTCCCCGGCCGTGTAGACCACGGAGACCAGCGCGACCCCGACCCCGGCCCAGATCCCGTCGGCCAGACCGGCGGCCCAGAAGCCCAGGTAGGAGAGGGCGAGCACCAGCCCGGCCCCGGCCAGCGCGGAGCCGCGCGCGAAGCGGGCGAGCCAGAGGACCACGGCGACCTGACAGGCCACCACGAGCACGGTGTTGCCGACGAAGATCCCCGCCGACCAGGCGGAGGAGACGTGCAGGGTGGTGACCAGGAAGGCCGGGAGGGCGACCTCCAGCACGTTGAAGCAGAAGGCGTAGGGGAGGTTGGCGACGTCCAGGACGCTCAGCCCGCCACCGCTCCGGATCCGGGTCCGGGCCCGGGTCCGAGCCTGAGCCGGAGTTCGCGGAGCGGCGGGCGCTTCGCCGTGGATCCGCATCGACAGGACCAGCGCGGAGGCCAGCAGGTAGCCGAGGGCGGTGGCGAGGGCCAGGGCGCGCAGCGCGTCCGCGCCGCCCGTCGTGGTCGCGGTGGCGATCAGCGCGCCGATACCGAGGCCGGCGTTGCGCAGCGAGCGGCCGGTGGCCAGTGCGGCGTCCCGGTGCCGGGGCTCGGCGACGGCGCTGACCAGGGCGGCGTGGGCGGGCGGCCAGCACTGGCCGCCGACGCCGAGGAAGAGCGCCGCCGCCGTGAAGTCGACCACCGGCGGCCCGCCGAGCAGGGGTGTGGCGACGAGCGCCGCGACGCCCAGCACCCGGACCAGCATCGACGCGGCGACCGCGGCCGAGCGCGCGCCCCGGTCGATCCAGCGGCCGACGAAGGGCACCGCGGCCAGCCCGCCGAGCAGACCGATGGTCATCGCGAGGCCGGATCGGGCGACGCCGAGGTGGAACACCTGGACGCCGTAGAGCAGTAGGAAGGGCCGGAGCAGGCCGGAGCCGACGGCGTCGACCGTCAGCGCGAGGGCGTAGCGCGCACCGCCTCCGGCCCGCAGCAACGCGGTCAGGCCGGGAGCACGGGCGGCGCGGGCAGCAGGGGCCGGGGCGGGGGCAGAAATGGTGGCGGCGGCGGGAACGGCAGCGGTGGCGGCGCAGGCTGTGGTCATGGGGCAACCGTCGCGGCCTGCGCCGCGCGGAGGCACGTCGATTGACGATCACCGTCAATCGATGCCGACGACCCGGTGTCCACCAGGGAGGATGGGCGCATGAGCCTTGTCGTCGACATCACCGGACTGCCGGACGAGCGCCTGCTCTTCGCCGCCTCGCCGCTGGCCGAGCTGACCTCGATGCTCCATGTGCTGGCCGCGCCGCCGCACCATCCGGCGTCGCTGTCCTGGGGCGTCAAGGTCCGCGCCGGGCTGCCGGCGGAACTGGCGGAGCGGCTGGGGGAGGCCGAGTTCCTCTGGCGTTCCTCGCGGGCCGACTTCCTGCTCCCCGCCCGGCCCGCCGCGACGCTCGCCGAGGAGCTGGACGCGGTCGACGCGATCGACGACGACCGGTACGTGTCCGCCGCGCTGGTGACGACCTGCGGCTCGGACCGGCTGTGGTTCGGCACGCCGTCCCCGCTGGCCGACGACGGTTCCCGGGGACGGGCACTGGAGCTGGCCAACGCCAGGGGTCCGCAGCAGGCGGCGTTCGCGGAGCGGCTGCTGGCCGACCCGCCGACCGTCAGGGCCAGGGTCCGCAGGACGCTGGAGGCGTGCGGTCCCGCGTTCTTCGACGAGACCTGGGCCCGGATCCGGCCGCAGCTCGCGGCCGACCTGCGGCTCAAGGCCGACCTGCTGGCGCGCCGGGGCCTGGCCGAGACGCTCGCCTCGGTGTCGGCCGCCGTCTCGGTGGAGCAGGACCGCGAGGGCGGTCGCCGCCGGATCGTCGTCGACAAGCTGCAGGACAACCAGGCCAGCGCCGTCGGGCAGGGCGTCACGCTGATCCCGTCCGTGTTCGGGGACCCGCATCTGGTCTGCGTGCACGCGCGGGGCTGGCGGCCGGTGCTGCAGTACCCGGTGGCCTCGGCCGCCGCCGCGCCGCCGGTGCCGCTGGAGCTGGTCAGGCTGCGGCTGGAGGCGCTGGCGCACCCGGTGAGGATCCGGCTGATCCGCACGCTCGCCAGAGGCGCGCACACCACGGGCGAGCTGGCCTCCGCCTGGGAGCTGACCGCGCCCGAGGTCTCCCGTCATCTGGCGGTGCTTCGCCGCGCGGGGCTGCTCACCGCGGACCGGCGCGGCCGCTACGTGCACTACGAGCTGGACGCGGGGACCACCGCTTCGCTCGGCGCCGACCTGCTGGAAGCGGTGCTGCGGTGAGGCGCGCGGCGGAGGGCGCGGTGGGGTGGCCGGATCCGGCGGGTGGGACGTAGCGTAGGGGACCCAGGACGAGCACCAGGAGCACGCGATGGCACTACTGAAGCTGGCGGCGGTACTCCTGGCCTGCGGCGGGTCCCTGGTTCCCGCCGCGGCGTCGTCCACGTCGAGCACCTCGGGCGCGCCCGCTCCGGTGCTGCTGGACTGCGTGGGACACCCGCAGAACCGGCCGACCCAGTACGTGGTCGCCTGCGGGGACGGGAACAACTACCTCGTCGCGCTGCACTGGACGCAGTGGAACGGCACCGCCGCCCGCGCCTCGGGCACGGACGCGGCCAACGACTGCCGGCCCTACTGCGCCGCCGGGCACTTCCACCGCTACCCGGTGGAGGTCACCCTGGACGGTCCGGTGAGCTGGGCCGGGCACGACGGCACCGTGCGCTACACCCGGCTGACGCTGGACTATCCGGGCGACCGGCCCGCCGGGATGCCCGCGCACTTCGTCTTCCCGCTCCCGAAGGGCCCGGCCGGGGCGACTCCGGTGTGAGCCCCGGCCCGAGCCCCCGACCTGCCCCAGGGCCGGGCTCCCCCGGCGCTACGCCGGTGCGCGGTGGGCGCGGATGATCTCCGCGTAGCGGTGACCGCTGGACTTGATGGTGCGCCGCTGGGTCGGGTAGTCCACGTGGACCAGTCCGAAGCGCTTGTCGTAGCCGTAGGCCCACTCGAAGTTGTCCAGCAGCGACCACGCGTAGTACGCGGTCAGCGGGGCTCCGGCGGCGACCGCGCGGGCGCAGGCGGCGAGGTGCTCCTCCAGGTAGGCGGCGCGCTCGGGGTCGAGGACCTCCCCGTCGGCGGTCAGCGTGTCGCGGTAGGCGGAGCCGTTCTCGGTGACCATGAGGTTCCGCACGCCGTACTCCTTGGTGACCCTGAGCAGCAGCTCCTCCAGGCCGGCGGCGTGCACCTCCCAGTCCATCGCGGTACGCGGGCCGGGTCCCGGCACCTGACGGAAGGACGGGGCAGCGGCGCCGGGCGCGTCCGCGATGATCTGACGGAAGTAGTAGTTGACGCCCAGCCAGTCCAGCGGCTGCGCGATGGTGGCCAGATCGCCGTCCTGGGCCGGGAGTTCGACGCCGTAGACGTCCAGCATGTCCTGCGGGTAGCCGCGGCCGAGGATCGGGTCCAGCCACCAGCGGTTGATGTGGCCGTCGGCGCGGCGGGTGGCGGCGAGGTCGGCCTCGCTGTCGGAGGCCGGCTCGCAGGTGCTGAGGTTGTTGGTGATGCCGATCCGCACCTCGCCCGGTGAGGCGGCGCGGACCGCCTGGGCGGCGAGGCCGTGGCCGAGGTGCAGATGGAAGGAGGCGCGGACGGCGGCGGTGAGGTCGGTCAGACCGGGGGCCATCTTGCCCTCGAGGTGGCCGATCCAGGAGCTGCACAGCGGCTCGTTCAGGGTGGCCCAGTCGGCGACCCGGTCGCCGAGCCGGGCGGCCACGACGGAGGCGTACTCCGCGAAGGCCTGCGCGGTGGCGCGCTCGGGCCAGCCGCCGCGGTCCTGGAGGGCCTGCGGCAGGTCCCAGTGGTAGAGCGTGGCGTTGGGTCGGATGCCCGCTTCGAGCAGGGCGTCCACGAGCCGGTCGTAGTAGTCGAGTCCGGCCCGGTTCACCGCGCCGGTGCCCTCGGGCATGACCCGCGGCCAGGCGATGGAGAAGCGGTAGTCGTCGAGGCCGAGGGTGCGCATCAGGTCGACGTCCTCGGCCCAGCGGTGGTAGCTGTCGCAGGCATCGGTGCCGGTGTCGCCGTTGTCGATGGCCCCGGGCACCTGGCAGAAGGTGTCCCAGATGGAGGGGGACCGGCCGTCCTCGGCCACGGCCCCCTCGATCTGGTAGGCGGAGGTGGCCGCCCCCCAGCGGAAGTCCTGCCCGAACACGGAGGTGTCGAACACGGAGGTGTCGGGCGCAGGCATGGGTCTCCTCAGCTCACGGTGCGGTGTGAAAGCGGTGCTGGTCAGGACGGGTGAAGGGGTTAGGCGGTGAAGGGGTAAGGCGGTGAAGGGGTGGGGCGGGTGAAGGGGGAACGCGGGTGAAAGGGAAGGCGCGCGGTGCGGCTACTTGACCGAGCCGGCGGTCAGGCCGGCCACGAGGTAGCGCTGGAGCAGCAGGAAGGCCACCACCACCGGCACGCTGACGACCAGCGAGGCCGCCATGATCTGGTTCCAGTACACGTCGTTCTGCGACGCGTAGTTGCGCAGCCCCACGGCGAGGGTGCGGGTGGAGTCGTCGGTCATCACCGAGGCGAAGAGCACCTCGCCCCAGGCGGTCATGAAGGAGTAGACCGCGACGGTGACGATGCCGGGCACCGCCGCCGGGATGATGACGCGGACCAGCGCGCCGATCGGACCGTTGCCGTCGACCTTCGCCGCCTCGTCCAGTTCGCGCGGGATCGAGTCGAAGTAGCCGACCAGCATCCAGATCGAGAACGGCAGGGTGAAGGTGAGGTAGGTGATGACCAGCCCGAGCTGCGAGCCGGACAGCTGGACCCCGGTGGCGGTGCCGATGTTGACGTAGATCAGGAACAGCGGCAGCAGGAAGAGGATGCCGGGGAACATCTGCGTGGAGAGCACGGTCACGCTGAACAGCTGCCGTCCGCGGAACCGGTAGCGGCTCACCGCGTAGGCGGCCAGGATCGCCAGCACCACCGAGACGGCGGTGGAGCAGCTGGAGACGATCAGGCTGTTGACGAAGTAGTGGCCCAGCGGGACCGTGCTCCAGATGTCCACGTACGGGCGGAAGGTGAGCCGGGTCGGCACCCAGGAGAAGGCGGCCTGGACGTCCTGCAGCGGCTTGAGCGAGCCGCTGACCATGACGTAGAGCGGCAGGAAGGTGAAGATCCCGAGCAGGGTGAGGCCGATCCTGCGGGTCCACACGAACGCGGGCGGCGGGGCCATCGGCGACCGGGACCGGGACGGGGACGGGGACGCGGGCGCGGACGGCGACGGGGTGCGGGCGGTGCCGAGGTCAGGCATCGGTCTTCTTCCTCCTCAGGTTGGTGACGAGCAGGTAGACCGCGGTGACCAGCAGCAGGAAGAGCAGCAGCAGGACGGACATGGCCGAGCCCGAGCCGAAGTTCCAGTTCTGGAAGGAGGTGTCGTAGATCTGGACCGAGATCAGGTTCGCCTGCGGCGGCGGCACGTTGCCGAACAGCGTGTACGGGGTGTTGAAGTCGTTGAAGTTCCACAGGAACAGCACCAGCAGCAGCACCTGGTTGACCGGCCGGAGCTGCGGCAGCGTGATCGAGCGGATCCGCCGCCACATGCCCGCACCGTCGATCGCGGCGGCCTCGTAGAGGTCGCCGGGGATGTTCTGCAGGCCCGCCGTCACGACCAGGAAGGCGAACGGCCAGGTCCGCCAGACGGCGGTGACCACCAGGGCCCAGAAGCTGTTGCCGCCCAGCAGCCAGAACGGCGGCGTCCTGAACAGGTGCAGGTCGTGCACCAGCAGCCGGTTCACCAGACCGGTGTCACGCTGGAACATGAACTCCCAGGTGATCGCGGCGGTGTAGGCGGGCAGCGCGTACGGGACCAGGAAGTAGGTGCGCAGCAGGCCGCGGCCGCGGAACGGGTCCTGCATCAGCAGCGCCGCGCCGGTGCCCAGCAGCCAGGAGAGCGCGACCGTCAGTGCGGTGAAGCCGCAGGTGACCTCGAAGGAGTGCAGCAGGTTGCGGCCGACGGCGCTGTTGAAGTCCAGCGCGAAGCGGTAGTTGTCGAACCCGGCGGCCGGGGCGGCGCTCCAGTTCCGGATGAAGAACTCGGTGAGGTGCTTGAAGCTCATGAAGATGCCCACCAGCATCGGCACCACGTGCACCAGCAGTTCGAACAGGACGGCGGGCAGCAGCAGCAGGTAGGGGAGGCCGCCTCGGCGTATCCGCGCCCAGGAGCGCCGGGAGGAGGCGCGCGGGGGCGAGGGCGGCGGGGCGGAGGCCCTGCTGCGGGCGGTGTCGATGGTGGCGGGCATCGGTCGTGGTTCCTTCCGTTACGTTCCTTCCGTGCGGGGGACGGTCAGCCGCCGGCCTGGAGCTGCTGCTGGGCCTGGTCGAGCTGGGCGGCCACCGACTGGTCCGTGACGGGCTTGCCGCCGGCCGCGTCGGCGAAGAGGTTCTTCAGCGCCGCGCCGATGACGGTCTCGAACTGGCTCTCGGTGGCGACCGCCGGCATCGGGGCCGCGGAGTTGGCCAGCACGCTCTGGATGACCTTGACGCTCTGGGTCTGGAACGCCGGGTCGTCGTAGGCGTCGGAGACGGAGGGCAGCGAGGAGTACGCCTTGTTCAGGGCGGACTGGGTGTCCTTGCTGACCATGAACTTCACGAACTTGAGCGCGGCGTCCTTGTTCTTCGTGTTCGCGAAGACGGAGAGGTTGATGCCGGCCACGATGGAGTCGACGTGGGTCGGACCGCTGGTGGTGCCGGCCGAGGCGAACGGCACCGGGACGACGCCGTACTGGCTCGGCTGCATGCCGTAGGTCGCCAGCGTCGCGTCGGCGGACTGCCACAGCAGCATGGCGGCCTTGCCGGTGGCGAAGTCCTTGACCGCCTCGGTGCCGTTGGAGTACTCGGCGTCACTCGGGTTGGCGATCTTGTCGGCCGCGATGAAGTCGACGTACTGCTTGAGCGCGGCGACGTTCTGCGGGGTGTCGAAGGTCGGCTTGCCGGAGCTGTCGAAGAAGCTGCCGCCCTGCTGGGCGCTGAAGGTGAAGGCGTGGTGCGCGTTCTCCGAGGTGCTCGCGCCCTCCACGGAGACGCCCCACTGGCTGCCCTTGGTCAGCTTCTTGCCGTCGGCGACGAAGTCGGCCCAGGTGGCCGGCGGGGTGGTGATGCCGGCGGCCTGGAACATGGCCTTGTTGTAGTAGAGGGCGTAGGACATCGAGTAGATCGGGACGCCGACCGGGGGCTTGCCGGGCGCGCCGGTCGCTGCCAGCGCGCCGGGCAGGAAGCGGCCGGTGCCGCCGATCTGCGTCATCACGTCGTCGGTGACCGGGAGGAAGGCGCCGGTCGCCTGGAGCGAGGCGGACCAGGTGTTGCCGATGTTGACCAGGTCCGGGCCCTGGCCCGAGCTGGCGGCGGCCAGGATCCGGTTCAGCAGGTCGTTCCACCCGATCACCTCGAGCTTGACCTTGATGCCCGTCTGCTTGGTGAACGCGTCCAGCTCGGGGGTGAGCACCTTGACGTCCTGGGCGATGGAGCCGCCCTGGTCGCTGGCCCAGTAGGTGAGCGTGGGCTGCGAACCGCCGGAGCCGCTGCTGCTGGGGGAGCCGCCGGAGCTGCCGCAGGCGGAGGCGAGCAGGGCGGTGGAGACGGCCAGCGTGAGCAGCGCGGATCTGCGGGCGAGGGGGGTGCGGTCGGGTGAGCCTGTGGCGCGCATGGAGAGCCCTTCAGTGGGTGGAGGTTCGGCGACAGCGTGCGGTGGCCCCGAGGGAGAGGCTTTGCTCATGGCTTAGTTCGAGACGTGATTTAACCTGTGAGATAATCAGCCGTCAACAGGTTGCGGCGCTGATGTGCCAGTAGGGTGCCACCGGGTGCCTTGACCGAGAAGGGTGGGCGGATGTCCGACGAGGGCCGCCGAAACGTCCGTGACCTGCGTCGCGGCAATCGCGCCATGCTGCTGCGCCGGCTCTACTTCCACGGTCCGCTCAGTCGCCAGGAGTTGGTCCAGACGACCGGGCTGAGCTCGGCGTCGGTCAGCAACGTGATCGCCGACCTGATCGAGGCCGGGATCGTGGTGGAGGCCGGCGCCGTCGAGTCCGACGGTGGGCGGCCGCGCATCCTGCTGCGGGTCGACACGGCGCGGTTCGAGGCGATCGGCGTCGACGTCGGCGAGACCCGGATCCGGTTGGAGCGCTTCGATCTCGGGCTGCGCGAACTCGCCTCCGTGGACGTCCCGGTGTTCGGCGGGCTGCTCGACCCCAAGGCGGTGGTCTCGGCGATCGCGGTCGGGCTGGCCGAGCTGACGGCGGGGGCCGAGGCGCCGGTGCTCGGCGTCGGCATCGGCGTGCCCGGCACGGTGCAGCACCAGCCCCTGGCCGTCGTCCACGGCCAGACCGTCGGCTGGGACGCCGTGCCGCTGGAGGAACTGCTGCGCGCGTACACCGAGTTGCCGCTCTTCGTGGACAACGGGGCGACCACCATGGGGCAGGCGGAGATGTGGTTCGGCGCCGGACGGGGCGCGGACAGCGCGGTCTTCCTGCTGCTCGGCTCCGGTGCGGGCGCGTCCGTGATCGTCGACGGCGCGCCGTTCCGCGGTTCGACGACCAGCGCGGGCGAGTGGGGCCACCTGAACGCGGTCTACGACGGGCGGCTCTGCCGCTGCGGCGCGCGCGGCTGCCTGGAGGCCTACGTCGGCGCGGAGGCGGTGATCGCCCGCTATCGCGAGGCGGTGGAGGCGGCCGGCGGGGCCTTCGAGGAGGCGGACGACGAGGAGGAGAGCCTGCGGCGGATCCTGGCGCTGGCCGACGGCGCGCCGGGCGCCGCCGGAGAGGTCGCGCGTTCGGTACTTGACGAGACGGCCGTCAGGATCGGCCTCGGAATAGCGAATGTCGTCAACTTCCTGAACCCACAGCGGGTCATCATCGGCGGCTGGGCGGGCCTGGCGATGGCCCCGCGGCTGCTGCCCCGGATCAAGGAGGTCGCCCGGGGGCACGCGCTGCGCCTGCCGTACTCGCTCACCTCGGTGGAGCTGGGCGCTCTCGGTCCGGATGCGGTGGCGCGCGGCGCGGCGACCCTGCCGGTGGCCCGCTTCCTCGAATCGGGCGCGTAACCACGCTGCGGGGAGGTCGTGCTGACGGTGAATCAGTACACCCACCGTTCACCTCTTCTATTGACAGGCGCGTAACAGGCGCGCACCATGCTCATCGCAGAGAGCGCTCTCTCACCCAGCACCGACGCCCACCCTCGTGCTAGGAGTGCCATGAGTTCCGTCTCGTTCGTCCCCGCCTTTCGCAGATCGCGCGGGCCCTCCCCGACACACCGTCCGCTGACCACCGTCCTGGCCGTGTTCGCCCTGCTCCTGGCCGGCCTGCTGGTCCAGGCGGGCCTCGCGCCGAAGGCGGCCGCCGCCGGCTGTGGCACCACCGATCTCGCGCAGGGGCACCCGGCCACCGCCTCCTCGCTGGAGAACGCCGGGCTGCCCGCGTCGAACGCCGTCGACGGCAACACCGGAACCCGGTGGTCGAGCGGGTTCAGCGACCCGCAGTGGCTCCAGGTCGACCTCGGCTCGACGCAGACCATCTGCCAGGTCGTGCTCAACTGGGAGACCGCCTCGGGGAAGGCCTACCAGATCCAGACCTCGGCCGACGGCACGAACTGGACCACCGTCTACTCGACGACCACCGGCCCCGGCGGCACCGAGACGCTGAACGTCTCCGGCTCGGGTCGCTACATCCGGATGTACGGGACCCAGCGCAACACCCAGTGGGGCTACAGCCTCTGGGAGTTCTCCGTGTACGGCGCAGGCGGCGGCACCCCGCCCCCGCCCACCGGCGGCAGCCTCGGCTCGAACGTCATCGTCTTCGACCCGAGCATGAGCCAGTCGTCCATCCAGAGCCAGCTGAACACCATCGCCAACGCCCAGGGCGGCAACGAGTTCGGCACGCAGCGGTACTCGATCCTGTTCAAGCCGGGCACCTACGGTTCGGCGGCCAGTCCGCTGATCTTCTCGGTCGGCTTCTACGAGAGCGTCGCGGGCCTGGGCCGCAACCCCGGTGACGTCGTCATCAACGGCACCGTCGACGTCTACAACCAGTGCAACGGCGGCGTGCAGACCCAGTGCTACGCGACCACCAACTTCTGGCGCTCGCTGACGAACCTCACCATCAACGTGACCGGCATGACCGGCTGCTACGCCGGTGACGACTTCTGGGCGGTCTCCCAGGCCGCGCCGCTGCGCCGGGTGCACATCAACGGCAATCTGAGCCTGATGGACTACTGCACCGGCTCGCCCGACTGGGCCAGCGGGGGCTTCGTCGCCGACTCCCAGTTCACCGGAGGGACCGTCACCAACGGTTCGCAGCAGCAGTTCTTCACCCGCAACAGCAGCCTGGACGGCTGGAGCAACGCGGTCTGGAACCAGGTGTTCTGCGGATCCCCCGGTGCGCCGGCGCAGTCCTTCGCGTCCAACTCGGGCGACAGCGGCGGCCCCAACTCCTACACCACGCTCGCCACCTGCCCGGTGACCCGCGAGGCGCCGTACCTGTATCTCGACTCCAGCGGCAACTACAACGTCTTCGTCCCCGCGACGCAGACCAACTCCTCCGGGCCGACCTGGCTGAACGGCTCGACCCCCGGCACCTCGCTCTCGCTGAACAGCTTCTTCGTGGTGCAGCCGAGCGCGACGGTCGACCAGATCAACGCCGCCCTCGCGGCCGGTGACAACCTGCTCTTCACCCCGGGCGTCTACTCGGTCCCGAGCACCATCAACGTGACCAACCCGGACACGAAGATCGTCGGCATCGGCTTCCCGACGCTGGTCCCCAGCAACGGCAACGTGACCATGAACGTCGCCGACGTCAACGGGGTCAACGTGAGCGGCGTGATCTTCGATGCAGGACCGACGCTGTCGCCGTCGCTGCTGCAGGTCGGCACCAAGGGCTCCACCGTGAGCCACGCCTCCGACCCGGTCAGCCTGGACGACGTCTTCTTCCGGATCGGCGGCGCGACGGCGGGAACGGCCACCACCGCACTGATCGACAACAGCAACAACTCGCTGATCGACGACGCCTGGATCTGGCGTGCCGACCACGGCGCGGGCGCGGGCGGCTGGACCGGCGACCAGAGCGACACCGGTCTCGTCGTCAACGGCAACAACGTGGTCGCGACCGGCCTGGCCGTCGAGCACTTCCAGAAGAACGAGACCGTCTGGAACGGCCAGGGCGGCCAGGTGGTCTTCTTCCAGAACGAGAACCCCTACGAGGTCCCCAGTCAGGCCGCGTGGATGTCCAGCTCGACCCAGAACGGCTACCCGGCGTTCTACGTCGCCCCGGGCGTGACCAGCTTCCAGGGCTACGGGATGGGCAGCTACTCCTACTTCGACCAGGGGGTGAACATCCACAACGCCATGGCGTTCCAGGCGCCGAACACCGCGGGCGTGCAGTTCCACGATCTGCTGACGGTCTTCCTGAACGGCAGCGGCGGGATCGACACCGTGATCAACGGCACCGGCGCCCCCGTCAGTTCGACCTTCGGAGGGCCGAGTGACGTGGTGAGCTACCCGTAGTCCGAACGGGCAGTCCAGCACTGATCGGCAACCTGGCGCCCCGCGCGCGGCCGGCCTTCGGGTCAGCCGCGGGCGGGGCGCCACATCGTGGTGACGACGTGACCGGAGGGCACCCGGACCTCGTCCCTGGCGACGAAGCCGACGCTCGCGTAGCGCTTGTTGTTCCCCGGGTTGCAGGACTCCAGGTAGGCGGGCATGCCCAGGGCGTCGATCCGGGCCAGGTTCTCCCTGAGCAGGCCCATGCCCAGGCCGCGGCCCCGATGGTCGTCGTGGGTCGCCAGCAGGCTGAGGTAGAAGTGCGGCTCCTCGCGCGGGTGCGCCGCCTCCAGCACGTCGAGGATCTCCTCGATGCCCTCGGCGGTGGCCGGGCCGGTGAGCGCGGCGAGGAAGTCCGCGAAGCCGTGCTCCTCCTCGTCGGTGAGCTCGGAGCCCTCCGGCGGGATCCACAGGGCGGCCGCCTCGACGTGCTCGGTGACCAGCATCCAGGGGTAGCGCAGCGAGGACTGCACGAACAGCCGCCACATGGCGGCGGCCTGTTCGGCGCGGCGGCCGGGGTCGGGGAAGGCGGGACCCCAGAGCGGGTCGTCGAAGAAGGCGGTCGTCATCGCCGCCACGATCGCGTCGACGTCGGCGGGCGTGGCGTTGCGCGCGGGGACCGCTCCTGCTGCGGTGGGGGCGCCGGGCTGCTGCGGGTCGTTGCTCACGGTGTCACCCTAAGCGCGAGTGCGGCCCGGTGCGCGTGGTGTGTTGCGAGCACGCCCGGCTGCGCATAGACCGGACGCATGACGGAAACCGCCCTGCACTGGAAGCTCGTCGTCGACAGCGTCGACGCGCCGGTCCTCGCCGACTTCTGGGCCGCGGCCCTCGGCTACACGGTGGAGGACCAGAGCGCGCTCATCGAGCGGTTGCTGGCCGCCGGACAGGTCGGTCCTGAGCTGGTCGCCGAGCACGGCGGGCGACGGGTCTTCCGGGGCGCGGCCGCGATCCGGCATCCCGAGGACCCCTTCGACGCCTTCACCGGGGTCGGGCTGGGTCGCCGGCTGCTCTTCCAGGACGTGCCGGAGCGGAAGTCCGGCAAGAACCGGCTGCACATCGACGTCCACTCCGGGGCCGAGGGGCTGGACGGGCTGGTCGCCCGCCTGGAGAAGCTGGGCGCGACCCGGCTGCAGGAGGTGGACCGTGGCCCCGCCGGGCACTGGTGGGTGATGCGCGACCCCGAGGGCAACGAGTTCTGCGCGGCGTAGCGACACCCGGCCTCAGAGCAGCGGAGCCAGCGCCGTCGTCGCGGCGAGCAGGGCCGGGGCGAAGGACTCCAGCTGTTCGCGGGGGACCAGGAAGCTGACCGTGGTGACGCTGACGCCGCCGAGCGGGCGGCCGGTGGGGGAGAGGACCGGAGCGCCCAGACAGCGGATGCCGGGTTCGTTCTCCTCGTCGTCGACCGCGAAGCCGCGCGCGCGGACCGCCGCGAGCTCGGTGCGCAGCGCCTCGGGGTCGGTGACGGTGCGCGGGGTACGGCGGGGCAGGCCGGCCGCGGCGAGCAGGGCGTCGGCCTCGGCGGCGGGCAGGTGGGCCAGCACGCTCTTGCCGATGGCCGTGCAGTGCAGCGGCATCCGCAGCCCGACGCGGGAGGCGGTGCGGAAGGGCTGGTCGGGGTTCTCCAGCTTCTGCACGTAGGTGATGGACTCCCCGCTGTGCAGGGCGAGATGGACGGTCTGCCCGGTGGCGTCGCGCAGCTCGGCGAGGACCTGCTCGACCCCGGCCGGTTCGGCGGCCCCGACCTGGGCCGCGAGCGCCCGCAGCCGCGACCCCGGCGCGTAGCGGTTCTCCGCCTCGGTCCTGACGAAGCCCTGCCCCACCAGGGAGGCCAGGATCCGGAAGGTGGTGGACTTCGGCACCTCGGCCGCCGCCGTCAGCTCGGCCAGCCGGTGCGGTCCGCCCGGCGCGGCCACCGCCTCCAGGACACGCATCGCCTTCTCCAGCGCGGTGCCCGCCGCGGAGCTGCGGCCGCCGCGTTCCGCCGGGGACGGGTCGGGCATGGGGGACTCCCGGAAGGGCGCGGTGGTGGGTAAGGTCGGCGACAGCGATTCCATTACACGGTACAGCGTTTCACTACGTGGAACAAATGGAGGCTTCTGTGACTCCCCCGCCCCCGCCCCCGCCCCCGCTTCCGCCCGGTGTCCCGCCCGAGCACGTGCTCGCGGTCGTCGCCGCCCAGCGGCTGCTGCCGGTGCTGCGCAGCCCCGACGCCGACGCCGCGGTGCGGCGGACGGCCGCGCTGCTCGCCGCGGGCTGCCGCGCGGTGGAGCTGACCACCTCGACGCCCGGATGGGCCGAGGCGGTCCGCCGGGCCGTGGCGCTGACCGACGCCGAGGGTCGCCCGCCGCTGATCGGCCTCGGCACGGTCACCGAGGGCGCGGACGCCGAGCGGGCGCTGGAGGCGGGCGCGGCCTTCCTGGTCTCGCCCTGCGCGGCGGCCGAGGTGCGCGCGGTGGCGGACCGGCGCGGGGCGCTGTTCCTCGAGGGCGGTTTCACGCCCGGCGAGGTGGCCGCCGCCGCCCGGCACGACGGGGTGGCCAAGGTCTTCCCCGCCCACGTGGGCGGCCCGGACTACCTGCGCACGCTGCGTGCGGTCCTGCCGCGGGCGCGCCTGCTGCCGACCGGCGGGATCGGGCTCGACCAGGTCGGGGAGTGGCTGGAGGCGGGCGCCCTCGCGGTCGGGATCGGCAGCGGCCTCCCCGACGACCCGGCCGAACTCGCCGCCGTCCTCGCCCGGTTCGCCACCGCAGGGATCTCCACCGCCGGGGTCGCCGGGTGAGCGGCTACGACGTGGTGGTGCTGGGCGAGGTGCTGGTCGAGGTGCATCTGGACGCGCCGCTGCGCGAGGCGGTCGACGGCACGGCCGGGCGGCTCTCCTACTCGGGTGACGCCCTCAACGCCGCCGCGGCGGCCGCGGCGGCGGGGGCCAGGACGGCGCTGCTGGCCGTGGTCGGGGACGACGAACTCACCGTGCCGCTGCTGGAACGCGTCGAGCGGCTCGGCGTCGACGTCGCCCACGTGCGCATGGCCGCCCGCCCGAACGGCGCCTATCTGCTCGGGGCCGACACCGACGGCGACCGGGAGTTCGTCTACTGGCGCGCGGGCAGCGCGGGTTCGACGCTCTCCCCGGCCCACGTCGACTCCTGGGCCGGACTGCTGCGCGGGGCGGGCGCGTTGATCACCAGCGGGATCACCGGAGCCCTGTCGGAGACCAGCAGGGAGGCCGTCCTCGCCGCCGCCACGCTCGTGCACCGGGCCGACGGGCACGTCAGCTACGACCCCAACTATCGCGCCCGGCTGACCGGCACGTCCCAGGCCAGACGGCTGCTGGCCGAGATCGCCCCGCTGACCGGGCTGCTGAAGACCTCCTGCCCCTCCGACGCGCTGGCGCTCGTCGACACCGCCGACCCGCTCGCCGCCGCCGCGCGCTACCGGGCGCTGGGCGCCCCGGTCGTCGCCGTCACGGCGGGCGCGGACCGGCTGCTGCTCGACGACGGGGCCGGCGCCACCTACTTCCCCGTCCCGGTCAATCCCGAGCCGCTCGACGCGACCGGCGCAGGGGACTGCTTCACCGGAACGGTCACCGCCCGGCTGGTCCTCGGCGATCCGCTGGACCAGGCCGTCCGGCACGGCCTGGCGGCGGCCTCGCTCTCGGTATCCGGCTGGGGCGGCACCGGCCGGGTGCCGGCCTTCGCCGAGACGGCGGCCCTCGCCGCCCGCCGCCCCGGGGACTGACCGGTCACGGCAGCCGCAGCCCCTGCGGCAGCGGACGGCTGTGCACCACGCCGAGCCGCTGCGTCGCCCGGGTCAGCGCGACGTACAGCTCGCTGGCCCCGAAGCCGGCCGGTTCGACCACCAGCACCGAGTCGAACTCCAGACCCTTGGCCTGCGCCGGGGCGAGCAGCACGACCGGGTTGGTCAGGTCCGGCGCGGGCCCGGACGACGCGCCGGGCAGCGCGGCGGCCAGCGCGTCCAGCTGCTCGGCCGGGGCGATCACGGCGAGCCTGCCCGGCCCCGCAGGCTCGCGCCGCACGGCCGCCGCGACGGCCGCCGGCAGGTCCTCGGCGTGCTCCGCCCAGGGGCGGACGCCCGTCGAGCGGACCGAGCGGGGCGGCGCGAATCCCGGGTCGGCGACCCGCGGGACGCCCGCCGCCACGTCCATGATCTCGGCCGGGGTGCGGTAGTTGACGTCCAGCACCACCCGCTCCCAGCGCCCGCCGAGGTGCGGGGTCAGCGCGGTGGACCAACTGCCGCAGCCGCCGGGCTCGCTGGTCTGCGCGGGATCGCCGACCAGCGTCATCGAGCGGGTCGGGCAGCGGCGCATCAGCAGTCGCCAGGCCATCGGGGACAGCTCCTGCGCCTCGTCCACGATGACGTGGCCGAACGCCCAGGTCCGGTCGCCGGCGGCGCGTTCCGCGGCGCTGCGGTGGTCGATCTCCTCCTGGCGGTCGGCCAGCCGCTCCGCGTCGATGAGGTCGTGCGCGGCCAGGTGCTCGGAGTCCTCGTCCTCGCGGTCGGCGAACTCGTGGCTGCGGGAGCCGTAGGAGAGGTCCAGCACCCCCTGGGCGTAGGCGATCTCCTCCTGCCGCCTGGCCTCCTCGGCCGCGCGTCGCGCCGAGTCGTCCTGCCCCAGCAGTTCGGCGGCCTCGTCGAGCAGCGGCACGTCGGCCGGGGTCCACGCCTCCGCCCGCGGGTGGCGGGAGGCGCGGCGGATCGCCGCGGCGTCGGCCTCGGGGAGGTAGCTCGGCTCGGCCAGGTAGTCGGCGAGGAAGCCCTCCGGGGTCAGCTGCGGCCACAGCTCGTCGATCGCGGCGTGGACGGCCGGGCTGGTCGCGATCGCCTTGCCGAGCAGCGCCTGGTCGTCCGGGCCCAGCAGGTTGGGGCCGCCGAAGGGGTCGGCGCCGATCCGGTCGACCAGCTGCTCCGTGAGCGCGTCGATGACCGCGAAGGCGAAGTGCGGGCGGGCGAGGTTGTGCGGCAGCCGGGTCGCGCGGGCGTCGTCGCGCGCGGCGCGCGCCGTCTCCCGGTCCAGCACCAGTTCGCCGTCCTCGTGCGGGATCACCAGGGCGGGCTCCGGCAACGACTGCCGTTCGCGGAGGGCGGCGGCCAGTGCGTCGGCCATCGCCGCGCCGCCCTTGACCGCCGCGGCAGCCGGGGTGTCGGCGCCGGTCGCGATGACGCCGGGGAAGAGCTCGCCGGGGGTGGCCAGCAGCACGCCGGTCTCGCCGAGCGAGGGCAGCACCTGGCCGATGTAGCCGAGGAACGCCGGGTTCGGTCCGACGATCAGCACCGCGCGGCGGGCCAGCAGCTCCCGGTGGGCGTAGAGCAGGTAGGCGGCCCGGTGCAGCGCCACGGCGGTCTTGCCGGTGCCGGGTCCGCCCTCGACGACCAGGACGCCGCGGTGCGGGGCGCGGATGATCCGGTCCTGGTCGGCCTGGATGGTCTGCACGATGTCGTGCATCCGGCCGGTGCGGGCCGCGTCGAGCGCGGAGAGCAGCACGGCGTCGGCGTCCGCGCCCTCGTGGCCGGTGCGCTCGGCGTCGTCGAGGTCGAGGATCTCGTCGTGCAGGGCGGTGACCCGGTTGCGCTCGGTGGTGATGTGGCGGCGCCTCCGCAGCCCCATCGGCCGGTGGCCGGTGGCGAGGTAGAACGGCCGGGCGATCTCGGCGCGCCAGTCGACGACGAGCGGCGTGCGCTCGGGGTCGTCGCGTCGGATGCCGATCCGGCCGATGTGGTGGTCCGCGCCGTCGCGGAAGGACAACCGGCCGAAGCAGAGCCCGTGCTCGCCGGAGCCGAAGGCGGCCAGCAGTCCCGACTGCTCCGCCACCACGACGTCGCGCTCCAGCCGCGCCTGGGCGGTGCCCGCCCACTGCGCCAGCGCCGAGTCGACGGACGCCTGCGCGTCCGTCTCCAGGGCGGAGAGGCGCACGCGGAGCAGGTCGATGAATTCCTGTTCCCGGCGAATTTCGTCGTTTGACAATTCTGCTCCCGCTCGGTTATAGTGAACTCGTTGGTTCCGCACGCCCGTTGACCGAAACGGATGCGGAACTCTCCAATATACGAGGGAATTCACCGGGACGCCACTGTCCCGGCTTTTTTGTTTTCCGGGGGGTCTCGCGCGATGTCCGTTCAGGCTGCCGAGGGGGCGGAGGAGGGGGCGGAGGAGGGGGCGGAGGAGGCCGGGGGGCCCGCCGGGACGGGCGGCGAGCGCCGGGTCTCCACGCTCGAGCTCTTCTTCGACCTGGTCTTCGTCTTCACCGTCACCCAGCTCACCGTCCTGCTCGGCCGGGACCTCTCCTTCGCCCAGGCCGGGCGCGTGCTGCTCATCTTCAGTGTGCTCTTCTGGATGTACGGGGCGTACGCGTACCTCACCAACCAGGTGCCGCCTGAGACGCTCGCCCGCCGTATTCCGCTGATGCTGGGCATGTGCGGTTTCCTGGCCTGCGCGCTGGCCGTTCCCGAGGTGTTCGGCCGGAGCGGCGTCGCATTCGGGCTCGGATTCCTGCTGGTCGTCCTCGTGCACAGCGCGCTCTACGCGGTGCTGCACGGGCGCTATGTGCTCAGCTTCGCGCTGACCAACGTGCTGGCCGCGCTCTGCGTCACCGCCGCCGGGCTGGTCCGCGGAGCGGGCGCGGACCTGCTGTGGGGAGCGGCGCTGCTGCTGCAGACGGTCACGCCCGTCATCTCCAGCAGGATCACCGGCACCTACACCGGCGGCGGTCGCAGCCGGGTCACCGAGCAGGTCGGCGCGCTGGATCCGGGACACTTCGTGGAGCGGCACGGCCTGCTGCTGCTCATCGTCTTCGGCGAGTCGGTGATCGCCATCGGCGCGGGCGCGGACGGGGTCCGGCTGGACTGGGCGCTGTTCCTCGGCGTGGCGCTGGCCCTGGCCCTGGCCGCGGCACTGTGGTGGGCCTACTTCGACCGGGACGAGGAGGCGGCGGTGCAGGCGCTGCACCGGGCCACGGGTCTGGCCCGGTTCCGCCGCACGATGCTGGCGTACTACTACAGCTTCATCCCGATGCTGCTCGGCGTGGCCGTCCTCGCGGCCGGGATGAAGAAGGCCGTCGGGCGCCTGGGCGCGCCGCTGGCGACCGCTCCCTCCGTGGCGCTGGCGGGCGGGGTGGTGCTCTTCCTGCTGGGCGGTCTGGCGTTGCGGCTGAGCCTCGGCATCCGGGCCCCGAGGCGCTTCCGCGTCGCGGGTGCGGCGGTCGCCGCGGCGGCGATCCCGCTCGGGGTCGGGGTGGCGGCGGTGGCCGAGCTGCTGGCGCTGGTGGTGGTGCTGGTCGCGATGCTCGGCGCGGAGAGCCGCGTGCGGACGGGTGACTGACGCTCCGCCAACGAGGCGAATCCGGTGGTCGCCGGCGCGTGGTGCCACGGGCGCGACCAGGGGCGACGTTCACGCTGATGGCCTGATAGTCCGACTATCGGACCATCCCGCCTCCGAGGAGTCCCCGTGCAGAGACCTGTTCCGCCCCGTCCCGGCGCGAGCCGGCGAAGGAAGGCCGCCGTCGGCCTGGTGCCGGCGCTGGCCGTCGGCGTGACCGCCCTCGGCCTGGTCGCGCCCACGACCGCGCTGGCCAAGCCGGCCCCCGTCCCGGGGAGCAACGGCGACGTCAAGGTGCACCGCAGCACGACGCCGGTCGGCGACGAGGCCAACAACCCCAAGGTCTGCGTCTTCTACCTGGACGCCTTCAACTTCGACACGCTCCAGTCGGTCTCCTGGCACATCGACCACCAGCCGGCCAAGCCGAGCGGGAGCGTGCTCAGCGGCTCCATCACCCTGACCAACGGCACCGGGCACACGCAGAACCTCACTCTGCCCGACGGGATGTACAAGCTGTTCTGGCACTTCGCGGGAGAGAAGGGCGCGGACAAGCACAAGGTCTTCAAGGTGGACTGCACGTCCGGTGGTGGCGGTGGCGGTGGCGGTGGCGGTGGCGGCGGTGGTGGCGGCGGTGGTGGCGGCGGGGGAGGTGGCGGCGGCAACGGCGGGATGCCCGGTGGCGGTGGCGTCCCCGCCGGAGCGGGCGGCTCGCAGGCGGGGACGAACCCGGCCGAGCTGGGGGCCGGAGCCCTGCTGCTGGCGGGCGGCGTGCTGCTGGTGCGCCGGTGGTCCCAGGTGCGGCGGGCCGGGCGGGTCACCTCCTGAGCCCGGCGCGGCGGTCGGGCCGGCCGGTCAGGCGGGCGGCTCGACCGACAGCGCGTGCCGGAACACGTTGCGCGGGTCCCAACGCGCCTTGACCTGCTGGAGCCGCGGGTAGTTCGCGCCGTAGTAGAGCGTGGACCACGGCACGCCCGAGGTGTTCAGGGCCGGGTCGGCCAGGTCCACGTCGGGGTAGTTGATGTACGAGCCGTGCGCGACCTCGTTGGGGACCGGCGCGCCGCCGGTGTCCGCGAAGACCTCGCCGTACAGGCCGCGCACCCAGGCGAGCCGGTCCGCGTCCTCGGACTCGCCGAACCAGATCGACTGGAACACCGCCTTCATCACCACGTCGCGCTGGGCCACGGCGGTCGCCTCCGGCGGCACGCTCCGGATCCGGCCGCCGTAGCCGATCAGCAGCAGCCCGTCCTGGTCGGTCCCGGTCGGGTTGTTCAGGTGGGTCCAGATCGTGTCCAGTTGGGCGTCGGTGAAGGACCGG
Organism: Streptacidiphilus rugosus AM-16; assembly: GCF_000744655.1. Classification (NCBI taxonomy): domain Bacteria; kingdom Bacillati; phylum Actinomycetota; class Actinomycetes; order Kitasatosporales; family Streptomycetaceae; genus Streptacidiphilus; species Streptacidiphilus rugosus. The sequence goes on along the minus strand of NZ_JQMJ01000004.1, from coordinate 5,292,782 downwards.
CGCAGGTAGGCGGCCTTGAGCTTGTAGCGGCGGACCGCAACGGTGCCGCCCTCGCCGGTGCCGGGCCAGGTGGTGAAGTGCAGCCAGGGGGTGACGGCGCCCTGGGGCACCGGGGCCGTGCCCGTGCCCTGGACCAGCGCCTCGTAGAAGTCCGTCAACAGCTGGGCGCCGTCGGGCAGATCGGCGTCCATCTGGGTGACCATGATGAAGCTCTTGGCCGACGCGTGCATCGGCAGCAACACGTTGTAGAGGCCCGCGCCGGGCGCGTCGGGGGCGCTGTTCCGCTCGTGCCAGGTGCAGAAGTTGCGCAGCAGGGTGGTGAACCCCTGCTGGGTCAGGTCGCTCCACTGCCAGGTGACCAGGTAGGCCTGCATCCGCTGCGGGGAGGGCGGCAGCAGCGTGGCGGGGTCGTCCCCGGTCGCGCCGGGGGACCGCAGCCAGTACCTGGTCACGATGCCGAAGTTGCCGCCGCCTCCGCCGGTGTGGGCCCAGAACAGGTCGGCGTGCGGGTCGTCGGGCTCCCGGGTGGCGACGACGGCGCGGGCATGGCCGGACCGGTCCACCACGACCACTTCCACCGCGTAGAGGTGGTCCACGACCGAGCCGTAGCGCCGGGACAGCGGCCCGTACCCGCCGCCGACGAAGTGGCCGCCCGCGCCCACCTCGGGGCAGCCGCCGGCCGGGACGGTGACGCCCCAGCCCTTGAACAGGGTGGTGTAGACCCGGCCCAGGGTGGCCCCCGGCTGCACGGAGAAGGCCCGGCGCCGCGGGTCGTAGCCGACCGCGTCCATCGGGGACAGGTCGAGCAGCGTCTTCACGGCCGGGGCCGCGGTGAAGTCCTCGAAGCAGTGGCCGCCGCTGCGGGCCGCCACCTGCCGGCCGGCGCGCACGGCGTCCGCGACGGCGCGGACGACCTGGTCGGTCGAGCCGCAGACCCGGATCTCGTCCGGTGCGCCGACGAAGCGGAAGTTGTCGCCGCGCAGCAGCGAGCTGTAGCGCGGATCGCCGGGCCCGACCGTCACCGGACCGAACGCGGCCGCGGCCGGTTCGCCCGCACCGGGCGCGGCCTCCGCGGGCGGGCTGCCGAGGGTCAGCGCCGCAGCCGAGCCGGCGGCCACCGTGCCTGCCGCGGCCAGGAGTTGACGTCGTGTGGGTGATGCCTCCGGGTGCTGTGCCATCGCGGTGCCCCCCTGGTGTGTACGACGAACGATCGTGAACGACTCAGGTGCGCGTACACGCTACCCACGACCCGGCCGGAGGACGCCGCTCCGGCGGCCCGGATCGGGCGGGGGGTCGGCGGGCGGGCCCTCAGGCCTCGTACTGGTCGTGGCGGGCCTGCAGTTCCCGCCACTCCTCGGCCGAGAGGCGGCGGCCCTTCGCCACGATGTCGGCGAGCTCCTCGAAGTACGCCTCGCGCGGCGCGCCGGGGGTGAACAGCACGAGCATGGAGGCGGGGGCGCCGGACTCGTTGCCGAAGGCGTGCACGCCGCCCGGCGGGACATGGAGGAAGTCCCCGGCCGTCGCCGCGAGCCACTTCTCGCCGTTGTAGAGCGAGACGGTGCCGTCGAGGACGTAGAACGACTCGGACATGGTCCGGTGGAAGTGCGCGCCGGGACCGTTGGGCTCCGCCGACATGTCCCAGCGGTAGAGGCCGAACTGCCCGTCGGTGCTCGCTCCCGTGGCGAGATAGCCCACCCGGGACCTGTCGCCGATCAGCAGGTCGGGGCCGGCGCTCGCAGGGCGGAAGGCGGCGCTGGTGGCGCCGCCCTCGGCGAAGTAGCGCGGTGGTGGGTAGGACATGGTCGCTGCTCCTCTGCTCGCCCGACGCGGGCCGGTTCGACGCGGGCCGGTCCGATGCGGGCCGGTCTGCCGCCCGCCGTTCTGCTGCTACGACCGTAGATCGTCAGGAGGTCCAGGGAGTAGTGCCAGTGCTGCCGTGGTTCAGTGGGCCACTTCGGAGATCCGGGCCGGGTCGACCACGACCTGGTGGATCTCGCCGACGGGGCGCAGCACGGGTGTGGGCAGGCCGGCCGCGGCGAGCGCGGCGGCGAACTCGGGGCTCGCGGCGAAGGACTCCATCTCGGACCTGGTCGGGCAGCTGTCCAGGACGGTGATGCCGGAGTCGTCGCTCAGGCAGAGGTGCAGGGCGAGTGCGTCGCTGGGGAACGCGGCGATCATCCGGTCGTAGCCGGCCAGCAGGCGCTGCGGGTCGCCGTCGAAGCGGTAGGAGCCGAGGTACATGGTCATGCCTCCTGGTGCTGCTGGGCCGCCGCCAGGTTCCGGCCGACGACGGCCATGGTCTCGCGCATGGCGGCCGTCGGGCTGAACTCGACGACCTCGGTGCCCGCGAAGACGAGCGGGACGTGGCCGGGCGCGCCGTAGTAGGCGTCGCCCGCGTGGTAGACCTCGTCGTGGTCCGGGTAGCGGAAGACCATCCGGCCCTTGAGCACCACGCCCCAGTGCGGGCTCTGGCAGGCGTCGTCGGGCAGGCCGCGGAAGAGCGGCGCGGGATCGACGTCCTGGTGGAACGTCTCGAAGCCGACGGTGTAGTCGTCGAGTTCGCTGTAGCGGCCCTCGACCGCCTCCTCATCGAGCAGGAGCGGTGCCTCGGGCTTGGCGGTGCGCGGCATGGTGACCTCCGGAACGGGGGGCGGAACGCGGACACCCGACAGGCGTGAGGTCCTACCGCACGATGTGAGGCGAGGGCCTCACAACTCCCACGGCCGTGGTGTCTCCGGCTCGTAGACGCAGAGGGTGCCGGTCCGGACGGAGGCGCGCAGATGCCGGGCGAGCTCCGGGTGGACCTCCGCGATCCGGTCCAGGGCCGCGCGGATCCTGGCGGTGACCGTGGTCCGCGCCCGTTCCGCGGCCGAGCCGCTGCGGCGGACCCGGCCGCCGAGTCCGTAGGCCGAGGAGAGCTGGCCGACCAGCGCGTCCCGTTCCCAGGCGACCCGAGCGGACCGCTCCAGATCGCCCACGGCGTCGGCCTCGTCCGCCTCCCGGTCGAGTTCGAGCAGCCGTCGACGGTAGGCGGCCCGGGCGGCGGCGTCGAGGGTGGGACCGAGGTCGCCGGCGGGGGAGAGACGGCCGGGATCGCCCTGCGGGCGGGCCTCGTCGGCGGGCCGGGGCGTGGCGGGCAGCGGGGTCAGCAGATCGAGGGCGGGGACGGGGCGGCCGGGAGCGGCCAGCAGTGTCGCCAGGTCGCGCAGGCCCTTGCTGTCCCGCAGCCGGGCCTCGCGGCCGGCGAAGCGGAGCAGCCAGAGCTCGCCCTCCTGCCGGAACGCGCGGTCAGGTCCCGCGTCGGACTGCCCGCCCGGAGGCCCGGCCCCGGCCGCCGTCCCCGCGGCGTGCCCGAGCAGCCCGGGCGCGCCGAGCGCCGTGGCCTGTTCGAGCGCGTCCGCGCGATGCCGGGCCGCGACCCGCTCCTGGCCGAGCGCGTCGGCCAGCACCGCCAGGCATCCGTGCACCGTGCCTCGGATCGCGGCCCCGATGCCCTCCACCACCAGCAGCCCGGCGTAGGGGGACAGCGCGTCGTAGAGCTCTCCTGCCGGTGCGACCGGGCCGGCCAACTCGATCGTCTCCACCGCCTGGGCGAGCATCGGCAGCCACTCGCTGTCCTTCGGCGCCTCGGACAACTTCGGGGCCACAGCGAGGAGTTGTTCTCGCGCCTCGGCCGTCCGGCCGAGCTGGGCGGCGAGCAGGGCAGAGCTGACCCTGGGCCAGAGCCCGCCCATCTCGTCCAGCGGCGGCATGGCGGCGAGGGTTCGTTCGACCTCCGCGAACTCGCCGCGCCCGGCCAGCAGGCACCAGCGCTGGGTGCCCGCCAGCATGGCCGCGTTGCCGCTGTCCGCCTGCCGCCCGAGCTCCTCGACCTGTGCGAGCGCGGCCAGGCAGTCCTCGCGCCGCCCGGCGAGGAGCGCGCGCATGCCCTGCCAGAGGGGGACGTACCAGCTGTAGAGCGGCTGGTGCAGCAGCCGCGCGCCGGCCGCGAAGGCGAGTGCCTCGGAGTCGGCCTCGACCAGCTCGCCCAGCTCCAGCAGGGCCACGAAGCGCAGCCTGCGACCGAGCAGCTCCAGGGTCAGTTCCGGCAGCGCGCGGGCCAGTTCGACGATCTCCCCGGCCCACCGGCGGCGGTCCGCGCAGTGGTCGGGACCGGCCTGGGCGTCGCAGAGGGCGGAGAGGGCGTAGCCGAGCGCGGCGCGGTCACCGAAGCGGCGGGCGGTCAGCACCGCCTCCTCGGCGAGGGCGAGCCGCTCGGACTCGGGGGCGCTGAACGAGGCGGCGACCGAGAGCCTGGCCGCGACCGTGGCGGCCAGACCTGAGGGCTCCAGCCGGGAGCGCGCCTCCCGCAGCAACTCGATCTGGGTGCGGTCCAGCAGCTCCACCTCGAATCCCGTCGCGCCCGCCCCCAGGCCGAGGGCGGCCTGCGCCAGCAGGTCGAATCGTCCGACGCCGCGGGCCAGGTCGGCCGCGCGCAGGAACGCCGCCCTGGCCGCGGCCCGGTCACCCGCGCCCAGTCGCGCGGAGCCGAGGGCGATCAGCAGGTCGGCGCGGTCCTCCGGCGGCAGTCCCGGCGCCTGGTCGGCCCGCTCGTACCAGCGGACCGCCTCCTCGTGGGCCAGGACGCCGACGGCCTCGTCGCCGGCCCGCCGCATCCAGGCGGCGGCCTGCGTCGGCTCGACGCCGGAGAGCAGCAACTGCCGGGCGACCGAGGCGGCCTCGACCTCCCGGCCGCGTTCGGCGAGCGCGGCCAGGATGCCCGCGGCCCGCCCGTGGAGCGCCTCGCGTTCGGAGGGCGCGAGCCCGGCGTGGACGGCCTCCTGGAGCAGTTCGTGCCGGAACCTGCCGAGGCCGATCCGGGTCGGGGCGAGCAGTCCGGCGTCCTCCGCGGAGGAGAGCAGGGTCCGCAGCCCCGGGAGCGGCACGCCGACGAGCTCCTGGAGGACGTCCAGCCGGAACCGGGGACCCAGCACGGACGCCGCCTCCACCGCGGCGACGCCCTCGGGCGGCAGCCGCCGCAGCCGGTCCAGGACGGCGGCGCGCACCGAGCCGGGGACGGACTCCGGGCCCGCGTCACGGAGGGCGTCGGGTGCGGGTCGTCCGTCGACCGGCCGTTCCGGGGCTCCGGACCGCCAGGCGCGCACCGCCTCCACCACGAAGAACGCCTCCCCGCCGGTCCGCTCCGCGAGCGCGTCGACCTCCTCGGGCCGGGCCGCCCGGCCCACCGCCGCGCCGACCAGCTCGGCGATGTCCGCCGGACGCAGCGGACCGACCGGCAGCGGACGGCTCCGCCGGACCAGCGCGGCCTGCTGCTCCTCCCGCCCGCTCCAGTCGGGCCTGGTGTCGCGCGCGGTGCCCAGCAGCAGGACCCGCCCGGTCCGGAGCGCCCCGGCCAGGTCGAGCAGCAGCCGCAGCGAGGACTCGTCGGCGTCGTGGAGGTCGTCCAGGACGACCAGCAGCGGTGTTTCGGCCGCGGAGAGCAGCAGCAGCTCCTGCACCTCCCCGGCCAGTCGCAGCCGGGCGCCGCCGGGGTCGCGGGAGCGCGAACCCGCAGGAGCCCGTCCGGCCAGCAGCGCGCGGAGCGTCGGCGAGGCCGACACCCGGCGGCCGCCCTCCTCGTCCAGGGCCGCCAGCGCGCGTACCACCTGGGCCCAGCCGCCCAGCGTCTGGTCCGCCGCGCACCAGGCCCACACGGACCTGAAGTCGGGGGCGCGCACCACGGTCTCGTCGGCCAGCCGGGTCTTGCCCGCGCCGGCGGGCCCGGTCAGCAGCACCAGCCCGCCGCGCCCGGCCCGCGCCGCCGCCAGCGCGTCGTCCAGCTCAGCCAGCAGCGGGCCGCGTCCGACGAAGGGGAAGACCTCCACAAATCGAGATTAGCCGGACGCCGGGGCGTAGCGTGGTGACGGTGACGAGCCGCGCGGACAGCGGAGCGGGGGTACGTCTGGCGGAGTTGGTCGCCGCGCTCTCCCTGGGCGTGGACCTGGGCTTCGGCCAGCCGATGGAGCACGTGCTGCGCCAGTGCCTGATCGCGCTGCGGCTGGCCGAGCGGCTGGGCCTGGACGACGACACCCGGATGGTCGTCTACTACACCGCCCTACTGGTCAATGTCGGCTGTCACTCGGACGCGCACGAGCAGGCGAAGTGGTTCGGCGACGACATCGCCCTGAAGGCCGGCAAGTACGCCCACGGGCAGCGCAGCCTGGCCGGCGCGGCGGCGGCGCTGCGGTTGATCGGCTCGGGCAATCCGCCGCTGCACCGGTTCAGGGTCGGCCTGGAGTTCACCCTCGGCGGGCGACGTGATCTCAACGGGATGATCAGCGGGCACTCCGCCCTCGCCCGCGAGCTCGCCCGCAGGCTCGGCCTGCCGGACAGCGTGCAGCGGGCGGTGGCCGCCTCCTACGAGCGGTGGGACGGGCGCGGCTGGCCCGGCGAGCTCAAGGGAGAAGCCGTGCCGCTGCCGGCCCGGCTCGCGCAACTGGCCGAGTACGTCGAGGTGGCGCACCGGATCGGCGGCACGGGCGCGGCCACCGAGCTGGCCAGGCGGCGGGCCGGCTCGCAGTTCGATCCGGGGCTGGCGGGAGAGCTGTGCCGGGAGCCGGAGGAAATCCTGGGCGGGCTGGACACCGCCCGCACCTGGGAGGCGGTGATCGGGGCCGAGCCCGCCCTGGGCGTCAGGCTCGGCGAGGAGGACTTCGAGGCGGCGCTGGTCGCGGTCGCCGACTTCGTGGATCTGAAGTCCCCGTACACGCTGGGCCATGCCCGCGCCGTCGCGCGGCTGGTCGAGGCGGCGGCCCTCGGGCTGCGGATGGATCCGGCCGAGGTGACGACGCTGCGCCGGGCCGCTCTGGTGCACGGCCTCGGGCGTCTCGGCGTCTCCAACGCCATCTGGGACAAGCAGGGACCGCTGGGCGCGGGGGAGTGGGAACGGGTGCGGCTGCAGCCCTATCTGACGGAGCGGATGCTCCGGCAGTCCCCGGCGCTCGCCCCCCTGGGGGCGGTCGCCGTGCAGTATCGCGAGCGGCTGGACGGCTCCGGCTATCCGCGCGGGCTGGCGGGCGGCGCGATCTCCTGGCCGAGCCGGATCCTGGGCGTGGCCGACGCGTACCAGTCGATGATCGAGCCGCGCCCGCACCGGGCCGCCCTGCAGGCGACCGAGGCCGCCGCGCAGCTGCGTGCCGAAGCCGCCGCGGGGCGGCTGGACGGGGAGGCGGTCGCCGCCGTCCTGGCGGCCGCGGGGCACCGTCCGGCCCGGCGCGGTGCGGGGCCCGCGGGCCTGACCACCCGCGAGATCGACGTGCTGCGGCTGCTGGCCCGCGGCTGCTCCAGCAAGGAGATCGCGGCACGGCTGGTGATCTCGCCCAAGACCGCGCGCAACCACATCGAGCACATCTACGCCAAGATCGGCACCTCGACCCGCGCCTCGGCCTGTCTCTTCGCGGTGCAGAACGGGCTGCTCCCGCCGCCGTGACCCAGCCGCCCTGACCCCGCCGCCGTGAAAGATGAGGCATCTGCCCCATGTGCCGGGCGCGGCACGGGCCTAGCGTCGTGAGAAGAACATCGGACCGTGAATCGAGGCAGCCATGGGTGTCAGAAGCACACTGTTCGCGGTGACCTACGACCGGCTGATGGCCAAGTCCGAGGAGCAGGGCCTGCGCGAGCTGCGCCGGCGGCTGATCGCCGAGGCCGGCGGCCGGGTGCTGGAGATCGGCGGCGGCACCGGCGCCAACCTCGCGCTCTACGGGCGGGGCGTCGAGTCGCTGACGGTCACCGAACCCGAACCGGCGATGGTCCGCCGGCTGGAACGGCACGTCCAGGAGCGGGGCTCGAACGCCACCGTGCTGCGGGCCCCGGCCGAGGACCTCCCCTTCGAGGACGACAGCTTCGACGTGGTCGTGTCGACGCTGGTGCTGTGCGGCGTGAGCGACCAGCAGCGGGCGCTGCGACAGCTCGGCCGGGTGCTGCGGCCCGGCGGGCGGCTGCTCTTCCTGGAGCACATGCGCTCGGAGGACCCGAAGCAGGCCCGCCACCAGGACCGGATGAACTGGCTGAACCGGCTGATGGTCTGCTGCGAGTGCAACCGTCCGACGCTCGACTCCGTCCGGGAGGCCGGATTCGTCGTCGACCACGTCGAGCGGGAGGTCTTCCCCGGGGCTCCGTCCTTCATCGGCCAGGCGGTGGTGGGCAGCGCCACGCTCCCCGCCCCGACCCCGTCCGGGCCGGGGGCGGGCACCGCCGTGCCGGAGACGGCCGCGGGCGGCTGACCGGCCGCGGATCAGGAGCGGCGGCCGGGCTTTCCGCGCTTGGGGGCTGCCTTCTTGGCGGTCGGCCTGCCCCGGCCGCCGCCCTGCTTCTGCCCGCCCTGCTTCTGGCCGCCTTGTTTCTGCCCGGCCTGCTGCGGGGCGGGCTTGCGGGCGGCCGGCTTCTTCGCGGCGGTGTTCGCCGCGGCGGCCGCGGTGTTGCCGCGGGAGCTGTTGACGGTCCGGCCGCGGACCACGCCGATGAACTCCTCGACCAGGTCGGTGGTCCGGTCCTCCAGCCAGGCCAGCGCGACCTGCGACTGCGGCGCGTCGGCCAGCGGACGGTAGGTGAGGTCCCTGCGGTGGTGCAGCCGGGCCAGCGACTGCGGGACGATCACCACGCCGACGCCCGCCGCGACCAGCTCGACGGCGTCCCGCGTGGTCGCCGGCCGCTCCTTCGCGGCCAGACCGGGCAGGCTCTCCCAGACCAGGGCGTCGTCCTGCGGGTGCAGCACGAGCTCCTCGGCCAGGTCGGCGAGGCCGAGCTCGGCCGCCTCGGCGTCCTCGGCCAGCCGGTGGTCCTTGGGCAGGACGACCACGGTGGTCTCGGTGTAGAGCGGGATGGCGTGCAGGCCCTGGCGGTCGACCGGCAGCCGGACCAGGCCCGCGTCGGCGGTCTCCGCGCGCAGCGACGCCTCGGCCTCGCCGGCGGGGACCAGAGCGAGGCTCAGCGGGGTGCCGGGGAGGCGTTCGTTCCAGACGCGCGCCCACTTGGAGGGCGTCACTCCCGGGACGTAGGCGAGCCGGAAGGAGGCTGGTTCGGGTGTGTCCGTCACGGGGCCAGGTTACCGGCTGTGACCAGCGGGGTCGCGCGCTCGCTACCCTTGACCCATGACATCCGCCAAGTCCAGCCAGACGATGAAGCCCGCGACCGCCGCCAAGAAGCTCGGCGTGTACCTCGGCGCCACGCCCGCCGAGTTCCAGGAGGGCGTGGTCTCCCGCGAGGAGCTGACCGCCCTGCAGACCGAGCCGCCGCAGTGGCTCGCCGACCTGCGCCGCAACGGCCCGCACCCGCGTCCGGTGGTGGCGAACAAGCTCGGCATCACCGTCTCCGGCCTGGGCCGCGCGGGCCTGACCGAGCCGCTCACCACCGAGCAGATCGACGCGATCAAGGAGGAGAACCCGCTCTGGCTGCAGCACGAGCGGGCGAACCAGGTGGACGTCCGCAAGGAGACCGTGCGGATCAAGGAGAAGCACGCCGCCGAGGCCGCGAAGAAGGCGCAGTCCCCGAAGGCACAGACCCCGAAGGCGCAGACCCGCTGATCGGACGCACCGCTCAGGATGTGGCGGACCGGCCGGGGTCGTGGCCGGTGACCGCGCGGGCGTACGAGTGGAGCGCCGCCAGCACCTCGGCGCGGGTGCGGCGCCCCGCCAGGATCTCCATCTGATAGCCGTCCTCCAAGGCGACGAAGTTGGCCGCGAGCAGCCGCGGCGGGTCCAGGAGGACGAAGTGGCCCTGGGCCTCGCCCAGGACCAGGACCGAGGCGTAGACCGCGATCTGACGCTCGGTCAACGCGCTGTCGAGGGCGGCGGCCTTGGGGTCGCGCAGGCAGCGCGGCCAGTACTCGAAGAGCAGCCGGGTGAGCGCGTCCTCCGGGCCGGAGGCCGGACCGTTCTCGATGCAGGCGGCGAGCTTCTCGCGGGCGTCGGTGAAGCGGTCGGCCGCCTGCTCGCGTTCCAGGCTGAAGCGCTCGATGGCCTGCTGGTAGGTCGCGTGGACCAGGGCGTCCAGGTCGCCGTAGTAGAGCACCGCCGCGGGCGTGACCCCGGCCTCCTCGGCGATGTCGCGCAGCCGCAGCCCCTCCAGTCCGCGCACCAGCAGGGCCCGCTGCACGGCCGCGCTCAGTTCGGCCCGGCGGGCCTCCTTGCTGCCGCCCTTCTTCGCAGGCATCGCTTCCCTCTCGTCCGATCGGCTCGGCCGACGTGACCGGCTGCCTGTCGCCGATTTTAACAAGCCGACTCCAGCTCTTGACAGTCGTCCGGCTCGCTTCTTAAATCCACGTTTAACAAACGTGCCTCCGAGCCCGACGTCAGGAGCCCCCGCCATGACGCTGCACCCGACCGCCGCCGACGCGAGACCCGACGCCGCCCCCGACAGCCGGCCCCCCGACAGCCGGGGCAAAGGCCTGCGCAGCGGTTCCGTGGGCCTGCTCGGCGCCGTGGCCCTCGGCCTCTCCTCCGTGGCTCCCGCCTACAGCATCGCGGTGACCCTCGGCCTGGTGACGCTGGTCGTCGGGCAGCTGGCCCCGGCCGCGCTGCTGGTCGGCTTCGTGCCGATCCTGCTCACCGCCTTCGCCTTCCGCGAGCTCAACCGGGAGATGCCCGACTGCGGCACCACCTTCGTCTGGACCACCAGGGCCTTCGGCGCCCCGACCGGTTGGCTGGCCGGCGGCTGGGTGCCGCAGACGGCCACGCTGATCGCGATGACGGCGCTGTCCCAGGTCGGCGCGGTCTACCTGCTGCAGGTCCTCGGCCTGGACGGACTCGCGGGGAGCAGCGTCGCGGTCACCGCCACCGCGCTGGCCCTGCTCGCCGCCGGGACCTTCGTCGCCCGCCGCGGCGTGCAGATCGCCGCCTCGGTGCAGTACGTGCTGCTGGCGCTGCAGCTGATCGCCCTGTTCGGCTTCGGCGCCGCCGCCTTCGTCCGGCACGGCGCGGCGACGCCCTCACTCGCCTGGCTGAACCCCTTCGCCTTCGGCGGGGCCGGGTCGTTCGCCGAGTCGGTGCTGCTCTGCCTCTTCATCTACTGGGGCTGGGACGCGCTGATCACCGTCAACGAAGAGACCAGCGACGCGGACAAGGTCCCCGGACGGGCCGTGCTGGTCTCCACCTTCGTGCTGCTCGGCACCTACCTGTTCACCGCCTTCGCCGCGATCGCCTTCGCGGGCACCGGCGCCACCGGCCTCGGCCTGGGCAACGCCGCCAACGCGACGGACGTGCTGGCCACCCTCGGGCCGCCGGTCGTCGGCGCCGCGCTCGCCGTCGTGGTGAAGCTCGCCGTCTGCGTCTCCGCGGTGTCGGCACTGCTCACCTGCCTGGTCAGCAGCCCGCGCGGCTCGCTGTCGATGGCCGCCCACGGAGCCCTGCCCGCCGCCTTCGCCCGGATCCACCCCCGATACCGCACGCCCGCCTTCGGCACGGTCTTCTTCGGGGTCGCGGCGGGGGCGCTGCTGGTGCTGCTCGACCTCGTCTCCGCGGCCTTCCTGGGCGACGCGATCCTCTCCGTCGGCCTGCTGATCGCCTGCTACTACGGGGTCACCGCGCTCGCCTGCGTCCGGTACTTCCGCGGCAGCCTGCGCAGGTCGCCGCGCGACCTGCTGCTGAAGGGCGTGCTGCCGCTGCTCGGTGGGCTGATGATGCTGGCAGCCTTCGCGCGCAGCGCCTACGACATGATCGAGCCCGGCTACGGCAGCACCTCGTTCGACGGTGTCGGCGGCGTCTTCCTGCTGGGCGTCGGTTCCATCGTCCTGGGCGCCGTGGTGATGCTGGCCGTGCGCGCCCGGTTCCGCCCCTTCTTCCGCGACGGCCGCACGGCGGTCGTCGCCCTCACCGTCACCGATCCGACCGTCACCGATCCGACCGGCACCGACCCGACCGACACCGACCCGACCGAGGACTGAACAGCATGCGTACCCTCGCCATCGCCGCCCTGCAGACCGCGCCCGTGGCGCACGACCTGGAGGCGAGCTGGCTCCGCTTCGCCGAGCAGGTGCGGACCACCCGGGCGCTCTTCCCGCACGTGCAGCTCGTGGTGGTGCCCGAACTCTTCCTCGCCGCCGAGGGGCCGCTGCTGCGCCCGGCTCCCGACGACTGGATGGAGCGGGCCGCCGTCGGCGTGCCCGGGCCGCTGACCGACCGGCTGGCCGCGCTCGCCGTGGAGACCGGCCTCTGGCTGGTGCCCGGCACCGTCTTCGAGCGCACCCCGGAGGGGGTGATCCACAACACCGCCCTGGTGATCTCGCCCGAGGGCGCGATCGTCGCCCGCTACCGCAAGGTCTTCCCCTGGCAGCCCTACGAGGCGGCGGAGCCCGGCGACGCGTTCACCGTCTTCGAGATGCCCGGCGTCGGCACGGTCGGGCTGGCCATCTGCTACGACGGCTCCTTTCCCGAGACGATGCGTCAGCTCGCATGGCTCGGCGCGGAGGTGGTGATCCAGCCGACGCTGACCACCACGCGTGACCGCGAGATGGAACTGGTCTGCGCCCGGGCCAACGCCTGGACCAACCAGCTCTACGTGGTCAACGTCAATGCCGCCGACCCGGCCGGGGTCGGCGCCAGCGCGATCGTCGACCCCGAGGGCATGGTCCGCCAGCAGGCCGGGAGCGGCGAGGAGGTGCTGGTCGACGTGCTCGACCTGGACGCCGTCACCCGGGTCCGCCGCTTCGGCTCGGCCGGGATCAACCGGCCCTGGAGCCAACTCGCCCGCTACGGGTCCTCGATCGAGCTGCCCATGTACGGGGGCACGTTCCGCACGCCGGAGTGGGCCGAGGGCTGAGCGGGTACCCGCTACCGGGTCAGCGCCTGCTCAGCCGCCGGCAGGGCGGCGGCGCGGGTGGCCGGGGAGAGGCCGAGCCGGCTGCGCCGGTCCAGCAGGTCGCCCGTGTCGAGCGCGCCCTCGTGGCGGACCGCGAAGAGGAGTTCGGCGGCCGTGGTGTCCGTGCCGGGCGCGACCGGGCGCAGCAGCTCCGGGTCGCCGTCGGCCTCGGCCAGGACCGCCGGGGCCTCGACGCCGTAGCGCTGCACCAGGCGCAGCGGCGCGTCCACCCGGGCCAGGGTCTCCCTGTCGGCGGCCCCGACCAGCGGCAGCGAGCGGGTGCGGCAGGGGGCGGCGGTGCGGCCGGAGGCGGCCAGCGCGGCGTCGAGGGCGTCCTCGGCCATCCGGCGGTAGGTGGTGAGCTTGCCGCCGACGACGGTGACCAGGCCGTCCGGGGCGGTCAGCACCGCGTGCTTGCGGGAGACGTCGGCGGTGCGGCCGGCGCCGGTGTCCAGCAGCGGGCGCAGACCGGCGAAGGTGCCGAGCAGGTCGTCACGGGTGAGCGGGGCGCGCAGCGCGGTGTTGATGGTGCGCAGCAGGAAGTCGATCTCGTCGTCGGTGGCCTGCGGGACGTCGGGGATCGGCCCCGGCGCGTCCTCGTCGGTCAGGCCGACGTACACGCGCCCGTCGGGCGCCGGCAGCGCGAAGACGAAGCGGTTGGTCTCGCCGGGGATCGGCACGGTGAGCCCGGCGCTGAGTCCGCCGAACGACTCCTGGCGCAGGACCAGGTGCGTGCCCCGGCTGGGCCGCAGCGTGATGCCCGGCGCGAGCGAGCCGGCCCAGACGCCGGCGGCGTTGATCACCATCCGCGCCGCGACGGTGAAGGACTCGCCGCTGAGCTCGTCGCGCAGGGTGGCGCCGCGCCCGGTCGCGTCCGTGGCCGAGCAGCGGGTCAGCACCTTCGCGCCCAGCCCGGCGGCGGTGCGCGCGAGAGCGGTCACCAGCCGGGCGTCGTCGGTGAGTTGGCCGTCCCAGAAGACCAGTCCGCCGCGTAGTCCGGCCGCGGCGACGGTCGGCGCGTATCGCAGGACCTCCGCACGGGAGAGGCGGCGCGAGCGCGGCAGGGTGGCGGAGGAGGTGCGGGCGGCGACGCGCAGCGCGTCGCCGGCCAGGAAGCCGACCCGGACCAGGGCGGACTCCGCCCGGCCGGTGCCGGGGAGCAGCGGGACGACCTGCGGCAGCGCGCGGACCAGGTGCGGGGCGGTGTGTTCGATCAGGATGCCGCGCTCGACGGCGCTCTCGTGGGCGATGCCCACGCTGCCGGAGGCGAGGTAACGCAGTCCGCCGTGCACCAGCTTCGAGCTCCACCGGCTGGTGCCGAAACCGAGGTCGTGCTTCTCGGCCAGCACGACGGAGAGTCCGCGCGCGGCGGCGTCCAGGGCGACGCCCGCGCCGGTCACGCCGCCCCCGATGACCAGGACGTCCACCGGTTCCGCGGCGGGGTCGCGCAGGGCGGCCAGTTCGGCGGTGCGGCGGGCGGCGTTGAGGGAGGAGTTCACGGCGAGGGTCCTGTCTGCCTGGGCCGGGGACCGGCGCGGTTCAGGGGGCGGCGCGGTTCAGGGAGCGGCGTGGTTCAGCGGGCGGCGTGGATCACGGGGCGAGGTAGCGGTCGAGCAGCAGGCGGAGCTCGGCGTCGAGCCGGTCCAGTTCCGGGCCCTCGCCCTCGGGGGCGCCCGCGAGGACGGGACCGGTGAGGGTGAAGGACCAGGCCGTCAGCAGCACCGAGTGCGCGAGCAGGGCCGGATCGGCGTCACGGACCGAGCCGCCGGCGATGGCGGTGCGGAGGCCGGCCTCCAGCATCGCGAGCTGGTGGTTGGTGTTCGTGCCGCGCCGCTTGAGCAGGTACGGGGTAAGGAACTCGGGGTCAAGCTCGACGATCGTGCGCAGCAGCGGGTGTGTGCGGATGGCGCGGGCGAGCAGCACGACGCCGTCGACCAGACGCGCGCGGGAGACCTCGGTGTGGGCGTCCGCGGGGAACGCCTGCTCGGCGAGGGTGACCCAGGCCCGGGTGGTGAGCGCGGCCAGCACCTCGCGCACCGAGCCCCAGCGGCGGTAGAGCGTGGCGCGGGATACGCCGGCCTGCCGGGCGAGGTCGGCCATGGTCATCCGCTGCGGACCGATCGTCAGCAGCAGGCGGTAGGCCGCGTCGAGGATCTGCTCCTCGGGGATGGCGTTGGCCGCCCGCAACTCTGCCTTGGGCGAGTCTTCGGCGGGGCTGTTGATTCGCTGCGACATCACATGTAGAAGTGTATCAGCGGCCTGCTCGTCGTCGGCTGCCGCATCAAGACCGCAGTGTTCAGGACCACCGAGGATCGAGCCCGATGAACGAGTCAGACCTGCCCGTCGTGGACTTCCATCCCTACCGCTGGGGTGATCCCGCGCACGCCACGCATCTGCCGGACGCCGCCAGGGACACGCTGGCCGCCTTCGGCGTGAAGACGCCCGCCCAGCCGCCGGTCGAGCCGGAGCAGGTGCGGCTGCCCGCGCTCACCCTCGACCCGGACGCGCTGGCGGCCCTGTCGGCGGTCGTCGGCGCCGAGCACCTGCGCTCCGACCACGAGGCGCGGGTGGCGCACACCCGCGGCTGGTCCACCCCCGACCTGCTCAGGCTCCGGGCCGGCGACGGCTCCGACGCGCCGGACGCGGTGGCCTACCCCGGCTCGCACGAGGAGGTCGTCGCGCTGCTCGGGCTCTGCGCGGAACGCCGCATCGCGGTCGTGCCATACTCCGGCGGCACCTCGGTCGTCGGCGGACTGGCGCCGCTGCGCGAGGGCTTCGCGGGCGTGGTCGCGATCGACCTCCGGCGGCTGGACGCGGTCCTCGCCGTCGACGCGGTCTCCCGCACCGCCACCCTGCAGGCGGGCCTGCGCGGACCGGCCGCCGAGGCCGCGCTGCGCGCGGAGGGATTCACCCTGGGCCACTTCCCGCAGTCGTACGAGGGCGCGAGCATCGGCGGCTACGCGGCGGCCCGCTCGGCCGGGCAGTCCTCGGCCGGCTACGGCCGTTTCGACGACATGGTCGTCGGGCTGACGCTGGCCACCCCGCGCGGCACGGTCACCCTGGGCAGCGCGCCCAAGTCGGCGGCCGGTCCTGACCTGCGGCAGTTGGTCCTCGGCTCGGAGGGCACTCTCGGCGTGATCACCTCGGTCACCGTGCGGCTGCGTCCCGCCCCGGCCGAGCGGGTCTTCGAGGCCTGGCGGTTCCCCTCCTTCGAGGCGGGCGCGGACGCGCTGCGGAAGCTGGTGCAGGACGGCCCCGAGCCGACGGTGCTGCGGCTGTCCGACGAGGCCGAGACGAGCGTCAACCTGGCCGATCCGACCGCGATGTTCGGCGGCGGCCCCGGCGGTTGCCTCGCGGTGACCGGTTACGAGGGCACCGCCGAGGACGTCGCCGCGCGCCGGGCGGGCGCGTCGGCCGTGCTGCGGGCGGCGGGCGGCGAATCGCTGGGCACCGAGGGCGGCGAGGCCTGGCGCACCGGCCGCTACCGCGCGCCGTACCTGCGCGACCCGCTGCTCGACGCGGGCGTGCTGATCGAGACGCTGGAGACGGTGACCTTCTGGTCCACGCTGCACGAGCTGCGCGCCGCCGTCACCGCCGCCCTGACGGACAGTCTGAACGCCCAGGGAACCCCGCCCCTGGTGCTCTGCCACATCTCGCACGTCTACGAGACCGGCGCCTCGCTCTACTTCACCGTCGCCTGCGCCCAGACCGAGGCCCCGCTGGAGCAGTGGCAGGCCGCCAAGTCGGCTGCCAACGCGGCGATCCGCAGCTGCGGCGCGGCGATCACGCACCACCACGGCGTCGGCACCGACCACCGCGACACCTACGCGGAGGAGATCGGCCCGCTCGGCGTCGACGTGCTGCGCGCGGTCAAGGACGCCCTCGACCCGGTCGGCGTTCTCAACCCCGGCGTGCTCGTCAAACCACTCGCGGACGGTGACTGACCCATGCGCGACTTCACTGCGGTGATCAACCCCATCTCGGGTGGCGGCGACGGCTTCGCCCGCTGGGGCGCGGTCTCCGAGCACCTGCGGGCGGCGGGTGCGACCGTCCGGGCGCTGCCGACCCGCAGCCGGGAGGACGCGATCGCCTCGGCCCGCCGCGCGGCGGAGTCCGGGGACGTGGTCGTCGCCGTGGGCGGGGACGGGATGGTGCGCGACGTCGCGGACGGCGTGGTGCGCGGCGGGGGCGTGATGGGCATCGTCCCCGCCGGCCGGGGCAACGACCTCGCCCGACTGCTCGACCTGCCGCACGACCCCGCCGCGCTGGCCCGGCATCTGCTCGACCACCCCACGAGGGCGATCGACGTGCTGGAGGTCAACGGCGCGATCGCGCCGGGCAACGTCTACATCGGGATCGACTCGGTGGCCACGCAGATCATCAACGCGGGCCGCCGGCTGCCGGCGCTGCTGGTCTACCGGCTCGCGCCGATCCGCGCGATCCTCGGCTGGCGTCCCGCGGGCTACCGCCTGGAGGTGGACGGGGCCGTCAGGGAGGTGCGGGCGCACACGGTGGTGGTCGCCAACTCCGGTGCGTACGGCCACGGTCTGCGGATCGTGCCGCCCGCGGTGCTGGACGACGGGCTGCTGGACGTCATGGTGGTCGGCGACGGACCGCGCAGCGCGGTGGTCTCCTTCATGCAGGAGGCCAAGCGCGGCACCCATGTCGACCGCCCCGAGGTCTCGCTGACCACCGCCCGCACGGTGACCGTGGACACCGACCGGCCGGTTCCGGTCTGCGCGGACGGGGACGAGATCGCCACCCTGCCGGCCAGGATCACGCTGCTGCCTGGGGCGTTGACGCTCATCGGCTGAACGCGAGCGGCCGCGCCGGCGCAGGAGCTGCGCCGGCGCGGCCGGAGGCGTGAAGCAGGTGGTGCGAGCCGGTGGCCGGCGGTCAGTAGCCGTTGGTGCCGTAGGCGATGGTGTCGAAGGAGCCGTAGGTGGCGTTCGCGTAGCGGACGGCCGCGACGATGTTGTCGACCGGGTTCATGATGTCGTTGTGGCCCGGCGCCGCGTAGGTGTCGAAGGTCGGCTGGATGACCTGCATCAGACCCTCGGACGGGGTGCCCGCGGCGGCGTTGGAGTCCCAGTTGTTGACGGCGCTCGGGTTGCCCGAGGACTCGGTCATGGCGCGCGCCTTGATGGCGTCGGCGGAGGGGACCTGGTCGCCGTCGGCGGACAGTACGGCCTGGGCCTGCGCGATCCAGCCGTCCAGGTTGTCGCCGTAGCCCGAGGCGCTGTAGCTCGCCGGGGTCGCGGCGCTCGCGGCGCCGACGGTGGTGAGCACCGCACCGCCCGCGATGGCGGCGGCGACGGTCAGACGGGTGGCGAGACGGACCTTGTTGCGCATGTCACTCCAGAGACGAGGAGCGGCACAGGCGTTCGTGGGGGACACGAAGGCAGCGGGGTGCCACTCGGGGTTCTGTGCAGGTGTCGACCACATCGTCGGCCGCACACCGCGGACCCTTGGTCGATCTGTGAGGGCGGGAGTCGCCCCGGGGCGTCGGGCCCCTGAGCAGCCGGTTCGAGCGGCTGCGGCGTCGTCCGCCGGTTCGGTGTCCGATCGTTCGGCGACGCACCAACACCGTCACACGCAGCCGTCGCGACGGGCAAGGAAAACACCCCGATGAGTGGCTCACGGCACAGTCGGGGGCTGTTTTCGGGTGACGCGGGGCACAGAAAGCCGTGGAAGGCCACGGACCGTGACGGCCACGTCGCGTTGAGTACGAGGGGCTCCCCGGGGACCGCCCCTGCGTACCCGTAGTACTCCGGAGCTACGGCGCAAGAGCGCTCCCCGGTGGGACGCCGACCACAAGGCCCGATTCCTAGCTTCGGTACCGCAAGCACAGACGTGCAGCGGTAGCGAAGAGGAGCAGCCGACCATGGTGTCCCGTCCGATCTCCCCGCGCCTGAGGCGCACCCTGGCGGCCGGTCTGGTGGCCGTCGCGGTGGCGGCGCCGTTGGCGGGCATGGCGGGCCCCGACGCGGTGCCCGCGCCGGACCCGGTCGCCCAGGCGCCGCTCGCCGTCGGCGGGGTCGGCGCGCTGGACGCGCGTTACGCCGCCTCCCGCGCGGGCGTCCTCGCCGCCGAGCGGACCGCCGACGCCTACGGCGACCGGCAGCGGGCCGCGGCCCTGCGGACGATGGCCGACCCGGCACGCCACTTCCTCTCCTTCGACGGCCGCGACGGCGGCCGCACGGTCGAGGTCTTCGGCGACCTCGCCCACGCCCGCCGGGTCGCCGTGCTGGTGCCCGGCTCGGACACCAACCTCGACAGCTACGAGCGCCTGCGGGCCGGGGCGGTCGCCCTGGAGCAGCAGGCGGGCGGCGACGCGGCGCACACCGCGGTCGTGGCGTGGCTCGGCTACCCGACTCCGGCCACGGTCAGCCCCGAGGTGCTGACCGACGGCCTCGCCGACCGGGCCGCTCCGCAACTCGACGCATTCGTCGGCCAGTTGCACCAGCTGCTGCCGCAGGCGCGCACCTCGCTGGTCTGCCACTCCTACGGCTCCGTGGTCTGCGCCCGCGCCGCGGGCGGTCTGGCCGCGGCCGACATCGTGCTCTACGGGAGCCCCGGCGTCGGCGGTGACGCGGGCACCGTGGCCGGGCTGCACACCAGGGCGGCGGTCTGGGCCGGGCGCGGCGCCAAGGACTGGATCGCCGACGTGCCGCACGTGCGCGTGCCGCTGCTGTTCACCACCGTCGGCCTCGGCGCGGACCCGACCGCGCCCGGCTTCGGTGCGCACCTCTTCCCGGCCGGCGACGCCGACCACAGCACCTACCTGCAGCCGGGCTCGCTCTCGCTGCGCAGCATCGCCGCGATCGTGACCGGCGCGGCCGACGCCGCCGACGCCGCCACCTGAGCGCGCTCGGACAGAGCAGCGCCCCGGCCCACCCACCGCACCGCTCCCTTCGCGAACGGAGACCTGGCATGTCCGGCACGTCCCTGCGTCACCTGGCGGCGAGGATCGACGCCGCCACCCCGCCCGACCGGGACCGCGCGATCGACGCCCTGCGCGCCTTCGCCATCCTCGGCGTGGTGCTCGGCCACTGGCTGGTGACCGCGCTCGTCTTCGACAGCGGCAAGGTCGCCGACGCCAGTCCGCTCCAGCACATGCCGCAACTGGCCCCGATCTCCTGGGCGTTCCAGACCCTGGCGGTGTTCTTCCTGGTAGGCGGCCAGGTCGCCGCCCGCAGCTACGCCACCGCCCGTGCCCGGGGCCGGAGTTACCCGCAGTGGCTGGCGGCCAGGCTGGGCCGGCTGTTCCGGCCGGTGGCCGCCGTGCTGGTGGTCTGGTCCGTGGTCACCGTCGTGCTGCTGGCCTCCGGGGTGGACTACGCCACCGTCCACACGCTGGTGAAGCTGGTCCTTTCACCGCTCTGGTTCCTGCTGGTCTTCGCCGCGCTGACGGCGGCGACGCCGCTGGTCCACCGGCTGCACCCGCTGTGGCCGCTCGCCGTGGTGCTCTACGTGGACCTGTGGCGCTTCGGCTTCCACGGGCCCGCCTGGGTGGGCTGGATCAACCTGCCCGCCGGCTGGCTGGTGCCCTACTGCCTGGGCGCGGCCTGGGCCAGGGAGGGCCTGCGGAGCCGGACGACGGGCTGGGTGCTGCTGGTCGGCGGGGCCGTCACCACCGCGCTGCTGGTCCTGTTCGCGGGCTATCCGGCCTCCATGGTCGGCGTGCCCGGCGATCACATCTCGAACCTCAACCCGCCCACCCTGGCCGCCGTCACCTTCGGCCTGGCCCAGTGCGGCGCGGCGCTGTTGCTGCTCGGCCCGCTGCGCCGGGTGCTCCGCCGACCGGCGGCCTGGGCGGCGGTGGCGCTGGTGAACCTCTCCGCGATGACGATCTTCCTGTGGCACCAGACCGCGGCGATGACCGTGGCCGCCCTCGGTCTGCTGGCCGGACACCCGCTGCTCGGCCTGCACACCGTGCCCGACGGCGCGGGCTGGATCCTGGCGCGGCTGGCCTGGCTGCCGGTCTTCGCGCTGATGCTCGCGGTCTGCTGGGCGGCGTTCCGGCACCACGAGCACGGGCGGGGCGAGCGCCGCAGCCGCCGCGTGGCGGGCAGCACGCCCGCGTCGCTGACCGTGGGCGTCGCCGCTCCCGCCGTCGAACTCGCCGAGCGGCTCTAAGGTGAGTGCCGTGAACGGGGATCAAGGTGGGAAGCGCATACGGGGAGCGATACGCGAACTCGGGGGGACGGTCCGTGCGGACCTGGTCACCCCGGTCTTCGACCGCTTCTCCGCCGAGGGCCGGGCGGCCAGGGGGGCGGAGACGCCTCCCCGGCGGAAGGTGCCGAGGCGTGCGGTCGTGCTGATGACCCTGCTCGGCCTGGTGCTGCTGGCGATCAACACCAACCAGTACGCCTTCTCCTACCGGATGGGCGTGCCGCTGGGCCTGCTGCTGGGCGGCGTGCAGTCGGCGGCCCTGGTCGGCGCCCTGTGGGAGCCGATCTCCGCCTGGTGGGTGTCGACCCTGACGATGCTGCTGGGAGCCTGGTACGCGACGGCGGTCCATCGCGGCGGCGGCATCACCTTCACCATGGCGGGCGACGCGGCGGTGCAGGCGGGCTGGACCCCGGCCACGATCGTCCTCCAGGCGCTGGTGCTGCTGATGCTCGCGCTGCGGGTCCGGTCCAGGATCGCGGTCGAGGCGCTCGGCATCACCCTGTTCGCCGCCCTGCTGGCCCAGCTCTACAAGCCGGACGAGCAGGGTTCGGCGATCGGCTTCGCCGTCATCGTCTTCTCGCTCGCGGTGCTGATCGGCGCCTCGCTGCGGGGCTGGCGGGTGGCCAGGACGCAGTTGGTCGCCCAGGAGGAGCTGACGGCGGAGGAGCGCGCCCGGCGCACCCTGCTGGAGGAGCGCACCCGGATCGCCCGCGAGCTGCACGACGTGGTGGCCCATCACATGTCGGTGATCTCCATCCAGGCGCAGGTCGCCCCGCATCTGGTGGAGAACCCGCCGGAGGAGCTGCGCGAGAACCTGGCCGGCATCCGGCAGAACGCGGTGGAGGCGCTGGCCGAACTCCGCCGCGTGCTGGGCGTGCTGCGCGGGGAGGACCCCTACGCCGAGGGCGTCCGCGACGCGCCGCAGCCCACCCTGGACCGGCTGCCGGAACTGATGGAGAACGTGCGCGGCGCCGGGCTCGGGGTCACCGTCGAGACCTTCGGCGAGCGGCGGCCGCTCTCGCCCGGCGCGGAGCTCTCGGCGTTCCGCATCGTCCAGGAGGCGCTGAGCAACGCCATGCGCCACGCGCCGGGAGCCCCGGTCACGGTGCTGCTCGACTACCGGTCGGCCGGCCTGACCGTCAGGGTCGCCAACGCCGCACCGGATCACCCGCCCACGCCCGCGCCCGGCATCGGCCACGGGCTGCTGGGCATGCGCGAACGCACGGCCATGCTGGGCGGCGAACTCGCCACCGGCCCGACCCCCGACGGCGGCTACGAGGTCGTGGCCGTGCTCCCCGTGTCCCTGGAGGACCCCGCATGACGATCCGCGTGATGATCGCCGACGACCAGATGATGGTCCGTCAGGGATTCTCGGTGCTGCTCAACCTGGAGTCCGACATCGAGGTGGTCGGTCAGGCCGTGGACGGCCTCGACGCGGTGGCGAAGGTGGCGGAGCTGCGGCCCGACGTGGTGCTGATGGACATCCGGATGCCGGAGCTGGGCGGCATCGAGGCGACCCGGCGGATCACCGGGCCGCCGGAGAGCCAGGTCAAGGTGCTCGTGCTGACCACCTTCGACCTCGACGAGTACGTCTACGAGGCGCTGCGTGCGGGCGCCTCCGGCTTCCTGCTCAAGGACGCCTCGGCGGACGAACTGGCCCAGGCCGTCCGGGTGGTGGCGGGCGGCGACGCCCTGCTCGCGCCGAACATCACCAAGCGGCTGATCTCCGAGTTCGCCAGGATGCCGGGCGCGCCACGGCAGCCGCTGCGGGAACGGGTCGGCGATCTGACCGAGCGGGAGACCGAGGTGCTCTCGCTGATCGCGCAGGGCCTGTCCAACGCGGAGATCGCCGCCTCGCTGATCGTCGCCGAGCAGACGGTCAAGACCCACGTCAGCCGGATCCTGGTGAAGCTGGGCCTGCGCGACCGCACGCAGGCCGCCGTCTTCGCGTACGAGACCGGACTGGTCCGCCCGGCCGGCTACTGAGCCGCCGCCGAGGCGGCGGTCGGGTCCGGGCAGACCACGGCGGCCGCGCCCCCGCCCCGGCGGACCGGTTCGGCGGCGGCCTGCAGCTCACCGTTCGGCAGCGCCTGGATGCCGGTCGCCGCACCGATCTCGGGGTTGAGCACGAAGTTCTCGCCGATCGCCGTGAGCGCCTGCGCGTCCGGTGTGCCGAGGAAGGCGGGTTCGGCGTCGGTCAGGGCGCTGTTGCGCTGGCTGATCCGGGGCACGGCGATCGCCTGCTCCAGACTGAGCCCGCGGTCGACGTGCTCGGTCAGCACCTGGAGCACGGTGGTGATGATGGTGGAGCCGCCGGGGGAGCCGACGGCGAAGTCGAAGCGCCCGTTCCTGAGCACGATGGTCGGCGACATCGAGGAACGCGGACGCTTGGCCGGACCGGGCAGGTTCGGGTCGGGGACCCCGGCGACGGCCGGGGTGAAGTCGAAGTCGGTGAGCTCGTTGTTGAGCAGGAAGCCGCGCCCCGGCACGACCATGGCGCTGCCGCCGGTCTGCTCGATCGTCAGGGTGTAGGAGACCACGTCGCCCCACCGGTCGGCGACGGTGAGATGCGTGGTGTGGGTGCCCTCGGGGGTGGTGGGCGCGGGCGTGCCGGACGTGACGCAGCCCGGGCCGGGGTGGTTCGGGTCGCCGGGGGCCAGCGGGCTGGTCAGGCTGGAGTCGGGCTTGATCAGGCAGGCGCGCGAGTCGGCGAAGCGCTGCGAGAGCAGGCCCTGCGTCGGCACGTCCACGAAGCGCGGGTCGCCGACCCAGCGGTTGCGGTCCGCGAAGGCGATCCGGCTCGCCTCCAGGTAGTCGTGCAGGTACTGGCTGTTCGAGGCGTGCGCCAGGTCGAAGTCGTCGAGGATGTTCAGGGCCTCGCCCATGGTGGTGCCGCCGCTGGAGGACGGCGCGATGCCGTAGACGTCCAGGCCGCGGTAGTCCACGTGGGTGGGGGCCTGCGCGCGGACCCGGTAGGCGGCCAGGTCGGCCGTGCTGAGCTTGCCCGGGCGGGCGTCCCAGCCCGAGGCCGGGTCCACCTGCGGGTGCTGGACCAGTGCCGTGATGTCCCTGCCGATGTCGCCCCGGTAGAGCGCGGACGTGCCCTTGCGGGCGAGTTCGCGGTAGGTCGCGGCCAGGTCCGGGTTGCGGAACACGCTGCCGACGGCCGGGGGTTGACCGCCCGGCAGGAACAGCGCGCGGGTGGCGGGGAAGTAGTCGAAGCGGGTCTGGTTGGCGGCGGTCTGGTCGTGGAAGGTCTGGTCGACCACGAAGCCCTGGTCGGCCAGCTTCTCCGCGGGCCGCAGCAGGTCGGCGAACGACCGGCTGCCCCAGCGGTCCAGGGCCTCCTGCCAGGTCTGCGCGCTGCCGGGTACCCCGACCGAGAGGCCGCTGCTGACCGCGGTCCAGAAGGGGAGCGGCTGGCCGTTCTCCAGGAAGAGGTTCTGGTCGGCGGAGGCGGAGGCGGTCTCGCGTCCGTCGAGGGTGAAGACCTGGTGGCGGCGGGCGTCGTAGTAGACGAAGTAGCCGCCGCCGCCGATGCCGGAGGAGTAGGGCTCGGTCACGCCCAGGGCCGCGGCGGTGGCCACGGCGGCGTCGACGGCGTTGCCGCCGCGGCGCAGCACGGAGATGCCGATGTCGGTCGCCTCGGCGGAGACGCTGGCGACCGCGCCGCCGGTCCCGGTGGCCTCGGCGGCCTTGGGCGCGGGGACGGCGGTGGGCGCCGGGGCCGGGGCGGGCACCGCGGTCGGCGGGGAGAAACCGGTCAGGAACGGGAGGAGCAGCAGCGGGGGGACGAGGCGGGCGAGGGGTCCCGGTCTGCGAGCGCTCATCCAGGCCTCCGTGGGCTCAGGCGGTACGCGTCGGCGGTGCCGACGCCGCAGCCACCTATTCCGACACACCCGCAGATGCCATGACAAGACGGCGTGCACGAACGGGGGACCCCTGGCCGGTTCCCGCCCCGTCAGGCGCGGCCTACCCCGCGAAGGCGTGCGCGGGACGGCCCGCGACGCCGGGCTCGCAGGCGAACAGGGCTCCGGCCAGCGGCTGTTCGGCCAGCTCGGCGTCGCTCAGGCCGCGGCTCGCCGTGGTGATGTAGAGGGTGCGCAGGTCCGGGCCGCCGAAGCCGCAGCTGGTGACCATCGCGGCCGGCACGGGCACGACCGCGTCCAAGGTGCCGTCGGGCAGGTAGCGGTGGACGGCGTGGCCGTCGTAGAGGGCGACCCAGACGCCGCCCTCGGCGTCGACGGTGAGCCCGTCGGGGACGCAGTCGGTGAACCGCGCCAGGGTGCCGGTGCGGGTGAAGCCGTCGTCGGCGCAGGAGAAGACGGCGACCTCGCCGGAGGGGGAGTCGGCGTAGTAGGCCAGGGTGCCGTCCGGCGACCAGTCCAGGCCGTTGGAGATGCTGACCCCGCCCAGCACCTGGACCGACTCGGTCCCGGCCGGGCCGGACTCCAGCCGGTGGAGCGCGGCGGTCCCCGGGGCGTCCTCGGCCATGCTGCCGACCCAGAACCGGCCGCGGGCGTCGCAGCGGCCGTCGTTGAGCCGGTGCTCGGACGAGGGCATCGGCAGCCGCAGCAGCGGGCGGGGCTCGGCCGCCGGTCCGGATCCCGCCCCGGGATCGAGGGCCGCGACCTGCGCGCCGAGTGCGAGCAGCAGCCCGCCGGAGGCGCGCAGCGCGACCGCGCTCAGCGGTCCCTCGAAGCCGCGCACCGTGTCCTCGCCGGTGGCGGGGTCGAAGCGGTGCAGCTCCCCGCGCGGGATGTCGACCCACCACAGGACGTTCGCGCGGGCGTCCCACAGGGGGCTCTCGCCGAGAGCGGCACGGACGTCCAGGGCGGGACGGGGCTGGTGGACGACGGGCACGGGGCGCTCCCTGGGGCAGGGCGGAGGACGGTCGCCCCGCACCGTACCCGACCGCCCGCCGGTCAGCGCGGGGCGTCCGCGCAGAGCAGTGCGGCGCGCAGGTCGAGGCGGTCGGCGAGCCGGCTCAGGTTCCTGCCGGTCAGCTCCTCGATCCGCTGCACCCGGTAGTGGACCGTGTTGACGTGGATGTGCAGGGCCTTGGCCGTGCGCGCCCAGGAGCCGTCGTGCGCCAGGAAGACCTGGAGGGTGTCGGTCAGCGAGACGCCGTTGTCCCGGTCGTGGGCGGTCAGCGGGGCGAGCAGCCGGTGCTGGAAGGCGGCCCTGACCGCGGTGGGCACACCGTCCAGCAGGGCGGCGAGCGAGTCCACCTCGGTGGCGCTGCGCACCGGCTGCGCCGAGGCGTCCGCGGCGCGACGGGCGTAGTCGGCCTGGACCAGGGAGGAACGCAGCCGGGCGGGCTCGGGCGCGACGGCCGGGCCGACGCCGACGGCCAGGGACTGGCGTTCGCCCAGTCGGGCCTGAAGCTGCGCCCTGACCCGGCGCAGCGCGCCGGTGACCTGCTCCGCGGGCGCGGCGACCAGGGCCTTGGCGCAGCCGTCACCGTCGGGGGCGGCGGCGAAGGGGGCGTCGAGCGTGCAGAGCGCCTCGGTGAGGGCGGCGGCGGCCCAGCCGTCGGGGGCCTGCGGGCTGCCGTCGATCCTGGCGGCCACCGCGGTCAGCGCCTGCCGGGTCGGCAGCGCGCAGCGGGTGAGGGCGTCGGAGAGGTCCACGGGGGCGGACGTGTCGAGCAGGTCCAGGAGCCGCACGGCGGCGGTCCGGCGCTCGGTCCGCGCGGTGTGGGCGCGGACGGCGAGAGGGGCCAGCAGGTCGGCGAGGCCGCGGAGCATTTCCGGGTGGGCGCAGGGGGCCCAGGGCTGGAGCAGCCAGGCGTCGAAGGGCGACTCGCCCGGTGGTCCGACGGCCACGGCGCGCGCCGCGGTGGCCGGACGCCGGCCGGTCCCGGTCGAGCTCGCCACGGTCCGGCCGGCCGCGGAGACGATCGAGCAGTCGGGCAGGCCGAGCTGTTCGACGGCCCGGCGCAGCAGGTCGGCCGGGCGTGCGTCGGCATGCAGCAGCTCCAGCAGTTCGGCGCGGACCGACGCGGGCAGCCCGGCCGCGCCCGCACCGTCCGCGCCGAGCCGCAGACCGCCCCAGAGCCGCAGGTAGACCCGGTCGGTGACGGCGCGGAAGCTGGTGCCGGCCGGGACGCTCAGCAACGGGATCCGGTGCGTGCGGCAGGCGTCGACCAGGCTCCGCCCGACCGGTCCGTGGGTGCTCTCCCCGGCCAGCAGGGCGGCGACGCGGGCGCTGCGCAGCGAGGTCGCGAAGCGCAGCGCGGCCTCGGCGTCGTCGGGTTCCCACCAGACCAGGCCGCTGAGCACCAGCTCGCCCGGCTGCAGATAGCGGGCGGGGTCCTGGAGGTCGGTCGAGGTGACGCCGGTGACCCGCCGGTCGAGCAGGTCCCCCGGGCCCCAGGCCAGGCCGATGTGCAGGTCGTCCCAGCCCAGCAGATCTCTGGTGATCATCGCCCGCTCCTGTCGTTCCCGCCCCGTGTCGACCGGCTGGGTGGCGGATACGAGGGAATGTCGTGCTTTCGCATCGTAGATGCGTGCGCCCGCCGAAAGGATTGGGCGATCGTCCAGCACCGATGGAGGGGAATACGGTCAGGGACATCGCATCTGCCAAGGGCGGGTAGTTGAATCCATGGCACCTGCCATGGATCGAGTGCTGCATCCACCGCATCTGCGGTTGGGCACGCCCGTGGCGGGGTATCGCCCACGCAGAACCGCCGCACCTCTGCCGGAAAGGGGTCGCTCACCCGTGAACCGCGCCGTCGCCGCCGTCCGTCTGCACGGCCACCTGGACCAGCCCGCGGAACTGACCGTGGATCAGCTCCGCCGCCTCGCCGCCCACCGGGCCGAGGTCACCTTCGACTGCCGCACCAACGGCCCGCAGCACCACACCTTCGAGGGCCCCCGTCTGTGGGAGGTGCTCGGCACGGCCCGACCGCGCCTCGCGTCCGCGACCCGCAAGGGCAAGCTGGGCCACCTGCTGACCGTCACCGGGGCCGACGGCCACTTCGTGCTGCTCTCCTGGGCCGAGATCGACCCGGAGTTCAGCGGCCGCCCGATCCTGCTCGCCACCAGCATCGACGACCGCCCGCTCGACGAGGCGGGTCCGCAGCTCGTCGTCCCCGACGACGTCTGCGGCGCCCGCTACATCAGCGGCATCACCGACGTCTGGGTCGGGCCGCTGCACGCATGGGAGGGCGGCCTCGGGGGAGACCGCCCTCGGGCCGGGGTGACCGGCGTCTAGCCTGCGGAACGCCTAGACCTGCGGACCCGCCGGGTCGCTCACGACCGGCGCGGCGAGGCGCGGGGCGAGGTTCTTCGGCGCGGTGGTGGTACCGGATCCGGTCCCGCCACCGGGCGTGGTGCCGTGCAGCAGCTCCTGCTCGGCGGCCCAGGTCCACACCTCGACGGCCGCGTCCGGCACCAGCTGCACCAGGTGCGAGGGCGCGAAGTAGTGGTAGCCGTAGTCGAGCCTGGCGTGGTTGTGGCCGTCCACGGTGGCCTCGGCGGTGGCGGTCGCCGCCTGCGCCACCAGACCGGTGTGGCTCTTGGTGCCGCCGGGGCCGGCGTAGGTGACGACGATGTCCCCGGGCTGCGCCAGCTCGGGGTGGTCGCCGATGTCCTTGGCCACCCCGCTGTCCATCAGGTAGTCGTACAGGTTGTGGTACTGCGGCAGGTCCGAGATCAGCAGCAGGTCGTAGACCTTGCCGTTGGGGGCCTGGTAGGTGAAGTAGTCGCTCTGCGGGTCGTTCGGGCCGAGGCCCGGGATGAGCCCGGCGGCCGCCATCGAGCGGGCGACGAACTCCGCGCACTGGTAGTTCGGCTGGTCCGCGCCGCCGGTCACCGGCGTGCTGTCGTTCCACGCCGTCCAGTTCCAGTGCGCGTCGGCGTAGCGGACCTCGGTGGCCCGGGTCAGCGCGTCGAGCAGATCCGCGGCAGAGCGGCCGGCGGTGGGCGCGGTGTGGTGCCGCGTGGCAGCGGGCTGGGCGGCCAGGGCGGGTGCGGCCAACGCCGGAGCGGCGGCGAGCAGGACGCCGGTGGCCAGCGCGGTCGCGGCGAGCCTGCGGCCGAGGAGACGATGCATGGTCAGTCCCTGTCACGTGCTGGGTTCCGTACCGCCGACCGGGGCTGACGTGGTGTCGGCTGTGACGGAACGAGATCGGTGGTGCAGCCCCACCTCGGAGACTCCCCGAGCGGGGGTGCCCGTTGCAGGAATGACATCCCTCACTTGTGAATCTTCGGCCGTACGCGGGCTGCCTGGGTGGGGCTAGCACCACCCCCGGACGGACACCTGCACCATCGCGGCACGGGTGGGCGGTCCAGGAGCCTTGAGACACAAGGACGCACCGCCCGTGCCGAGTATTCAGGAGACGTCAGTGACCACGTCCGTATCGAGCCCCCGGATCCGGGGCAACGGAGAACGCACGGCTGTCGCCGCCCGCGCGCGGGCGCTGACCAAGGCCTATGGAAGCGGCGAGACCCGCGTCGTCGCGCTGGACGCGGTGGACGTCGACATGCCGCGCGGCAGGTTCACCGCGATCATGGGGCCCTCGGGCTCCGGCAAGTCCACGCTGATGCACTGCCTCGCCGGACTCGACACCGCCACCGGCGGCCAGATCTGGGTCGGCGACACGGAGATCACCAAGCTGGGCGACCGCAAGCTCACCCGGCTGCGCCGGGACAGCATCGGCTTCGTCTTCCAGGCGTTCAACCTGCTGCCCACGCTGAACGCGCTGGAGAACATCACCCTGCCGATGGACATCGCCGGCCGCACCCCCGACCGGGACTGGCTGGAGCGGGTGGTGGAGACGGTGGGCCTGGCCGGACGGCTCAAGCACCGGCCCGCCCAGCTCTCCGGCGGTCAGCAGCAGCGGGTCGCCGTGGCCAGGGCCCTCGCCGCCCGGCCCGAGATCATCTTCGGTGACGAGCCGACCGGCAACCTCGACTCCCGCGCCGGGGCGGAGATCCTCGGCTTCCTGCGCCGGTCCGTCGACGAACTCGGCCAGACCATCGTCATGGTGACGCACGATCCGGTCGCCGCCTCCTACGCGGACCGGGTGCTCTACCTCGCCGACGGCAGGATCGTCGACG
Organism: Streptacidiphilus rugosus AM-16; assembly: GCF_000744655.1. NCBI lineage: Bacteria > Bacillati > Actinomycetota > Actinomycetes > Kitasatosporales > Streptomycetaceae > Streptacidiphilus > Streptacidiphilus rugosus. The sequence continues at coordinate 5,262,711 of NZ_JQMJ01000004.1, read as the reverse complement.
AGATGATCGCGCCCTCCGCGGACGCCGTGCTGGAGAAGATGAAGTCCTTCGACTCCCGGGGCCGGACGTCATGACCGTGCTGCGGACCTCCCTGCGCAACTTCCTGGCCCACAAGGGCCGGATGGCCCTCTCCGCCGTCGCCGTGCTGCTCTCGGTGGCCTTCGTCTGCGGCACCCTCGTCTTCACCGACACCATGAACGCGACCTTCGACCGGCTCTTCGCGTCGACCTACTCCGACGTCACGGTGCAGCCGAAGAAGGTCGACCACGCCCAGCAGACCGGGACGCCGGACACCCTCCCCGCCTCACTGCAGGGCCGACTGGCCCGGGTGCCGGGCGTCGCGGCGGTCGTGCCCGAGGTCACCAGCCAGCAGGTGACCGTCGCCGACAGCCGGAACCAGGACATCGGCTCCAGCACCGGCGCGCCGACCATCGTCTCCAACTGGAACCCCACCCAGACCAGGACCGTCGGCATCACCTCGGGACACGTCCCGCTCCAGCCGGACCAGGCCGTGCTCGACGCCGACAGCGCCGCCAAGCACCATCTGGGCATCGGCGACAGCCTGCGGATCATCTCCGCCCGCGGCGACGTCACGGTCCGCGTCGCCGGCATCGCGACCTTCAGGACGACCAATCCGGGGGCCACGCTGGTCTATCTGCAGACCGGCGCCGCCCAGCGCGAACTCCTCGGCTCCACCGACGCCTACACCGACTACGCGCTCACCGCCGCCAAGGGTGTCGGCGACGACCAGCTGAAGGCGCGGGTCGAGGCGGCCGTGGGCGCGGGGACCTATCAGGTGCAGACCGCCGCCGAGGAGAAGGCCCAGGGCCAGAAGGACATCGGCTCCTTCCTGAACCCGATGAAGTACGTGCTGCTCGGCTTCGCCGGGATCGCCGTGCTGGTCGGCGTCTTCCTGATCGTCAACACTTTCTCCATGCTGGTCGCCCAGCGGACCCGCGAGATCGGCCTGATGCGGGCGATCGGCGCGAGCCGGCGCCAGGTCAACCGCTCGCTGCTGGTGGAGGCGGTGCTGCTCGGGGTGGTCGGCTCGGTAGCCGGGATCGGCGCGGGCATCGGCCTCGCGGTCGGCCTGATCAAGATCATGGGCGCCATGGGGATGCACCTGAACACCGCCGATCTGACGATCAAGGCGGCCACGCCGATCGTCGGCCTGACCCTGGGCGTGCTGGTGACCGTCGTCTCCGCGATGCTGCCCGCCCGCCGCGCCGGTGCGATCTCGCCGATGGCCGCGATGCGCGACGCCGGCACGCCGGCCGACGCCAGGGCCGGGCGGATCAGGGCGACCCTCGGCGTACTGCTCACGGCGGCCGGCGGCGCCGCGCTGGCACTGGCGGCGGGCTCGTCCGGCGCCTCGGCCGGGTCGGGGCTGCTGGCCCTGGGCGTGGTGCTGTCGCTGGTCGGTTTCGTGGTGGTCGGCCCGCTGCTCGCGGGCCTGGTCATCAGGGTCCTCGGCGCGGTCACGCTGCGCTGGTTCGGCCCGGTGGGCCGGCTGGCCGAGCGCAACGCGCTGCGCAACCCGCGCCGCACCGGCGCGACCGCCGCCGCGCTGATGATCGGGCTCGCGCTGGTGGCGGGGCTGTCGGTGGTCGGCGACTCGATGGTCGCCTCGGCGACCCGTCAGATGGACCGGTCCGTGGGCGCGGACTTCATCATCCAGTCCGGCAACGGCCTGCCGATCAGCCCCGCCGCGTCCGCGGCGATCCGCGCCGCGGACCACCTGGCGCACGTCACCGACCGCACCGACGTCCAGGTGACCGTCACCGCGCCCAACGGCACGAAGGACGCCACCGAGATCGGCGCGGCCAGCCCCTCCTACACCGACGACCTGCAGGCCAAGACCGTGCAGGGCAAGCTGATCGACGCCTACGGGCCCGGCGCGATGTCGGTTCCCGAGGGCTGGGCCAAGGACCACAAGGTCGCTCTCGGCGACAAGCTCTCCGTCGCCTTCGTCGGCGGCGGCACGGCGCGGCTCACCGTCGACGCGATCACCTCGGACGACACCGTCTTCGACCGCGGCGCGATGTACATGAACATCGCCGAGGCGCGGAAGTACCTGCCCGCGGACCGGTTCCCGCTGGACGACATGATGTTCGCGGCGGCCAAGCCGGGTCAGCAGGCCGAGGCGTCGGCGGCGCTGCAGGCCGCCACGGCGGAGTACCCGCAGGTCAAGGTCCGGGACCAGGCCGGATACAAGGACATGATCCAGCAGCAGCTCGACCAGCTGCTCAACATGATCTACGCACTGCTGGCGCTGGCCATCGTGGTGGCGGTGCTGGGCGTGGTGAACACGCTGGCCCTGTCGGTGGTGGAGCGCACCAGGGAGATCGGGCTGATGCGGGCCATCGGGATGTCGCGGCGTCAGCTGCGCCGGATGGTCAGGCTGGAGTCGGTCGTGATCGCCCTGTTCGGCGCGGTCCTGGGCGTCGGCCTGGGCCTGGGCTGGGGCATCGCGGCCCAGCGGCTGCTGAGCCTGGTCGGGCTCGGGGTGCTCAGCATCCCGTGGACGACGATCGGCGTCGTCTTCCTCGGCTCGGCGGTCGTGGGCCTGGTGGCGGCGCTCTTCCCGGCCTTCCGCGCGGCCAGGATGAACGTCCTGCGGGCGATCGCCACGGACTGACCGGCCGTCGGCTCTTCGGCCCCGCCCGCCCCGGACTCCGGGGGCGGGCGGGGCTGTCGTGCGTGCTGGGGCGCCCGTTCAGAGCGAACCCAGAAAAATCTCCCTGATACCGCTTCTGGGCGCACGCCCCAGCCGCTAGAGTCCAGACGTGATCCTCATGTGGGGTCACTTGCCGTGGTGGCAGGTCAGGCTCGCCGGCCCGCTGCTCGGTCATCTCAGCACCGGGGGAACTCTCACACGACGACTCGTCCGCGGTCGCATGCCCGCGCACGTCCGTCGACTCGTCCACGCCCGGGGAACGTGACGAATGGAGTGTTGTCATGACTGAGTCAATCTCCGCCTCCGGCGGGGACGGGCTGAGAACGTCCGTCGCGCGCCGCACGCTGTTCCGTGCCGCCGCCGCGGGCGGGGCCGTGGTCGCCGTGGGTGCGACCGGCGCGGCCTCGGTCGGCCACGGGGCCGACCGCCGGGCCCCCGGACTGGTCGCCGCGACGCCGGGTCCCAACCCGCTGCCGGGCGGCTCGCTCGACCCGGTCTCGGTGCCCAAGTACCGGACGGAGCTGGTGCGCCTGCCCGTCATGCCGTCCCGCAACCGCTCCGGCCACGGCGACGTCGACGTCTACGAGATCACCGCCCGGCAGTTCACCCAGCAGGTCCTGCCGCACGGCTACCCGCGCACCACGCTGTGGGGCTACGGGCCGCCGGTGCGCCCGGCACCCTGCACGCCCCGCCCACACCATCGAGGCCCGGGTCGGCCGCCCCGTCCGGGTGACCTGGACCAACGAGCTGGTGGACGCCCACCGGCGCCCGCTGCCGCACCTGTTCACGGTGGACCCCAGCCTGCACTGGGCCAACCCCGGCGGCGGCGTCCACGGCCGGGACAGCCGGCCGACCTTCACCTCCACCCCCGCGCCGTACACCGGCCCGGTGCCGCTGGTGACCCATCTGCACGGCGCGCACGTCACCCAGGAGAGCGACGGCTACCCCGAGGCCTGGACCCTTCCCGACGCCGTCGGCATCCCGGCCCACTACGCCACCACCGGCAGCTGGTACGACCGCTACGGGCTCGAGTCCGAGGCCCGCTACGGGGTCGCCTGGCGACCGGGCTCCTCGGTCTACCGGTACAGCAACGACCAGCGGGCGGCGGCGCTCTGGTACCACGACCACGTCCTCGGCATGACCCGCCTCAACGTCCAGGCGGGTCTGGCCGGGATGTACCTGCTGCGCGGCGGCCCGACCGACCTGCCGCACGGCGTGCTGCCCTCCGGCGACGCCGAGATCCCGATGGTGGTCCAGGACCGCTGCTTCAACACCGACGGCAGCCTGTTCTTCCCCGACAGCCGAACCTTCTTCGGTGACACCACGCCCGGCGGGCCCTGGCTGCCCGCCAGCGACGTGCCGCCGTACTGGAACCCGGAGTCCTTCGGCAACACCATGCTGGTCAACGGCTCCGCCTGGCCGGTCTGGCACGCCTCGCGCAAGCGCTACCGGCTGCGCCTGCTCAACTCCTGCAACGCCCGCACCCTGGTGCTCAAGATCGTCGCCGACCCGCTGGCGAAGCGACCGGCGACCGCTGCGCTGCCGATCTGGCAGATCGGCAGCGACGGCGGCTTCCTGCCCAGGGCCGTCGAGCTCGACCAGGTGCTGGTCGCCCCGGCGGAGCGGGCCGACCTGATCCTCGACTTCAGCAAGGTGCCGGCGGGCACGACCTTCTACGTCGTCAACGAGGGCCCCGACGTCCCGTACCACGGGGGCGTCCCCGACACGGACTTCGTCGCCGCCGACCACTGGACCAGCGGCCAGGTCATGAAGATCGTGGTGGACCACGGCCCGGCGCACGACCCGTCCGTCCCGCCCGCCCAGTTGTACCTGCCCAGGGTCGCCGGGCTCGGCCCGGCGCGGCAGTCCTTCACCGTCTCGCTCAACGAGGCGGACTCCTCCAGCTTCCCCGGCGCCCCGATCGTCGGCGCGCTCGGCTCCCTCAACCCGGACGGCACCGGGGCGATGGAGATGTGGGACGACCCGGTGACGGTCAAGCCGATCGCGGGCGCGGTGGGGGAGTGGGACCTGGTCAACCTGACCGAGGACGGGCACCCTATCCACCTCCACCAGACCCAGTTCCAGGTGGTCAGCCGCACCGCCGCCGACGGGACCGTGCGCGGACCCGAGCCCTGGGAGACGGGCTTCAAGGACACCGTCATCGCCTACCCGGGCGAACGCACCCGCCTCAAGGCCCGCTTCGACCTGCCGGGCCGCTACGTCTACCACTGCCACATCCTCGACCACGAGGACAACGAGATGATGCGCCCCCTCGACGTCCAGCCCTGATCCCCCGCAGGAGCCGGACAGCCCGCCGGACCGACGTCACCTGACCTGACGTCGGCCCGGCGTCGGCTTCTCAGCGGGCGGGCATCGCGAGCGAGGTGAGGAGGGCGCCGTCGCGGGCGCGGACCTCGATGCGGAGCGGGAGGGTGCGTCCGCGGACGCAGGTGCCGCCGAGGCCGGTCGGGTGGGCGGCGGTCAGGGTGCTGCGGACGACGTCCACGACCGAGGCGCAGAGGGACGCGTCGGTGATCCTGGCCTCCTCCCCCTCCCTGAGCCAGTGCAGGACCAGCACCCAGCCGCGGCGCTGCGGCGCCGTGCGCGGCTGGGTGGGCTCGGCGCGCAGGCCGAGGGCCTGGAAGGCCTCGATGAGATCCTCGACGTCCTGGCCGTCGAGGTGCTCGAAGTTCTCTTCGATCAGAAGCTGTGCCACGGTTCCCCCGGTCTGCTGTGTCGACGCCCACGCGGGCCGCCGCAGAGGACATTGGACACCGGTGGGCGGGCGCCCGTCGCGATCTTGACGCGTTCTGTACGGGCGCCGGGGTGATCTTGGGATGCCCTTTGCCGGGCGCTGGGGAAACGACGGCGGAAACAGCTAAGGCTGGTTGATAAAGCAGATTGATAAGCTAGCCTTAGTATATGGATGACGATCAGGATCCCGGCGCGATCGCCGCCTCGCTGCTGGCGGGTGTCGGCGCGCTGGTGCGAAGGGCGCGGCAGGTGCCCCTGGACGGCGGACTGACGATGCCCGAGCGGACCGCGCTCTCGGTGCTGGACCGCTCGGGGCCCGCGACCTCCTCGGAGCTGGCCAGGCAGGTGCAGATCACCGCCCAGGCGATGGGGTCCACGCTCGCCGGGCTCCGCGACCGCGGGCTGGTCGAACGCCGGCCGGACCCGGACGACCGCAGGCGCGCGCTGCTGACGGTGACCGAGGCCGGGCGGAGGGCGCTGGACGACAAGCGCAACGCGCGCGCCGAGCTCGTCGCGCGCGCCATGGCCGACGGCGGCTTCACCCGGGCGGAGCTGGAGCAGCTCGCCGCGGCCGGGCCGCTGCTCGAGCGGCTCGCGCAGCAGATATGACGCGCCGAAGGAGTGGGGAGGGCCCCGAGGCGGCGGTCGGCGACCGGTACCGGTGGACGGCGCTGACCAACACCACCGCCGCCGTCTTCATGTCGGCGCTCGACGGCTCGATCGTGCTCATCGCGCTGCCCGCCATCTTCCGCGGCGTGCACCTGGACCCGCTCGCCCCCGGCAACATCGCCTACCTGCTCTGGATGATCATGGGCTATCGGCTGGTCCAGGCCGTGCTGGTGGTCACCGTCGGCCGGCTGGGCGACATGTACGGCAGGGTCAGGCTCTACAACTCCGGCTTCGCGATCTTCACCTTCGCCTCCGTCCTGCTCTCCTTCGACCCCTTCGACGGCGGCCACGGCGCCCTGTGGCTGATCGGCTGGCGGGTGGTGCAGGCGGTCGGCGGTTCGATGCTCACCGCCAACTCGGCCGCGATCCTGACCGACGCCTTCCCCGAGGAGCAGCGCGGCTTCGCCCTGGGGATCAACCAGGTCGCCGGGCTGGCCGGGATGTTCATCGGCCTGGTCGCCGGCGGCCTGCTCGTCGCCTGGGACTGGAGGGCGGTGTTCTGGGTCAACGTGCCCGTCGGCGTCTTCTTCACGCTCTGGGCCTACCGCACCCTGCGCGACACCGGCGTCCGCGGCGGCGGCAGGATCGACTGGTGGGGCAACATCACCTACGCGGTGGGGCTGAGCGCGGTCCTGGTCGGCGTCACCTTCGGCCTGCAGCCCTACGGCGGCCACACGATGGGCTGGACCGACCCGACGGTCGACGTGCTGATCGTCGGCGGACTGCTGCTGCTGGCGGCGTTCGTGCTGATCGAGACGCGGGTCGCCTCGCCGATGATCCAGCTGGGGCTGTTCCGGCTGCGGGAGTTCACCTTCGGCAACCTGGCGGGCCTGGCCATCTCGATCGGCCGCGGCGGGATGCAGTTCGTGCTGATCATCTGGCTCCAGGGCATCTGGCTGCCGCTGCACGGCTACGACTACGGCGACACCCCGCTGTGGGCCGGCATCTTCATGCTGCCGTTGACCGCCGGGTTCCTCGCCGCGGGACCGGTGTCCGGGTACCTGTCGGACCGGATCGGCTCCCGGGGCCTGGCCTCCGGCGGCGCGCTGCTGTTCGGCGCCAGCTTCGTCGGTCTGATGCTGCTGCCGATCGACTTCGGCTACTGGGTCTTCGCGGTGCTGATCGCGCTCAACGGGATCGCGAGCGGGATGTTCGCGGCCCCGAACTCCTCCTCCGTGATGGGCAGCGTGCCCAGCCGGCTGCGCGGCGTCGCCTCGGGCATGCGGGCCACCTTCCAGAACTCGGGCACCGCCGTCTCCATCGGCGTCTTCTTCTCCCTGATGATCGCCGGACTGGCCGGCAGCCTTCCGCACACCCTCACCGCCGGACTGCAGCAGCAGGGGGTTCCGCCCGGGCAGGCCGCCCAGGTGGGCGGCCTGCCCCCGGTCGCGTCCCTGTTCGCCGCCCAGCTCGGCGTCAACCCGGTCCAGCACCTGCTCCAACCCACCGGCGCGCTGGACCACCTGACCGCGGCACAGCGGCAGACCCTGACCGGCACCGCCTTCTTCCCCCACCTGATATCCGGCCCCTTCCACTCCGGCCTGGTGATCGTGTTCGCCTTCGGCGCCACCCTCGCCCTGCTGGCCGCCCTGGCCTCCCTCGCGGCGCGGCGCCGAGCCGACCGCGGGGAGCGGGGCGCGAACCGGCCGTCCCCCCACTCACTGGAGAAGCAACCGTGACACTGACAGTCCTCGATCCCACGGCCGCGCTGGTCGTGATCGACCTTCAGAAGGGCATCGTCCCCGCCGCCGGCGAGGAGGCGGCCGCCGTGGTCAAGGAGTCCGCGCGGCTGGCCGCCGAGTTCCGCCGGCACGGTCTACCCGTGGTCCTGGTCAACGTCGACGGCGTCGCGCCGGGACGCACCGAGAAGGGATGGTCGGGCAGGGCGCAGCTGCCCGCCGACTGGACCGAGCTGGTCGCGGAGCTCGACGTGCGGCCGACCGACCACCTGATCACCAAGCGGCGGCGCAGCGCCTTCCACGACACCGGCCTCGACACCCTGCTGCGGGACCTGGGCGTCACCCAGGTCGTCCTCACCGGGATCTCCACCAGCTCCGGCGTCGAGTCGACCGCGCGCTCGGCCTGCGACCTCGGCTACCACGTCGTGCTGGTCACCGACGCGATGGCCGACCCCGACCCCGTCTGCCACCGCCACAGCATCGAGCGGATCTTCCCCAAGCTGGGGGAGACCGCGACCGCCGCCGAGGTCGCCGAGAAGGCGCGGGCGACCCGATGACGCTGCTCGGACGACTCCTGGTCGACCGCCGGGCGGGCGAGACCCACCTGGCCTGGAACCTGCCCAATCTCCAGGGCCCCGACCTGCTCTCGCTCACCAGCGTGGAGTTCGGCGACGGCGACTCCATGGCGCTGCCGCACTGCGCGAAGCGCGTCGGCGGCGGCGACGTCTCGCCGCAGCTGTCGTGGACGCCGCCGCCGGCCGGCACCGCGCAGCTGCTGCTGGTCGTCGAGGACGTCGACGTCCCCATCGCCAAGCCCGCCGTGCACTGCGTCGCCCTGGTCGATCCGGACATCGGCCGGCTGGAGCCCGGCGCGCTGGCCGCGAAACGGCCCGCGGCCGGGGTGCGCGTGCTGCGCTCCACCCTCGGACGCGGCTACCACGGCCCCGGGCCGATCAAGGGGCACGGGCCGCACCGGTACGTCTTCCAACTGTTCGCCCTGGCCCACCCGCTGGGCGGGGACGTCACCGCGACCCCTCCGGACCGGGCCAGGCCCCGCGTGCTGCTGCCCTCGGTCGGCTCGCCCGTGCTCGGCCGGGGCCGACTGACCGGGGTCTACGAACGCTGACGAAACGGTCTGCTCCCCACCCGGTCTTGAGCGGTTGACGCACGAAATCGCCGTGCAGACGGCAGAGTGTCCCCAGGGGATTCGACTGTCGGGGTGGGGGCACTGTCATGCCGGGCTGGTGGCACTTTCGTCGTGGACGGGCCCGTGGCCCGGTGCGCCCGTCGACCGTCAATCAGCTGACGCGGCAGACCGACCGCGCCCGGAGCCGGCTGCGCCTGTGGCAGGCGGTCGCGGTCGTCGCGGCGGTGCTCGGCGCGGTCGCCTCCGGCGTGCTGTTCCACGCGTCCGAGGCGGGCCGGGCGGCGTCGGAGCGGTCCACGGCCCGACCGGTCACCGCGACCACCGTGGCCGACGCTCCGTCGGTGCCGGCGCGCGGCCGGGCCACGGCCTACCTGGAGCGCGCTGTGGTGTCGGTCGCCTGGGACTTCCCCGCCGGGGTCCGGCACCTCGCACGGGAGTCGGTGGTGGCGGGCACTCCGGCCGGGTCGCCGGTGGTCGTCTGGGTCGACCCGCTCGGCCGCCCGCTGGGCACGCCGCCCGGCGCCCTGGACCTGGTCCTGGGCAGCGCCCTGGTCGGCGGCGGGACGCTCACCGTCCTGGGCGGCCTCGCCGTGGTCGGCGGTCGGCTGCTGCGGCTGCGGCTGGACCGCCGGGACCTGCGGACCTGGGCCGAGCAGTGGGCGCGCGTGGAGCCGGAGTGGTCCGGCCGCCGCCGCCACGACGCGGGCGACGGCGGCCGCTGAGCACTCAGCCGGAGAGGTTACCGGGGACAGCATCGCGGACATGCCCACGTCGAAAAGGACTGGACGCAGTGCACGCCGTCCACCAAGTGGGGCGAGGCGCAGGCGAACCTGGCGGGGGCCGCGGCGGACGGCTCCGGCGCGCTGTACACCACCTACACCCCGGCCGGACCGGCACGGTGCTGATGGACTACCCCGGCGACGCGCTCATCGGGGCGATCCTGGCCCGGGAGCCGGTCGGCCGACGCGCGCTCAGCGGTCGCTCAGCGCGCGTCGGCCGGGGCCGGGGCGGGGGTCGTGTCGGCCGCGGCGGTGTCGTCGAGGAAACCGCCGGACTGGTGCTGCCAGAGCTTGGCGTAGGCGCCGTCCGCCGCCAGCAGCTCCTGGTGGGTGCCCTGTTCGACGACCCTGCCCCGGTCGAGCACGACCAGCCGGTCCATCCCGGCCACCGTGCTCAGCCGGTGCGCCACCACCAGCGCCGTCCGCCCCTCCATCAGCCGCCACAGGGCCTCCTGGACCAGCAGTTCGCTTTCGGAGTCCAGCGCGCTGGTCGCCTCGTCCAGCAGCAGGATCGGCGCGTCCCGCAGGATCGCGCGGGCGAGCGCGACCCGCTGGCGCTGTCCGCCGGAGAGCTTCACGCCGCGCTCGCCCACCATGGTGTCGAAGCCCTCCGGCAGCGCGTCGGCGAACTCGGTGACGTGCGCCGCCTCAGCCGCCCGGCGGATCTCGGCCTCGGTGGCGTCGGGACGGGCGAAGGCGATGTTGTCGCGCAGGGTCCGGTGGAACATCGCCGGATCCTGCGGCACGTAGGCGGTCAGGCTGCGCAGGTCCGCCTGGCGGAGCCTGCTGATGTCCTGGCCGCCGATCAGGATCCGGCCGCCGTCGACGTCCGACATCCGCAGCAGCAGTCTGGTGAGCGTCGTCTTGCCGCCGCCGGAGCGGCCGACCAGGCCGATCTTGGACCCGCTGGGCACCGCCAGGTCCAGGCCCTCGAAGAGCGGCTCCGCGCCCGCGTGGGCGAAGGTCACCCGCTCGAAGCGGACGTCGGCGGCTCGGGTGCGCAGCGGTTCGGGGGAGGGCGGGTCGACCACCGTCGGCGGGACCAGCAGCAGCTCGGTGAACTGCGCGGCCTCCGTCATCGCGCTCTCCAGGCGGCGGTAGATCTGGTTGAACTCGAACATGATCCGGGTCGCGTTGGAGAAGTAGGTGAAGGCGACGATGATCGCCTCGACCCCGTGCCTGCCCCCGCCGAGCATGATCGCCAGCAGCAGTCCCAGCGCGTTCGTCAGCACGGACATCGGCGCGACCAGCGTGTCGATGCGCAGGTTGCCGTAGTCCCACGAGCGCAGCGAGAGCCGCCGGGACTCGGCCACCCGGCTGCGGTGCTCGGCGGCCTCGCGCTCCTCGGCCGCGAAGGCCCGGACCGTGTCCATGTTCATCAGGCTGTCGGCGACGTGGCCCGACACCCTGGCGATCGCCTCCTCGCGCTCGTCGACCAGCCGCTGACGCCGCCGGATCAGCGGCAGCACGCCGAGCGCGGTCACCGCGATCAGCGTCAGCAGGGCGACCACCAGCATCGGGTCGTAGCGCCACAGCACCACCGAGCCGAAGACCAGCGGCACCAGGCTGCCGACCACCTGGAAGGTGAGCGTGTCGACGGTCTCCTCGAAACGGGAGGCGAAGCTCAGCACCCGCTTGGTCAGCGAGCCGGCGAAGTTGTCGTGGAAGAAGGCGCTGTCCTTGGCGAACAGCTCGTCCATGCCGATGACGTAGAGGTGCTCGATGCCGAGGGCGTCCAGTCGGTTCAGGCAGTGCAGCCCGATCCGCCACAGTGCCTCGGCGACCAGCAGGACGCCGGTGAAGCCGATGACGTAGGGCAGCGCGGCGCCGACGGAGACGCCGCCGGTGCCGGCGATCCGGCCGACCAGCTTGGCGACCAGCAGCGGAGCGATGTAACCGATGCCGATGTTGCCCACGGCCGGCAGCAGCATGGCGGGTAGGGTCAGCCTGCGGAGTCGGGTCAACTCCCTTGCGTAGTAGCGAACTGCGAGCAGCACCGCGCTCCTGCCGGGCGCGGGCTCGCGGTGGTCCGGCGCATTCATGGCCACCTGTCCGGGTGAGGGCCCACGCGGACCGGGTCACGGTCGGTGGGCGGGACGGAACCAAGAGTGTCCCGTGACGCTGCTCACGGCGTCCAAGTGTTTTCTCCGCATTTCGCCACAGAGCGGAGGCGTCCGCACAGCTGTGGCGCACATGTGTGCGAGACCACGCGAATGATCAAAGTGGCCGAAAGCTACCATGGGGGTACCACCGAGCTCGCGAAAGATGGACCTGTGACTGTCAACGAAGACCTGTTCACTGACTGGAAGAACCGCGAAGAGATCGCGGAGTCGATGATTCCGATCATCGGAAGGCTGCAGCGGGAGCGTGACGTCACCGTTCTGCTGCACAGCCGCTCCCTGGTCAACCGCTCGGTGGTCAGCATCCTCAAGACCCACCGCTTCGCGCGCCAGATAGCCGGCGAGGAGCTCTCGGTCACCGAGACCTTCCCCTTCCTGCAGGCGCTCACCACCCTCGACCTGGGCCCCTCCCAGATCGACATCGGCATGCTCGCCGCCACCTACAAGGCCGACGACCACGGCCTCTCGGTGGAGGAGTTCACCGCCCAGGCCGTCGCCGGCGCCGTCGGCGCCGAGAAGCGCGAGCGCCGCGACTCCCGCGACGTGGTCCTCTACGGCTTCGGCCGGATCGGCCGCCTGCTGGCCCGCCTGCTGATCGAGAAGGCCGGCTCGGGCAACGGCCTGCGTCTGCGCGCCATCGTGGTGCGCCGCAGCGCCGGCGAGGACCTGGTCAAGCGCGCCTCGCTGCTGCGCCGCGACTCGATCCACGGCCAGTTCCACGGCACCATCACCGTCGACGAGGCGACCAGCACGATCATCGCCAACGGCAACGCGATCAAGGTCATCTACTCCGACGACCCGACCACGGTCGACTACACGGAGTACGGCATCAACGACGCGATCCTGGTGGACAACACCGGCAAGTGGCGCGACCGCGAGGGCCTGTCGAAGCACCTGCGCCCCGGCATCGCCAAGGTCGTGCTGACCGCGCCGGGCAAGGGCGACGTCCCGAACATCGTGCACGGCGTCAACCACGACACGATCAAGCCGGACGAGCAGATCATCTCCTGCGCCTCCTGCACCACCAACGCGATCGTCCCGCCGCTGAAGGCGATGGAGGACGAGTTCGGCGTGCTCCGCGGCCACGTGGAGACGGTCCACTCCTTCACCAACGACCAGAACCTGCTGGACAACTACCACGGCGCCGACCGCCGCGGCCGTTCGGCCCCGCTGAACATGGTGATCACCGAGACCGGCGCCGCCTCCGCCGTGTCCAAGGCCCTGCCCGACCTCAAGGCGAAGATCACCGGCAGCTCGATCCGCGTGCCGGTGCCGGACGTCTCGATCGCCATCCTCAACCTCCAGCTGGCCAGGGAGACCACCCGCGAGGAGGTGCTCGAGCACCTGCGCGAGGTCTCGCTGACCTCCCCGCTGAAGCGCCAGATCGACTTCACCACCGCGCCCGACGCGGTCTCCAGCGACTTCATCGGCTCCCGCCACGCGTCGATCGTCGACGCCGGCGCGACCAAGGTCGAGGGCGACAACGCGATCCTCTACCTGTGGTACGACAACGAGTTCGGCTACTCCTGCCAGGTGGTCCGGGTCGTCCAGCACGTCTCCGGCGTCGAGTACCCGACCTTCCCGGCCCCGGCGGTCTGACCCGCCCCACGCCGTCCCGTCCGCCCCCGCCCCGGTCTCCGGCGCGGGGGCGCGCGCGTTCACGTCCCGGAGGGCCGCGGGATCGGGATGCCGGTCTTGGTCGTGCCGCACACCCACGCCCCGCTCGGGATCTTCTTGCAGTCGCCGTTCTGCGGCGGCGTGCTGACCTCGCCGGGGCCCGGCGTCCTGGGCGCCATGGTGTGCGGGTCCGGCCGGGGCGTCTGCGTGCGCCGGTGCGTCGCCGTGCCGGCCGGTCGACGCGTCAGGGAGGGCGAGGCGGACGCGTCGGGGGACGCGGTCGGCGTCGCACTCGCGGTCGGCGTCGGCGCGGTGGAGGGGGAGAAGACCGGCGTGGCGGTGCGCGCCGGGCCCGGGTGGGTCGCCCCGGCGGCGGCCGAGCAGGCGGAGAGGGCGCCGGCGCAGAGCAGCATCGCCGCGGTGGCGAGGGCAGAGTTCCTGAAGATCACTGCGGCACCCTACGGGGCCGCTGCGACCGCGCTGAGCTGGGGGGCGGGGGCCGGCTCTGGCGCGGGTGGCGGGTGCGTCTGGTTTGTCCCGTTGTGCGGTCGGGGCGGAGGGTTCACGCTGCTGCTTCCGGTGGTGCCGCTCAGCGAGAAACCGAGGTGGCTCTGTGTCCTCAGCCGCAGTTCCGAGAACCGACCCGAGTGCGACGCAGCTGACGTATCCCGACGGCAGGGTGGCGCTGGCCGGGGGCGTCGTGCTGGACGACCCGCGCTTCGCCAACGGCGACCTGGCGCCGGTGCCGGTGGAGCGCCGGACCTGGCGCACCTACAACTACCTGGCGCTGTGGGTGGGCATGGCCCACTGCATTCCCTCCTGGACGCTGGCCTCGGGGCTGGTGGCGCTCGGGATGGACTGGAAGCAGGCCGTGCTGACCATCGCGCTGGCCAACCTGATCGTGCTGGCGCCGATGTTGCTGACCGGGCACGCCGGCACCAAGTACGGCATCCCGTTCCCGGTGTTCGCCCGGGCCTCGTTCGGGGTGCGCGGGGCGAACCTGCCGGCGCTGGTGCGGGCGGCGGTGGCCTGCTGCTGGTTCGGCATCCAGACCTGGATCGGCGGGGAGGGGATCTACCTGCTGGCGGGGAAGGTGCTGGGACACCGCTGGCTGACCGCCTCGACGATCTCCGGGACGCCGTGGACCCAGTGGCTGTCCTTCCTGCTCTTCTGGCTCGTCGAGATCGCGGTCATCACCCGCGGCATGGAGACCCTGCGCCGGGTGGAGAACTGGGCCGCGCCGCTGGTGATCGTCGGTGCGCTCGTGCTGCTCGGCTTCATGGCCTCGAAGGCGGGCGGCTTCGGTCCGCTGCTGGACCAGCCCTCGCGGCTGGGCTGGGGGAGCGGCTTCTGGAAGGTGTTCTTCCCCGCGCTGATGGGCATGATCGGCTTCTGGTCGACGCTGTCGCTGAACATCCCCGACTTCACCCGCTTCGGCGGCAGCCAGCGGGCCCAGGTCAGGGGCCAGGCCCTCGGGCTGCCGACGACCATGACGCTCTTCGCCGTCCTCTCGGTGCTGGTCACCTCGGGATCCCAGGCCGTCTACGGCGAGCCGGTCTGGGACCCGATCGCGCTCAGCGCGCGGATGAGCAACGTGGCCGGCGCGGTCTTCGCGCTGCTGGTCGTCATGGTGGCGACGCTGTCGGTGAACATCGCCGCGAATGTGGTCTCGCCCGCCTACGACCTGTCCAACCTGGTGCCACGGTTCATCAGTTTCCGTACCGGAGCGCTGATCACGGGCGTGATCGGCATCGTGATCATGCCGTGGAAGCTGATCGCCAACCCGCACGTCTACATCTTCACCTGGCTGGGCTTCGTCGGCGGCCTGCTGGGCACGGTGGCGGGCATCCTGATCGCCGACTACTGGTTCCTGCGCCGCACCGAGCTCGCGCTCGCGGACCTGTACCGGCGCGAGGGCCGCTACTGGTTCACCGGCGGCTGGAACCTGCGCGCGGTGCTCGCGTTCGCGGTCGGCGGCGTCCTGGCGGTCGGCGGCTCGTACTCCACGGTCGTCGGCGGCGTGAAGCAGGGCCCGTTCCCCGCGGACGGCCTGATCCCCTTCCTCAAGCCGCTGGCCGACTACGGCTGGGCGGTCGGCCTCGCCTCGGCCTTCCTGCTCCACGCCCTGCTCGGCCTCGGCCGCCGCGGTCGGGACTGAGCCGGCCGGGAGCGTTGACTCGCGCCACAGTCGCGACATATCGTGTTGCCGTATCGAGTGCTTCCCGTCTTCGGCAGCTGGAGTGTCCGTGGTGAACGAGTCCGTCCGGCTTCCCGGGCTCCCGGTCGACGGTCCCGTGCTGCGCGCCGGTGACGTCGACCGGGACCGGGTCGCCGCCGTGCTGGCGGACGCGCTGGCGACCGGGCATCTCGACCCGGACGAGCACGCGCAGCGGCTGGAGGCCGCGTACTCCGCCCGCACGCTGGCCGAACTGCATCCGCTCACGCTGGACCTGCCGGTGTCGGCGACCGAGCTGCAGCCGGTCGTGCCGCCCAGCGCCCGCCCGGTGACGGCGCTGTTCAGCAAGGTGCGGCGGGGCGGACAGCTGCCCGTGCCGCCGAGCAGCGTGGCGCGGGCGCGCTGGGGCAAACTGGTGATCGACCTGCGGCACGCCGTCTTCACCCGGCGGGAGGTCGTGATCGAGGCGGAGGCGCTGTTCGGCCTGGTCGAGATCATCCTGCCGCCCGAGGTCCGGGTCTACGACGAGGGCAGCGCGCTCTTCGCCAAGCGGGTCCTGCCGCTGGGCGCGGTGGACGGCACGGCCCCGGACGGGCCGATCCTGCGGATCACCGGGCGCGCGGTGCTCGGTCAGGTGCGGGTGCGCCGCGCGGGTGACGCGAAGTACCCGTGGCGGGAGTGGCGTTGAGCAGGGGCTCAGTCCGGCTCCGGCTCCGGCGCTGAGCCGGCCCGGTCGAGGGCGTCCAGCCGCGCGCGGACCTCGTCGGCGTCGCGGTGCTGGAGCCGGTCGAGGATGTCCAGGCTCTCCGTCCACGCGCGCCTGGCGGCCCCGGTCTCGCCGAGGGCCAGCCGGGTGTCGCCGATGTGGGTGAGGATCTCGGCCTGGAGGAAGTAGTCGCCCACCGTCCGACGCAGGCGCAGCGACTCCTGGTACGCCGGCAGCGCCTCGCGGTACTCGCCGAGGTGGTGGTGGATGAAGCCGACGCTGTCCAGGACGGAGGACTGCGCCGGCAGGTTGCGGTCCGCGCGGGCGAACTCGAGGGCCCGGCGGCACCAGGGGAGCGCCTCCCTCGGCCGCCCGAGGAAGGTCAGGTACCAGCCGACGCCGTTGAGCGCGAGGGCCTGCCCCGTGCGGTCGCCGAGCTCCTCGAAGAGCTCGAGCGCCCGGCGGGACTCGGCCACCGCCTCGGCGTAGGCGTGCTCCTCGCCGTGGGTGATGGCGATGTCGAGCCTGGTCCTGCCCTGCCTGGCCCGGTCGCCGAGGGCGGCGAACAGGTCGAGGGAACTGCGCAGTTCCCTGTGGGCCTGCGGCTGGCGGCCCTGCGAGCGGTGCACCTGGCCGAGCCATCGGTGCGCGTGCGCCTGGTGGGCGAGATCGCCGCTGCGCTCGGCCGCCGCCAGGGCCGCCTCGCTGACCCGCTCCCACTGCTGCCAGAGACCGGACTTGAGCAGGTAGGACACCTGCACGGCGGCCAACTGCCAGACATGGTCGTCGAATCCCGCCTGCCTGGCCCGCTCGACGACCTGTTCGAGCACCGGCTGCTCCTCCCGGTACCAGGCCAGCGCACGCTCCCGGTCGGCCGGGAGCTCAGGAGCCGTGCCGGGAGCCGGCTCGCCGAGGTCGAGGGCCGGCCAGGAGGCGTCGTCGGCGTAGGCGAGGGAGCCGGCCGACTGCGCGGTGTGCAGGTAGTGGTCGAGCATCCGCCGTAGCGCCTCGGCCCGTGCCTCCGGGGGCTCGAAGGCCGCCGCCTGCTCGGCGGCGTAGGCGCGCAGCAGGTCGTGGAAGGAGGAGCGGTCGCGGTCCGCGCCGGTGATCAGGTGGGCGCGACGGAGTTCGTCCAGCAGGGGGCGGACCTGGGCGAGCGGCAGCCCGGCCAGGCTCGCGGCCGCCGCCGCACTGATGTCCGGGCCGGGATGCAGGCCGAGCAGACGGAAGAGCCTCGCCGCCTGCGGGGCCAGGGTCCGGTAGGACCAGGACAGCACGGCCCTGACGTCTGCGTGGCTCTCCCCGGTGGACAGCAGGTCGAGCCGGGCCCGGGTGTCGCGCAGCTCGCGGGTCCAGACGTGCAGCGGGACGCCGGGGTGACCGGCCGCGTGCGCGGCGGCGATGCTCAGGGCCAGGGGCAGCCTGGCGCACAGCTCGACCAGTTCGTCGGTCGCGGCCGGGTCGGCCAGTACGGGCTCCGCGCCCAGTCGGCGGGCGAGCAGTTCGCGCGCCTCGGCGGGGGGCAGCACGTCGAGGGCCAGCGGCACGGCTCCGTCCAGGGCCACCAGCCCGGCCAACCGGTTCCTGCTGGTGACCAGCACCAGGCAGCGGTCCGAGCCCGGGAGCAGCGGGCGGACCTGGTCCGCCGCCCGGGCGTTGTCCAGCACGATCAGCGTCCGGGTGCCCGCCAGGCGGCTGCGGTAGAGCGCCAGTTGACCCTCGGGGTCGGCCGGGATGCGCGGGCCGGGCACGCCGAGCGCTTCCAGGAAGCCACGCGCCACGGCGGCGGCGTCGAGCGGAGGGCCGACCGGGTCGAAGCCGCGCAGGTCGGCGAAGAGCTGCCCGTCGGGGAAGCGGTGCGCCACCCGGTGCGCGAAGTGGACGGCCAACGAGGTCTTGCCCACGCCCGCGGTGCCCGCGATCGCCGAGATCACGACCGCGCCGCACTCGGGCAGCGGATCGCCGAGCAGCGCGTCGAGCTCCTTGAGCTCCCCGGCCCGCCCGGTGAAGTGCCGTATCGCCGAGGGGAGTTGCTGGGGCACGACGGGCCCGGCGGGCGGTCCGGCCAGGGGCGGCGCCGGGGACGGGCCCGGCGCGGCCGCGTCCTGGTCCGGTGTTCTGGCCGCCTGCAGCCAGCGGGTGCGGGTGTCGGCGTCGAGGCCGAGCGCCTCGGCGAGCTGGACCACCGAGGACATCCGCGGCCGGCGTCGGCCCGCCTCCAGTGCGCTGATAGACCGCGTCGACACCCCCGAGCGCGCCGCGAGCTCGTCCTGGCTCAAGCCGACCGACAGGCGTCGATCCCGCAGCAGCGCAGCGAAGACAGACGTCCCCACACTTCCCCCCGCCCCCGTGCGTGTCCGGGATCCGAGCCTAGCTGTCCGGAGAGCGGAGTGTCAGGGCAATGTCAGGACAAGGCGGTCGGGCCGCCGGGGACGGCGCGTACTTCGTCATCTCCCGCCGCACGACCGCCTGCACGGGCCGCCCGGAGGGTGCGCGGTCCCGGGTCACTCGGGGCCGCGCACGTGCGGGTCAGGCGCAGGAGGGGCAGAGGCCGCGGTAGGTGACCTCGACCTGGGAGACCGTGAAGCCGAAGCGCTCGGCCGCAGGGAGGTCGGCCAGCGGGTCGCCGGCCGGGTGGACGTCGCGGATGGTGCCGCAGCTGGAGCAGACCAGGTGCTGGTGCGGGTGGTGGGCGTTCGGGTCGTAGCGCTTGGCGCGCCCGTCCGTGGCGACCTCTATGACCTCGCCGAGGGAGACCAGTTCGCCCAGCGTGTTGTAGACCGTCGCCCGCGAGATCTCGGGCAGTCTGGCACTCGCCCTGGCGTGCACCTCGTCGGCGGTGAGGTGCACGTGCTCACCGTCGAGGACCTCCGCGACGACACGCCGCTGGGAGGTCATCCGCCAGCCGCGCCCTCGCAGTCGCTGCAGCAGGTCACTCATATGGGTTCACCTATCGGTTTCCGTGGGGATGGCCGAAGTTTACCGGTACCGTCTTGGTGTTCTTCTTGACTTGGACTGTGTCCATCGTAGGATCGGATCTGGTGATAGCCAAGGGGCAGGCAGACTCCAGTACGGCAGACGGCAGGCCGTCTGCCGGGCTCGAGCCCGTCGGGCCCCGCTCCCCGTGATCCGCCTGGTCCGGAAGGATTCCGATGTCTGAGAACCACGAAGCACACGCCGTAGACGCGCAGAGCGGGGGCGGATGTCCTGTCGCGCACGGGCGCGCCGCGCACCCGACGCAGGGCGGCGGCAACCGCCAGTGGTGGCCCGAGCAGCTCAACCTGAAGATCCTCGCGAAGAACCCCGCGGTGGCGAACCCGCTGGGCGAGGACTTCGACTACGCCGCGGCCTTCGAGACGCTGGACCTCCCGGCCGTCAAGCGGGACATCGCCGAGGTGCTCACCAGCTCGCAGGAGTGGTGGCCGGCCGACTACGGCAACTACGGTCCGTTCATGATCCGTATGGCCTGGCACAGCGCCGGCACCTACCGGATCAGCGACGGCCGCGGCGGCGGCGGCGCCGGTCAGCAGCGCTTCGCGCCGCTCAACAGCTGGCCGGACAACGTCAACCTGGACAAGGCCCGCCGACTGCTCTGGCCGGTCAAGAAGAAGTACGGCCAGAGCCTCTCCTGGGCCGACCTGATGATCCTCGCGGGCAATGTCGCGCTGGAGACCATGGGCTTCACGACCTTCGGCTTCGGCGGCGGCCGCGCCGACGTCTGGGAGCCGGACGAGGACGTCTACTGGGGCCCGGAGACCACCTGGCTCGCCGACGAGCGCTACACCGGCGACCGTGAGCTGGAGAACCCGCTGGGCGCCGTCCAGATGGGCCTGATCTACGTCAACCCCGAGGGCCCCAACGGCAACCCGGATCCGCTCGCCGCGGCCCGCGACATCCGTGAGACCTTCCACCGGATGGCGATGAACGACGAGGAGACCGTCGCGCTGATCGCGGGCGGCCACACCTTCGGCAAGACCCACGGCGCGGGCGACGCCGACCTCGTCGGCGCGGACCCCGAGGCGGCCCCGCTCGAGCAGCAGGGCCTGGGCTGGAAGAGCGCCTTCGGCACCGGCAAGGGCGTCGACACGATCTCCAGCGGTCTCGAGGGCGCCTGGACCAACACCCCGACCGCCTGGGACAACAGCTTCTTCGAGATCCTCTTCGGCAACGAGTGGGAGCTCACCCGCAGCCCTGCGGGCGCGCAGCAGTGGAAGCCGAAGAACGGCGCGGGCGCGGGCACCGTCCCCGACGCGCACGACGCCTCGCGCAGCCACGCCCCGACGATGCTGACGACCGACCTGTCGCTCCGCTTCGACCCGGCCTACGAGCAGATCTCCCGCCGCTTCCTGGCCGACCCGGCCGCGTTCGCGGACGCCTTCGCTCGCGCCTGGTTCAAGCTGACCCACCGTGACATGGGTCCGATCGCCCGCTACCTGGGCCCGGAGGTCCCCTCCGAGGTGCTGCTCTGGCAGGACCCGGTTCCGGCTGTGACGCACGAGCTGGTCTCCGACGCGGACGTCGCCGCGCTCAAGGGCCAGATCCTGAGCTCGGGTCTTTCGGTGGCCCAGCTCGTCTCCACCGCCTGGGCCTCGGCTGCCTCCTTCCGCGGCAGCGACAAGCGCGGCGGCGCCAACGGCGCCCGCGTCCGGCTCCAGCCGCAGGCCGACTGGGAGGTCAACGACCCGGACCAGCTCGCCGTGGTGCTCCGCGCGCTCGAGGGCGTCCAGCAGGGCTTCAACGCCGCGCAGTCCGGCGGCAAGCAGATCTCGCTGGCCGACCTGATCGTGCTCGCGGGCGCCGCGGGCGTGGAGAAGGCCGCGAAGGACGCCGGCTTCGACGTCACCGTGCCGTTCCGCGCGGGTCGTGCGGACGCCTCCCAGGAGCAGACGGACGTCGAGTCCTTCGCCGCCATGGAGCCGGCGGCGGACGGCTTCCGCAACTACCTGGGCAAGGGCAACCGCCTGCCGGCCGAGTACCTGCTGCTCGACAAGGCGAACCTGCTGAACCTCAGCGCCCCGGAGATGACGGCGCTCGTCGGCGGCCTCCGCGTCATCGGCGCGAACCACCAGCAGTCCTCGACGGGCGTCCTCACCAGCACCCCGGGCGTGCTGACCAACGACTTCTTCGTCAACCTGCTGGACATGGGTACGACGTGGAAGGCGACCTCCGAGGACGCGAGCTCCTTCGAGGGCCGCGACGCCGCCACCGGCGAGGTCAAGTGGACCGGCAGCCGGGTCGACCTGGTCTTCGGCGCCAACTCCGAGCTGCGCGCCCTCGCCGAGGTCTACGCGAGCGACGACGCCAAGGAGAAGCTGGTCAAGGACTTCGTCGCCGCCTGGGCGAAGGTCATGGAGCTGGACCGCTTCGACCGGGCCTGATCGGCTCCGCCGCTGATCCGTTCCACCGCGTGCGGGCCGTCCCCTCCGGGGGCGGCCCGCACGTCTGCGCCGGTAGGGTCGACCGATGCGTCTGTATCTCTCGTCCTTCCGCATGGGCGACAAGCCGGAGCAACTCCTCGCCCTGATCGGCGCGTCGGGCCGGGGACCGGGAGGCGCGGCGTCGGTCGCGGTCGTCGCCAACGCGATGGACGACCAGCCCGCGCACGAGCGGCCGGCGGGCGTGGAGCGGGAGTTCGCCGCGCTCGCCGGGCTGGGGCTGCGGCCGACCGAGCTCGATCTGCGGGACTGGTTCGACCGCCCCGCCGAGGCCGTGCGGGCGGCCCTTTCCGGCTTCGACGCGGTCTGGCTGCGCGGCGGGAACGTCTTCATGCTGCGCCACGCCCTCGCCCGCAGCGGCGCGGACGTGGCGCTGACCGCGCTGCTGCGCGAGGACGCCCTGGTCTGTGCCGGCTACAGCGCCGGGCCGTGCGTGCTGGCGCCCAGCCTGGACGGGCTCGAGCTGTGCGACGACCGTGACGCGGTGCCCAGGATCTACGGTGAGGCCGCGGTCACCGAGGGGCTCGGGCTTCTCGACTTCGCCTTCGTGCCGCACGTCGACTCCCCGGCGCACCCGGGAACGGCGCAGGTCGGCCGGGTGGCGGCCGGCTACCGCGCGGCGGGGACGCCGCACGTCGCGCTGCGGGACGGGCAGGTGCTCGTGGTGGATGCGGAGGGCCTGCACGGGCCGATGTAGTGAATTGAAAAGTTCTTCACTTGCTGCAATGCTGGCGGCGCCACCGCAGCCTCGGTGAGAGACGCCGTCGGCGAGGACCGCCGTCGGTGCGAGACCAGGGAGAGAGCAGTGCCGGTTCCGCTGTACCAGGCCAAGGCCGAGTTCTTCAGGATGCTCGGCCACCCGGTGCGCATCCGGGTCCTCGAACTGCTGCAGGACGGGCCGATGCCGGTGCGGGACCTGCTGGCCGGGATCGAGGTCGAACGCTCCAACCTGTCCCAGCAGCTCGCCGTGCTGCGCCGCTCAGGGATCGTGGTCTCGGTCAGGGAGGCGGACACCGTGGTCTACTCGCTCGCGGGCGGCGACGTCGCCGAGCTGCTGCGGGCGGCCCGCCGCATCCTGACCGAGCTGCTCGCCGGTCAGCAGGACCTGCTCGCCGAGCTCCGCGAGGCCGACACCGCCGAGGCGGTGGCCCGATGAGCCTCGACGCCGACAGCCGCCCGGAGCGCGCGCCGGAGCCCGAGGACGACGGCAGCGAGGGCGGCGGCCGCCGGGCCAGCAAGGGCGTCTGGATCCGTGCGTTCATCTACGTCATCGGGTTCCATGTCTTCGCCGCGTTCATCATGCTGATGTTCTACGTCGGCGGTCACCGCCACTGACCACGGAAGGAGCCGCCCGATGACGATCCAGTGGCACCTCACCACCCGTCCGACCGCCGACGTCCTCCAGGTCGCCGGCTATCTCGGCGACGACGCCGTCACGCGCTTCACCGGCGCCGTCGGCTGGGCCGTCGCCCGCGGCGACGGCCCGCTGCTGCTCGACCTCACCCACCTCAAGGGCTGGTCCCCGGCCGGTCACGAGGCGCTGACCCTCGCCGCCCGGCACCTCGCGGAGCAGCAGCGTCCGCTGGAACTGGTCGCCCTGTCCCGCGCCGCCGCCGAGCTCGCGGCGGACTGCCAGGTCCCGCTCCACCCCGACCTCACCACCGCCCTGGCCGCCCACGGCCCGCGCCGGGACGCCGCCGCGCCCGGGCCCGCCGAAGGCCCGGTCTGGCACACCAGCGAATGGCCCGAGGACCCGCCGGAGCGCTGAGGCCCTCGCGGTAGGGTGATCGAATGGCGAACCTACGCGACCAGATCGTCGCCGAGCTCGGCGTCAAGCCGGCCATCGTGGCCGGGACCGAGATCCGGCAGCGGGTCGACTTCCTCAAGGACTACCTCCGCTCCACCCCGGCCAAGGGCTACGTGCTCGGGATCAGCGGCGGTCAGGACAGCACGCTGGCCGGCCGGCTGTGCCAGCTGGCCGTCGAGGAGCTGCGGGCGGAGGGGCACGAGGCGACCTTCGTCGCCGTGCGGCTGCCCTACGGCGTGCAGTCGGACGAGGACGACGCGCAGATCGCGCTGCGGTTCATCCGGCCCGACCGGTCGATCGCGGTGAACGTGCGGCCGAGCGCGGACGCGGTCGCCGCGGAGGCGGCCTCCGGGCTGCGCGAACTGCTGGGCGACGAGCCCAAGCTGCGGGACTTCGTCCGCGGGAACATCAAGGCCCGCGAGCGCATGGTGATCCAGTACGCCGTCGCCGGCCAGCTCGGCATGCTGGTGGTCGGCACCGACCACGCGGCCGAGGCGGTGACCGGCTTCTTCACCAAGTTCGGCGACGGCGGGGTGGACCTCACCCCGCTGACCGGCCTGACCAAGCGGCAGGGGGCGGCCCTGCTGCAGGAGCTGGGCGCGCCGCCGAGCGTCTGGAAGAAGGTGCCCACCGCCGACCTGGAGGACGACCGGCCCGCGCTGCCCGACGAGGAGGCGCTCGGCCTGACCTACGCCGAGCTCGACGACTACCTCGAGGGCGCCGAGGTCACGCCCGAGGTCGCGACGAAGGTCGAGTCGATCTTCCTCGCGACCCGGCACAAGCGCGTCGTCCCGGTCACCCCGCTGGACGACTGGTGGCGCGGCTGATCCAGCCGCCGCCCGGGCCGGGCGGCGAACCGGATCAGGAGAAGGACGCGGCGCACTCCGGGTGGCCCCAGCCGGAGCCGACCTTGGTGATCTTGTCGCCCTTGGCGTAGGAGCGCGAGCAGGCGCAGGTGCCCGGGTAGCGCGCGGCCAGCGTGCGGGCACTCCCG
Source organism: Streptacidiphilus rugosus AM-16 (assembly GCF_000744655.1). Lineage (NCBI taxonomy): Bacteria > Bacillati > Actinomycetota > Actinomycetes > Kitasatosporales > Streptomycetaceae > Streptacidiphilus > Streptacidiphilus rugosus. The sequence goes on along the minus strand of NZ_JQMJ01000004.1, from coordinate 5,238,151 downwards.
CCGCCCGCGGACTTCGCGGCCGTTCCCGAGGAGGCGCCGCCGGTCCGCGCGGGCCGGGAGATCTTGGCGCGCCCGGCCGGGGTGACCGGCTCGGGGACGGGCAGGTCCGCGCCGGTGCCCGAGGCGTCCCGCTGGTGCCGGGCGGCGTCGCTGGCGGCCTTGTCCGCGATGGCGTTGAGCGGGTCGCCGTCCACCTGGTGTGCAGGGACGTAGACGAAGGTGACCTCGCGGTCCGTCAGAAGCTCGTCGATGTGCTGGATCAGCTCCTGGTTGGCCACCGGCTTGCCGCCGGCCGTACGCCAGCCGTTGCGCTTCCAGTTGGCCAGCCACTTGGTGACGGCGTCGCGGGTGTAGGTGGAGTCGAGCCGCACCTCCAGGGGCGCGGCGGGATCGGTGTCCGTCAGCAGCTGCTCCAGGGCGGTCAGTTCACCGATGTTGTTGGTGCTGTGCCCGAGTGCGCCGGAGCGCCAGCGCTGCGGGGCGCCGGAGGAGTCGGCGACGACGTAGGCCCAGCCTGCGGGCCCTGGATTGCCTTTGGCGGCGCCGTCACAGGCGGCGATGATGCGGTCGACCATGCCTCGATCATCCCAGGTCCGCGCGCCCGTTCGGCACCGTCCCCGGGTCGCCGGGCTCCGACAGCCTGGCGGCGCGGATGGCGAGGTGGTGGCGTTCGGGCAGGCTGGCCGTCGCGCGGGAGGCCGCGCGGAAGAGTTCGGCCGCCTCGGCGCGCCGTCCGGCCAGCTCCAGCAGATGGGCGCGCACCACGGTGACCCGGTGGTGGTCCTTCAGCCGGGGGTCCGCCGCGACGGCGTCCAGCGCGCCGAGGCCGGCCTCGGGACCGTGGACCATCGCGGTGGCGACGACGCGGTTGAGCCCGACCACCGGGTTCGGCGAGATCCGTTCCAGCACCCCGTACAGGGCCAGGATCTGCGGCCAGTCCGTCAGGTCGGCGGTGGCGGCCTCGTCATGGACCGCGGCGATCGCCGCCTGCACCTGGTACGGGCCGACCGGGCCGCTCGGCAGGGCGGCGGTGACCAGCGCGACGCCCTCGGCGATCGCGGCGGCGTCCCAGCGGCCGCGGTCCTGCTCGGCCAGCGGGATCAGCTCGCCGCCGGGGCCGGTGCGGGCGGCGCTACGGGCGTGGGTGAGCAGCATCAGCGCCAGCAGCCCGGTGACCTCGCTGTCCCCGGGCAGCAGCGCGTGCACGGCGCGGGTCAGCCGGATCGCCTCACGGGTCAGTTCGACCCGTTGCAGGTCGTCGCCGACGCTCGTCGCGTAGCCCTCGTTGAAGATCAGGTAGAGCACGTGCAGCACCGCGTCCAGCCGCTCCGGCCAGCCCTCGCGGTCCGGCAGCGCGAACGGCACCCCGGAGGACTTGATGCGCTGCTTGGCCCGGCTGATCCGCTGGCCCATGGTCGCCTCCGGCACCATGAACGCGCTCGCGATCTCGGCGGTGGTCAGCCCGCCGACGCAGCGCAGCGCCAGGGCGAGCGCCGAGGGCGGCGAGAGCACCGGGTGGCAGCAGAGGAACAGCAGGGTGAGCGTGTCGTCCCGCCCGGCCGGGTCCTCGGCGTCCGCCGCGGGCGCGGTCCTCCGGTCGTCCGGCACCAGGTGGGCGACCCGGTCCTCCCTGCGCCGCCGGGACTGCTCACTGCGGACCTCCTCGGTCATCCGGCGCTGGGCGACCTGGATCAGCCAGCCGCGCGGATTCCCCGGCACCCCCTCCTGCGGCCACTGGACGGCGGCGGCCAGCAGGGCCTCCTGGACGGCGTCCTCCGCGGCCGCGAAGTCGCCGAACCTCCGCGTGAGCACGCCGACGACCTGCGGCGCGAGCTCACGCAGCAGGTCCTCGACGAGCGTTCCTCCGTCAGTCAGCGCTCACAGCTCCTCGGTCGGCGCGGACATGACCTGGCGCACCTCGATCGGCATGTTGATCGGCGCGCCGCCGGGGCCGGGGGCGGCGGACACGGCGGCGGCGATCTCCAGGGCGCGGTCGGCGTCCTCGCAGTCGACGATCCACCAGCCGGCCACCCACTCCTTGGTCTCGGGGAACGGCCCCTCGGTGACCACGGGCGCGCCGCCGCCGTGCGAGCGGACGATCTTCGCGGTGTCCGGCATCGCCAGCCCCTGGGCGTCGACCAGCTCGCCGGAGGCGGCGAGCTTGACGTTGGTGTCGCGCATGAAGCCGATGTGCGCGCGGATCTCCTCGGGAGTCCAGGTGTCGATCGTCGGGAAGTCCGCGGTCGCGGCGCTGAACTGCATCAGCAGCATGTACTTCATGTCCTGCTCCTCCGGCTCGGACGCCCCGGCCGGGGCGCTCTCACTGACAGGTAGAAGCACGCTCGGCGATTTCGACATCCGTGCGGAACTTTCTCCGAAGTTCTTTCCGGCGGGGTCCATCCTGCCGGAGCCCGGCGTGCACGGGGCGGGGTTCGCCGAGAGCTGTCAGTCGTGTCTGCCACCATCTCGCCATGATCGATGACGCGCTCGACCAGGCGGCGGACGCCGCACGCTCCCGTGTGCCGTGGCTGGTCGACTTCCTGGAGTCCCGGCGGCGCTCCCCGCGCCGACCGGGGGTGACCGGCCCGTTCCAGGAGGAGTACCGGCAGTGGCTGGCCGGGCGCGCCTCGGCCTGGGCCGAGGCCGGCGGCCGGTTGGCGGTCTCCCCTGAGCCCGAGCAGCGGGCCGCCGTCCTCTGCCTGCTGCTCGTCCACGGACTGGACCCGCTCGACATCGGCTGGGCCGGCCGCGAGGTCGACGCGCTCGCGCCCGAGCTGCGGGGCTGGAGCGCGGACGAGGTCGCGGTGATGCTGCGCCGTGCCTGCGGGCGGCAGGGGGCGAAGGGATGGCAGGGCGGCCTCTCCGCCGACGCCCTGCACCACGCGCTGGACGCCGCCGAACAGCTGGACGTCGAGGGCTGTCGCGCGGTCGAGCCGTGGCTGCGCCGGGCCCACGTGGAGCTGCTGGGCCCGGAGAGCGACGTGGAGGCGCGGGTCAGAGGGCGGCTGGCCGCCCGCCTGCGCGGCCTGCTCGCCAGGGTCGACCCCGGCGCGGTCCCCGAGGGGCTGGTCCCCGCGCACGCGCCCTGGGCCGCCGCGCTGCGGGAGCAGGCCGGCGCCGTGTCGGGCGCCGCCCTGGTCGCGCTGCTGACGCACGCGGCGAGCCTGACCGGCCCGCGCCCGACCCAGCGCTGGCGCAGGGCCTGCCCGGGGCTGGTGGACGCGGCCTCGGCGCGCGGCCCGGTCGCCGCGGTCCTGGCGGCGCTGGCCGAGGGCGAGCCGGTGTGCAGCCGCGAACACGGCTCGCACACCGAGTGGATGGGCGACGGGTACCACTACCACTACCTGGTGCACCAGAACGACAGGGACCTGGCGCGCGGCCTGGTCTGGGCCGCCGCGCTGACCGCCGACGCCGACACGGTGCCGCGGCTGGCCGCGCTCGCGCTGCGGGCGGGCGGTCGGCGGCAGGGCGTGGCGGAGGACCTCAAGCTCGCGGGCGCGGCCGTCAACGCGCTGGCGGAGGTGGAGGACCCGGCGGCGCTGGAGGCGCTGTGGCGGCTGCAGACCACGATCAAGGACCGGGCGCTGCGCAAGCAGCTCGACACCGCCCTGGTCACGGCGTCGGGCCGGCTCGGCATCACCCCGGCGCAGCTGGTCGAGCGCAGCGTGCCCGACCACGGCCTGGCCCCGGACGGCTCGCACGAGCGGCTGCTGGCCGGGCACCGGGTCCGCCTCGCGATCGAGGACGCCGCGACGGTGCGGCTGAGCTTCACCGCCCCCGACGGGAGGGTCTCCCGCACCGCCCCCGCCGCCGTCCGGCAGGAATGCCCGGACGAGCTCGCACAGCTCACCCGGCTGGCCAAGGAGGTGCGCGCGACGCTCACCGCCGCACGGGCCAGGATCGAGGCGCTGCTGTCGACGGACCGCTCCTGGCCCTACGAGGAGTGGTGCAGGCACTTCCGCGACCATCCCGTCGTCGGGGTGCCGACGCGCGCGCTGATCTGGGAGTTCCAGGACGAGGACGGCCCGTGGCGGGCGGTGGCGCCGGGCCGTGAGCCCGACGGCGTCCCCCGGCGGGTGCGGCTGTGGCACCCGATCCGGGTCCCGGCGGCGGAGGTCCTCGCCCGGCGCGAGGAGATCCTCGCCAGGGAGCTGCGGCAGCCGTTCAAGCAGGCGTTCAGGGAGGTCTACCTGCTCACCCCGGCGGAGGAGGAGACGGGCGCCTGGTCCAACAGGTTCGCCGCCCACATCGTGCACTACCAGCGGCTCTATGCCCTCTTCAAGGAGCGCGGCTGGCAGTCCAACTACCTCGGGCCCCACAGCGACGGCTACGACGGCCTGGCCAGGGCCGAGTTCGGCGACGGGCGGTGGCGCGCCGGTCTCCACCACGAACCCGTCGGCGAGGAGGGCGGCCACTCCTTCGACCACGCCACCACGGACCAGGTCCGCTTCGAGCGCCGCGACGGCCGCAGCTGGCGGCCGGTCCAGCTGGCCGAGGTGCCTGCGGAGGTGTTCAGCGAGGCCATGCGGGACATCGACCTCTTCGTCGCGGTCACCTCCGTCGCGGCCGACCCCGACTGGGCCGACCGGGGCGAGGACCGCTGGACGGACTACCGGCGCGCGACGGCCTTCGCGGATCTCAGCGCGAACGCGCAGATGCGTCGGGAGGCGCTGGAGCGGATCCTGCCCCGGCTGCGGATCGCGGACCGCTGCACGCTGGACGCCCGCCATCTGGTGGTCAGGGGCGAGCTCGCCGACTACCGGATCCATCTGGGCTCGGCCAACATCCTGATGGAGCCCGGCGGCCGGTACCTGTGCATCGTGCCCGCCCGACGCGCGGGGGAGGGCCGGGTGTTCCTGCCGTTCGAGGACGAGCGCCTCTCGTTGATCCTCAGCAAGGCCGCGCTGTTGGCCGCCGACACGAAGATCACCGACGCTTCCATCCTCGCGCAGATCCGGGCGGGAGCCTGATGGCCACCGTGACGTTCAGGGACGAGACGGCGACGGGCCGGGCGCTCGCCGCCTTCGATGTGGCCGGCGTGCCGGAGCGGATGACGCTCAGGGAGCTGATCAGGCTGCGGGTCCGCGAGGAGGTCGCCCGCCACAACGCCGGCCCGGGCGACCGCTTCCAGGGTCTGGTCCGCCCGGACGACGCCGAGGTGGAGCTGAACGGCTACCGCCTGCGCCGCCCCCGGCAGCTGGACTGGGAGCGGCAGGCCGAGGTCGCCGAACGGGCCTTCCTGCGCAACGGCTTCTTCGTGCTGGCCGGGGACCGGCAGGTGGAGGAGCTCGACGAGGTGGTGGAGATCGGCGACGGCGCCGGTCTGGTCTTCGTCAGGCTGGTGCCGCTGGCCGGAGGGTGACCGACTCCTCCTGCGCGCCCGAGCTCGAATCGATTGTCATGGCGATCGAATCGAGTGTGATGGTCCTTGGCTGCACACCATCGAGCTGTAGGGTGGGGTGCATCGCGCGCCAGGATGCGGTCCCGTGTCCGTCGCGCGTGTCCCGATCCGCGAGCAGCCAGGAAACGCCATGACCTCGCAGCAGCCGTCCACGCCGTCCACCGTCGACTTCTTCGCGCGTGAGTCCCTCCCCGCGCCCCGGGTCGGGGTCGCGGAGGCGGAGAAGATCGCCGACGCGCTCGGCGTCCCGGCGCGGGCGTTGCCCCTGGGCAGTCAGCAGGACGCCAACTTCCTGCTGCGCGACGGGAACGACGAGGATCTCGCGGTGCTCAAGGTGGCGAACCCCGCCTTCGGCGCGGCCGAGATCGAGGCCCAGGACGACGCCGCGGACCTGCTCGCGCAGGCCTGCCCGGACCTGCGGATCGCCACGGTGCTGCGGCGACCCGACGGCACCCGGCGGGCGGCCGTCGTCGAGACCGAGTCCGGTCCGGTCACCGCCCGGCTGCTGCGGCACCTCGCGGGCGGCACCCTCTCCGGATCGCGGCACCTGCCGCCCCGCACCGTCGCCGCCATGGGCGGCATCGCCGGAAGGGTCGGCCGCACCCTGCGCGACTTCCGGCACCCCGGCCTGGACCGGGTGCTGCAGTGGGACCTGCAGTACGCGGACCGGGTCGTGGCGCTGCTGCTGGAGCACATCGCGGAACCCGAGCGTCGGGCGGCCGTCGCGGCCGCGGCCGAGGACGCCTGGAGCCGGCTCGCCGCGGTGAGCGCGGAGCTTCCACGGCAGGCCGTCCACCTGGACCTGACCGACGACAATCTGGTCGCCGCGGTCGGCGCCGTGCCGCCGCTGCCGGACGGTGTGATCGACTTCGGTGATCTGACCACCAGTTGGGCCGTCTGCGAGCTGGCGATCCCGCTCTCCTCACTGCTGCACCACGCCGGACTGGAACCGCACCACGCGCTGCCCGCGATCCTGGCCTTCCACGCCGAACGCCCGCTCTCCCCGGCCGAGGCGCGGGCGCTGTGGCCGCTGGTCGTGCTGCGCGCCGCCACGCTGGTGGCCAGCGGCCGGCACCAGGCGGCGGTGGACGGCGACAACGCGTACGTCCGGGCCGCGCTGGACCGGGAGTGGCGGATCTTCGAGCAGGCCGTCTCCGTCCCGGTCGAGGTGATGACGAGGCTGATCCTCGACCGGCTCGGGCTGGCCGGGGCGCCGCAGCCGCCCGCGCCCACGGCCGTCGGACTGGTCGCGGGCCTGGAGCCGAGCGGGGTGGCCCTGCTCGACCTGGGCACCGACGCGGACGCGATGGACCGCGGGGCCTGGCTGCGGCCAGGTCTGGAGGACCGGCTCGCACGGGAGCGTCTGGACGACGGCGCGGAGCTCGTCGCGGCCCCCTACGGCGCCGTGCGGCTGAGCCGCTCCCGCGTGCTGTCGGCCCGGTCGCCCGCCACCGTCGCCACCGGGCTCTCGCTCTGGTTCGGGCGGGACGCCGTGCTGCTCTCCCCCTGGGACGGACGGGTGTCGCGCGCGGAGGCCGGGTGCGTCGAGGTCGACTGCGGCGAGCTGGTGCTGCGGCTGTCCTTCGACGGCGGGGAGGCACAGGTCGGGGCGGAGGTCGGCGTCCGGGCCGGTACCCGGGTCGGGGCGGGGGAGGCACTGGTCCGGCTGGGCGCGGGCGCGAGGGCGCAGGTGACGCTGCGGCGCGCGGGCGTCCTCGCCGAGGTGCCCGAGCTGGTCCGGCCGGAGACCGCCGCGGGCTGGCTGGCGCTGACCGCCGACCCGTCCGCGCTGCTCGGTCTGCCCTCCGCCGGTACCGGCGCGGAACCGGCCGGTCAGGCGAGCCTGCTCGCCCGTCGGCACGCCGCCTTCGCCGCCGTGCAGGGCCACTACTACGACGACCCGCCGCGGATCGAACGCGGCTGGCGTCACCACCTGGTCTCCGACCGTGGCCGCGCCTACCTCGACATCGTCAACAACGTCAGCGCGATCGGGCACGCCCACCCGGCCGTCGAGCGGGCCCTGACCCGGCAGTCGCGGCGGCTCAACACCAACTCGCGGTTCCACTACGCCTCCGTGGTCGAGTTCAGCGAGCGGCTCGCCGCGCTGCTGCCGGAGCCGCTGGACACGGTGTTCCTGGTCAACTCCGGCTCGGAGGCCGTCGATCTCGGCCTCCGCCTCGCCATCGGTGCGACCGGTCGGCACGACGTGGTCGCTCTGCGCGAGGCCTACCACGGCTGGACCTACGCCTCGGACGCTGTCTCCACCTCCCTCCAGGACAATCCCAACGCGCTGACCACTCGGCCGAGTTGGGTGCACACGGTGGACTCGCCCAACTCCTACCGGGGCCGTCACCGCGGCGCGGACGCCGCCCGGTACGCCCCCGAGGCGGTCCGGTTCGTCGACGAGCTGGCCGCGTCCGGGCGGGCGCCGGGAGCGTTCCTCGCCGAGACCTACTACGGCAACGCGGGCGGGGTCGCCCTGCCCGACGGCTACCTGGAACAGCTCTACGCCGCGGTCCGCCGGCACGGCGGCCTGGCGGTCGCGGACGAGGTCCAGGTCGGCTACGGGCGGCTGGGGCACTGGTTCTGGGGCTTCGAGCAGCAGGGGGTCGTCCCGGACATCGTCTGCGTCGCCAAGGCCATGGGCAACGGCCACCCGCTCGGCGCGGTGATCACCTCGGCGTCGGTCGCCGAGCGCTACCGCGACCAGGGCTACTTCTTCTCCTCCACCGGCGGCAGCCCCGTCTCCAGCGTCGTCGGCCTCACCGTCCTCGACGCGATCCGCGACGAGGACCTCCAGGGCAACGCGGTGCGCACCGGCGGGCGGCTGAAGGCCGGCCTGGAGGCGCTGGCCGCGCGGCACGCGCTGGTCGGAGCGGTCCACGGCTCCGGTCTCTACCTGGGCCTGGAGCTGGTCCGCGACCGGCTCACCCTGGAACCGGCCACCGAGGAGACGGCCGAGCTGTGCGACCGGATGCTCGAACTCGGCGTCGTGGTCCAGCCGACCGGCGACCACCTCAACATCCTCAAGATCAAGCCCCCGCTCTGCGTGGACGCGGACGCGGTCGACTTCTTCACCGCGATGCTGGACCGCGCCCTGACCGAACTGGCCGAGAGCTGACCCGCCGGCCGGGCCGGGCGCGGTCGGTCGGTGACGGCAGGGCGGGCGCGGCGGGGCGGGTGGCTCGCATGCCCCCCGTCACCGGCGTCGCATGCGCGTCGTCCACGCGAGGTGCGGGGCCGCCCGGCTGGACGCGGCACGGCCCTTGCCGCCGGTAGGGCTAGCGTGGAGGCCATGACTGAGCAGCTGAGCGTGACCGTGCTGGGGACCGGGATCATGGGCGCGGCGATGGCCAGGAACCTCGCGCGCGCCGGGCACGACACCCGGGCCTGGAACCGGACCGGAGCGAAGGCGGAGCCGCTGGCCGGGGACGGCGTGCGGGTCGCGGACAGTCCCGCCGAGGCCGTGGACGGAGCGGACGTCGTGCTCACCATGCTGCACGACGGGCCCGCCGTGCTGGAGGTGATGGGCGCCGCCGCGCCCGCGCTGCGGCCCGGCGCGGCCTGGGTGCAGTCGACGACCGTCGGCGTCGAGCTGGTCGGCGGGTTGGCCGCGCTCGCGCGGGAGCACCGGCTGGTCTTCTTCGACGCGCCGGTGCTCGGCACCCGGCAGCCCGCCGAGGCGGGACAGCTGCTGGTGCTCGCCGCCGGACCCGCCGCCTCCCGAGCCGCGGTCGGGCCGGTGTTCGACGCCGTCGGGGCCAGGACCCTGTGGGACCGGGGAGGACGGCGCGGACGGTAGCGCGACCAGGCTGAAGCTGGTCGCCAACAGCTGGGTGCTCGCGGCGACCAACGCGGTCGGCGAGACGCTGGCCCTGGCCAAGGGGCTCGGCGTGGACCCGAAGGACTTCTTCGACGCCGTCGGCGGCGGCCCGCTCGACATGGGTTATCTGCACGCCAAGGCCGCACTCGTGCTGGAGGACCGCCTCTCGCCCGCGGCCTTCGCGGTGAGCACCGCGGAGAAGGACGCCCGGCTGATCGTCGCGGCCGGCGAGCGGTACGGCGTCCGCCTCGACCTGGCCGCCGCCTGCGCCGAGCGCTTCGCCCGCGCCGCGGCCCAGGGACACGGCGCGGAGGACATGGCGGCCGCGTACTTCGCCAGCTTCGACGCCCCGTAGGGCTGAGCTACTCGATCCCGAAGCTGTTGACCCTCTCCGGGTGGATGCGGATGAACGCCTCGCCGAAGCCGGGTCCGAGGTGCCCGCCCCCGGTGGGGACCGCCTCGGCGCGGCCGCGGATCTCCAGCATCCGCGGGGTCCACGGGTGGGTGGTCACCAGGTCGTCGACCACGATCGCCGCCCAGCCGTTGGCCCGGACGTCGCGGTACTTCTTGGTGCCCGCCATGTGGTGACCGCCGACGTCGACGGTGCCGAGGTCGGCGTTGTAGCGGAACGAGGTGGGGACGACATGGGGCTTGTGGTCCGTGCCGGTGGTGGCCAGTCGGCCCAGTAGTTGACTTCCGAGATAGTCGATCTGCGCAGCGGTCAGCTCTGTCATGCCTCCAGTAGACCCCAGCGGTTCGTGAACCCGGGCCTGCCGACGCGCGTATCCCTGGTAGGACCCGGTCACCCAGGGTCGGGTCAGGGACCCAGGAAAGAAGTTCCTCCATGAACCGCGTCATCGCCATCTCAGCGGGTGCGGTAGCCGTCGCGGCGCTGGCCACCGCGTGCGGCAGCACCGGCAACAACGTCTCGAGCTCCTCGCAGCCGCCCGCCTCCAGTGCCCCCGCGGCCTCCGGCGCGGCCGTGCACACGGCGAGCTCGAAGTACGGAACGATCCTCGTCGACGGCAGCGGCCACACGCTGTACATGCTGACGGCCGACACCGGCGGGAAGTCGACCTGCTCCGGTACGTGCGCGGTGGTGTGGCCGCCGGAGCACACGTCCGGCATGCCGAGCAACAGCGGCGTGACCGCCTCGATGGTCGCCACCACGACGCGGGCCGACCACACCACTCAGGTGACCTACAACGGTCACCCGCTCTACACCTTCGTCAAGGACACCGCTCCCGGCGTCGTGAACGGCGAGGGCATCACGAACTTCGGCGGCACCTGGTACGTGGTGGGCGTCGACGGCAACGCGATCATGGCGGCCCCCGCGGCGCCGTCCTCGCCGTCGCCCTCGCCCAGCACCTCGGGAGGCGGGTACGGCTACTGACGCGCGCCGGTCGCGAATCGGCGTGCGGGCGGTCGGGGTCACGGCGGCGGGACTCGCGGTCCTGGCCGCGGGGTGCGGGTGCGGGTCGGGGCGTCCCGCGGCCGTGCCGCCGAGCCCCGGCCGTGGCGCGGCGGCGGCCCGCTACCTGGCGATCGCGAGCGAGGGGAACCGGCATCTCGAGGCGGACTTCGACAGGCTCGACGGCCGGGACCGCGCCCGGCTCGACGCCGCGCGGGCGGACCTGCGCGACGCGGCCGCCACCGAGCGCCTCTTCGACCGGCGGCTCGCGGCGCTGGCCCTGCCCCCGGAGACGCGCACGCTCGCCGCACGCCTGGTGGCGGCGAACGAGGCCCGCGCGGACCTCACCGCCACCGCCGCCGGCGTCCCCACGCTGGCGGGGCTGCGCGCCGACGAGCGGCGGCTGACCGCGGCGAACGCTCCGGTCGAGACGCAGGTCAGGGCCATCCGCGGCAGCCTCGGTCTGCCGCCCCCCGAGACGGGCTGAGTATCCGTCAGCTTCCTTTTACTGCACGACCGGGACGGCGGACGTCCGATGCGCGCCCGCCCTGGCGGTCCGGCGCAGGCGTCGATCCCTGCGCCAAGTATTGACCGAGCGCATGGCCAGTTATAGCTTCTCTCCGCGACGGCGCACCCGCGCCGCTCCGGCCAAGGGAGGCCACCGATGGACCGACACGATCGAGTCGGGGAACCGCACGACCCCCTGAGCACCCCTCGAAGCAGCACCCCCGAGCCGCGCCGGATGGACCGGCGCGGCTTCCTCGCCGCCGCCGGGATCACCGCCGCCGGTGCGGCCTGGGCCGCGACCGGACTCGCCGGGACCGCCCGTGCCGCCACGGCCCCGCGGGGGCTCCGGGCCGCGGCGGGCGCCGCCACGGGTTCCTTCGTCGTGCCGCTGGACAGCGTGCCGCACACCCGCACCTGGATGGCCTGGCCCGACAGCACCGCGATCTACCGCAACAAGCTGGCCGGCCTGCAGGCGAACATCGCCCTGATCGCGAACACCGTCGCCAGGTACGAGCCGGTCTTCCTGCTGGCCAACTCGGCGAGCGTGGCCGCGGCCCAGCGCGCCTGCACCAACCCCAACGTCACCGTCATCGGCACGATCCCGGTCGACGACTGCTGGATGCGCGACTCCGGGCCGGTCTTCCGCACCAACGGCGCGGGCGGGCTCGATGCGGTCGGCCTCAACTTCAACGGCTGGGGCAACAAGCAGACCCACGCCAAGGACGCCCTGGTCGCGCAGCGCGTCGCGGCCTATCTGGGCGTCCCCTTCACGGCGGCGGGCGTGGTCAGCGAGGGCGGTGCGATCGAGGCGGACGGCGCGGGAACGCTGATGGCCACCCGGAGCAGCATCGTCAACTCCAACCGCAATCCGGGGAAGACCCGGGCGCAGATCGAGCAGGCGATGTGCACCGCCTTCGGCGCCTCCAAGGTGATCTGGTTCACCGGTATCAGCGGCCAGGACATCACGGACGACCACGTGGACGCGACCTCGCGCTTCCTCTCGCCCGGCGGCGGCCTCGTGCAGACTCCCAACCCGGCCGATCCCTCGGACATCTGGTCCAAGGACGAGCAGCAGCAGTACCAGACCCTGTCCACCTCGACGGACGCCCAGGGCGCCGCGATCGCGGTCACCAAGCTCCAGTCGCCCGACTACAACCTGATCCGCGCGACCAGCGTCGACTTCGTGGACTCCTACGCCAACTACTACGTGTGCAACGGCGCGGTGATCTCGGCGCAGTTCGGCGACTCGACCGCCGACGCCAATGCGAAGGCGGTCCTGCAGCGCGCCTTCCCCGGCCGCGCCGTGGTCCAGCTCAACATCGACAACCTCGGCAACCAGGGCGGCGGCATCCACTGCGTGACCCAGCCCCAGCCCGCGCCCTGACGCGAGGTCGGATGTGACGGAACGCCACATGCCCGCCGGTACCGAGAGTTCGGTACCGGCGGGCTGCGGCGTGACGGCGGTGCGGTGACCGGGCTATCAGTAACCGTTGCTGCCGTAGGCGATGTTCTCGAAGGCGCCGTAGGTGGCGTTCGCGTAGCGGACCGCGGCGACGATGTTGTCGACCGGGTTCCAGATGTCGGTGTGACCCGGCAGCGCGTAGGTCGCGAAGGTCGAGTCGATGGTCTGCATCAGACCCTTGGACGGGGTGCCGGCGGCGGCGTTGGAGTCCCAGTTGTTGATGGCGTTCGGGTTGCCGGAGGACTCGGTCATGGCGCGCGCGCTGATCGCGGCGGCCGGCGGCACGTGGTCGCCGTCGGCGGCCAGAATGGCCTGGGCCTGGGCGATCCAGCCGCTCAGGTCGTTGGAGTAGACCGGCGTCGCGGCGGCCTTCGCGGCAGCGGCGGCAGCCTGGGCCTTGGCCTGGGCGGCGGCAGCGGCCTGGGCCTTGGCGGCGGCAGCGGCCTTGGCCTGCGCGGCGGCCTGCGCCTGCGCCTTCGCCTTGGCGGCGGCAGCAGCCTTGGCCTTGGCGGCGGCAGCGGCCTGCGCCTGGGCCTTCGCCTTGGCGGCGGCAGCGGCCTTGGCCTTGGCGGCGGCATCGGCCTTGGCCTTGGCGTCAGCGGCGGCCTTGGCGTTCAGGGCGGCGCGCTGCTCGGAGCGGTTGGCGGCGTCGGTGGCCGCGCGGGCGGCGGCCTGGGTGCTGGCCACGGCGGAAGCCTGGGTCGCCGAGTGCGAGTCGTTGCCGGTCAGGGCCACGGCGGTGCCGGTCGCGGCGCCGCTCACGAGGAGGGCGGCACCGACGCCGGCGGCGATGCGCTTGTTGAGGCGCACGGCGGCAAGACGCTTGTTGGTGCTGGCAAGGGACGTACGAATGCGGTTGCGCATGACACTCCAATGTCGACGGAACTGCCCCTGGGCCGAGGGCGCACGGATCCAGGCGCACGCCACTGGGGCGTCGCTGCGAAGGAAGTCGCGCGCTCGGCGGCTCGGGACTCGCCCGACCGAGCAGGGGAGCGTTTCTTCGGTGAATCGGTCGACGCGATGCGCGTCGATCACCGGGCTCCCGGCAGGCTCTCTGTCCGCCTGCCTCGTGAACCGTCACACGGTCGCCAGCCGAGGAGCAAGCGTTACCCCGGGTAAAGTGCGGCACACCACAAAAGGGCCGTGACCTGGGTCTCAATAGCTTCGCGCGGGATATGGAAGGCCCCCGGGAGGGCGTTCGGCGAAGCTCGTCCACGAACGAGAAGCGTCCGCTTTGGGCGGGACTATCCGGAACATGATCATCCGGATCTGGAGAACTGTCCGTGATGTCCCAAATGCCCATCCGGACAAGGGTGTGACCGGGGCCACTCGTCACCTGGAGGGGAAATCGCCGGGCCCGGATGCGGCACGGGCGGACGATTTGCCATCTTGCGGCAAAAGCGGTTAATAACCGGGAATGTCCGATATAAGAATGGGGCTCTGCGGCGTCTATACGGCGTCGGCGAGCCATTCGGCGAGTACGGCTGCCTGGCTGTGTTCCAGGTCCTTGGTGGCCGTGAGAAGGGTGAGCCGGCGGTGGGCGGCCAGCTCGCTCAGGTGCTCCGCGGCTTCGCGACGGCCGGGGTCGTCCAGCTCCGCGAGATAGCGGCGGCGGAACTCGGAGAACCGCTCGGGCTCGTGCCCGTACCAGCGGCGCAGTTCGGTGGAGGGGGCGACCTCGCGCAGCCACTCGTCCAGGTGCGCGTCCTCCTTGCGCATGCCGCGCGGCCAGATCCGGTCGACCAGGACGCGCGTCCCGTCCTTGGGGGAGGGGTCCTCGTAGACTCGGCGGCAGGTGACCTTCGGCACCGTGACCGCCTCCTTCCGGCAGCGTCCGTGGACCCTCCCAGCCTATCGAGGGGGGTCATCACGGGGCGCGGCACAGGGAGAGTCGGCGCAGGCGGGGGCGCAGGGAGAGGAGCGGGCATGGCGGACGAAGAGACCGCCCCTGGCTTCCCGCTCAGGCGCGCCGCCCACGCCCGCGACCTGCTGGAGCTCGACTCCGCGCTGGTCGCCTGCCGGGCCTGCCCGCGGCTGGTGGCCTGGCGGGAGGAGGTCGGCCGGGTCAGGCGGCGGGCCTACCGGGAGTGGGAGTACTGGGCCCGGCCGGTGCCCGGCTTCGGCCCCGCGGACGCCTCGCTCGCGATCGTCGGCCTCGCCCCGGCCGCGCACGGGGGGAACCGCACCGGCCGCGCCTTCACCGGGGACCCGTCCGGCGACGTGCTCTACGCCGCGCTGCACGCCCTCGGGCTGGCCTCGCGGCCCTCGGCCGTGCGCCGTGACGACGGACTGGAGCTGTACGGGGTGCGCATCAGCATGCCGGTGCACTGCGCGCCGCCCGACAACACGCCGACCGTGACCGAGCGCGACACCTGCCGTCCCTGGCTGGCCAGGGAGCTGGAACTGCTGCGGCCCACCCTGCGGGCGGTGGTGGTGCTCGGCGGCTTCGGCTGGCAGGCCCTGCTGCCCGTGCTCGCGCACGCGGGACTGCGGCTGCCGCGCCCCCGCCCCCGCTTCGGTCACGGCGCCGAGGTCCTGCTCCCGGACCTGGCGGGCGGTCGCGGCCTGCACCTGGTCGGCTGCTACCACCCCAGCCGGCGCAACGTCTCCACCGGCATCCTCACCCCCGCCATGCTCGGCGAGGTCCTCGCCCGCGCGGCCGGGCTTGCGGGCCTGCGGTGAACGTGGCCGCGGCCCGTGGACCCCTCGGGAAGGTCCACGGGCCGCGGCGCACTGTGGGTGATCAGTGAAGGATCGCGTGGGTGATGGCGCAGGAGTTGGTGTCGTTGGACCAGCTCGCCTGCTCGGCGAAGGTGCCGAAGGTGCCGAAGGAGACGTTGGCCGCGCCGCCGGTGGTGCCCGGGGCCAGCCAGGCGCACTCGTCGGAGTTCTCCTGGCCGCTGTAGGAGGAGCTGGTGTGGTTGGTCCAGCCGCCCGCCGGGTTCTGGTCGGACATCATCTCGTGCCACTCGTGGCCGAGGGTCATGGTGTAACCGTCGAGCGTGCCGTTGGAGTTGACGAAGTTCACGCCGCAGGAGGCGCCGAGGTCCATGTTGTACGGCTGGTTGCTGAACGCGATGTCGCCGTAGGGGGAGGTGACGGCGCCGCCGGTCAGGGTGGTGTCGCCGTTCCAGTCGTGCCAGGCGCAGTAGCCGGTGGTCGGGTTCTGGTAGTCGTCCGGGTTCACGCCGTGGGGCGAGAGGATGACGTAGTAGGCGTCGCGGTTGGCCGCGGCGGTGGTGTTGCCGAAGTGGCTCGCGGCGTTGACCGCCTCCTGGCCGAGCTGGTGGCCGGTGGCCTTCGCAGGCGAGGCGGCCGCGTTGTCGTACCAGACGCCGGCCAGCACGCCGCCGGTCTGGTACGGGATGAAGTTGGCGTTCGCCGGGCAGCTGGTCGCGCCCTTGGCCACGTTCGGGCCGTCGCACCACTGGGTCAGGTCGGCCGACCAGGTCTCGCCGTTGGTGCCGATGCCCTTGAACATCTGCTGCGCGGCGCTCGCCGCGCCGTCCGCGTCGCCGCTGAACTTCGCGTTGCCGTTGGCGTCCGTGGTCTGGGTGCCCCACTGCGTGCCGTAGAAGACCAGGTAGACCTTGGAGTGTCCGCTCTGGACGCCGATGCCGTCGACGCCGCCGCCGTAGGACAGGGTCTTGGGGTTGGTGCGGGACTTCGTCGCGGTGTGGGCCTGGGCGCTCTGCCCGCGGGTCGGGAAGACGCCGTGGCGGTGCGCCTGCGACGCGGCCGGGGCGGCCGAAGCCGCGGCGTGCTGCGAGGTGGCGGCGAGGGCGGCCGAGGACCCGGCTATCGCCAGGGTGATGCCGGCGGCGAGGGCGACGCCGGTGCGGACGGAGCGGCGGGCGGTGGACGGGTTGATCACGTGGTTCTCCTTGATGAAGGCAGTACCTCGGCGAACGGGTGTCGCCCGGATCGGTGGACCGCGGGCGGCGGACCAGGCGTGCGGCCGCCGCGCAGAGGGGGTGACCCGGCGGCGGATCGTGCAGGCGGAGCGGGGCGGTTCCAGTGGCCACCCTTTGTCGGGGTGGCAGCTGGGCGTGAACGCTAGCGAGTGGTCGGGGCCGCGACAAGAGGTTGCGGAAGATGATCCTCACTTTTGACGGACTCCTGGTGAACGCGAGGCAACGCCCGGCCCGGAGGCAGGCGGTGACGCCCAGTTCGCCGGGAGGCCGTGACAACTGTCCCGACCTGCGGTGTTGTCTGACGGATCGGCAGGGTGACGCGCGTTGCGCAGGTGGGGGCCCGGACGGCGGCGCGACGGCGCGGAGCACCGTCCGGTCCGAGGCGGGCGTTCCCGGGACGGACCGGGGCGCAGCGGACGGACCTGGTCGGACCGTGGCGGACCGTGGCGGGGCGGGGCGGGGCGGGGCGGAGTGGGGTGAGCCGGGCCGGACGGGCGCGGCTCGGGGCAGCAGGGGCGGTTCGCGGTGGGGGCGGTTCGGGTCAGGGCGCGGGGGTGCGGGGGAGGAGCCCGGCGCGTTCGGCCAGGACGCCGCCCTGGAAGCGGCTGTCCGCGCCGAGGCCGTCGAGGATCTCGGCGACGTGCCGACGGCAGGTGCGCAGTGACACGCCGAGTCTTCGGGCGATCATCTCGTCCTTGACGCCCTCGGCCAGGAGTCGCACCAGCGCGCGGCGCAGGCCGGAGTTGAGCAGCTCGCCGGCGGCGACCTCGCGTGCCGCGCCGTGCGGGGCCGCGGTGGCCCAGAGCCGGTCGAGGACCTGGCTGAGGTAGCCGACCAGTCCCCGGCCGCGGATCAGCAGCGCGCCCTCCTCGCCGCCGTCGGGGCGCGGCACCAGGGCTGCCGATCGGTCGAACACCGTGGTCCAGCCCGGCAGTTCGGGTGTGGTGCGGAACTCCGCGCCCGCCGCCACCAGCGTCCTGATCCGCTCCTGCGCGCCGGGGCCCGCTGCCGGACGGCCGAGCAGGCGCAGCCGCACGCCCCGGCGCAGCATCGCGAGATCGCGGCCCAGCTCGTCCGGGTCGGCGCCGGTCGGATCCGGGTCCGCCGACCTGACGACCAGCACCTCCTCACGGCAGCGCGCCGCCTCCTGTGCCAGCACGCCCGCGGTGGCGGCGGCGTCAGGGAGGAGCAGGCAGGCCTCCTGTTCCGCCGGGGGCCGGTGCGCGGCCAGGTACTGCGGCATCAGCGAGCCGAGCTCGTCCCTGATCGACTGGATCTGCGCGCCGGTCCGGGCGATGCCCGCCTGCAGCGGCGCGATCACGGTGGCCGCGGCGATCTCCGGGCTCATCGGCACCAGGACCCCGGGGCGACCGGCGACCGGGCGCAGCAGCCGGAGTCGGACCAGCACGTCGCAGGCCCGCTCGAACCTGGCGTCCGCCTCGGCGGAGCCCGAACCCTCCGCGGTCCGGTCCACGTACCCCTGCATGACCGCGCGGCCGAAAAGGTGGACCGCCGCCTCGTCGAGCAGCGGAGTCAGGTCGGGCTGCACTTGGTCCGCCACGTGGCACCCCCGGAAGCAAGGACGGGAACGAACGGCTTTGCACCTTGTGGACATGCACGTTGCTGCCAGGACCCGATCCTGGACAGCCACCTGTTCACGGCGGTGAACTGAGCCCACCGCGAGCCGGACTCCACCGGCTCTGACCAGCCCGCCCGGACCGGCTGCCTTCGAGCGGTCCTGCTGTGCCGAGCCCCGTCCCACTCCGCCCCACCGTGGCCAGAACATGCCACAGCGGAGCCCGTTGCGCCAGAGTGACCAACCCACCACCGTCGGTTTCTGGACACCTTGGAGTGCTGAGCTTGCCGAACGCCCGCCTGGCCGGCGCCGTGGCCGGACGCGCCGCCGCGCCCCCGAGCGCGCCCACGGCCGCGTCCTCGACCGCGCCGGACATCCAACTCCGTGCCGCTGTCGCCTCGTTGCTCGACCGCGGGCTCCGGCTCGCGGCCGGTGACCTGTTGGTGGTCGTCTTCACCGCCGACCTGAAGGAGGCCGCCGTCCGCCTCACCGCGACGGCGCGGCGCTCCGGAGCGCTGGTGCGCCTCGTCGCCCTGCCGCCCGGGGAGGCCCCCGCGCCGGGACGGCGGGTCCGCTCCGCGCTGCGGGAGCTCGCGGCGGAGCCGGAGACCGGATCCGGCGCCGGGCGCCGGCTGGTCCTTCTGCTCGGCGGAGCGCCGGTCGACCTCGCGGCTCTGGGCCTGCCGCCGCAGCTGATCGCCGCGCAGCTCCCGGCGGACGAGGACCGCCCCGGCGGCCCGTTGCCCGGCTGGGAGGATCCGGACGCGCGCGCCGAACGGCTGGCGGTGCTGTGCGCGGCGACCTCGGCGGCGGGCCGCCTGCGGGTGCTGACCGGCGACGGCCGCGCGCTGCAGCTGGCCCGGCGGGACGACCGCCCGGCGGTCGTCGACCCCGGCCCGCCGGTGGCCGGTGAGCTGCTGACCCTTCCGGCCGGAGCGGTGCGCATCGAGGTGGACGAGGCCGAGGGCCTGTTCGTCGCCGAGGGAACGCTGCAGGTCAACCGCCCGGTACGGCTCGGCGGACCGCTGCGCGGCCGCCCGGTGCGCCTGGAGCTGACCGGGGGCAGGGTGACCCGCCTCGACTGCCCCGACCCGCACACCGAGGGCTTTCTCAGGCGGGCGGTGGAGGTCCACGGCGTGGACCGACTGCGGCAGGCGTGGTGCCGGCCGCTCGCCGCGGGGCGGCCCGAGGTGGGGCTGTGCCTGACGGCCGACGAGGCCCGCCGCGGGCCGGCCGGCTCGGCGGACCTGCGGATCGTGCTGGCCGCCCGGGCCGACTGGACGGCGGTTCCGCCGGTGCCCGCGCGGCCCGCGAGACGCACGAGAACAGGCGAGGCGACGAGCGAAGCCGAGAGGAACTGACGCCATGACCCTCTCTCCCGCCCCGGCCGCCGGGGACCTGGTCCGCAGCCGCTACCTGCTGCTCGGCGAGCACCCCTACCGGGACGTCGGCGGCGGGGAGGTGTGGTTCGGCTACGCCACCCGCAGCGCCTCGCTGGTACGGCTGGACCCGCGTTCCGCCGCGGCCCTGCGCTCGGGCGACCTGGCCGGGCTGGACCGGGCCGAGCTCGCCAGACTGGCCGGACTCCGTGCGGTCGTGGACCGGACCGAGGACGAACTCGGCTCCGTCACCGGCGGACTGCGCACCACCTCCGACGACCGGCGCGCCCGCTCGGTCACCGTCATGCCGACCTCCTACTGCAACATGGCCTGCAGCTACTGCGGCCAGGAGCACTTCAAGGCGGCCCACGACCAGGTCCGCGCCGACCGCACCGCGCGCCGGGTCGAGGCGCTCTTCGAGGACCCGGGGACCAGCCGGGTCACCGTGACCTGGTTCGGCGGCGAGCCGCTGCTGGCCCTGCGCGTGATCAGGGAGATGAGCGCCCGTTTCACCGCCGCCGCGGCGCGGACCGGAAAGCCCTACGGCGCCAGGATGGCCACCAACGGCAGCCTGCTGACCGTGCGGACGCTGGAGGAGCTGCACCGCGAGTGGGCGCTGAACGCGGTCGAGCTCACGCTGGACGGGCCGCAGCGGACGCACGACCGGAGACGGCTCAGACGCAACGGCGCCGGCAGTTTCGACCGCACCGTCGCGGTACTCGCCGAGGTACTGCGCGGGGGACGGGCGCCGGGGCTCCGGCTCGGGATCAGGGTCAACATCGACCAGGACAACGAGGACCAGGTCACGGATCTGATGAACGACCTGGCCGCGCTCGGCCTGAACCACCCGCAGGTGACCCTGCACCTGACCCCGGTCCACTCCTGGGGGAACGACGTCTCCGCCGTCGAGGTCGCCGCCCGCGACTACGCCGCGCGGGAGGCGGAGTGGCTGCGTCTGGCCGAGGCGCTCGGACTCGGCTTCGCGCCGCTGCCGACCAGCCCGGTCGCGACGACCTGCGTCGCCACCACCCGCTCCGGGGAGATCATCGACCCGCAGGGCCGGATCTACTCCTGCTCGGAGCACCCGCTGGTCCCCGGAGCCAGGGACAGCGGCGTGGTGGCCAGGGTCGAGGAGCTCAGCGCCTCGGCGGTGCGGCCCGCGGGCGCGTTCGACGACTGGTACGAGCAGGTGGGCGCGGGCGACGCGCAGTGTTCCCGCTGCCCGATCCTGCCCGTCTGCGGCGGCTCCTGCCCCAAGCTCTGGCGGGAGGGCCATCTGCCGTGCCCCAGCGTCAGGTTCAACTGGGCGGCGCGGATGGACCTGGCCGCGCGACGGCTCGGCTGCACGCCCGTCGAGGCCGCGGCGGGCACCCCGGTGGTGCGGGGATGAGCGGGGCGGTGGACAGCGCGCCGCGTCGCACCATCAGGTTCGCGCACACCTCGGCGGGCCGGACCTGCGACCCGGCGGCCATCGCCGCGCCGGACCCGGTGGACCGCGACTGGGCCTGGGGACCGGCCACCGGCCGGGGTGTGCGGGTCTGCATCGTCGACAGCGGGGTCGACCCGACCAGCCCGCAGGTCGGGGACGAGGTACGGCTCTTCGCCGCCACCCTGACCGCCGAGGAGCGGTGGGTCGTCGCCGGGGACGAGCTGGGGGACGTGGCCGGACACGGCACCGCCTGTGCCGGCATCGTCCGCGGCCTGGCCCCGGACTGCGAGCTCACCAGCGTCCGGGTGCTCGGCGGTACCCTGCGCGGCAACGGCGAGGCCCTGCTCAGCGCGCTGGAGTGGGCGGTCACCGAGCGGTTCGCGCTGGTCAACGTCAGCCTGTCGACCCGGCGCGAGCTGTTCAAGGAGCGTCTGCACGACCTCGCCGACCAGGCCTACTACGCCGGCGTCACCCTGGTCTCCGCCGCCCACAACAGCCCGGTGGACAGCTACCCGTGGCGGTTCCCCTCGGTGATCTCGGTCGGCGCGCACGCGGTGTCCGACCCGGTCCACGTGGAGTCCAACCCGGCCCCGCCGGTGGACTTCTTCGCCCACGGCGTCGACGTCCCCGTCCCCTGGGTCGGCGGCGTCAGCCGGCGGGTCTCCGGCAACAGCTTCGCCGCCCCGCACATCACCGGCCTGTGCGCCCGCATCCTGGAGCGTCATCCGGGCTTCCGCACGCCGCAGTTGCGTCACGTCCTGACCGCGACCGCCGACAACATCGGACCGAGGGGGCCGCGATGAGCCGCGCCGAGCTCGACGAGATCCTGCGCTCGACCGTCCGGCTGGCCAGGCTCAGCTTCGCCGCGGCCGCCGCCTCCGTCTTCGTCCGCGACGTCGAGCACGGGACGCTGGTCTTCGAGGCCTCCTCGGGGGTCGGCGAGGACCGGCTGGTCGGGGTGACCATTCCGGGGGACCACGGGATCGCCGGGTGGGTGGCCAACACCGGGGAACCGATGATCGTCAAGGGCGTGGCGGAGGACTCCCGCTTCGACCGCGGCTTCGCGGAGAGCACCGGACTGGTCCCGGACGTGATCATGGCCGTGCCGATGGAGCACGCGGGCGAGATCCTCGGCGTCCTGGAGGTGCTCGACCCCACCGTCGTGGGCATCGGCGACCTCGACGCGATGGACCTGCTGACCGAACTGGCCAACCAGAGCGCGTCCGTGCTCGCGCTCTCGCTCGCCTCACGGGGGAGCGGCACGGGCGGCGCCGGGCCGTCCTCCGCTGCCGGGGAGGCGGCGCTGGGCCGGATCGCCGCGGCCGCCGCCGCGGCCGCAGGACCGCGCGCCGACCAGGTGACGGCGCTGCTGTCGGCCGTCGCCGACCTGCTCGACGCGGAGCGCTGACGCCCCACCGACCGAGGAGGTGAGCCGTGCATCTCGCGGAACTCCTGACGCTCGGCGCCCGTCCGGGCGCCGGCCTGATGTTCGCCCTGACCGGCCGCTGCCCGCTCAGCTGCGCCCACTGCTCGACCGACTCCACGATGGGCAGCCCGCAGTTCTCCGGCGAGCCGTTCCGACGGCTGGTGGACTCCTTCGAGGCCGACGCCGGGGGCGGTCGACCGGACGCGCTGCTGCTGTCCGGCGGTGAGCCGCTGCTGCGTCCGACCCTGGTCCGCGACCTCGTCCGGGGCGCGCGGCGGGCGGGAACCAGGACGGCCCTGCTCACCGGCATGTTCTTCGCCCGCGGCGGGGGCCGCGTCCCACCGGCGGTGCGGGCGGCCGCCGCCGGGCTCGACCACCTCGCGGCCAGCGTCGACGCCGCGCACGAGCGCGAGGTCGGCCGGAGCGAGGTGTTCGCCGCCCTGTCGGAACTGCTGGAGCTGGTCCCCGCGGTGAGCCTGCACATCACCGCCATGCCGGGGCGCGGAGCCGAGCCGGATCCCTACACCGAGGCTCTGGTGGCCGAGGTGCGGGCCCGGTTCGGCGACCGGGTGCCGATGCTCGTCGGCGCCGTCCGGCCCACCGGGCGCGCGGCCGCGCTGCTGCCCCCGGGCCGGGCGGTCGAGGGCGCCGCGCGCGACCTGCGGCCGATGCCCTGTCCCTTCGCCGCCTGGCCGCTCGTCGACGTGGACGGCAGGGTGTACGCCTGCACCCGGCAGAGCCTGGTCCGCACCGAAGCGCCGGCCCATCTGGCCCTCGGCCAGGCCTCCCGCGACTCCTGGCGCACCCTGCGCGCGCGTCTGCTCGGCGACCCGGTGCTGCGATCGGTGCGCATGCTCGGCCCGGTCGCCACCGGCGAACGCTTCGCGGACGCGGGAGGCGTGCCGGAAGGCGCGGACCCCTGCTCCGTCTGTCTGCGCCTGTCCACGGGCGGGACCGCCGCGCGTGCCGCCGCCCACCTGCGGTCCGAGGGCGGCGCCCGGACCGAGGCGGCCGTCGCGACACTGCTCACCGACCGGCCGCCGCGGCTGCTGGCCACGGCACGCGGGGCCTTGGCCCGCTACGCCCACCTGACGGAACTCGGTTGGAGCGGGGAGCCGTGCCGGAACAGCTGACCCTCGATCAGATCATGGTGCTGCGACGGACTCCCGGCGCGAGCGTCCTGCTCTACCTGACCGACCGGTGCCCGGTCGGCTGCGCCCACTGCTCGGTGTCCGCGCGGAAGCAGGCGCCCGCCCTCGCCGACCCGGCCGGGTTCGCGGCCCTGGTCTCGGCGCTGGCCACCCGGCCGGGACTGCGCGTGGTCGCGGTGTCCGGCGGAGAGCCCTTCGCCGAGCGCCGCGGGCTGACCCTGTCGGTGCGCGAACTGGCCGACGCGGGCCTGGCGGTGGTGGTCTTCACCAGCGGGCACTGGGCCGGACCCGGGCCGGTGCCTTCCTGGATCCGCGGCGTGCTCGCGCGCGTGTCCACGGTCTTCCTCGGCGTCGACGCCTATCACGCGGACCGGCTCGGCCCCGACCGGCTGGGGCAGGCCGTGGACGCGGTCGCGGCGGCCGGCTGCCGCGTCGTGCTGCAGCTGATCGACCGACCGGGGCAGCGGGAGCGCGCGCAGCGGCTGCTGGCGGAGCGTCTGGGCCCCGACTGGGCAGAACGTGCCGAGCTGCATCCGACCCGGCTGCTGCCCTTCGGGCGTGCCGCCCGGCTCCTCCCGGCGGCGGCGGGACGCCGCGTCACGGAGTTCGGACCGTGCCTGCCCGCGTCCGCGGCGACCGTGCGCCACGACGGGACGGTCACCGGGTGCTGCAACGAGCAGGTCATCACCGGAAGCGGACCGGCTGCGCTGCGGCGCTCCGGCGGCGGCCTCGGCGAGGCCCTGGACGCCTTCCTGGCCGACCCGCTGTTGCGGATCATGGCGCGGACCGGACCCGGCGCACTGAGCGGACTGCCGGGCTTCGAGCGACTGTCGGCGGGGCGCTACCCGAGCGTCTGCGGGGCCTGCTGGGCGGCCCACGACGCGGTCGCGGCCTCGCCCGTCGCGGCGGCGGTCGCGGGAGCGGTGGCCGGCGCAGCCGGCGTCGACGGGACCGGGCCATGAGCGCGGCCGCCCGTGTCGGAGCGGGACGACGGCTGCGCGCGGCCCTGGACCAGCTGGCGCCCGCCGTCACGCTCGCCGGCGCGCGGCTGTGGTCCCCGGACGCCGACGCCGCGCGCTACCGGTGCTGGCTGCGGACGGCCTATCAGATCGTCCGCGCCACCGAGCCGCTGATCGCCGAGGCCCTCGCCGAGTGCCTCCGCCGCGACGACCCGGTCAGCGCGGAGCTCGCCCCCTGGCTCGCCGCGCACCTGCGGGAGGAGCACGGCCACGACCGCTGGCTGCTCGCCGACTACGCGGCGGTCGGCGGCGACCAGGAGGAACTGCGCCGCGCCCTGCCAGGCGGCGCGGTCGCCCGCTTCGCCGGGGCGCCCGGGTACTGGATCCGGCACGTCCACCCGCTGGGGCTGCTCGGCCACATCGCCCTGCTGGAGTGGTACCCGCCCGCCCCCGGCACCGCCGACGCGCTCGCCCGCCGTACCGGTCTGCCGGCCTCGGCCTTCCGTGCCCTGCGCGCCCACGCCGGTCTCGACCGGGACCACGGCGACCGCCTCGGCGACTTCCTCGACTCCCTGGACCTGGACGCCGACGGTCACCGCTTGCTGCTGAGCGCCGCGACGACCAGCGCGTCAGGACTGACCGAGATCGTCGCCGCCATCCTCGCCGGGGCGGCTCCCGGCAGCCGCCCGCACACCCCCACGGAGGAACCATGGCCGACCTGGACCGCCTGATCGGACTCGGCTTCGACCTCGCGTACGCGACCGAGGAGCAGCTGACCGTCCTGACCTCGCTCAGCGACCAGGAGATCGCGCTCCTGGTGGATGTCAAGCGCCGGCTCGACGAGGCGGGCGCGGACGTCGAGGCGCACGGCATCGAGGGAGGCGCGCTGCTGTGGTGACCCCGGCGCACGATCCGGCGAACGATCCGGCGGCGCGCCACGGGGGAAGGGACTGCCCCGGCTGCGCCACCCCGCTGCCGCAGGCCGCCCGCTTCTGCATGACCTGCGGGACGCCCGTCGGCACCCCGAAGCGGACCCCGATGGGGCTGCGCTTCGTGACCGTCGCCTTCTGCGACATCTCCGGCTCGACGCAGCTCGCCACACGGCTCAGCCCGGAGGTCTGGCACGGCGTCCTCGACCGCTACTTCGCGAGGATGCGCGCCGCGATCGAGAGCTGCGGCGGACGCGTGGAGAAGTTCATCGGCGACGCGGTGGTCGGCGTCTTCGGCGCGGACCGGCCGGCCGACGACGACGCGCTGCGCGCCGTGCGGGCCGCGCTGGACGGCCTGGCGAGGTCCGACGCCGAGGCCGTGGCGGAGGACGGGCACGGCATCCGGCTCACCGTCAGGTTCGGCGTCGCCTCGGGGCAGGTCGTACTCGCCGACCGGGACTCCTCCTTCGCCATCGGGGCCGTGATGAACCGCGCGGCCCGGCTGCAGAGCGCGGCGCCGGTCGGCGGCGCGCTGATCGACGTCAGGACCTGGCTGCTGGTGCGCGACCAGGTCCGCTGCGACCAGGTCCCCCCGGTGACGGCCAAGGGCTTCGACACCGCGCTGCAGGCCTGGACGGTGGCGTCCGGCGCGCAGGAGCCGCTGCCCGCCGCGCCCTTCGTCAACCAGCGGGACCTGCTCGGCAGGGTGCGGGCGGAGCTGGCGGTGCGGCTGCGGACGGCGGGCCGGTCGGTGATCACCGTGGACGGCGAGGTCGGCAGCGGAAAGACCGCGCTGCTGCGCCGCCTGGAGGGATCGACCGAGCTGGACCAGGCCCTGGTGCTGCCGGTCGACTGCGACAGGGACGACCGGGAGCAGGGGCTGTGGCGGCTGCTCCAGCTGGACCGGGACCTCGCGGCGCTCCAGCGCGGCGGAGCCGCTCCGGCCGCCGGGACCGCCCGGCCGGGGCCCGCCGCCTCGACGGCCGAAGTCAGGTGGCGGATCGGGCAGCGCCTGGCCGCGTTGAGCCGGGAGCGGGCCGTGGTGCTGCTGGTCGACAACGCCCAGTGGGCTCCTGACGCCCTGTGGGAGGTGGTCGACGGCACGGTTCCGGCGGCCGGCCCGACCGGGTCGGGCGGCTCGGTCGTCTTCGTACTCGCGGGGCGTGAGGTGCCCGGCGGTGTCCGCGGGACGGACGGTGTCGCGCCGGCCTTCACCGTGCGGCCGCTCTCCACCGAACACAGCCGCAGGCTGCTCGGCCTGCTCAGGGCCGGGCCAGGTCGGGCCGAACGGTCCGTCCCCGACCTGGAACTGCACTTCGTCGGCGCCGACGCCGACGCCGACGCGCTCGTGGACCGGGCCGGCGGGAACCCGCTCTTCCTCGAACAGCTGGCGGCGCTCGCCGCGGACGGGATCGACGATCTGGTCGCCCCCTCGGCCAGCGCCGCGCTCGGGGCCAGGATCGAGGCGCTGTCCCCGGCCTCCCGGCGGGTCCTGGCCTGTCTCGGGGCCTGGGGCACCTCGGTCGGATCGGCCGCGCTGGCCGCGACCTGCGGCCTGGAACCCGGCGAACTCGGCGACGCGCTGGCCGAGTTGACCGCGCTGGGGCTGGCGCCGAGGCAGCAGCGGCGCTCCGCGGGCGGCGGTCGCCGTTACGAGTGCCACAGCGCGGCCCAGGTCGCCTACGCGCAGTCGTCGCTGGCCGACCGGGCGTCCGTCCACGCGGCCGTGGCGCGGCATCTGCAGCGGCGCGCGGCCGACACCCCCTCCGCGCTCGACCCGGCGGCGGTCCATGCGGAGCGTTCCCACGCCTGCCTGCGTGAACTCCGTCCGGGTTCGGCCGAGGAACTCGCGGCGGCCGAGCTCGCCGCGGGCTGCCTGGTCGCGGCGGCCCGCTGCGCGGTGGGCCGCAGCGACGTCCGCCAGGCGGTCGAACTCGTCGCG
Source organism: Streptacidiphilus rugosus AM-16 (assembly GCF_000744655.1). NCBI lineage: Bacteria > Bacillati > Actinomycetota > Actinomycetes > Kitasatosporales > Streptomycetaceae > Streptacidiphilus > Streptacidiphilus rugosus. The sequence goes on along the minus strand of NZ_JQMJ01000004.1, from coordinate 5,210,842 downwards.
CGGGCTCGTCGGCTGGGATCCGCCGAGCCCGCGCTGACATTGGAGATCGCGTCCATCGAGAGCTACGCCCTCGCCGCCTGCGGGCGGACGGACGAGGCGCTGCGCCTGATCGACGCGATGAAGGCGGAGGTCCCCGCCGCCGCCAATCCGGCGGCCGCCTTCCAACTGCTCGCCAACGAGCTGGCGCTGCGCCCGGCCGGGCCGGAGGCGCTGGCCTCGGCGCGGGAGCCCGCCGAACGGGCGGGCGACCTGCGTTCGGAAGCCAGGCTGCTGCTGCTCGCCGGGCTGGACTCGATCGGTTCGGGCGACTACCCGCGGGCTGAGCGGCTGCTGCTGCGCGCGCACGACGGCGTCCGGCGGACCGGTCCCGGCCTCGGTACCGCCGAGATCCACGCCAATCTGTCGCTCTGCCTGGCCTACGGCGACCGGCCGGTCGACGACGCGCTGCGCCGTTGCCGGGGTCTGGGCGAGGACACCGCGGACGCGCCGGTGCTCCACGCGCTGGTCGGCTGTTCCGAGGCGCTGCTGCGGCAGTCCGCCGGGGACGGTGCGGGCGCGCGGGGCCTGCTCGACCGGGCGGCCGAGGTGTTCGCCGGAGTCGGGCACCCCGCCGGACTGGCCGGACTGCACCGCTTCCGCAGCGCGGTGGCCGAGTACGCCGGGGAACTGTCGGAGGCGGCGGCGGAGCTGCGCGAGGCGGCGGAGGTCTACCTGGGGCTCGGCGCCGACGCGACGGCGGCCCGCTGCCGGGCGGCGGCCTGGGTGCTGGAGCGTTCCGCGGAGCCGGCCTCCGGCACCGGCAGCGCCCCGGCCGCGCCGGAACTCCCCGCTCCGGCCTTCGGCTGGGACGCCGAGCTGCTGGAGTGTCAGGTGCGGGCGCTCTCCGGTGACCGTGACGTGGCGCGGGAGCAGCTGCGCCGTGCGCTCGACGTGATCGGCGCCGTGCGCGGCGCGGGCGCACGCCTGCTGCCGCTCGCGGGCTGCCTCCGGCTGGCCCGTCGCAGCGGCGCCGAGGAGAGGGAACGGGAGGCCGAGGCCGCGCTCGACGCGGCCGCGGCGGCGAGAGGGGCGGTGCGACCGGCCGTCTGAAACAGCGGGAGAAGAGTTCCGCGAACAAAGGAAGCGCTCGCCGATCTCGGGAGAATTCCATCTCCCGAGAATATTCGGCATTCCCTTTTCCGGGGCGCCGGATATTGATTGTCCCCGGCATTCTCTATTGACGGGAGGGGAGTCGGGGGAAAGAATATGAATGGGCCACAATGGGGGGCCTTACATTCCACCGATCCCCGGGAGGATTCATGTCGAACGAGCCCGAGAAGACCGAGGTCGAGGAACTGGCCGCCGCGGCCGCCGAGGCCGAGCTGGCCACCGACGCCGACGTCGAGGGCCACTCGGCCGACGTCGAGGGCGAAGAGGGCTTCACCGACATCAACTTCGGCTGCCACTCCGCTCTCTGATCCGACGCCGGCGCCGCATGGTCGCGCGTCGGCGGTCCGGTACGGACCGTCGGCGCGCACGGCCGATTTCCCGCACGCATTTCCGGGCGCAGCCGTCCCCGAATTCCTGCGACGCCCCTGAATTCCCGCGAGAGGGGACGGCCGAGAAGGATGCCGCAGAAAAGACAGGGCGATGTGCGCCCCATGACACCGCAGCCGCCCCAGGGGGCTCCTCGCTACCGCGCGGCGGGCCCGGCGCTGCTGCGCGTTCCGGCGCTCTCCGTCGATTCCGTCACCGCTTTGCTGGCGGCCTGCCCGGTGGGTGATCCCGCCTGGCCGGCGACGCACCGCGCCCTGCTCGCCCGGCGCTGGCGGAGCGGCCGGACCGCCGCCGCGATCCGGCAGGCTGCTCCCGCGCTCGCCCAGGCCCTCGGAGCCGAGGACGCCCTGTACCGGCCCCGCGTCGCCCTGGCGCTCGATCGCTACCTCAACCGGATGGGCACCCGGCCGACGCCCTTCGGCCTGCTGGCCGGGGTCGTCGGCGCGCGAGTCGCCCGCGGTCCCGCGCCCCGGCTCGACGGGCCGCTGCGGGCCAGGGTGAGCCCCGACGCCTCCTGGTCGGCGGGCGCGGCGGACGTGGAGGACGTGGGCATCGTGGCCGCCTCCCTGCTGCACGTGACGGACGGTCATCTGTGGCTGGAGCCACAGGGCTCCGGCCGGCCGCGCTGGCTGCGCCGGAGCGCCCCGGTCGAGCTGCTGCTGGGCGCGGTCGCCGAGAGCCCGATGACCGCGGGAACGCTGCAAGCCCTGCTGGCCGAGCGCTATCCGGCCGCCGAACCGGCAAGCGCCAGGCGGCTGGTGGAGCAATTGCTGCGGCTCGGCGTGCTGCGCCGCACGGCGGGCGTCGCGGACCCCGCCCGCGAGGCGGGCGCGCCGAAGGCCGTCCTCGACCTCTGCGCCCGCTTCAACGCGGCCCCCGACCCGGCCGCGCTTCCCGAGCTGGACGCGGCGGCCGGCCTGCATCGGCGAGGCGGCCGACCCGCCGGCGAGGCCGCCTCCCACCTGCGGGTGGCGTCCGTCGCCGACATCGCCGCGCCCACCGTCGATCCAGCGCTGGCGACGCTGGCCGAGGAGGCGGCGTCCGTGCTCGCGCTGATCGGCCGCGGCAGCCGCTACCCCGCCGATCTCGCCCAGGCCGCAACGGTGTTCCGCCGCCACTTCGGCACGTCGGCCCGCGTACCGGCGCTGGAGGCGGTGCACACCTTGACCGCGCTGCGCGCCCTCGGCGGCGAACCGCCCGCAGCGTCCGACCTTGCCCGCGAAACGCTGCTGGCGGGTCTGGTCGCCGGTGCCCTCGCCGAGCGCAGGACCCGGGTCGAGCTCGACGACGCGCTGCTGGCCCGGCTGGCGCCCGGTGAGCGCGACCCCAGGCCGCCGCTGCCCGGCGTGGACATCTGCCTGCGCGCGGGCCGGGAGCCAGGCCGGGCGGACGCGCCCTGGCAGGGGGTGCTCAGCGGGCCGCGGGCGGTGCCCACGGGGGTGGGCTGGGGCCGGTTCACCGACCTGCTCGACCCGGCCACCCGCCGGGGCCTGCGCGCCGTGGTCCGGGCCGAGGAGGCGGCGGCGCCCGGCTACGCCTTCGCCGAGCTCTGCTACCGCCCCCGCGCGGCCCGCGCGGCCGACGTGACGGGCGCGGATCTCTGGCGGACCCGCCAACTCGCGGTCGACCTGCCCGCGGTGGTCCACCCGAGCGGCGCGCTTGAACTGGCGGACGTGCTGGTGGGCGTCGAGGCCGGCCGGTTCGCACTTTTCAGCGCCCGGCTCGGGCAGCGGCTCCACCTGACCCAGTCGCACGGACTGTCCCTGCGACTGGCTCCGCCGGTCTGCCGCTTCCTGCTCGACGCGAGCGCCAACCAGTTCCGGCACCCGGCGCCCTTCGACTGGGGCCGCGCCGCCCTCGGCCCGTTCCTGCCCCGGCTCGGCCGGGGCGCGCTGGTGCTCTCCCCGGCCCGCTGGCGGCTCGTCCTCCCGGCGACCGGCGAGGAGTTCGCGGCGGAGGTCGGGGAGTGGGCCGGCGTCTGGATGGCCCCGCGTCACGTCCGGCTGGTGGAGGGCTCGGGGCACCTGTTGCTCGATCTCGACAGCGCCGTCTCGCTGGCCCAACTGCGCGCCGCGCTCCGGCGTTCGGGGGAGGCAGGCGTGCTGCTGGAGGAGGCCCTGCCGCTCCCCGGGCACGACGTCCTCACGGACGCCGGGGGCGAGCGCTACGCCATGGAGGTCGTCCTCCCCGTCCTCGCCGACCGGACGGCCGCGCCGGCGGCGACCCCGGCCGCCGCGCCCGCATCCGGTCTCCGCCGCGCCCGACCGCCGGGCGACGGCTGGTTCGCGCTCCATCTGGCGCTGGCCGCCGGACTGCACGACGCCCTGCTCACCGGCCCGCTCCGGCGGCTCGCCGAGGAGTTGGGCCCGGAGGCGTGCTTCTTCCTCCGCTACGCCGACCCGGCCGACGAGATCCGGCTCCGGGTCCGCTGCGGGCACCGGACGGCGGACGCGCTCCTCGCCTGGGCCAGGGAGGCGGCCCGCGCCCTGCCGGTGACCGACATCGCCCTGCGCACCTACCGCCCCGAGACCGACCGCTACGGCGGCCCGGACGCGATCGGCCACGCGGAGCGGCTGTTCTGCGCCGACTCGGCCGCCGTCCTCGGCCTGCTGACGCGCTGCTCCGCCCCGCCCCGGGCCACGTCACCCCACGCCACATCGCCCCAGGCCGGGCTGGACCGGACGCTGCTGACGGCGTTGAGCCTGGACCGCCTCTCCCGGCTGCTGCTCCCCGACCTGGACGACCGGAGGGAACTCGCCGCCCGCTCCGGCACGGCCGAGGCCGGGGCCGGAGAGTTCCGGGCCCACCGCGCCGCGTTGACGGCCGGCCGCGACGCCCCGGGCCCGGTGCGCGACCGCCTTGAGGACGCGGCCGGGCACTGGAACGCCCCGGCCGAGGCCTACCGGTCCTGTGCCGGCCTGCCGGAGACCGCCGCCGTCCTGCATCTGCACGCCAACCGGATGGGCCTGAACCGAACCCAGGAGGCGACCGCCCTCGGCGTGTGGCGTCGCCTGCTCGCCGTCGACGCCCACACCGCCCGGACCACCGGCGCGCTCCCGACGAAAGAGGTCGCCTCACCATGAGCCAGGACTCCAGCCCGGACCCCATCACCGTCGCCGCCCTTGCCGTGGTGCCGACGCACCGCGTCGCGACCGCGCCGCCCCCGAACTGGCTGGGCCTGCTCTCGGACGAGGAGCGGGTTCCGCACGACGACGCGTCGGCCGTGCGGCGGGTGCTGGAGATGGGGGAGCCGTCCGGCGCGGACCCTGAGCCGCTCTTCGTCGCCGCCAACCTCCTGTCGCTGGTCCTCTTCCGGCGCGGCAGGCTCGACGCCGCGCGGACGCTGTGCCGGGCCGAGGTCGGCTTCGCCCGCAGCTGTCCGCCCGGACCGCACCGCCCCCGCTCGGCCGCCCTGGCGCTGCAGCCGCAGGTCAACCTGCTCCGCATCGAGGGCTACGCGGGCAGCCTGGACCACTGCCTGGCCGGGCTGGCGGCCCTGGAGCGGGTCGCGGCGGGGCAGGACGTGCACACGGCCGAGCTCGAGTGGTTCCCGCAGGACGTCGAACCCGATCCGCTGCTCGCACGCCGGGTCCGGCTGCTGGCCCGCAACATCCGGGTCGCGGACACCTGCAAGATCCTGCTGCGGCGCGGCCGGATCGAGGAACTCCTGGACCAGGCGGCCAGGTTCGGCGTGCTCTGGCCCGGACTGACCGCCGCCGGGCTCCAGCACGCCGCCGAGACGCCCTGGGCGGCCCGGCCCGGTGCGCAGCGACCGCCCACCGCCGAGCAGTTGGGCGCCGGCACGACGCAGGAGCGCCGGCTCGCCCTGGTCCGCGGGCTGCACGGCGTCGCGCACGCCTTCCACACCGGCCCGGGCGGCGGCCGGGCGGCGGCGCTGCGGCTCGCCCACCGGCTGGACGCGGCCCTGTCCGCCGCCGCGGCCGAGGGGCCCTGGGCGTCGCCGCTGACGGTGCCGCGCTGGCAGGGCGTCCTCGGCGCGGCGCTGCTGCTCGCGGGGGAGGAGCGGCGCGGGGAGGAGCTGATGCGGAAGGCGCTGGTCGCCGCAGACCCGGGCGGCGACAGCGCGCTGGCGCGCGGCCTGCGGCTGCGACTGGACGGGCCCGCCGACGGGCCCGCGGCGCCGGTCGACCTCGCGGCGGCGGAACGGCTGGAGTCGCAGCTGGCCGAGGCGCTCGCGCGGGTCTCCGCGGCCCTGGCCGTCAGGCCGGGGCCGCGCCGCGCACCGGCCGGGGTGTGAACGCCGTGGCGGAGATCCGGCCTCCGGCCCTGCACCGGCTGACCGGTCCGACCGACCTGCTCCGGTCCCACTGGGAGGCGGAGCCCTTCGTCGCCACCGGACTCGGCGGTTTCGACGACGTCTTCGGCCTGGCCCTCGTGGAGCGGCTGCTCCAGGAGGGCGGCCTGCCGCTGCCCTCGATCCGGCTCTTCCGCGACGGCGCCGAGCTGCCCGTCGCGGGGGTGGCCCGGCGCAGGGAGCGGGCGTCCGCCGCCCGCGAACCGCTGGTCGACGCCGCAGCGGTGGCACGCGAGCTGGCGGCCGGGGCCACCCTCGTGCTGGAGGAGGTGCAGACGTACTGGCCGACGGTGGCCGACCTGTGCGCCGAGGTCACCGGGGAGACCGGCTTCCGCACCTACAGCGCGGCGTTCCTGACCCCCGCCGGAGCGCGCGGGGTCGCCGCGCACTACGACACGGCGAGCGTGCTGCTGCGCCAGGTCCACGGCTCCAAGCGCTGGCGGATCGGGCGTCCGCGTCGCCGCTGGCCGGTGGCGGAGTGGGTCCCGGGACGCGAGACGGACGTCGAGCGGGAGCCGCTGCTCGACGTGGTGCTGCGGGCGGGCGAGTGCCTCTACATCCCGCGCGGCTTCACCCACGTGGGCACCGCGACCGACCAGGCCTCGGTCCATCTCTCCGTCGGACTCAAGCCCGTCACCTGGGGAATGATCGTCCGTCAGCTGCTCGCGGAGCCGCTGGAGGAGGAACCGCTGCGCGAGTGCCTGCCCTACGGCTTCCACCGCGCCGACCCCGGCGCGCTGGCCGACCAGGCCGCCGCACGGGCCGGCCGCCTCGCGGCCCGGCTGTCGCAGCGCGTCGCCGACCACGGGGTCCAGGTCGACGCCAAGCGGATCCTCGACCGGCTGACCGGGCCCGCCCGCACCGCTCCCGCCGAGGGCTTTCTGCTGGCCGCCCTCACCCACACCCCGGAGGCGACGACATGACCGACACCCTCACCCCGCAGGCCGCGCCCGCCGGCGGGCTGCGCGCCAACCGCAACTGGCACAGACTCTGGCTGGGCCAGGGCATCTCTGTGGTCGGCGACTTCGTCTTCGACACCACGGTCCTGCTGTGGGTCGGCACCGTGATCGCCAAGGGTCAGACCTGGGCGCCCGCCGCGGTCAGCGGCGTGCTGATGGCGGCGGCGCTGCCGGTCTTCCTGATCGGGCCGGTGGCGGGCGTGTTCGTCGACCGCTGGGACCGCCGCCGGCTGATGCTGGCCATGGACGCGCTGCGGGCCGCGCTGATCGCCGCGCTGCTGGTGATCCCCGCGACCGGCGCCCGCCTGCCGGTGGGGCTCAGGCTCGCCCTCGTCTACGCGGTGGTGGCCCTGGCCGCCGGGGCCTCGCAGTTCTTCAACCCCGCCCGGCTCGCGATCATCGCGGCGGCCATCCCCAAGCAGGACCGCACCCGGGCCTTCAGCCTCTCCCAGGCCACCGGGAGCGCCGCGGGCATCGTCGGCCCGGCGCTGGCCGCACCGCTGCTGTTCGGCGTCGGCGTGCAGTGGGCCCTGATCCTCAACGCGCTCTCGTTCCTCTGCTCCTTCCTCCTGGTCAGGTCGCTGCGCACGGAAGCCGTCGAGTGCCCCGCCGACCGGCCCTGGTCGACCTTCCTGGCGGACTTCCGCGAGGGGATCTCCTTCTTCGTCCGCAACAGGGTGCTGACGGCGCTGCTGGGTTCGGTCTGCGTCTACACGCTGGGCGTGGGCGCGCTGAACGTCCTCGACGTGTTCTTCGTGACCGACAACCTCCACTCGGCCGCTTCCTGGCTGGGCACGCTCGGGGCGGCGTTCGCGGTCGGCACCCTGGTCGGCGCGCTGCTCGCGGGGGCGCTGGCGCGCCGCCTCAGCGACACCCGGATGTACTGGCTCTGCCTGGTCTCCACAGGCGTGGTGATCCTCGGCTACTCCCGGCTGACGAACCTTCCGGCGGCCGTCGCCGTGATCGCCGTGCTGGGTCTGCCGGTCGGTGCGGTGAACGTGGTGATCGGCCCGATGCTGCTCGCGGTCACCCCGCAGCGGCTGCTCGGGCGGGTGGTCACCGTCATCGGCCCGGTGCAGCAGCTCGCCTCGCTGATCACCATGGCCCTGGCCGGCTTCCTGGCCAGCACGGCCCTGCGCGGACTGAGCGTCAGGGTCGCGGGCGTCCACTTCGGCCCCATCGACAGCATCTTCGCCGTCGGCGCCCTGTTCATGATCGCCGGAGGCCTCTGGGCGGCGGGCCGGCTCCGTCCACCGGACCCCGCCGAGGACCCGGAGGCGGTGCCGACCGCGGCCGCGTGAAAGGGCGGCGGCCCCCGGGGCTCGGCCGCTATCCGTCGACGAGCGGGAGCGGGGCGAAGGCGTGCTCCCGCCAGAGGCGCCGGGAGCTCTCCTCCGGATAGGCGACGACGGACGGTCCCGCGCCGAAGATCCGGGTCAGCCGACGTTCGGCGTCGTACCGGGGCCAGCCGGGGTCGCCGTGGGCCGCGAAGGCCGTCCACGCCGCACGCATCGCGGCCGACAGCCGCTCCGCCTCGGCGGAGGGGGCCTCGCCGATCAGCGCGGCGGGTTGGCCCCGGTCGAGGTTGCCGAAGACGAGGGGCACGTCCAAGCCGTGGCAGGCCCCCATGAGGCCTCCCATCCCCGGTGCGGACCAGGTCAGTTCGTACAGATGGGCGCGCCCCCCGCCGGCGGTCTGCGCCTCGGCGAGGTGGAGGCTCGGCATGCGGAACAGCCAGTCCGAGAGCACCAGTTCGTAGAGCTCGTCCGGACCCGCGCCGGGATGCGCCGCGCGGAACCCGGGTGCGCCGCCCGGGGCCGGTGCGAAGATCCCGAGCGTCGCCGCCGCCTGCTCGGGCGTCACCTGGCCGAGCAGGCCCTCGAGTGCGGTCAGCAGCCGCTGCTCGTCCCGGGTGTGTCCGACGAGGAGGTCGATCCCGCGCGCCGCGCCGTCGGCCAGCGCCTGCCAGGGGGTGACCGGCAGCACGTCACCGTCCACGACCGGGGCGAAGGGGATCGACCGGTGCGCGGGCCGCCCCCAGCGTCCGGTGAAGGAGCCGGTGTCGGCGGCTACCGCGTCGCCCGCGGCGGACAGCAGCTCCGGGTCCACCGCCGCGAGTTCGGCGACGGTCGGCCGGAGCCCGAGCTCGGCGGCGCAGGCGCGGGCGACGTCGGCCGCCAGCGCCGGAGTGAAGAACGTGCCCGGGACGCTCTGGGCCACGGCGCGGCGGAAGAGACCGGCGGCGCGCGGCATGGCCAGCAGGGCGGCGACCGATCCGGCCCCGGCGGACTGGCCGAAGACGGTGACCCGGTCCGGATCGCCGCCGAACGCGCGGATCTCGTCGCGCACCCATTCCAGCGCGGCCACCTGGTCGAGCAGGCCGCGGTTGGCGGGCGCCCCCTCGAACCAGCCGAAGCCCTCGAGGCCGACGCGGTAGTTGAAGGTCACCAGGACGACCCCGCCCTCCCCGGCGAGGCGGGCGCCGTCGTACTCGGGAAGACCGGACATGCCGATGCTGTAGGCGCCGCCGTGGATCCAGACCAGCACCGGGAGCCCCGCGCCCGGACGCGGTTCGGGCGACCAGACGTTGAGCGTGAGCCAGTCGGGTCCCGGGGCCTGCCGCGCCAGCGCGTCCATGCCGAATACCTCGGCCTGGGGCGGGGGCGGACCGTAGGCCTCGGCGGGCCGCACGCCCTCCCAGGGGCGGGCCGGCCGCGGGGCGGCGAAGCGGAGCGGTCCCGTCGGCGGCTCGGCGAACGGCACCCCGCGAAAGACCGCCACGCCCGCCTCCGTCCGACCCCGGAGCGCCCCGGCGGAGACGCGGACCTGCGGGACGGGGTCCGAGGCGGCGGTCGGGTCTGTCGTCATGCCTGCTCCTGGCGGTGCGCGGGTGTTCGCGGACGTCCTCGGCAGTGTGCCCGTCGGTCCGGGCCACGGGCGAGCGGATTACCCCGCCCGCGCGACCGGGACGGCTCGATCAGGCCGACGCGACCGGGACGACGCGGCCGGGGCGACGGGCCGACCGACAGTTTCGATTGTCTTGACAAATTTATTTGTCGGTCGCAGCATGGAGACATGCTCGACGTCGCCGTGATCGAAGAACCCGCCGCGGCCGAGGCCTCCCTGGACCCGATCAGGTCCCGGATCCTCGCCGCCCTGGCCGAGCCGGGGTCGGCCGCCATGCTGGCCGCCCGGCTCGGGCTGCCGCGACAGAAGGTCAACTACCACCTCAAGGAGCTCGAACGGCATGCGCTCGTCGAGCTCGTCGAGGAGCGGCGCAAGGGCAACGTCACCGAGCGGGTGTACCGCGCCACCGCCGCCTCCTACGTCATCTCGCCGAGCGCGCTGGCGGCCGTGAGCCCGGATCCCTCCCGGGCGCCGGACCAGCTCTCCGCCCGCTGGCTGCTGGCGCTCGGCTCCCGGCTGGTCCAGGAGGTGGGGGCGCTGCTGTCCGGCGCCTCCAGAGCCGGGAGGCGCGTGGCCACCTTCGGCATCGACGCGGAGGTGCGCTTCGCCTCCGCCGGCGACCGGGGTGCCTTCGCCGAGGAGTTGGCCGAGGCGGTGGCCGAGCTGGTCGGCCGCTACCACGACGAGGCCGCCCCGGGGGGCCGCAGCCATCGGCTGGTCGTCGGGCTGCACCAGATACCCGGCAGGCCGGGCGGAGAAACGACAGCACCTGAGCCCCCGACAGCACCGGAGTCCCCGACGGGACAGGAGAACCGACGATGACCCATCCGTTCGAGATCGAGCTGGAGACGAGCCTGCCGGCGAGCCCGGAACAGGTCTGGGAGGCGATCGCCACCGGACCGGGGATCGACTCCTGGTTCATGGGCCGCAACCAGGTCGAGCCCCGCACCGGCGGGGTCGCCGCCATGGAGACCGGAGGGCAGCGGGTCGAGGCGCTGATCACCGGCTACGAGCCGGGCAAGCGCTTCGCCATCCGCACCGAGCCCGCCGAGGACGGCCGGTTCATGGCCTTCGAGTACCTGATCGAGGGGCGTGACGGCGGCAGCACCGTGCTCCGCCTGGTCCACAGCGGGCTGCTCGGCGACGACTGGCAGGACGAGTACGACGCGCTGCGCCGCGGCTGGCCGTTCCACCTGCACACCCTGCGCGAGTACCTGGCGCACTTCCGCGGCCGCACCGCCGCGCCGGTGTTCGTCTTCGCGCCGACCGGTGACCGGTCGCCGCAGGACGTCCGGGCGGCGCTCGTCCGCGGTCTGTCGTTGCCGACGCCGGTCGCCACGGGCGCCCGCGCGCACGGCGGCCCCGCAGAGCTGCCGGTCCTGGACGGCGAGGTCGTCTGGGCCGACGACGAACGCTTCGAGATCCGTGCCGCCGACGCGATCTGCACCTTCCACCAGGGACCGGGCGTCGTGCTCGGCTCCCACCACCTCTTCGCGCCGGGCACCGACCCGGACCTGGCCGAGAGCGCCTGGCAGCAGTGGCTGACCGGCCTGCTCGGCTGACCCGCACCGCTGTGACCCACGACGAAGGAACCCCTATGCGCACCCTGATCAGCACCGCCTTCATCTCCCTCGACGGCGTGGTGGAGGCCCCCGGCGGCGAGCCGGGCTACCGCAACTCCGGCTGGACCTTCAAGGAGGTCGAGTTCGTGCCCGAGGCCTTCGAGATCAAGGGGCGGGAGCAGGAGGAGGCGACCGCCGTCCTCCTGGGCCGGGTCAGCTACCAGGCCTTCAGTCCGGTGTGGCCGGACATGCCGGAGTTCGCGCGGTACCGGACGCTGCCCAAGTACGTCGTCTCCACCACGCTCACCGACGCCGACCTGGTCTCCGACTGGGGCGAGACCACGATCCTGCGTTCGGTCGACGAGGTCGCCGCCCTCAAGGAGACCGAGGGCGGCCCGATCATCGTCCACGGCAGCGCCTCGCTCAACCACGCCCTCTCGGACGCCGGTCTGATCGACCGTTACCACCTGCTGGTCTACCCGTTGCTGCTCGGCGCGGGGAAGCGCCTGTTCAGCACCACGGACAAGGACACCCAGAAGCTGAAGCTGGTCGAGCACGAGACCTACTCCAACGGCCTGCAGAAGAACGTCTTCGACGTCGTCCGCTGACGGACCCGGCGGGGGAGTCCGGTCGGTCACCGCTCCCGCAGCAGCCCGTCCCGCTCCTCGTAGCGCGCGCCGGTCGAGGGGCACTCCCAGATCCCGGGGTGCCCCTCGACGGCGACGAGCCTGGCGCCGGCCCGGCCCACCCAACCGATGCGGCGGGCCGGGACCCCGGCCACCAGGGCGAAGGGCGGCACGTCGCGGGTGACCACCGCGCCCGCGGCGACCAGCGCCCAGCGGCCGACCCTGACCGGGGCCACGCACACCGAGCGCGCGCCGAGCGACGCGCCCTCCTCGACCACCACGGCCACGGCCTCCCAGTCCTCGCCGCGCTTGAGCTTGCCCTCCGGCGTGACGGAGCGGGGGAAGTGGTCGTTGGTCAGCACCGCGGCCGGGCCGACGAAGACCCCGTCGCCCAGCACGGCCGGCTCGTAGACCAGCGCGTGGTTCTGCAGCTTGACCCGCTCGCCCAGTCGGACGCCGGGACCGACGTAGGCGCCTCGGCCGATGATGCACTCGCGGCCGAGCACGGCCTTCTCGCGGATCTGGGCCAGGTCCCAGACCGTGGTGCCGTCGCCGACCTCGGCGGACGGGTCGACCTGGGCGGTGGCGCGGACACTGACGGAGTCGCTCATGGAGGGGCCTCTCGAACGCGGAGCGGGCGGACGGGTCGGAGCGGTCGGGCGGGTCGGGCGGATCGGGTGGGCTCAGGAACGACTGCTCTCGTCCCGCAGCCAGGTGTCGAAGTCCCCCGCGCGGACCGCGCGGCGCGCGGCGCGGCGGGCGAGGACGGCCGTGGCGGCGAAGACCACGACCGAGGGCAGCAACCGCGGCTCCGCCCGCACCAGGGCGCGCAGGTCGCCCAGTCCGGTGCGGGCCTGGCCTGCGGCGTCGCCCTCGGCGGCCACGCCGTTGCTGCGCTGATGGTGCTCCAGTTGCGCGGTGGACGTCATCGCCCTGATGCGACGACGCATCAGATCCGGCCAGCTGCGCGGAGGCTGGATGACCACGTGGGCGTCCTCCGCGACCCGGCGTTCCTCGGCCCTGAACGCGAGAGAGAAGGCCAGGTCATCGGCCATCAGCTCGGGCAGCGCGGCGAGCCTGGCATGGCCCGCTTCGGACACCGCCAGGACCCCTCGACCGAACAGGCTCTGACGAACCGTCGGCAGGCGCAGCCAGACCCGGTAGAAGGCCCGGACCCGCCAGTCGCTCGCGGCCAGCGGCAGCTCCCGCTCGGGGGCCGCGGCCAGGATGCCGGGGGTGTCCAGCGCCGCCGCCACGCGCCGCGCGTCGGCCCCGGAGAGGACCACGTCGGCGTCCACGTAGAGCCGGGGGAAGGTCAGCGCGTGTTCGTCCCCGGCTCTCAACGCCCAGTGCTTGGAAGGCTTCTCGAGTTCCACCACGCGCACGGCCGGGCCGTGCCCGCGGGCCGCCTCGGCGGTGCCGTCGCTGCAGCCGTTGCAGACGACGACGATGTCGAGTCCGTCGGGCCCGTCGGCCAGCAGCGCGTCGAGCAGTCGGCCGATGACTCGCTCCTCGTTGTGCGCGGGGATGACCAGGCTGATGTCTTCACGAGTCACATACGTCACCACCGCAGTATGGCCAGATCTTGCGCCACCGGAATCGTGAACTATCGGATTCTTTCCCGCGCTTGTTCCCCGATGGTCTAGATTGCTGCGCGAGCGGCGGCAAAGGCGGGGTTTACCTGTCCTTGACCGTTTCCGGTCTCCCAGGGGGTGGGGGACCGCCGAGACTCCTCTGCATCGATGCGGCAGGGCGTGTTCGGGCTTCGGCACCACTTTTGCACGACCTCTTGCACGGCGACAGATCGACTAGTTCGGCCAGTTCGGATGTGACAGACGCGGGCTGAGGCGGTAGCCGGAAACCCGGGGGGGTGCATGATCGTCGGACCGATTACGCACGGGCACCAACACACCAACCGCTCCCACGGGAGCGCACGACGGAGACGCAGGCTGCGCACCTATCGGCGCACCCTGCTGATCGCGGACGCCATGGCCGCCCTGGCGGCAGGGCTGCTGATCCATGGTCAGCACCGGCACTGGGCCCTGGTCCTGGGCCTGCCGCCGGCCTGGCTCTTCGCCATGGGCGCCTACCGGGCCTACGACACCGAGACGCTCGGCGCCGGGGTCGAGGAGTTCCGGCGGGTGCTGCGCGGCGCCGTGGCGCTGCCGGCCGTCGCCGTCAGCTGCTACTGGATGGTGCTGCGGGACGACGAGTTCCTGCACTCCATGATGCTGGCCGCGGTCCCGGTCGCGCTGGCCGCGGTGCTGGTGCGGCTGCTGCTGCGCCGCCGGCTGCTGCGGCGTTTCGCCGCCGAGCGGCGGCACCGGGTCGCGGTCGTGGTCGGCTCGGCCGAGGGCGTGCTGCAACTGCTGCCGCGGCTGGGGGCGGCGCCTGGCGGCGCCCTGAGCGTGGCCGGCGTCTGCTTGGCCGACCCGGAGAAGGCCGCGGCGCTGGGCCCGTGGGAGGCGCGGGTGTGGGGCGGGCTGCACGAGCTGACCACCGCCCTGCACGACACCGACTGCGGCACCGTCGTCGTCGTTCCCGGCCCGCAGATCGGCGCGGCCGAGATGCGGCGGCTCTCCTGGAGCGCCGCCGCGGCCGGGGCGGACTTCCTGGTCGCGCCCCTGCTCACCGACGTGGCCGCGTCGCGGCTCTCGGTGCGGGTGGCCGACGGCATGGCGCTGATCGGCGTCCGCGCGCCCCAGCTGGGCCGCGGCGCCAGGCTGCCCACCGAGATCGTCGAACGGTCGCTGGCCGCGGTGATGCTGATCGCGCTGGCCCCGCTGCTGCTGGCCGTCTCCCTGGTGGTGCGGATGGACAGCGCGGGCCCCGCCCTGTTCCGGCAGCGCCGGGTGGGCCAGTACGGCAACCACTTCACCATGTACAAGTTCCGCACCATGCACCAGGACGCGGAGCAGCGCAGGGCGAAGCTGGAGCAGCTCAACCAGAACGACGACGGGCTGCTGTTCAAGATCAAGGCCGATCCGCGGATCACCAGGGTCGGCACGGTGCTGCGGCGCTACTCGATCGACGAACTGCCGCAGCTGATCAACGTGGTGGCGGGACACATGTCGCTGGTCGGCCCGCGTCCCTCGCTGCCCGCGGAGGCGGACGGCTACACCAACGAGATGCGGCGGCGGCTGCTGGTGAAGCCGGGACTCACCGGTCTGTGGCAGGTCAGCGGCCGGTCCGACCTGCCCTGGGAGGAGGCCGTCCGGCTGGACCTCTCCTACGTGGACAACTGGTCCGTCGCGCTGGACGCGGACATCCTGCGGCGCACGGGCCCGGCCGTGGTGCGCGGGACCGGGGCGTACTGATGACGGGGGACCACTGATGCGGCACACGCAGAGTTCATCACCGACGAGGGGGACCGCACGGATGGCGCGGAGCGAGCAGCAGGACGCGGCCGAGGGCACGCGGGAGCGACCGGACGGACCGCTCGGCGTGGCCGTGGTCGGGGCCGGCTACTGGGGGCCGAACCTGGTTCGCAATTTCCAGGCCTCCGACCGGTTCCGGCTGCGTCGGCTGTGCGACCTGGACCTGGAGCGGGCCCGGCGGGTGCTGGGCGGCTACTCCACCGTCCAGGCCACCGACGACCTGGCCGAGGTGCTGGCGGACCCGGAGATCGACGCCGTGGCGGTGGCCACCCCGGCGGGCACCCACCTCGACGTCGCCCTGGCCGCGCTGCGCGCCGGCAAGCACGTGCTGGTGGAGAAGCCGCTCGCGGCCACCTACGCCGACGGGCTGCGGCTGGTCGAGGAGGCCGAGGAGCGCGGGCTCACCCTGATGTGCGACCACACCTACTGCTACACCCCGGCGGTGGCCAGGATCCGCGAACTGGTCCTGGGCGGCGAGCTGGGCGAGCTGCACTACGTGGACTCGGTGCGGATCAACCTCGGCCTGGTGCAGAAGGACGTCGACGTGCTGTGGGACCTGGCCCCGCACGACCTGTCCATCCTGGACTTCATCCTGCCCGAGCACGTGCGGCCGGTCGCCGTCGCCGCCCACGGCGCCGACCCGATCGGCGCCGGCCAGGCCTGCATCGGCTACCTGACGCTCCAGCTGAGCACCGGCGCCATCGCCCACGTGCACGTCAACTGGCTCTCCCCGACCAAGGTCCGCACCACCATGGTGGGCGGCGCCAAGCGGACCCTGGTCTGGGACGACCTCAACCCGGCGCAGCGCATCGCCCTCTTCGACCGCGGGGTCGACCTGGCCACGCCGCAGGAGATCGGCGCGGAGGAGCGGCGGGACATGCTCGTCTCCTACCGCACCGGCGACATGGTCGCCCCGGCGCTGACCGAGCGGGAGGCGCTGCGGTCCATGGTCGAGGAGTTCGCCGACGCCATCACCACCGGCCGTCCGCCGCTCACCGACGGCCGGGCAGGGCTGCGGGTGCTGGACATCCTCGAGGCGGCCTCGCGCAGCCTCGCCTTCCACGGAGCGGTCGTCGGTCTGCGCACCGGCCACTGACCGCTCCGTCCGTAGTTCCTACGTTCATCAGCTAGCAAGGGAAAGCGACTTGGGCACCGTACGCGGCAAGCAGATCCTGGTGACGGGCGGAGCGGGCACCATCGGCTCGAACCTGGTCGACCTGCTGGTGCAGGAGGGGGCGGGCAAGGTCACCGTCCTCGACAACTTCGTGCGCGGGCGGATGGCCAACCTGGCCGCCGCCCTGCCGAGCGGCGTGGTGGAGGTCGTCGAGGGCGACATCCGCGACGCGGACTTGGTCCGCAAGGTCACCGAGGGGGCCGAGCTGGTCTTCCACCTCGCGGCCATCCGGATCACCCAGTGCGCGGAGGAGCCGCGGCTGGCCAACGAGGTCATGGTCGACGGCACCTTCAACGTGGTCGAGGCCGCCGCGCAGGCGGGCGTCGGCAAGGTCGTCGCCTCCTCGTCGGCCTCGGTCTACGGACTCGCGGAGACCTTCCCGACCACCGAACGGCACCACCCCTACAACAACGACACCTTCTACGGGGCGGCCAAGGCCTTCAACGAGGGGATGCTGCGCAGTTTCCACGCCATGTACGGGCTGGACTACGTGGCGCTGCGCTACTTCAACGTCTACGGGCCGCGGATGGACATCCACGGCCTCTACACCGAGGTGCTGATCCGCTGGATGGAGCGGATCGAGGCGGGCGAGCCCCCGCTGATCCTCGGCGACGGCACCCAGACCATGGACTTCGTCGACGTGCGGGACATCGCCAGGGCGAACCTGCTGGCCGCGGAGTCCGAGCTGACCGACGAGGTCTTCAACGTCGCCAGCGGCTCCGAGACCAGCCTGCGCGAGCTGGCCCTCGGCCTGCTGGAGGCGATGGGCGCGGAGGGCCTGGAGCCGGTGCACGGCCCGGCCCGCGCGGTCAACGGGGTCACCCGGCGCCTGGCGGAGGTCGAGAACAGCGCGCGGCGGCTCGGCTTCCGCGCCGAGATCGACCTGCGCACCGGCCTGTCCGACCTGGTCTCCTGGTGGCGGGCCGAGCGCCTGGCCGACGCGCAGGAGGCGGGCCGATGAGCGCGGGCGCTCCGGCGGCGGAGGCGGGGGAGGACCGGATACCGGTCATGATCCCGTGGCTCGGCGAGGAGGAGGCGCAGGCCGCCGCCGAGGCGGTCCGCTCCGGCTGGGTCGCCCAGGGGCCGCGCGTCGCCGCCTTCGAGCAGGCGTTCGCGGAGCGGGTCGGCGCGGGACACGGCGTCGCCGTCAGCTCCTGCACGACCGCGCTGCACCTGTGCCTGGTCGCGCTGGGCCTCGGCCCCGGCGACGAGGTGGTCGTGCCCTCCCTGTCCTTCATCGCCACCGCGAACGCGGTGCGCTACGTGGGCGCTGAGCCGGTCTTCGCCGACGTGGACCTCGCCACCGGCAACCTGACCGCGGAGACGATCGCCGCCGTGCGCACCGAACGCACCCGCGCGGTGGTCCTGGTGCACCAGGGCGGCGTGCCCGCCGACGTCGAGAGCGTGCGGAAGGCCTGCGCCCAGTGGGACGCGGCGGTCGTCGAGGACGCGGCCTGCGCGATCGGGGCGACCGTGGCCGGGGGCCCGGTCGGCGCGGGCGCGCTGCTCGCGGCCTGGTCCTTCCACCCCCGCAAGGTGATCACCACCGGCGAGGGCGGGATGGTCACCACCGACGACGCCGAGGTCGCCGCCAGGCTCCGGCGGCTGCGCGAGCACGGCATGAACGCCTCCGCCGCGCAGCGCCACGCCAGCCGCACGCCGGTGCTGGAGCAGTACCTTGAGGTCGGCTTCAACTACCGGATGACCGACATCCAGGCCGCCGTCGGCCTGGTCCAGTTGGGCAGGCTCGACGAGGTGGTGGCCCGGCGGAGGGCCCTGGCGGCGCGCTACGACGCGCTGCTGGCGGAGGCGGCGCCGGCGCTGCGTCCGGTCCGCGACCCCGCTCACGGGACGACGACCTTCCAGTCCTACTGGGTGCTGCCGCAGGACGGCTGGCCGCAGGGCCGGGACGCCGTGCTGGCCGGACTGGCCGAGGCCGGGATCTCGGCGCGGCGCGGCATCATGGCCTCGCACCTGGAGCCCGCCTATGCGGGCCACCCGCATGCGGAGCTGCCGGTCACCGAGCGGATCACCCGCGACTCGCTGATCCTGCCGCTCTTCCACACCATGACGGAGCAGCAGCAGGACCGCGTGGTCGCGGCGCTGGCCCGCGAGGTGCGGCGGTGAAGGGCCTGCTGCTCGTCGGCGCGGGCGGCTTCGCGCGGGAGACCGCGCAGGCCGCGCGCGACGCGTACGGCCCCGACGCGGTCCTGGGCCACCTGGACGACGACCCCTCCCGCCACGGTGGCGAGGTCGACGGCGTCCCGGTTCTGGGCGGCAGCGAGCTGGTCCACGCGCATCCGGACGCGCCGGTGGTGATCTGCGTCG
Source organism: Streptacidiphilus rugosus AM-16 (assembly GCF_000744655.1). NCBI lineage: Bacteria > Bacillati > Actinomycetota > Actinomycetes > Kitasatosporales > Streptomycetaceae > Streptacidiphilus > Streptacidiphilus rugosus. The sequence continues at coordinate 5,192,058 of NZ_JQMJ01000004.1, read as the reverse complement.
GCAACCCGAGCGACTGGGCGGGCCGGGCCCGCCTGGTCCGCCGCCTGGGGCTGCCGGAGCACCGCTACGGCACGGTCGTCCACCCCACGGCGGCGGTGGCGGGCAGCGCGCGGGTCGGTCCCGGCTCGGTCCTGCTGGCGCACTGCGCCTTGACGGCGTCGGTACGGGTGGGCGCGCACGTCGCCGTCATGCCGCAGGTCGTGCTGACGCACGACGACGTCGTCGGCGACTTCGCCACGCTCGCGTCGGGCGTCCGCCTGGGCGGCGGCGTGGACGTGGGCGCGGGCGCGTACGTGGGCGCGGGAGCGCTGGTCCGCGAGGGCGTGATGGTCGGGGCCTGGTCCCAACTGGGGTTGGGCTCCATGTTGCTGGAGTCGTTGCCGCCGGGGGAGATCTGGGTCGGCAGTCCGGCCAGGAAGCTCCGACCTGTGCCGGAAAGTGTTCGAGCGGAGCTGCACCTGCACGACCTGGGGCGCGGGGAACCGCGCGCCGAGCCACCCACCTAGGTGGCGGACCGAGCGTGCCGGGCCGTCCGCATGTCAGTGGTCGACCGCGCACGCAGCTGATCAACCACCGCCACGTGCCCCAGGAAGTGGCAACGTCCCTCTCAGAAGTCAGGAGTCCAGTTCCATGGAGCAGATCCCCCTCGTCGATCTCGGCGCGGCGCATGCCGAGGTCGCCGACGAGATCCGGGCCGGGTTCGACCGCGTGCTCGCGGCCACCGCGTTCGTCGGGGGTGAGGAGGTCGCCGCGTTCGAGCGGGAGTACGCCGCGTTCGGCGGGGTCTCGCACTGCGTCGGCGTCGCCAACGGCACCGACGCGGTGGAGCTCGCCCTGCGCGCCGCAGGCGTCACCGTGGGCGACGAGGTGGTGCTGCCCGCGAACACGTTCATCGCGACCGCCGGGGCCGTCGCCCGGATCGGCGCGGTGCCGGTGCTGGTGGACTGCCTGCCGGAGAGCTTCCTGATCGACCCGGACGCGGCCCTCGCCGCCGTCGGTCCGGCCACGCGGGCCGTCGTGCCGGTGCACCTGTACGGGCAGCTCGCGCCCGCCGCGGAGCTCGCCGCCGCGCTGCCGGACGGGGTGCGCGTGGTGGAGGACGCGGCGCAGAGCCAGGGGGCGAGCCGGAACGGGCGGACGCCCGGCGTCGGCGGGATCGCCGCGACCAGCTTCTACCCCGGCAAGAACCTCGGCGCCTACGGCGACGCCGGCGCCGTGCTCACCGACGACCCCGACCTCGCCGCGCGGGTGCGCCTGCTGGCGAACCACGGCAGCGCGGCCAAGTACCGCCACGACATCGCCGGATTCAACAGCCGGCTCGACGGCCTCCAGGCCGTCGTGCTGCGGGCCAAGCTGGCCCGCCTCGGCGGCTGGAACCAGGCGCGCAGGGACGCCGCCGCCCGCTACCGGGAGCTGCTGGGCGAGCTCGCGGCCGCCGGACGGGTGGTGCTGCCGGAGGTCGCCGAGGGCAACGAGCACGTCTGGCACCTCTACGTGGTGCGGGTCCCCGGCGCCGACCGTGACGCCGTGGTCGGCAAGCTGAACGCGGCCGGCATCGGCGCGGCCATCCACTACCCGACTCCTGTCCATCTCACGGCCGCCTTCGCCCACCTGGGCCTTGGACGCGGCTCCTTCCCCGAGGCCGAGCGCGCGGCGGAGGAGATCCTCTCGCTGCCGCTCCACCCGCAGCTCACCGCCGACCAGCAGCAGCGCGTCGTCGACGCACTGGCCGGCGCTCTGGGCTGACGGGAGAACGCACCACCGCACCACCACCGAGGAGAACTGGTCACGCGACGCCGCAGGGCGTCGTCACCGCGGACGGCGTCAGGGCCCTGACGCCGGTTCCGTGTTTCGCGAGCTGAACTGCTGTACCCCCGGGGAACCCATGAAAAGCACCGTCACGAACCACCGACAACTCTCCGTCCGATCCCGTGTCCGACTCGGCCTGCTCGCCGTCCTGGCGCTGATAGCAGGTGTGCTGCTGCCTCTCACCCTCGGCTCCGCCGCGCACGCGGTCGACCCGTGCGGGACCGGCTCCAACCCGATCACCTGTGAGAACTCCAAGACCGGCACGCCGATGTCGGACTGGTTCTCCCCGAACGCCTGGGGCGACATCCAGGGGTTCTCCACACAGGAGAGCGTGACCGCAGGCTCCACCATCCAGTTCAAGATCCAGTCGCCGGTCTCCTACCACGTCGAGATCTACCGGCTCGGCTGGTACGGCGGCGACGGCGCCCGCGAGATGTCCACGGCCGCCCAGGCCGCGCAGACCTACTCGGCCAACTACACGACCAAGGCCGCCTCCTGTGCGACCGTCAGCAGCACCGGACTGGTGGACTGCGGCAGTTGGCCGGTCACCGCGAGCTGGACGGTGCCGAGTGACGCGGTCTCCGGCCTCTACATCGCGAACTTCGACCAGTCCGACGGCAACGGCCTGATGCCCTACCCGTTCGTGGTCCGTGACGACTCCAGCCACTCGGGTCTGGTCGTGCAGACCTCCGACCAGACCTGGCAGGCCTACAACATGTGGGGCGGCCAGAACCTCTACCAGGGCAACGGGCCCGCGCCCGACGGCCGCGCCTACCAGGTCAGCTACAACCGTCCGCTGGACATCGGCGGCGACAACGGCGTCTACGGCTCCGAGTTCGAGATGATCTCGTGGCTGGAGCGGAACGGCTACGACGTCAGCTACCTCTCCGGGCTCGACGTGTCCACCAACGGTTCGCTGCTGCTCAACCACAAGGTCTTCATGTCCTCGGGGCACGACGAGTACTGGAACCAGGCGCAGTGGAACAACGTCCTCGCCGCCCGCAAGGCCGGGGTCAACGAGGCGTTCTTCAGCGGCAACGAGGTCTTCTGGAAGACCCGCCTGGCGCCCAGCATCGACGGGACCAACACGCCGAACCGGACCATGGTCAGCTACAAGATGACCAAGCTCGAGTTCCCGACCCCCGACGGCGTCGCGGACCCGAGCGGCACCTGGACCGGCACCTGGATGGACCCGGCCAGCGCCAACTACAACCAGCCCTACCAGCCGGAGAACCAGCTGACCGGCTCCCTGTTCCAGGTCAACGGCTACCGCAGCGACGCGATCACCGTGCCGGGCGCCTACGCCAAGATGCGGCTCTGGCGGAACACCTCCGTCGCCAACCTCACCCCCTCGCAGACCGCCGTCTTCCCGACCGGGACCCTCGGCTACGAGTGGGACAGCGACGTGCCCGACGCCTCACGACCCAGCGGTGAGATCGACCTCTCCTCGACGACGGTCGACGTCACCAACGGCACCCTGCGCCTGGACTGGGGCAACAACTACGGCAACGGGACGGCCACGCACAGCCTGGTGGAGTTCCGCGACCCGACCTCGCACGCGCTCGTCTTCGGCTCGGCCACCGTCCAGTGGTCCTGGGGTCTGACCAACGTGCCGACCACCGGCACGCCCACGGTCACCGAGGACGCCCGGATGCAGCAGGCCACCGTCAACATCCTGGCCGACATGGGTCTGCAGCCGGTCACGCTGCAGAGCAACCTCGTCGCCGCCGCAGCCTCGACGGACACCGTCGGCCCGACCGTCACGGTGACCAGCCCGTCCTCCGGCAGCACCGTGCCGGCGCTGAAGCCGATCACGGTCACGGGCACCGCGGCCGACAACGGCGGGGGCGTCGTCGCCCGCGTCGAGGTCTCCACCGACGGCGGCGCCACCTGGAACCAGGCCACCGGGCTGACGTCCTGGAGCTACAGCTGGACGCCGACCGCCCAGGGTTCGGCGCAGATCCAGGTCCGCGCCGAGGACGACAGCGTCAACACCGGCGCGGTCGCCTCCGTGCCGCTCACCGTCGGGCCGCAGCAGTGCCCGTGCACCGTCTGGCCCGCCAGCGCGGTGCCGGGAACGGTCAACGGCGGCGACGGCAGCGCGCTCGAACTGGGCGTGAAGTTCCAGACCAGCGCCCCCGGTTCGGTCACCGGCGTCCGCTTCTACAAGTCCACCGCCAACACCGGCACGCACCTGGGCAACCTGTGGACCGCGAGCGGCCAGCTGCTGGCTACCGGGACGTTCACCAACGAGACGGCCTCCGGCTGGCAGCAGCTGAACTTCCCCTCGCCGGTGCCGGTCAAGGCCAACACCACCTATGTCGCCTCCTACTTCGCACCCAACGGCGGCTACTCGTACGACGGCGGCTACTTCAGCAGCCAGGCCGCGGGCCTCGCACCGCTGACCGCGCTGCAGAGCGGCGGCGCCTCGGGCGGCAACGGCGTCTACCACTACGGCTCGACCAGCGCCTTCCCCTCCACGGCGTCCAGCGGCAGCAACTACTGGGTGGACGTGGTGCTCGACACCTCGACGGCCAGCACCACGCCGCCTTCGGTGACCGCGAAGTCGCCCACCTCAGGGGCGGCCGGCGTCTCCATCACCAGCCCGGTGTCGGCGACGTTCAACGAGAGCATCGACCAGAGCACGCTGGCCTTCACCGTCAAGGACCCGAGCGGCACCGCCGTCCCCGGCACCGCCGCGGTGACCTCCGGCAACGTGGCGACGTTCACGCCGTCCACGCAGCTCGCGCTGAACAGGGTCTACACGGCCTCGGTCCAGGTCTCGGACCTGTGGGGCAACGCCATGGCCGCCCCGGTCAGCTGGACCTTCACCACCAGCTCGACGCCGCCGGCCACCAGCTGTCCCTGTGCCCTGTGGCCGTCGACCACCGTGCCGGGCACCACGGACGTGACCGCCGACCCCAACTCCCTTGAGCTGGGCGCCCGCTTCCAGGCCGCCGTGGTGGGCAACGTCACCGGCGTCACCTTCTACAAGGGGACCGGCAACACCGGCACCCACACCGGCAGCCTCTGGTCCGCCTCGGGCAGCCTGCTGGCGACCGGCACCTTCACCAACGAGTCCGCCACGGGCTGGCAGACGCTGACCTTCACCACTCCGGTCGCGATCACCGCGGGTACCACCTACGTGGTCTCGTACCACGCGCCCAACGGCAACTACGCGGTGAACGAGAGCTACTTCACCGGCGCCCACCTGGCCTACCCGCTGACCGCGCCCGCCGACGCGAACGGCGCTCCCAACGGCGTCTACGCCTACGGCAGCACCTCCGCGTTCCCCAGCGGTTCCGCGGGATCCGCCAACTACTGGGTCAGCCCGGTCTTCTCGCCGAGCGCCACCATGGGCGCGGCGGCCAGGACGGCGGTCGGGGCGGCGGTGGCGAAACTGCCGACGTCCTCGCCCAGCGGACTGGTGCTCTCGGCGGCCCCGCTCTCCGGCTCCGGCCGGGGAGCGAAGACCACCGGGCCGAACCGGATCGTGGACGCGGCGCACCCGCTCACCGCGACCCTGCCCGCGGCCACGGACCCGGCCCACATCGACGCGGACATCAGCACCACTCCGTCCGTCGGCGACTGGCCGGACGACGACAGCTACACCGCCGTCGTCGGCTACGACCCGGCCACCCACAAGGTGAGCCTCCGTCCGGCCGCGCCGCTGGCCTACGGAGTCGTCTACCGGATCACCCTGACCGCCGAGGACAGGCACGGGCACACCGTGGCCACCCGCACCTGGCTGCTGCGCACCGGTTACCCGCGACCGCACCTGCCGCACCACCCGCGGCTCAACTCGGTGTTCTTCCCGCCGTTCGCCCGGTTCCCTGGCTGGGTCCCCGGACGCCTGGAGCCCACGGTCGGGGTCAGGACCCTGATCTGAGCACGCCGCACCACTGAATGATCCCGTCCGTTCCGACCCACCGGGCGGCGGGGAGACCGGCCCTCGCGCCGGCCTCCCCGCCGCCCGGGGATTGGCCCCACCTCCATGAGCAGCGTCAGCGTCGTCATCCCCTGCTACAAGTACGGCCACTACCTGGAGGACTGCGTCCGCAGCGTGCTCGACGAGCAACCCGGCGTGGACGTACGGGTGCTGATCATCGACGACGCCTCACCCGACGACTCCGCCGAGACCGCCCGCAAGCTCGCCGGCGGGGACGACCGCATCGAGGTCCGCGTGCACGAGCGGAACCGCGGGCACATCGCCACCTACAACGAGGGCCTGCTGGAGTGGGCCGACGGCGACTACTGCGCGCTGCTCTCCGCCGACGACCGGCTGGTGCCCGGCGCGCTCACCAGGGCGGCCGCCCTGCTGGACGCCCACCCCGAGGCCGGCTTCGCCTACGGCCGCCCGATCCACTTCCAGCACGGCCTCCCCCTGCCCGCCGCCCGCGCCGGCAGCGGCGGTCGGATCGTCTATCCCGGGCACTGGTGGCTGGAGCGCCGCTTCCGTGAGGGCACCGGCTGCATCACCTCGCCCGAGGTGGTGGTGCGCACCTCGCTCCAGCGCCAGGTCGGCGGCTACGACCCGGAACTGCCCCACGCGGGCGACATCGAGATGTGGATGCGACTGGCCGCCCACGCCGACGTCGGCTACGTCAGCGGCGCCGACCAGGCGTACTACCGGGTCCACGGCCAGAACATGTCCACCACCGACTTCGGCGGCCAGCTGGACGACCTGCGCCAGCGCCTGGTGGCCTACGACTCGGCGCTGGCCAAGTGCGGCGAGCTGCTGCCCGACGCCGACCGGCTGGCCGCGACCGTCCGCCGCCGGCTGGCCCGCTACGCGCTGCGGCGCGCCTACCGCGCCTACGACCGCGGGCGCACCGACGTGGTGCCCGTCGACGAGCTGGTCGACTTCGCCCGAGCCTGCACGCCCGACGCGGACGCGCTGCCGGAGTTCCGCGCGCTGCGGCTGCGCCGCCTGGTCGGCGCCCGCACCATGCCCTACCTGCAGCCGCTGGTCCTTTCCGCGGTGTACGACCGGGGCCGGGAGTGGCTGTGGTGGCGGTCCTGGAAGCGCCGGGGACTGTGAGCCGCCGGACCGTGGCCGGGGCGTTCCGCCGGGCCTCAGGCGGGCGCGGGCAGCGCCCGTCGGCGCCGGGCCCGGCCGAGCAGCCAGCGGTCGGTCCACAGGGCCGCCGCCGTTCCGCCGAAGGCGCCCGACAGCGCCACGCCCACCAGGCCGCGGCTCTTGGTGCCGCTCAGCAGCGCGGCGTTGGGCGGCACCAGCACCGACACCGTCATCCGGGACGCCTGCGGCACGTGCTCGCCGTCCTGCAACCGGTCGACGTGCGCCGCGTACACCTCGACGATGCGGCGTGCCGCCGCGTCCGCCGCGTCCGGACTCGGCTGCTCGGTGGTGATCTGCAGCGAGGGGATCAGGTACTGCGGCGTGGCGTTCGTGCCGCTGTTGCGCGGCGCCAGGGCGTAGGTGCCGTGCACCCCGGCCGCCGCGAGCTCTGCCTGCCCGGCGGGCGTGCCGAGTTGCTGGACCACGTCGTACGAGACGGTCGCCAGCGTGGGCTGGAGGTTGGCCAGCTGGTTCGGCTGGTTCCCGGTGACCGGCGGCTTGAGCACGACGACGGCCGAGGCCCGGTAGACCTCGGTGGGCTTCAGCACGTGGTACGCCCCGGCAGCGGTCAGCAGCAGGGCGAGCAGCAGCACGTACCAGCGTCGGACCAGGGCACTGACGAACGCTTCGGGCGTCACGGGCTGTCCTTCCGTCAGGTCCGATACTGCCAGCCGCTCTTGACCGCACGCCACATGATCCGTGAGTCTGATGGTCCTGATCGGGACCGCCGGGGGGAGCGCCGACAGTGAGCCTGGCCGAGATCCTGGCGACCCTGCGCCGACGCTGGTACCTGGTGGTGCCGATCTGTGTGCTGAGCCTGCTCGCCGGCGGCTACCTGTACCGCACGGTGCCCGTCATCTACGAGTCGGAGAGCTCGATCAGCCTCCTGGACTCCACCGGTGTCGCCAGGCTCGCGCCGACCTTCGGCAACCCGATCTCCAACGCGGGCGGTCCGCTCATCGTCACCGCCGACGTGCTGATCCGCACGCTGCAGTCCGCCGACGCGGCCCACTCGCTCCAGGAACTGGGTGTCACCGACACCTACAAGGTGGGCTTCGCGGCCGACGCCCCGGGACCGCTGCTCACCCTCAGCGTGACCGGCGTCGGCAAGACCCGGGTGCTGGACGAGACGGCCGCGCTCACCCGCTTCGCCGGGCAGCAGCTGCGGGCCCTCCAGCTGCAGGCGGCCGTGCCCGCGGCGTTCCAGGTGCAGTCCGCGCCGGTCGTGCTGCCGCAGCAGCCGGTCTCGCAGTTCAAGACGAAGCTGCAGGACGTGGCGGGGACGATCATCGTCGGCTTCACGGTCGCGTTCCTCTTGGCCTTCGTGGTCGACTCCTTCGCCCGGGCCCGTCGCCTGCGGCGCGGTGAGGAGCCCGACGCCCCGCCGCTGCCGGTGGCGCCGCCGGCTCCCGCCCGCCGCGGACTGCTGCACCGGCCGCTGGACGCGACCGCGGTGCTCACCGTCTACCTCTGCCTGGCGCTGTTCATCCCCTCCAACCTGGCGGTGCCCGCACTGGGCGGTGTGGGGACGCCCGCGAACGTCTTCGCGCTGCTGGGGCTGCTCTGGTTCCTGGCGTCCTGGCTGGGTGGCCGGATCACCGCCCCGGCCGGGACCCGCTCGGCGCGGCTGGCCATGTGCGTGCTGTCGGCGGCCGTACTGCTCAGCTACATCGCCGACGCGGCCCGCGACAGCTCGCACGAGGAGCAGCTGGGCGCCGACCGGGGCGTGATCGCGCTGCTGGTCTGGGTCGGCCTGGTCGTGCTCACCACGGCGGGGATGCACGACCGCAGCCGGCTCGAGGTGCTGATGCGCCGTCTGGTCCTGCTCGGCGCCGTCGTCGCCGCCATCGGGTACTACGACTTCTTCTCCGGGACCAACATCGCCGACTCGATCCAGATCCCCGGGCTGAACGCGAGCGTGTCCGGCATCGAGGCGATGAACCGCGGCGACTTCGTCCGGCCCCGCTCCCTGACCGCGCAGCCGCTGGAGTTCGGCGGGATGCTGGCGATCCTGCTGCCCTTCGCGATCCAGCAGGCCCTGGACCCGAGCCGGCCCGGCGGCAGGCTGCGGCGCTGGGTTCCCGCCGCCGTCATCGGCGGGGCGCTGCCGCTGACCGTCTCGCGCACCTCGATCATCGGCGTGGCGCTGGTGCTGCTGGTGATGGTGCCGCGCTGGAAGCCGCAACGGCGCTGGACCGCGATCGCGGTGATGCTGGGCGCGGTGGCGGGCTTCAAGGTGGTCATCCCCGGGCTCATCGGGACGCTCACCAACCTGTTCAGCTCGTTCCTGAGCAACTCCGACAGCAGTACCCAGACCCGCACCGTCAAGTACGCCGAGATCCTGCCCTACCTGGAACAACGCCCGCTGTTCGGGCGTGGCTTCGGCACCTTCACACCCGACCTGTACTTCTTCACGGACAACCAGTACATGCTGATCGCCGCCGAGATGGGCGCGTTGGGCGTGATCGCGCTGCTGGTCCTCTGCTTCACCGGCATCCACCAGGGCGGCGCGATCCGGCGGCTCGCCCGCACCGACGCCGACCGGGAGCTGGGTCAGGCGTACCTCGCCACCGCCGTGGTCACCCTCGTCATCGCCGCGACGTTCGACGCACTCAGTTTCCCGATGTTCGCCGGCATCTTCTTCGTCACCCTGGGCACCGGCGCCAGCCACCTGGGCTTCCTGCGCCGCGACCACGCCGCGGCGGAGCAGGCGGCGGCGCGTCGGCCCGCCGCCGCGGCCGTGGCGTCCCCGCCCGTCCCCGTGCCCGTTCTGGAGGCCACCCGATGACCATCGACCAGCAGTCCTTCGCCACCCCGCGAGCGGCGGCGGGGAGCACCGTCGGCGGCCAGGTCGTCGTGATCGCGGTGACCTGGAACAGCGCCGCCGTGCTGCCCGGATTCCTGGCGGCGCTGCCCGAGGGGATGGCCGGCCTCGACGACTGGCGCCTGGTCGTGGCGGACAACGCCTCGGCCGACGACACCGTCGCCGTGCTCCGGGAGCTGGCCCCACGGGCCGAGGTGGTGCAGACTGGCCGCAACGCCGGCTACGCGGCCGGCCTCAACGCCGCACTGGCCGCCTGCGACCCGGCGGCCACCAGGGCGGTGCTGGTGTGCAACCCCGACGTGCGGATGCGTCCCGGCTGCGCCCGGGCGCTCGTCGAGGCCCTGGACGCGCCGCAGCCCGACGGTTCGCGCACCGGCATCGCGGTCCCGGTGCTGAGGGAGGAGGACGACGCGCTCTTCCCCTCGCTGCGCCGCGAGCCGAGCGTGGCCAGGGCCTTCGGCGAGGCGGTGCTCGGCAACCGCCGGGCGGGGCGCTTCCGGCGCTGGGGCGAGATGATCACCGACCCGGCGGCGTACACCCGGCCGACCCGCGCGGACTGGGCGGGCGGCGCGCTGATGGTGCTGTCCAGGAGCTGTCTCGACGCCTGCGGACCGTGGAACGAGTCGTTCTTCCTCTACTCCGAGGAGACCGAGTACTGCCTGCGCGCCAAGGACCTGGGCTACGCCACCTGCCTGGCGCCGGAGGCGACCGCCGTGCACCTGGGTGGCGACTCCCGGGTCTCCGCCCGGCTCTGGACGCTGCTCACCCTCAACCGGGTGCGGCTGTTCCGGCTGCGGCACGGAGCCGCGGCCACCGCGGCGTTCCGCGCCGGCGTACTGCTGCGCGAGGGATCCAGGGCCCTGCTCGGCCGCGGACCCAGCAGGGCGGCCGCGGCCGCCCTGCTCAGCCCGTCCCGACTGGCGGAGAAGCCCGGCCCCTGACCCCGCGCCGCCGCCGTGCGGTCGACCTGGGCGGGTTGCCGGAGTGCGACGGGGTGCGGGCGTCGGCCCGGCTGCCCGTGGCCTTCGGCCGACCGGCCATCGCCCGCGTCCTGCGCGCGGCGTGGTCTGCCGCAGCCGCACACCGCGTGGGCCGCTACGTCGAGGGCGTTCTGCCCTCGTGCGGTCGACAGCACCGGGGGCCCGGGTCGCGCTCGGCAGCGGGCCGCAGGGAGCTGCGAGACCAGGCCCGGGTTCTACCGGATGCCGCGCAGGGCCCTCGCGGCGACGCCGCGCAGGAGTTCGGCGGCGGCGAGGACCCGGCCGCTCGCGCCGGCGGCCAGCCGCAGCGCGCTGCGGCTGAACGCGAGTGCCTCGAAGCGGCCGTCGCGCAGTGCGGCCTCCACCGTCTCCCTGCTCGTCCCGCCGTCGAGGGTCAGTTCCATGGCCAGCGGGAAGAACTGACGGGCGGTGTGGAAGTCGAGCGACACGAAGCCTGGCAGGCCCAGCTCCTCCTGGTACGCCAGCGCCCGGCGGTTCGGCGCCCAGCCGTCGTACTTGCGGTTCCAGACCTCCACGGCCGTCAGGCGCTTGGCCCACTGCGGATCGAAGCGCCGCCAGGCGTCGCGGCGCCAGGGGTGGGCGAAGACCGCCACTCCGCGCTCGGCCTCCGCCCGTGCCAGGACCTCCCCGATCTCCGGCGTCTCGCCGAGGAACGGCACGTCGCCCCAGACCGGGACGTGCACGACGTTGTCGGCGTCGTTGTACTCCAGCCCGGGGACGACCAGCACGTCCGGCGTGCTCGCCCGCGCGCAGGCCTCGATGTACCGCGACCACCGCTCGTCGCTGAACCCGCGGCTGTGCTCGCACATGAGCAGGACGTCCACCCGGCGGCGGCGGAACGACTCGACCAGCTTCTCCAGCGGCCAGGCGGCGTCGTCGGACCACTCGGAGTGGATGTGGGCGGCTGCCCTGACGCGCTTCATGTGCGACTCCTGATCTGTCCGGCGACCGTCGTGTACGTGTCGCGGATGAACACCCCCGCCTCGCCGCGGCGCCAGTTGTACCAGCGGTCGCCGCGGCGGGGGAGCACCGCCCTGAGCGTCTCGGCGCGCCCCGGCCAGCGGCCGGTGTCGGCGCCGGACGGGCCGCGGAGCACGGCGGCGAGGTGCACGAGCTCCCGGCCCAGGTGACGGCAGAGCAGATCGGGCGCGCCCTGCGGCGGCTCGGGGGTGAATCCGGGGTCGAGCGCCTGGCGGACCGCCCAGACCGGGTAGGGGTAGCCACGGCGGACCGCCAGCGCCATGCTGCCCCAGGTCCGGCCGTTGACCTCCATGAACCAGGCCGTCCCCTCCGGGTCGCGCAGCAGCTCGACCATGAACAGACCGCGCCAGCCGATCCCCTCGACGAGGCGTTCCGCCGCCTCGCGCAGCGGCTCCTGCACCGGCACCGACCGGCAGGCGCTCGAACCCGAGCCGCGGGGGTTCATCATCCGGATCCGCCGGTGACCGCTCCACGCGCGCACGCCCGAGGCGGTCGCGAACCCGAAGACACCCTCGCCGACCCCCGTGACGGCCCGCTGCACGAGCACCGGTCCGTCGATCCGCGCCCCGAGCGTCTCGATCTCGTCCTCGTCGCGCGCGAGTGCGCCGGTCGGCCGCAGCAGCCGGCCCTCGTGCTCGACGACCGCGAGCGCGGGCTTGACGATCCACGGCCCGGCCGCGTCCTCCCGGCCGGGCACCGCGAGGCCGGCCGCCCGCGCGGCGTCGATCTGCTCGCGCTTGTCGAGCGCGAAGCGGGCCGCCTCCCCGCGCGGCCCGGCGAGCGGCGCGGCGAGGTCCTTGCGGCTGCACGCCCACAGCGCGTGGTCGTCCAGCGGCAGCACGGCGACGGGCCGGTACCGCTCCACGGCGTCGGCGATGTCGCGCACGCAGGCGTCCGCGTCGGTCTCCGGGGCCGTCACCTCGACGATCTCGACGCTTCGGGCGGCCGCGAGCGCGGGCCTGCTGCCGCGGCGGGCGAAGGCCACCACCCGATAGCCCTGGTCGGCGAGGCAGAACGCCGACTCGGGCGCCGCCAGCGCGTCGGCGAAGCCGATCAGCACCCGGTCCATCGCGCTCACCGCCACCGCTTGACCGCGCCGACGGCGGCGTCGCGCAGCTGCCGGCCCGGGCCGCGCCGCGACAGCACCCCGGCCCGGAAGGAGTCGAGGGTGTCGTCGGCGAGGACGCTGAACCTGGCCTGCAGCCAGGCGTCCCCGGCCGCCGGGCGGCGGTCGCTGGTGTAGACGCGCCGGTAGCCGAGCGCCCGCAGCCGTCGCAGCACCCGCCGGTCGTACGCGCCGAACGGGCAGGCGGCGGTGTCGACCGGCCGTCCGGCCGCCTCCGCGATCCGGATCCGGGCGTCCGCCAGCTCGGCCCCGAGCTCGGCGTCGGGGACCTCGGGCCAGGCCCGGTGGCCCTGGCCGTGGCTGCCGACGCCCATCCCGGCGGCGACCAGCGCGCGCACGCCCTCGGCGGAGATGTTGCCGGGGGTGCCGATCCGGCCGGCGATCAGGAAGAAGTCGGCCTTCAGGTCCCGTTCGACCAGGGCGGGCAGGGCGATCGCGACGTCGGACTCGTTGCCGTCGTCGAAGCTGAGCCTGACCTCGGGCCTGGCGGCGCACTCGTCCAGGACGCGCAGGAAGGAGTCCCGGCTCACCCAGTAGTCGTGCTCACCGGGTTCGCGTTCCGGGCCGGGCGTCCCTACTCCGTGGAAGGACACGTTGTGGATCACTTGCGAGCGCATCGGCTAGCTCTGCCATTCCGTGTAGTAGCTGCTGGGGTTGGTCAGGTAGCGAACCGTCACATGCGGGATGTGGACGACCCGGTGGCGGCGGCTGTAGCGGTGGACCAGCTCCCAGTCCTCCCTGGGCAGGACCTCCGGCGTGCGGCGGATCCGGCTGAACCGCAGGTCGGGCGTCCGCCGCGCGACGAAGGCGTTGGTGTCGAGGAACGCCTTGCGTGCAGCGAGCCGCCGGTCGAACGGCACCGACAGCACGTCCTTCTCGGTCCCGTCGGGCAGGACCCGGCGCAGCGCGGTGTAGACGGCCTCCGGGCCGCCGTCGGCGGTCAGGGCGTCCAGCGCCCGCTCCAGGTGGTCCGGCTCCCACAGGTTGTCGTCGTCGAGGAAGGCGACGAAGCGGGAGTCGGTCAGCCGGATGCCGACGTTGCGCACCACTCCTGCGATGCCGACGTTGCGGGACAGTGAGACGGCGGTGAGCCGGGGGTCCTGCGGCAGGTCGGGCAGGCCCGCCCCGTCGTCGACGACGATCACGACCTGGTCCTCGACCGTCTGCGCGAGGGCGGAGGCCACGGCGGCGCGCAGCGCCTCGGGCCGCCGGTAGGTGGCGATCACCGTGGCGACCAGCGCGGACGGGAACGTCCCCTGGTCGAGCCGGCGGACCTCCGCATCCTCGGTCCGGCGCAGCGCCCGGGCCGTGTGGCCGAGCAGCACCTTGTTGCGCAGCTCGAACAGGACGTGCCAGCCGAACAGGTGCTTGGCGAGCTCCCACGGAGCCCGCGCCACGGTCCGCACCAGCTTCTTCACGCGGCTCACTGCGGCGTCACCGGCTTTCCGTCCGACGTGGTGTTGGCCGCCCAGACGTTGCCCGCGCCGCCCGCGTTCCAGTAGGCGACGTTGCCGTAGTAGCCGCAGGACGGGTGGTACATGTCGGAGAAGACGTTGTTGGTGACCTTGACGCCGGTCGACCCCGGCCCGCCGCCGTAGAGCGCGTAGGACCCTCCGGCGATCCAGTTGCCGTCCACCACGGCGTTGTTGACCGTGCCGGTGTCCGGGTACAGGCCGATCGCAGCGGAGGCGCCGCGGTCCACCCCGGCCGCGTTGAGCAGGGTGTTGTGGCGGATCACCAGCAGTCCGCTGCCGCCGCCGTCGCTGATCACCGCGTCGAGGTGCTGCCACTGGCCGCTCGCGTTGACGAAGGGCGCGAGGTCGTGGACGTAGTTGTCGTGCAGGTTGCCCTGGCCCATGGACAGCGCGTTGCCGAAGACGGAGATGTCGCTCCAGCCGACCTCCACGGAGCTGGTCCCCATGTTGGACACCGCGTAGTCCTCCCCGCCGTTGTCCTGCCCCTTGCCGGGGACGCCGGTGATCCGGCTGTGCAGCACCCGGAGCCCGTGGTACCCGGAGCGCAGGTTGACGCCCCACCAGTTGCTGGAGGTGATGCTGCTGTCCACGACGGTGACGTCGTTGGCGTAGATGTCCAGCGAACCGGTGAGGTTCCATCCGTCGATCACCGCGCCGTCGGTCCTGACGGTGATGTCGCCGCTGTGCCGGCTGCCCGGCGTGCCGCGCGGACCGGTGGTGGCGGCGGAGGGGAAGCCGCAGGCGCCTGGGGAGGAGCACGGGCCGGTGTGGCCGCCGGAGGTCGTGGCCGGCGCCCCGGCGGTCGCCGACGGGCTCCGCGAGGCGGAGGCCGAGGACGAACCGGAGGTGGTCGCCGTCGGGGTGGCGGAACCCGTGGCCGTTCGCGTGCCGCTGCCCGAGGGCCCGGAGGCGCCGTCGGCGGAGGAACCGGTTCGGCAGGCCGAGGGGGAGCCGGTCGGGCAGCCCGCCGTGGACCGCTCGTCCAGGTGGGCGCCCAGGGCGTCGGCGACCAGCAGCCCGGCGACCAGGGCGAGGGCCGCGAGCAGTAAGCGGACGGCGGTGCGCCGTCTGCCCGAGCGGTCAGGGGGCGTCGGCGCGGCCGCGCGTCTGGTTCCCGGCATCGGGCTCACCTTCCTCGCCGCGGTCGTGCGTGCCGGCCGCGCTCAGGTTCGATGCCGCGCAGCCGGTTGCGGCTCGGCAGGACACAGACGACGTAGACGGCCATGGCCGTGACGCCGGTCGCGAGCAGGGCGGGCAGACTCGCGCCGAGCAGGCCGCGCAGCGCCCACGCCACCGCGGCCATCGCCGCGCCGCCGACGAACGGCCAGGCGCAGGCCCGGGCGAGCGCGCGCGGGGTGATCCCGGTGCGGGCCAGACCGACCGTGAACACCGGCACCACCACGCCCACCGCCACCAGGACGTGGCCCTCGGCGACGCCGACGATGCCGTGCAGGTGCGCCGCGGTGGCCAGCACGGGCACCAGGGCGGCCAGCCACAGCCCCTGGGCGAGGATGAGCAGACGCCGTCGCCCGATCGCCACCAGGCAGTCGTAGGCCAGTTCGCAGCAGATGCGGACCAGGCCCAGGGCCATCAGCCAGGGCAGCGCGCCGGCCGCGGGCAGCCAGCGGCCGCCGTAGACCAGGTGGATCAAAGGGGCGGCCAGCACCGCCAGCAGGACGCAGAGCGGCACGCTGCCGGTGACCAGCACGCCCAGGGCACGGCCGAAGCCCTTCGCCAGGGCCTGCGGTGACGAGGCCAGGCGGGAGAAACCGGCGAAGGAGACCCGGCGGGCGGCCTCGGAGATGATCCGCACCGGCCATCCGGAGATGTTGAAAGCCAGGACGTAGAAGCCGAGTTGCACCTTGCCGAGGGTGGAGCCGACCACGAAGGTGTCGACGTTGAGCACGCCCAGCGCGAGCAGGCTGGCCCCGGCCAGCGGAAGGCCGAAGCGCAGCAGCGCGCGCGCCTGGGCGGTGTCGAACCCGAAGCGCAGCGACCCGGGAGCCGCGATCACGCAGCCCAGCAGGGCCGCGACGTTGCCCGCGACCGAGCCCCAGGCGAAGCTCATGGCGCCCCAGCCGCGGAAGGCCAGGATCAGCGTCACGGCGGTGCTGAGCACGAAGTTGAGCGCGTCGATGGTCATCCGGCGGCCCTGCGCGAACTCCCTGGTCAGGATGCCCGCGGGTACCTGCGAGACGCCGTCGAGGATCACGCACAGGCACATCACCCGCAGCACGCCGGTGGCCCCGGGCGAGCCCAGGGCGGTGGCCAGGTGCGGCGCGGCCACGAAGAGGACCAGGTAGAACAGGCTGCTGGACAGGGTGCTCAGGGTCAGCACGGTGGGCGCGAAGCGCCGCACGTCCCCGTCCCAGCGCACCACGGCCAGGCCGATGCCCAGCTCGTTGGCGGAGAGCAGGACCAGCAGCACGGTCTGGGCGACGCCGTAGACGCCCCAGGCCGCAGGGCCCAGCGCGAAACGGGCGAGCACGACGCCGGCGGCGAAGTTGCCCAGTCGCATCACCACCGTGTTGATCAGGCTCCACCGGGCGGCGTTGCGGACCCGGGAGCCCAGTGCGGGCGGCTCCTCGGCAGCCGACTCGGCGGCCGGGCCGGGCGGGCCGGTGTCGCCGTGATGGGCGGCGCCGGTGGGCAGGTCACCGTCCGGCGGGCCGTCCGGTCTGTCGTTCGTTCCGCGGGGATCGAGGCCCGTCGCGGGCGCGGTGTCCATGGCGGGACTCCTCAGGGGCGGCTCGGGGGCCGGCGCCGGTCAGCCGAACCAGTTGGATCGCTGCTTGGTGGGCGCGGCACCGGGCGTGGGAAGGACGGCCAGTTGCATGGTCGGGTCTTCCGGTTCGGGCTCCTGGACGGCCTGCTCCTCGGCCGCGTCGGGTTCGGGCCGGGCCGGGACCCGCGCCGCCTCGTCGCCACCGGGCTGCGGCGGCACCGCGGTCGGGGCCACGGCCTGGACGGGGGGCTGCTCCGCCGCCGGGCGCGGACGCCGCCGCGCCTCCACGTAGAAGGTGGCGACCAGGCTCATCGCGAGTCCGGCCAGGCAGATCAGCACCACGTACTCGATCTTGGTCTTGAGCTGGGCGGCCGGCTGCTGCGGCGGCACGATCACGGTCATCCGGATCATCGCCGCCGTCGGCACCTGCTGGTCGTTCTGGAACTGCTGGAGCTTGCGCGTGGTGAAGTCGACCAGGATCTGGTCCGACTTCAGCACCGAAGGCCCGTCCACTCCGGTGACGGTGAGCCAGAGCAGCGGCGCCTGCGCGTTGTCCGCGATCTTCGCCTCGGAGGTGCCGGTGAGCCCCAGCGACTTCAGCTCGGCCAGTGAGGCGTCCGAGTTGACGTTCCTGGCCAGCGAGTCCGCCATCCCGGTCAGCGAGGTCTGGGTGCTGAGGAACGGGTTGCCGTCGAACGGCACGGTCGCCTTCTGCGAGTTGAGCAGCTCGACCGTGGCCTGCGACTGGTACTTGGTCGGCGACAGCACGTAGAGGCCCACGGCCAGCGCGAACGTCAGCAGCACGCCGGGCAGCAGCACGAGCCAGCGGCGCCGCATTACCCGAGCGATCTCGGCGAGATCCACTCAGTCTCCTTGTCCGGTGGGTCGGTCGGCGGCTTCGGGGACACGCGACTGACGAACGATCATATGTCCTGAGGGCCTCGGAGGAGAGGGCTTTGACGCGGTCCGTCCGGCGGATCGGCGGGCAGCAGGTCGGTCGGGCGCGGACGGCTCCCGGCCGGGCCGCCGGTGAGCAGCACCTCGGCGATCCGCTCGCCCGCCCTGCCGTCCCACAGCTCCGGTCGGCGCGGGGGCGGCGGCGCGTCCAGCACCGCGAGCGCGGTGGCCACGATGCCCTCGGGCTCCACCCCCGCCAGGACGTTGGTGCCCTCGGAGACGGTGATCGGGCGCTCGGTGTTCTCCCGCAGCGTCACGCACGGGACGCCCAGCGCGGTCGTCTCCTCCTGCACCCCGCCGGAGTCGGTCAGCACCACCCGCGCCGAGGCCTGCAGCGCGAGGAAGTCGAGGTAGCCCGCCGGCGGCACCAGCCGCAGCCCCTCGGGGAGCCCCAGGGCGGTCAGCCGGTCCGCCGCACGCGGATGCGCGGGCAGCAGCAGCGGGCAACGCCGCGCCACCTCGCCGAGCGCCTTGAGCATCCCCGACAGCACGGCGGGGTCGTCCACGTTGGCCGGACGGTGCAGGGTCACCAGGCCGTAGCCGCCGGGTTCCAGCCCGAACCGGGCGAGCGCGCCCGACTCCTTCGCCCGGGGCAGGTTGGCGAGCAGCGAGTCGATCATGACATTGCCGACCAGATGGATCTGGTCCTCGCGGTAGCCCTCCGCCCGCAGGTTCGCCACCGCGTCGGCCGAGGGAGCCAGCAGGTAGTCGCTGACCCGGTCGGTGACGACGCGGTTGACCTCCTCCGGCATCCGCCAGTCACGGCTGCGCAGCCCGGCCTCGACATGGGCCAGCAGCGGTCCGGTCTTGGCGGTCACCAGGGCGCAGGCCACGGTGGAGTTGATGTCGCCGACGACCACCACCGCGTCGGGTGCGACCTCGGCCAGCAAGGGCTCGAAGCCGGTCATCACCTTGGCGGTCTGCTCGGCGTGGCTGCCGGAGCCGACGCCGAGACTGCGGTCGGGGCGGCGGATGCCGAGGTCGGCGAAGAACACGTCGTTCATCGCCGCGTCGTAGTGCTGGCCGGTGTGGACGAGCAGGACCTCGGCGCCGCGCCGCTCCAGCGCGTCCATCACCGGCTTGACCTTCATGAAGTTGGGGCGCGCCCCCACCACGCAGATGATTCGCATCGTTCCTCAGAGCACCTCGACCAGGGAGCCCTCCCGGCCGGCCGACGCGTCGTCGGCGGCCAGGCGGCGGCGGCAGTCCAGCACGTAGCGGGCGTGCTCGCGCACCAGCCCGTAGTCGAAGGAGTCGTGGTCGGTCAGGATCACCACGGCGTCCGCCGCGGCCAGCTCCTCGGCGGTGAGCTCGACCCTCGCCAGTCGCGCGTCGGCCTCGGGCGGCTCGACCACGTGCGGGTCCGCCGCGTGCACCTCGGCGCCGAGGTCCAGCAGCAGGTGCGCCACCCGCAGCGCGGGCGACTCCCTGGCGTCGCCGGTGTTCTTCTTGTAGGCCAGGCCCAGCAGCAGCACCCGCGAGCCGTTGACCGAGCGGCGGCGCTCGTTGAACGCCTCGATCAGCCGGCGGGTCACGTACTCGGGCATGTGGTTGTTGATGTCGTTGGCCAGCTCCACGAACCGGAAGCTCTGGCCCAGTTCGCGCTGCACCCGCCAGGACAGGTAGGAGGGGTCGATGGGCAGGCAGTGTCCGCCGACGCCGGGACCCGGGGTGAAGCGCATGAAGCCGAAGGGCTTGGTGGCGGCCGCGTCGATGGCCTGCCAGACGTCGATGTCCAGGTGCCGGGCGAACATCGCGATCTCGTTCACCAGCGCGATGTTGACGTGCCGGAAGGTGTTCTCCAGCAGCTTGGCCAGCTCCGCCTCCTTCGGCGAGGCCACCGGCACGACCGTGTCCACCAGCTGCCCGTAGAAGGAGCGCACCGCCTCCAGCGAGGCGGCGTCCACGCCGGAGACCACCTTCGGGGTCTGCTGGAAGCCCCACACCGCGTTGCCCGGGTCGATCCGCTCGGGGCTGTAGCCGAGGTGGAAGTCCGTGCCCGCGGTCAGTCCCGAACCGTCCTCCAGCAGCGGCCCGAACAGGTCCTGCGTGGTGCCCGGATAGGTGGTCGACTCCAGCACCACCGTCGCGCCGGGACGAAGGTAGCGGCTGAGGGTGCGCGCGGACTCCTCGATGTAGGTGAGGTCGGGCACCCCCTCGTGCAGCGGCGTCGGGACGGTCACCACGGCGACGTCGAAGCCCCCGCAGTCCCGCGCGGCGTCGCTGGCCCGGTAGGCGCCCGACGCGAGCACGGCCCGCAGCCGCTCGGAGGCGACGTCCTCCACATAGGACTCGCCGTCCGCCAGCCGCTTGATCCGGCCGGTGTCCACGTCGTACCCGACGACCTCGTGCCCGACCTCGGCGGCCCGCACGGCGAGCGGCAGGCCCACATAGCCCTGCCCGACCACGACCACGCGCATCAGTTTCCCCCTGCCTGTGCCTGCGGTTGCGAAGGTGCTGTGGTGCGGGCGAGCATCGCCCGCAGGGTCATCAGCACGAACTGGACGTTGGTGACCAGGTAGCGGCGTCCGAGCCGGCGCGGCTCCTGGGCGACCCGGTAGAGCCACTCCAGGCCCAGGCGCTGCCAGCGCTCCGGCGCGCGGCGGGTGACCCCGGCCAGCACGTCGAAGGAGCCGCCGACGCCGTGCACCACCCGCACCCCGGAACGCTCGCCGAAGGCGGCCGTGAACAGCTCCTTCTTCGGCGAGGTCATGCCGAGGAAGAGCAGTTGAGCGCCGCTGGCCGCGATGGCGTCGGCGACCTGCGGCTGCTCGGCGTCGCTGAAGTACCCGTCCCTGGCCCCGGCGACCCGCAGCCGCGGGTGGCGTGCCGCGATCTCGGCCAGCATCGCGTCCAGCGCCTCGCGCCTGGCCCCCAGGAAGTAGACGGAGAGGCCCCGCTGCTCGGCCACGGCCAGCAGCTGCTGGAAGAGGTCGATGCCGGCCACCCGCTCGGGCAGCGGCGAGCGCAGCAGGCGGGAGGCCCAGACCACGGCCTGGCCGTCGGCCAGCACCAGGTCGCAGCCGGTGACGGCGTCGGCCAGCCGCCGGTCCTTGCGCATGGTGACCAGCTTGGCCGCGTTGACCACGCCGACCTCCAGGCGCCGTCCGTCCTGCGCGGCGGAGGCGCAGACGTCCACCGCCTGCGCCAGCGTCAGCGGATCCAGGGATATCCCGAGGACCTGCTGCCTCGGGGGAAGTTGACTGATGGTCATATGTCCTCACCCGCAGCGTTGTCGAGGGAGCCGAGCCAGGCGTGCAGCATCCAGCCGAACTCGTAGGGACGGCATTCGCGGTCGACGGCCACCGGCGGGAAGAGCCGTTCCAGCGGCTCGATCCGCAGGCCGGGGACGAGCCGGCTGCCGACGCCGCGGGCGGCCCTGACCGCCTTGCGCGGGTCGCCGCGGAAGACCTTGCGCCAGGTCACCCCGAGCTCGTCCTGGATCAGCGGTTCGGGCGTGACGCCCGAGCCCGCGGCGTGCAGTTCGGGGACCTCGGTCATCCACCGCAGCCCCAGCCCGATCTCGGCGCCGTGGTCCGCGCCGCCGGCCTCGGCGAGGTCGTGCAGCGCGGTGGGGGCCATGGCGTGCTGGTGCACGCTGTAGACGGGATAGCCCTCGACGAGGGTGCCGCGCCGGGCGTCGTAGTGCCACCACCACTGGCCGCCCTCGCCCTGCAGATCGCAGATCCTGGCGGCACAGGCGTCGGCCGCGGACAGTGCCTCGGGGTCGCCGCCCGAACCGCTCCGCTCGCCTGAGGCGTGGGCGCGGGCCAGCGCCTGCAGCGGATAGGTCTGGTCGGCGAAGCAGCCCACGTGGGCGCGGTACCAGGGCAGCAGTCCGGGGCCCGTCGCGTGCGGGAAGATCGGGCTGCCGCCGATCCTGGCGCGCAGCAGACGGTCCCTGGCGGTCCACAGCCTGCGCTCCACGCCGGTCGCGTCGCTGAGGCCGCGTGCGGCGGCCAGGGCGGAGAGCACCCAGGCGGCCTCGACGGTGAAACGGGGCTGCCGGGCGCCGTCCTCCAGGTCGTCCAGGGCGGCCAGCCGGGCCAGCGCGTCGTCGAGCTTCGGGTGCCGGGTGTCGGCCGCGGCCCAGGCGACCAGGGCGGCGTCGCCCAGGTTCCCGACGCCGGGCAGCCGTTCGACGAGGACGCCCGCGTACTCGGCGGCGGTGCGGCCGCCGAAGAGCGGCCGCTGGCGATCCTCGGGCAGCAGGCGGGCGCCGAGCACGGTGATGGCGGCGTAGCGCAGGCTCTCCCCGCGCTGCTCCAGCCGGACCGTGCCGTCGGCTGCGGGCGGCGCGGCGGCCGCCCGGGTGAAGACGAAGTTCTCCGGTCCGGTGCGGAACATCTCGGGCAGGCCTGACTCGGCCAGTCGGAGCAGACGTTCCAGGAGCGGAGCGAGGTCGGGCTCGGCCGCGACGAGGGCCGTGGTGCGTGTGGTGGTCATCGGGTCCTTCACCGCGTCGAAGGCGACAAGACGTGCAGGAGGACGTGCGACGTGCTGAGGGACGTTCCGAGGAGGTGACTCCACACAATAAGCACACAACTCCGCGCCGGGCGGACGTTTGTGCAACTCGGCTCATATCGATGCTGTGTGACGTTTCGTCAAAAAGGCTGAAATCGTCCTTGTCGGTGCCCACGTCAAGCCGGGCATCGCGTCAGAAATCTTGAACGTCAACAGTATTGATCGCGAAGACCCCGAGACTCTACCTTGTGAAGACCAAGTGAAGAGCGGGGGAGGTCAGATGCGCATCGGGGAGCTCCGGCGCCTTGCGGCTCTGGAGGGTGCACGCCTGTACTGGGGCAACGACGCCTGGACGGAGAACAACAGGGGCCAGCGTCGACTCCTCATGAAGTCGCGTTCGGAACCGGCCGTTCTCGCCGATACGGCCGGTGGCGTGTTGGCGGCCAGGGCGGAGCGGGAAGGCTATGCGGTCGTCGATCCCGGCTACCGGGCCGGTCTGATCGAGGAGGTCCGCGAGAGCTACGACGCGCTCATCGGCGATCCGACGGTCACCGTCGACATGGGCGGCCGGATCAAGGACACGGTCCGCTACGTGCTCGACCCCGTGGGCCGCGCGCCCGCCCTGCGGGAGCTGCTGAACGCCCCCGTGCTGAGCGTGCTCGACGCCTACTACGGCGGGCGGTGGCGGGTGCAGCACGTGCGCATGTGGCGAATCGGCCACATCCCCGAGCCCGAGCGCCGGTTCCACCACTACGGGAACCTCTGGCACTGCGACCAGCACCCGATCTCCACGCTGAAGTTCTTCGTCCAGATCAGCGACGGGGTGACCGCCGAGGGCGGCGCCTTCCGGCTGCATCCGGTCCCGAGCACCCGCCGGCTGATGCGCAGCGGCTTCCTCGGTCAGGGCTGGGCCAAGGGACCGGCGCGGCGGCACCTGGACGACCCGGGGCGCGTCGTCCCCTTCACGGCCCCCGCGGGTCAGGGCGCGTTCGTCAACACCACCCGCTGTCTGCACCGTGCCGGCATCCCGCCGGAGGGGACCACCCGCGGCATGGTCCAGTTCACCTTCGTGCCGTCACCGGGCGTCCGGTGCGAGGACCCGCTGGCCGAGCTGCCGCTCGACCCGAACGTCGCCCCGGGCCGCACTGTCTGACCCGGGGCGGTGCGCAGCGGCTCAGCCGTTCGCGGAGAGCAGCTCCAGGGTGTCGATGACCCGGTTCGAGAAGCCCCACTCGTTGTCGTACCAGGCGACGACCTTGACGTGGCGGCCGTCGACCCGGGTCAGCGCCGAGTCGAAGACGGAGGAGTGCGGGTTGCCGACGATGTCGCTGGAGACCAGCGCCTCCTCGGAGTACTCGAGGATCCCGGCCAGCGGGCCGGCCGCGGCCGCCCGGTAGGCCTCCAGCACCTGGTCGCGGGTCACGTCGCGGGCCACCGTGGCGTTGAGCTCGACGATCGAGCCGACCGGGATCGGGACCCGGATCGAGTCGCCGGACAGCTTGCCGTCCAGCTGCGGCAGGACCAGGCCGATGGCCTTGGCGGCACCGGTCGAGGTCGGCACGATGTTGACCCCGGCGGCGCGGGCGCGGCGCGGGTCGCGGTGCGGACCGTCCTGGAGGTTCTGCTCCTGGGTGTAGGCGTGCACGGTGGTCATGAAGCCGTGCTCGATGCCGGCCAGCTCGTCCAGGACGGCGGCCAGCGGGGCCAGCGCGTTGGTCGTGCAGGAGGCGTTGGA
The DNA here is from genome assembly GCF_000744655.1 of Streptacidiphilus rugosus AM-16. Classification (NCBI taxonomy): domain Bacteria; kingdom Bacillati; phylum Actinomycetota; class Actinomycetes; order Kitasatosporales; family Streptomycetaceae; genus Streptacidiphilus; species Streptacidiphilus rugosus. The sequence continues at coordinate 5,167,881 of NZ_JQMJ01000004.1, read as the reverse complement.
GACGACGGTGTGCCGCTCGGGGTCGTACTGGTCGCTGTTGACGCCGAAGGCCAGGGTCACGTCGGCGCCGTCCGACGGCGCACTGACCAGCACCTTGGCCGCGCCAGCCGCCAGGTGCACGCGGGCGGCCTCGGCCGCCGTGAACCGGCCGGTGGCCTCCAGCACCACGTCGACCTCGAGCTCCGCCCACGGCAGCTGGGCCGGGTCGCGCTCGGCCAGCACCGCGATGCGGCGGCCGTCGACGACCAGGGCGCCGTCCTCGACGGTCACCGGGCGGCCGAGGCGGCCCGCGGTGCTGTCGTAGGCGAGCAGCCGCGCCAGCACGGTCGGCTCGGTGAGGTCGTTGACGGCGACGACCTCCAGCTTGCTGTCGCGCTCCAGCAGGGCGCGCAGCACGTTGCGTCCGATGCGGCCGAATCCGTTGATGGCGATGCGGGTCATGAGTGGTGCTCCTTCTGTGGGGTGGCACATCAACCCTCGCGCGCGGCGCGGACCGGCGGCAGTGGCGTGAGTGCCACGGTCCGCAAGGATCGTGCCAACGCGTGCGCCCGGACCTGCGCCGTCGTCGCCGTGGCCGGCACCCGTCGCGCGATCCGGCTGCCTACTCGCCCTTGGTGAAGGTGCGCCGGTACTCGCCCGGGGTCGTGCCGAGGATCTGCTGGAAGTGCCGGCGCAGGTTGGAGCCGGTGCCGAGACCGACGTCGGCGGCGATCTGCTCGACGCTGCGCTCGGAGCGCTCCAGTTGCTCCCTGGCGAGGTCGACGCGGGCGCGCATCACCCACTGCATCGGGGTGTACCCGGTGTCCTCGACGAAGCGCCGGGAGAAGGTGCGCGGCGAGACGGCCGCGTGCCGGGCCAGGCTCCGCACCGTCAGCGGCTCGCCGAGCCGGTGCACCGCCCACTCCCTGGTGGCCGCGAACCGCTCGCCGATCGGCTCGGGCACGCTGCGCGGCACGTACTGCGCCTGGCCGCCGCTGCGGTAGGGCGCGGCCACCAGCCGCCGGGCGGCGTGGTTGGACGCGGCGACGCCGAGGTCGCCGCGCAGGATGTGCAGGCACAGGTCGATCCCCGAGGCGGCGCCCGCCGAGGTCAGCACCGGGCCCTCGTCGACGAAGAGGACGTTCTCGTCGACCCGCACCTGCGGGTGCCGCTCGGCCAGCGCCCGGGTGTAGTGCCAGTGGGTGGTGGCGCGCCGGCCGTCCAGCAGGCCGGTCGCGGCGAGCGCGAAGGCCCCGGTGGAGATCGCGGCCAGCCGCGCGCCCCGTTCGTGGGCGGAGACCAGGGCGGCGACGACGGCGGCGGGCGGCTCCTCGCGGTCGGGGTGCCGGTACCCGGGCACGAAGACGATGTCGGCCCAGTCCAGCGCCTCCAGGCCGTGGGCGACGTGGTACGAGAGACCGTCGCCGCCGGTCACCAGCCCGGGCGCGGCGCCGCAGACCCGCACCTCGTAGGGCATGCTCGCCCGGTTGGTGAACACCTGGGCAGGAATCCCCACGTCCAGCGGCTTGGCGCCCTCCAGCACGAGGACGGCGGCGCGGCGCAGGCGTGGGTCGGACACGACCAACAGCTTAGGCAACGGCCCTGGTGACCGGCGCTCCTCCGTCGCCGGGCCGGGTGCGGCGGGCGGCGATAAAATCCAGAACATGGCAGAGCGCCCGGGTGCGTCGCAGCTCCTGCTCGAAATCGATGGCGACTCGCAGCTCATCAGCCCGAACCGCAGCTACCACATCGGGCGTGATCCGCAGAGCGACGTGGTCCTCGCCGACCCGCGCGTCTCCTGGCACCACGCCGTGCTCCACGTCGAGCTCGACCACTGGACCCTGGACGACGTGGGCAGCACCAACGGCACCTGGACCGAAGGCCACCGGGTCCGGCATCTCGACGTCGGCCCCGGCACGACGCTGCGCTTCGGCGACGCGGCCGACGGCGCCTGGGCGTCGCTGGCCGCGCTGCCGGAGCCGACGAGGGTGACCGAACGCCCTTCCGCGCTCACCGCGATCACCGGCTCCAGCCGGCAGCCGACCAGGATCCTGCGGACCCCGCAGCACACGCTGCGGATCGGCCGCGCGGCCGACAACGACCTGGTCGTCGACGACCTGGTGGTCTCCCGGCACCACGCCGAACTCCACCGCGACGGCGGCCGCTTCGAGATCGTCGACCTGGGCAGCCACAACGGCACCTTCCTCGACGGGCAGCCGGTCACCGGCCCCGCGCCGGTCGGCCCCGGCCAGCTGATCGGCATCGGCCACTCGGTCTTCTGCCTGGTCGGCGACGAACTGCAGGAGTTCGTCGACACCGGCGAGGTCACCCTCGACGTCGACGACATCGTGGTCAGGGTCGGCGACGGCAGGACGCTGCTGGACCGGGTCTCCTTCCCGGTCGGGCAGAAGTGCCTGCTGGCCGTCGCGGGCCCGAGCGGCGCCGGCAAGTCGACGCTGCTGAACGCCCTCACCGGGCTGCGGCCCGCCGACGAGGGCACCGTCCGCTACGACGGCCGCGACCTCTACCGCGACTACGCCGAACTGCGCCAGCGCATCGGCCTGGTGCCGCAGGACGACATCCTGCACACCCAGCTGACCGTGCGCCGGGCCCTCGGCTACGCCGCCGAGCTGCGCTTCCCCGGCGACACCGGCAAGGAGGAGCGGCGTGCCAGGGTGGAGGAGGTGATCGCCGAACTCGGTCTGCAGCAACGGGCGGACCAGGTGATCTCCAGCCTCTCCGGCGGCCAGCGCAAGCGCGTCAGCGTGGCGCTCGAGCTGCTGACCAAGCCCTCGCTGCTCTTCCTCGACGAGCCCACCTCGGGGCTCGACCCCGGCATGGACCGGTCGGTGATGCACATGCTGCGCGGCCTGGCCGACGACGGACGCACGGTCGTCGTGGTCACCCACAGCGTGCTGAGCCTCGGGGTCTGCGACCGGCTGCTGCTGCTCGCCCCCGGCGGGAGGATCGCCTTCTACGGGCCGCCCGACGAGACGCTGCCCTTCTTCGGCTTCCCCGACTGGCCCGACGCCTTCGAGGCGTTCGAGAACGACAGGGACCGCGACTGGGCCGGTGAGTTCCACGGCTCGGCCCCCTACCAGCGCTACATCGCCCAGGCGACGGCCGGAGCCGGCGCCGCCGGGCCGACCGGGCGTCAGGTCGCCCCGAGCCCGCCGATGCAGAGCTGGTTCTCCCAGCTCGGCACCCTGATCCGGCGCTACGCCGCCGCGCTGGTGGCGGACCGCACCTTCCTGGCGATCATGATCGCGCTGCCTTTCGTGATGGGCGCGATGGCCCACGCCCTGGCCGGCAGCAGGCTGGACCAGAACAGCGCGCTCAACGCCCTGCTGATCCTGTGCGTGGGCGGGGTGCTCACCGGCGCCGCGAACGCGGTGCGCGAGCTGGTCAAGGAACGGACCATCTACCAGCGCGAACGGGCGGTCGGCCTGTCCCGCTCCGCCTACCTCTGCTCGAAGATCGTCGTGCTGGGCACGGTCACCGTGGTGCAGGCCGTGGTGCTGACCATGGTCGGCCTCTTCGGTGTCCGGCTGAGACCGAGGGGCGGCGGCGGGGTGCTGATGCCGCCGCTGCTGGAGATCACGATCACCGTCGCCATGCTCTCCTTCACCGCCATGATGCTGGGCCTGCTGGTCTCGGCGCTGGTGCGGAAGGAGGAGGTGACCATGCCGCTGCTGGTGCTGCTGGCGATCGTGCAGGTGGTCTTCTGCGGCGCGCTGCTGAAGCTGAACGGCGTCCCCGTCCTCGGCCAGCTCTCCTGGCTGGTCCCCTCCCGCTGGGCCCTCGGCGCGATGGCCGGGACGATCGACCTGCACACGGTGGTGCCCGGCACGCTGACCTCCGATCCGCTGTTCGTCCACCGGACCGGCACCTGGCTGCTGGACGTCGGCATGCTGGTCGTGCTGTCCGCCGTGCTGGCCCTCCTGGTCGCCCGGCTGTTGCGCCGGCACGAGCCCGCGGTGATGCGCCGGTGAGCCCGGCCGACGGCCCCGACCCGCTGGACCCCGCGGAGTTCCGGCCCACCCACGTCGCGCCGACCGACGGTCTGGCCACCTGGGCCAGGCCCGACTTCTCCGAGCCCAGCGCCCGGCTCGACCCGCTGCTGCCGCTGCTGGCCGTCGACGTCCGCGGCGACTGGACCCGCGTCGTCTGCTCCAACGGCTGGACCGCCTGGGTGGACGGCCGGCTGCTGGTCTCCCTCCCGCACAGTCCGCCGGGGACCACCCAGCCGCTCGCGCCCTCCGCCGACCCACGGCCCCTGCTCCGCCGGCTTGAGCAGGCGCTCGCCCACTACCGGGAGCAGGTCGAGGACGTCACCGAGGGCACCATCGACCTGGAGACCTTCCGGCAGCTCACCCACGGGCTGCGCCTCGGCCTGGTGCTGGACGGGGACGCGGCCTGGCTGCTCGATCTGGACCAGAGCCGCTGGGTCTACTGTGACGGCCTGCAACTGCGCACCTACGCGCCCGTCGAGCCCCCGGAGTCGGGCGCGCGTCCGGCCGCCGCGGCCGGCGGGCCGCCGACCCGGGTGCCGGGTGACGCCTGATGGGCCCCGACTCCGACGACCTGGCCGGCCGTCGGATCGCCGGCTACCAGCTGGAGCGGGTGCTCGGCCGCGGCGGGATGGCCGTCGTGTACCGGGCCAGGGACGTCCGGCTGGACCGGACCGTCGCGGTCAAGCTGCTGGCGCCCGAGCTGGCCCGCAACGAGGTCTTCCGCAGGCGCTTCGAGCACGAGTCCAAGGTCGCCGCCGCGATCGACCACCCGAACATCGTCCCGATCTTCGAGGCGGGCGAGGCCGACGGCGTGCTGTTCATCGCGATGCGCTACGTCCAGGGACGCGACCTGCGGGCCCTGCTGGACCGCACCGGACCGCTGCCGCTGCCGCAGACCGGGCGGATCGCCGTCCAGGTCGCCTCGGCGCTGGACGCCGCGCACGCGCACCAGCTGGTGCACAGGGACGTGAAACCCGGCAACGTGCTGGTCGCCGAGGGCACCGACGCCGACCACCCCGAGCACGTCTACCTGACGGACTTCGGGCTGACCAAGAAGTCCCTCTCGCTGACCGGCTTCACCAGCGTCGGCCAGTTCGTCGGCACGCTGGACTACGTGGCGCCGGAGCAGATCTCCGGCAAGCCCGTCGACGGGCGCTGCGACGTCTACAGCCTGGGCTGCGTCGTCTTCGAGATGCTCACCGGCGGGCCGCCGTTCCGGCGCGAGGACGACATGGCCCTGCTCTGGGCGCACCAGTACGACGATCCGCCGCCGCCGACCGAGCTGCGCGCCGGGCTCCCCTCGGGCGCGGACGCGGTGCTGGCCCGAGCCCTGGCCAAGGTGCCCGGGGACCGCTTCGACAGCTGCCTGGACTTCGTCGCCGCGCTGCGCAGCGCGCTCAGCCCGCAGCCGCTCGCGGCCGCGCCCGCCGCGGCGGGCCACGCGCCGACCCGGATCGTGCACGCGCCGCGCGAGTCCCGGTCCGGGATCGAGGAGCGACCGTCCGTGGGCATCCGCCCGCCGCCCCGTTGGGCCTGGCCCGTCTACTCGCCCGGGGCCGACCCGACGGACCCGGCGCCCCCGACCACGTAGCGCCCGCGCCACAGGCGGGCGCCGAGCCAGCCGCCGGCCGCGCCCGCGAGCGCGCCCCACAGCGCGCCCAGCAGGACACCTCTGGCCAGGTCGGGCACCAGGGAGACCGCGCCCGCCGCCAGGCTGTTCTGTCCGCCGGAGCCTCCGGACCCACCCGAGCCGCCGCCGGTCAGATCGCCCAGCAGGTCCGAGAGCCCGCCGGTGCCGCCCACCCCGAACAGGGAGAGGCCGTAGGCCGCCGACACCCGGGTCAGCAGCCCCACCAGCAGCATCGCGCAGGCGGTCGCCACGCCCAGGCTGACCGCGTGCCGCCACAGCGGTGACGTGCCGCCCTCGGAGGCCCGCCGTACGCCGCCCGCGCCCAGCGCCACCCCGCAGCCGAGCAGGGCGAGGCCCGCCAGGACGGGCAGCAGCCAGACCCGGCCGTCGCGCTGCGCGAGGGTGGCCAGGTCCACGGTCGTGTCGTGGGTCCCCGCGCCCGCGGCCCTGAGCGCGGCGGAGAGGACTTTCGGCATCGGCAGACCGATGCCGGCGTTGAGATGGCCGTGCCAGGAGCCGCCGAGGCCGACGCCGAAGGCCAGCCAGGCGACGTTGGGCAGCGCCAGCACGACCACCGCGAGCACGTCCCTGGCCGGGCCGTGCACCACCGCGGTGACCAGCCCCGCGACCAGGGCGACCAGCACGTAGCCGAGCAGCACCGCCAGCACCGCCGAACCCGCCGGGCGCACCGCGTCCTGGAAGCGCAGCAGCCGGGGCGGGAGCGGCGCCGACCGGGAGACCAGGAAGGTGAGCGCCAGTACCACCAGCAGCCAGAGCAGCCCGAAGCCGATCGCCGGGCCGACACCGACCCGGAAGCCGACCGTCGGCGAGGCGCCCAGCGCGCTGCCGATCTGGTCGGTCAGCGAACTGCCGGTGGAGATGACGAAGCTGTGCCTGGCCGTCAGCGCCAGCAGCCAGACGGCCACCGCCCAGAGCAGCGCGGCGGCCGCGAGACGTGCGAGCAGTTCACCCGTATGGGCTACCGCGCGGTGCCGGAGCGGACGCAGGAAGGCCAGCCCGACGACCAGGGCGCCGGCCAGGCTCAAGGTCAGCGGCAGGACCTCCAGGGCCGCGTTCGCCTGGGCCAGGCCGCCGGCCGTGCCCGCCACGGTCACCGGAGCCCCGAGCGCCATCAGCATGGTGGCGGCCAGCACCGGCCCGAACGAGTCGCCGGGCAGGGCGTCCGCCCCGGCCAGCCAGAGCCCCAGCGCGCCGAGCGCGGCCATCACCGCGAGCGCGCCGAGGACGAGCACCGCCGCGGCGCCGAGGCTGCGCGCGGGCAGGGACGCCGTGCCGGTGTGTCGGTCACCCGCTTGCATGGTGCTCCTTGCCGCGTCGGGACCGGAGGTCGCACCGGGCGGTGCGCCCGCCCGGTGCGAGGCAGCCCGGCCCTCGGCCGGGGGCGGCCCCTGTTCGCGCGGTTCCGCCGGGCAAGTCCAGGCTCCTTCAGGTGGGCCCGCGGCGCGCGTCCGACGCGGCGGGCCGGGTGACGCGCGGCGACCGGGCCCGGTCGCCGCGTGTGCGAGCGCGGAAGGGTCGCCGGAGAATGGCGGTGATCGGTGGCCGCGACCCCGAGATCCCGGAAGGCAAGGCACGTGAGCAGCCAACCCCCGATGGAACCGCCGGCCGAGCCGTCCTGGCAGCGCCCCGGCGGAGAGTCCGGTGTCCCGCCCTCCGAACGGCCCACGGCCGCGCCCTCGGGTCCGCCCTCAGGACCCCTGTCGGCCCCGCAGACGCAGCCCCCTCCGCCCAGCCCCCCTCGCCCGAGCCCGGCGCCGAGCCGCCGACGCAGATGGCGGACCGGCCGGGCCCGCCGCCGCCCGGTGAGCCGCCGTCCGGCGGACGCAGACTGGGCTCCTCGCCCGAGGGCGGCGGCCCGCACCGGCCCTGGTGGCGGCGGCCGGGTCTGCTGGCCGGGCTGGGCGCGGCGGTCGTGGCCGCCGTGGTGGTGCCGCTGGTGCTGACGGGATCGGGAACCAGCCAGGCCGTCGCACTCCAGCCCGCGGACTCCACGGGGCCCGAGCCCTTCACCCCGCCGCCGCCCGGTCACCCCAGCGCGAGTCCTTCGCCCCGGCACACCGGCGCGACCGGCTCGGCGAGCGCCTCGCCCGTCGCGACCGGGCAGACGACGCGGGTCGTGCGCGGCACCGCGCTCGGCCTGTACGGCGGCACGGAGTCCGTCTCCAGTTGTGACGTGGCCCAGCTCTCCGCGTTCCTGACCACGCACCAGGACAAGGGTCGCGCCTGGGCCGGGGTCGAGGGCATCCCGCAGGACCAGATCGCCGCCTTCCTGCGGACCCTCACCCCGGTCGTGCTCCGCGCCGACACCAGGGTCACCAACCACGGCTTCGCGAACGGGCAGGCGACCTCGTTCCAGTCGGTGCTGCAGGTGGGCACCGCGGTACTGATCGACAACCGCGGTCTGCCCCGGGCCCGTTGCGCCTGCGGCAACCCGCTGCTCGCGCCGCAGTCCACCGGCGACGAGACCTTCACCGGGACCGCCTGGCCGACCTTCAGGGTCGAGAACGTCGTGATCGTGCAGCCCGCGGTGACCGAGCAGCAGACCATCACGCTCTACGACCAGGACACAGGGCAGTGGTTCGTCCGGCCGGTCGGCAGCCGGGGCGGTGGGGACCACAGCATCCCGCCGCCGAACCCGAGCGCCTCCGCGAGCGGATCGGCGGGCTCCGCCACCACCGGCTCGGCCACGCCGTGCGCGTCCCCCGACGCCTCCGCCAGCGCGTCCGGCGCCGCCTCGGGCTCGCCCTGCCCGTCGACCGGCGCGTTGCTGAAGAGCCCGTCCGGATCGCCGTCGACCTCGTCCCCCAGCCCCTCGGGCAGCTCGGGCTCGCCGTCCCCTGCGCCCTCGGGCTCCGGGTCAGGCTCCGGCGGTTCGCCCTCGGAGCAGGCGCCCTCACCCGCGGTCTCCTCCGGGGCCCCGGCGAGCGCCCCGGTCGAACAGGCGCCCTCCTCCGCGGCCGCCCCGCCCAGCTGATCCGGCTCGGCCGGCGGGGCCCCGAACCCGCTGGCCAAGCCAGTTTCAAGATCATATGGTGGCGGTCATGACCGAAGGACAAGCCCCTTTCGCCCCGCTGCTCACCCGCGGCGCGGACGCCGAGACCTGCGCCGACCCGAGCAGCGTCATCACGTTGCTGGCCGACTCCGACCGCACCGCAGACGGCTTCACCAGCTACCGCTCCACCTTCGCGGCGGGAGCCGTGGGTGCTCCGGCGCACCTGCACACGAAGGCGACGGAGATCTTCTTCGTGGTCGGCGGCTCGCTGCGGGTGCTGGTCGGGGAGGAGATCAGCGTGCTGAACGCGGGCGACCTCCTGGCCGTCCCGCCCCACACCCCGCACGCCTTCGCGGCCGCGCCCGGCTGCGAGGCCGACGTGCTGTTCGTCTTCACGCCTGGCATGGGCCGTTTCGACTACCTGCGCCTGCTGGGCCGGGTGATGCGCGGGGAGGCCGATCCGCGGGAGATCGCCGAGTCCGCGGAGCGGTTCGACAACCACTACGTCGACAGTCCGGTCTGGCGCGCCGCCCTGGAGGCGTCCGCGTGATCGCCGCGGACACCCACGTCCGGGTGGCCAGGCCCTCGCGCGACCTGGCCGCCGCCGAGCGCTTCTACGTCCAGGCGCTGGGCCTGGCCGTGCTGTGGCGTACCACCGAGCGCGTGCCGGGCGAGCACGACCTGCTCATGGTCGGCCCGGAGGGCGGCCGTTGGCACTTCGAGCTGACCCACGACCCGGAGCATCCGCTGGAGCCCACCCCGACCGTCGACGACCTCTTCGTCGTCTACCTGGGCCGGCCGGCCGATCAGGAGCTGATCGACCGGCTGCTGGCCGCCGGGGGCACCAGGGTCCCCGCGCACAACCCCTACTGGGACGTCCACGGCGTCACCGTCGCGGACCCCGACGGCTACCGGCTCGTCCTCTGCTCCCGCAGCTGGTCCTGACCGGCCGCCGGGGGCAGGGCCTCAGTCGGAGCCGCCCGGGGCCGTCCGGGTGAGGTGGGCGAAGACGACGACGTTGCTGGAGTACTCCTGGGTCTCCTTGTCGAAGGTGCCGCCGCAGGTGATCAGGCGCAGCTCCGGCCGCCCCGTGGAGCCGTAGACCGCGGACTCGTCGAAGGACTCCCGCGGGATGACCTGGATCGAGTCGACGGTGAACTCGGCCGTCGTGCGGTCGGCCCGGCGGACGTCCACCAGATCACCGGGACGGCTGGTGCTGAGCGGGTAGAAGACGGCCGGTCCGGTCCGGGTGTCGACATGCCCGACGATCACCGCGGTTCCGGTCTGACCCGGCGTCACCGAGCCGTTGAACCAGCCGGCCGTGGTGGGCCTGCTGTACGGGGGCGTCTCGACGTTCCCGTCGGAGCCGCGGGTCACCTGCATCAGCGGAGCGTCCACGCCGATGCGTCGCAGGTCCACGCGGACCGGGATCGAGGCCGGCATCGGGACGGGGGCGGGGCCGACGGTCGGCACGGTCACCGGCAGGGCCGCGGCCGCCACCGCCGCCGCGGAGGTTGGCGACGCGGCGGCAGGCGCGGCCGCCCGCGCGGGCCGGGCGGGCCGACTCGCGGGGGCGTCCGTGCCGCACCCGGTCAGCGCCAGCACGGCGGCCGCCGCGCACAACGACGCGGTGGCGGATGCCGCGGAACGGCAACCGCCACCGAGGAGGCGTTTCTCAGCCACCAACGTGCCGAGTCAGGTCCGCGACGGACTTCGCCATGCCGCCGCCGCCGGCGTCGACGCCGTGGTCGTGGTCGTGGCAACGGACCTTGACCCAGCGGCCGTCGTCCTTCACCCAGCGCCAGCCGTGGTGGCAGTGGTGACGCTTGTGGTCACGGTCACTGGCGACCACGCCGTGGGTGGTGGCAGCTGCGGCACGCGGAGCGGCCGATGCCGCGACCGGGGCCATCACACCGACGATGGTGCTGACTGCCACGGCACCCAGGAGCGCCTTGCGGAAAAGCCTCATGAATCCTCCATTGATGACGGAGCGTGAACTTCTAGGGCGAACACGCTCCATTTGGACACGAACGGTGATCCCCACTCTCGCCCGCGTTTGTCATCTCATCGTCGGAGATCCATTCCGACGGCCTAATGGACCGTCAGCGCCGCCGGTCCAGCGCCTGCCACACCTGGTCGCGCAGGAAGGGGGCCTCGGTGAAGCGGATGCCGGTGGCGTCCCGCAGCGCGTTGGCGAAGGCCGGGGTGACGGGATTGAACGGGCTCTCGCTCATGGACTTCGCGCCCAGTGGGCCGATCGCGTCGGAGGTCTCCGAGAAGTGCACCTCCGTGCGCGGCACGTCCGCGTAGGCCGGGAGGCGGTAGCGTCGGAAGGCGGCGGTGGTGACCTCGCCGCGCTCGTCGACCAGGACCCGCTCGAAGAGCGTCGCGCCGAGCGCCTGGGCGACGCCGCCCTCGACCTGGCCCCGGCACTGCAGCGGGTTCATCACCTTGCCCGCGTCGGCGCCGTGGACGCTGCGCAGGATCCTGATCTCCCCGGTGTCCGGGTCCACCGCGACGCGGAACCACTGGGAGTTGAAGGCCACCGAGCGCGGCGAGCCGCCCCAGTGCCCGGTGCCGACGAGCTCCACTCCCTGGCCGCGGGCGGCCTCGAAGAGTTCCTTCAACGTCACGATCCGGCCCTGGCACTCCACCGCGTCCGCCGTCAGCCGGAGTTGGCTCTGCGGCACGCGGGCGTACTCGGCGGCGAAGGACAGGATCTGCCCGGCCAGGGCGTTGGCGGCCTTCATCACCGCCTTTCCGGCCACCACGGTGCCGGCCGAGCCGAACGCTCCGGTGTCGTGCCGGACGACGTCGGTGTCGGACTGGCGGACGGCGATCCGGTCGACGGTGGTGCCGAGCGCGCCGGCGGTGATCTGCTTGTGGACGGTGGTGGTGCCGTTGCCGAACTCGGCCGTGCCGACGGCGATGTCGTAGCTGCCGTCGTCGAGCAGGCTGACCGTCGCGTCGGCGTAGTGTCCGCCGGGCGGACCGGTGGCGATGGCGGCCATCGCGAAGCCCTGACCCACCAGCCAGCCGGGCGGGGCCAGTTCGGCGCTGCGATCGTCGGCGAGGGCGTCGCGGACCACCTGCAGGCACTGGTCCAGGCCGTAGCTGGCGATGTGCAGGTCCTCCTCCTCGCCGCAGGGGCCCTCCATGTGGTCGCCGGGACCGATCACGTTCTTCTCGCGCAGGACGAGCGGGTCCATGTCGAGGAGCCGGGCCAGCTCGTCCATGGCGGACTCCAGGGCGAAGGTGACCTGGCCCAGCCCGTAGCCGCGGAACGCGCCGGCGGGCACGACGTTGGTGTAGACCGAGTAGGCGTTCACCTTCTTGTTCGGCGCCTTGTAGACGCCCATCGACTCGCCGACGCTGTGGAACATCACGGCCGGACCGTGGTTGCCGTAGGCGCCGGTGTTGGCGACGACCCGGAACCGGAGGGCGGTCAGGGTGCCGTCGCGCCGGGCGCCGACCTTCACCGTGACCGTGAACGGGTGCCGGGTGGTGGCGCCGTGGAACTGCTCGGCGCGGGTGAACTCCAGCTTCACCGGCCGGTGCAGCTTCATCGCGGCCAGTACGGCGATGTCCTCGGTGAGCATCTCCTGCTTGCCGCCGAACCCGCCGCCGACCCGCCCCGCGACCACCCGCACCTTCTCCTCCGGGAGTCCGTACAGCGCGCACAGGGCGCGGCGGGTCAGGAAGGGCACCTGGGTGCTGGAGCGGACCACGATCCGCTCCTCGCCGTTCGCACCGTCCGCACCGTCGGCACCCTCCTCGTCGGTCCCCTCGAAGTAGACGAGGCAGCCGTGCGTCTCCAGGCTGGCGTGCTGCACGCGCTGGGTCCGGAAGGTCTCCTCGTAGACGACGTCGGCCTCGGCGAAGCCCCGCTCGACGTCCCCCGTCTCGCCGTGCACCTCGCCGCAGACGTTGTTCCCGGCGCGGAAGATGCGCGACTCCGGCCCCTTCGGGTGGATGACCGGCGCACCGGGCGCCATCGCCTCCTCCGGGTCGATCACGTGGGGGAGCGGCTGGTACTCGACCACCACCCGGCGGCAGCCCTCCTCGGCCGCGGCCTCGCTGTCGGCCACGACGGCCGCCACGCGCTGCCCGACGAAGCGCACCACGTCGTCCAGCACCCGGGTGTCGTCCGGGTCCTCGGTCGGGTGCTCGTGCCGGGCCGAGGAGTAGAGGGTGTCGGGAGCGTCGTGATGGGTGAGCACCGCGTGCACGCCGGGGACCCGCAGGGCGGCGGCGGTGTCGATGGAGACGATGCGGGCGTGGGGGTGCGGGGAGCGCAGCAGCTTCATGTGCAGCAGACCCTCGACCTCCATGTCGAAGGTGTAGCGTGCGGTGCCGGTCACCACCTGGGGCCCGGCGGGCGCGCCGAGGCTGCGGCCGACCGCCTGGCCGGCGCAGGGCCGTTCGGTGTGCTTGACGCCGCGGATGGCGTCCTCGACGGCCCGGTAGCCGGTGCAGCGGCACAGGTTGCCCTTCAGCGCCCTGGGCAGGTCGGCCTGTTTCTCCTCGTCGAATCCGGCGGCGGTCGTGGTCATCAGGAAGCCCGCGGTGCAGAAGCCGCACTGGAAGCCCTGGGCGTCGAGGAACCGTTGCTGCATCGGGTGCAGTTCGCCGTCCTTGGCCAGGCCCTCCACGGTGGTCACCGCCCGGCCCTCGGCGCGCTGCGCCGGGTAGAGGCAGCTGTGCACCGGTTCGCCGTCGACCTGCACGGTGCAGGCGCCGCAGTCGCCGGCGTCGCAGCCCTTCTTGACCCCGAACCAGCCGCGGTCGCGCAGGTAGGTGCGCAGGCACTGACCGGCCCTCGGCTCGGCGTCGACCTCGCGGCCGTTGACGGTGACGGAGAAGCTCATCTGTCGGCCTCCTGGCAGTCGATCAGTTCCCTGCGGATCTCCTCGGCGAAGCGGAAGGTCATGTGCCGCCGCCAGGCCGGCAGGCCGTGGATGTCGTCGAAGTAGTCCTCGGACGCGATGCCGAGCTCCAGCGCCTCGTGCACCGCCTCGGCGTTGGGCGGCAGGGCGAAGCGGAACCGGATCGGCCGCACCGTGGCGGCGGTGACCGTCAGCGTCAGCTCGCCGTCGATCGGGTCGCGGGCGCCGACGAGCAGCGCCCCCGAGCGGCCCAGTCCGTAGAGCGAGGCCTGTCGGAAGGCGGTCCTGGCGGCGAGCGTCCGGGCCGGGACGGTGATCGAGCGCAGCAGTTCGCCCGGTTCGAGCACCTTGACCCCGGCGCCGACGACGAAGTCCGCGACCGGCACCTCCCGGAACGAACCGGACTGCGACTGCAGTCGGCAGACGCCGTCGAGGGCGGCGGTGAGCGAGATCATCGGACCGGCCGGCAGGCCGTTGCACAGGTTCCCGCCGACGGTGGCCATGTTCCAGATCTTCCACGAGGCCAGGAAGGCGCGGCAGCACTGCTCGAACAGCGGCGCCGCGGGCCAGTCCTGGCCCTGGGCGAAGCGCGAGAGCTGGGCGATCGTGCAGGTCGCGGCGATCTCCAGGTCGCCCGCAGGAGTCAGCCGCACCGGGTCCCAGCCGAGCCGGCTGAGGTCGATGAGCCGGCGCAGCTGCGGCTGCGGCTCGGAGAAGAGGTACGTGCCGCCGCCGAGCCAGGCGTCGCCGGGACGCCAGGCGTCGCGCTGCCGCGCGTCGCGCCACTCCACCACCGTGTTCAGGTCCACCTGCCACCACCGTCCTCGTCGTCAGGAGCTCGACACGGCGATTGAAGCAACGCCCGACCGGGGCGAACGAGTGGGCGGGCGCACCAAGCCGCGGACCCCGAACTGGTGGATCGACCAGCGCATGTACATGCCCTGTCGCCCCGGCGGTCAGCCCTTCCGGTAGCGGCCCGGGGTCGTTCCGATGATGTCGGCGAACGCGGTGATGAAGCTGCTGGGGTTGGCCCACCCGCAGGCGTGCGCGGTGCGCACGGTGTCGTGGCCCTCCGCGAGGAGCACCAGGGCATGGTGGACGCGCAACTGGGTGCGCCACTCGTAGAAGGTCATGCCGAGTTCGTCCCGGAACAGCCGGCTGAGGGTGCGGGTGCTCGCCCCGATCGTCCGCCCGAGCTCGGCGAGGGTGGAGTTGTCGGCCGGGTCCTCGTGCAGCAGCCGGGCGACGGCCCGCAGCCGGTCGTCCCTCGGATCCGGCAGGTGCAGCGGCTGTTCGGCCGCTTCGTGCAGTTCGTCGACCAGGATCCGCAGCAGGCGCGCGCGTGCCGGGGCGCTACGCCCGGGGGCGGCGCCGTCGTCGCCGGGGCCGGTCAGCGCGAGCAGCACCTCGCGGGCGAGGTCGGAGGCGAGGAAGACCACGGGCCGGTCCGGCACGAGCCGGGCCAGGGACGGCGGGAGGAAGACGATCCGCATGTCGGTGTCACCGTGCGCGCGGTGGCGGTGCGTGAACCCGGCGGGGGTCCAGGCGACCCGGTCGGCGGGGACGATCGAGGTGCCGCGCTCGGTGTGCAGGGCCAGGACGCCGCTCGCCGCGTACACCAGGTGTCCGCGCGGGTGCGACTCCGCGGCGCCGGCTCCGCCCGACGTCCAGAGATGGCGCCCGCCGGAGGGCCACAGCTGTGACGTCACCGGTGCGGTCGGGGGAGCTTGGCGGCGAACGGGCATCGCCTGGCAGGGTATCGGTCGTGAGCCACGCCGTGCGCCGATGAGACTGCCTGCAAGGGAAGTTGTCCTCGGAGAGGGAGAGAACCCATGGCGACGTTCGTCCTGGTGCCCGGCGCCTGGCACGGATCCTGGTCGTTCGAGACGGTGGTGCCGCTGCTGGAGCGTGCCGGGCACGCCGTGCACGCGCTGACGCTCACCGGTCTGCGGCCGGACGACGACCCGGAGACGGTCGCGACGGCCGACCTCGACACGCATGCCGGTGACGTCGTGCGGCTCTTCGACCGCGCCGGGCTCGACGAGGTGACGCTGGTCGGCCACAGCTACGGCGGGATGGTGATCGCCGCCGCGGCCGATCGCGCGGCGGGCCGGGTCTCGCGGCTGGTGGCCCTTGACGCCTACGTGCCGCGGGACGGCGAGTCGTGCTGGTCCTCGACGAGCGAGCAGTACCGGCAGGCGTTCGTCGCCGGCGCCGCGTCCACCGGCTACGCCACCCGTCCGCCGGAGGGAGGCGATCCGCGTCGCCGGCCCCATCCGCTGGCCTCCCTGCTGCAGACGATCCGGCTGACGGGGGCGGTCGCCGCGGTTCCGCGCCGGGAGTTCGTCTACTGCTCGGGCTGGGAGGACCGGACCCCCTTCGCCCCACTTCGGACCCGGCTCCAGGCCGATCCCGAATGGCGGGTGCACACCCTTCCCACGGCTCACAACGCCATGCGGGAGGCCCCCGAGGCGGTCGCCGCCCTGCTGCTCGCCGCGTGACCGGAGGCAGGCGGCCTCGTTGAAGAAAGTCGTGCCGGACCTCTGGGCATGTGCCTTACCACGCGGTAACTTACTCCGGCGTCAGGTCCATCTGTGATCCGTTTCACGAACCTGGGGGACACATGTCCAGAGCCGCTCGCCTGCTGGCCACCGCCGTCGTCGCCACGATGACCGCCGCCGTCGCTCCGGCCGCCACCGCCCACGCCGCCGCGACCACCTCGACGACGGCCGCGACGGACGACTCGTTCTACACGTACGACGGGAGCGCGCCGCTCGCCTCGTACGCGCCCGGCGCGGTGCTGAAGGAACGCACGCTGCAGTACCACGTCCTCGGCGTGCCCACGCCGTTGAAGGTGATCCAGCTCCTCTACCGCTCCGTCGACGCGCAGGGGCGTCCGGTCGCAAATGTGACCTCGGTGGTGCGCAGCCTGACCGGACAGAGTGGGAAGGCGGTGTCCTACCAGTCGTTCTACGACTCGCTGGACCCCGCGGACAGCCCCTCCCGCGCCATCGCCGGCGACGTCACGCTGGGCGGCGTGATCCCGAACGCCGAGGCGCTCTTCCTGGCCCCGCTGCTGCTGGAGGGCTACAACGTCGTCATCCCGGACACCGAGGGGCAGAAGGCCGACTTCGCGGCCGGCCCCGAGTACGGCGCCGCGACACTGGACTCGATCCGGGCCGCCACCTCGGCCGCGGACACCGGGCTGACCGCGGACACCGAGTTCGGCCTGGAGGGCTACTCCGGCGGGGCGATCGCCACCGACTGGGCGGCCGCGATGGCGCCCGCGTACGCGCCCGAGGTCAACCGCAGGCTGGTCGGCTTCGCCGAGGGCGGCCTGCTGGTGGACCCGGCGCACAACCTCAAGTACGTCGACGGCTCCCTGGTCTGGACCGGTGTCATCCCGATGGCACTGATCGGCGTCAGCCGGTCCTTCGGCATCGACCTCACGCCCTACCTGAACAGCTACGGGCTGCAGGTCTACAACGCCACCCAGCACGCCTCGATCGTCGGCGCGCTGGGCCGCTACCCGGGGCTGACCTGGAAGAAGATGGCCAAGCCGCAGTACGCGAACCCCGACTCGGTGCCCGCGTTCGTCAACGCGGTGAACCGGATCAACCTCGGCTCCGCCGCCTCCCCGACCGTCCCCGGCTACATCGGGCAGGGCGACGGAGGCGTCTTCGAGGGCACCTTCAGCAACGTCTCCGGCATCGGCACCGGTGACGGCGTCATGGTCGCCGGAGACGTGCGCGCGCTCGCCCGTCAGTACTGCGCCTCTGGCGAGACGCTGCAGTACCAGCAGTTCGACCTGCTCAGCCATGTCGGGACGGCCGCGGCCTGGGCGCCGCTCGCGCTCGGCTGGTTGGGCGACCGCTTCGCGGGCAAGGCGGCCCCCTCGAACTGCGGCCGGATCGCGGCGGGCAACTCGCTCACCCCGGAGGCGGTGACGCCGGGCTCCTGACACCCCTGCCCGCCCCCGCGCTCCCGGCGACCGTGCTGCTCGCCGGGTCCGGCCGGCCGCGCCCCCGACGGACCGGGTGCGCGGCCGGCCGCATGTCGGCGTCGCTGCCGCCTGCGTAGCGACGCGCCACCTGGGCATACGCGGAGGAGACTGGACAGGTGGACCCTGCGGGCGGGGGAGGAGGTCTCATGTCTCGGAACGGCGGGACCGTGCACGGATCCGGCGCGGACACCGGGCGGCAGGACCCCGGACCCCAGGACCCACGTATGCCCACCGCCAGGGCGAACCTGGACCTGGCCGCCGAACTGGCTCACATCCGGCGCCGCCACCTGCTGGACGTCGCCACCGGCGTGCTGGTCGCCCAGCAGGCCGTGGAGCCCGCGATAGCAGCGGAGTCGCTGGTCAGGCTGGCCGCCGGGGCGGGGCTCGCCGTCGCGGACCTGGCGGCCGACATCGTCAACGGCGCCTGCGGCGCGGAGGTCGCCGACGCGGCCTCGAACGAGGGCCAGGCCCTGCCCGGACCGCGTGCCCGACGGCGCGTCGCCAGCGCGGCGGAGGTCGACGGCGACCTGGACGAGGTGGCCGCGACCGTGCTCGGCGAGCTGCGGCCGCTGGGGGTCAGGAGCCTGCTGCTGTGGCGGCGCACCGCCGGCGACTGCCTGCGCCTGGCCGGTGCGGCCGGGTTCCCGCCGCTCGTCCTGGCGCAGTGGTCGCAGATCCCGCCGCAGTGGCGCGGGCTTCCGCAACAGGCGCTGCGCGACGAGACACCGCTCTGGTTGCCAAAGGGCGTCTCCGATGCAGAAGAGCTGCCAGGGCCGGACCGTGCGGCCGCCCGTGCGCTGCTGCCGTTGCGTCACGAGGGCCACTCGGCGGGCGTCGTGCTGCTGTCCTGGCGTGCGCCGCACGAGCTCGACCGTGAGCTGCGCCGCCGTGTGATCAGCCTGGTCGAGGTGCTCGCCCGGGTCCTGGCGGGCCTGGAGAACGTGACCGACCCCGGGGCCTCGTTGCCGGTGCTGGCCGCGGCGCTGGATCTGCTGGCCGAACCGGCCATGACACTGCGGCGCAGCCGGTCCGCGCCCGACGGAGCGCCGCCGACGTTGTTCGTGGAGAACATGAACGCGGCCGCGCACCGGATGAGCAGCGGTGTACCCCGTCCGGTAGGACGGCCCCTGGCGCACGTGCTGCCCGCCGCGGCCGACGACCTGACCGCGCTGGTCGCCGACGCCTACCGGCAGGGATACGTGCAGCGCGCGGAGCGGTTGCCGCTCACGCGGCAGCCGCACACCGCGCCGATGCTGAACGTCCGGGTGCTCACCGTCTCCTCCGAGCGCTGCATCGTGCTGTGGCACGCGGAGGGCAGGGACCACAGCTTCTCCGTGCTCAAGCGAGCCGGCCGGCTGGGGTCCCTCGCCGCCTTCGAGGACGACACGGCCCGCGGGGTGACCCAGTGGAGCGAGCTGGTCGCGCCGCTGCTCGGGCTGCCCGCCGACGCGGAGCCGGTGCCGCTCGAGCGGCTCACCGGCCTGTTGGTGCCGGAGGACCGCCCGGAGCTGAGCCGGATGCTGGAGGCGCTGACCGGCAACCTCGACGGCGTCAGCGGCGTGCTCCGCTTCCCGCGTTCCGACGGCGGCGCACGCCATGTCAGGCTCATCGCCGAGCCTCTGCTCACGCACGGGACGCTGACCGGACTGACCGGCTTCTTCCAGGACGTCTCGGCCCAGCACCAGACCCAGGAGGCGCTCGCGGCCACCTTCGACCGGCTCGGCTCGGTGCAGGAGCACGCGGCGCTGCGCCACCGGCTCGCGCTCCAACTGCAGCAGGCCATCGTCCCCGAGCAGCCGGACCTCGGCGTGCCCTCCTCCGGGCTGGAGGTCGCGGCCCGCTATCGTCCCGCCGCGGAGGAGTACCGGGTCGGCGGCGACTGGTACGACGTGCTGGCCCTGCCCGACCGGCGGGTGATGATCGCCGTCGGCGACGTCGCCGGGCACGGCATCGACGCGGCGACCGGCATGGTCGCGCTGCGCAACGCGCTGCGCGGGCTGGCCTGCTCCGGGGCGGAGCCCGGCGTGCTGATGCGCGCCCTCAACGAGGTGGCGCTGCGCACCAGCGGGCACCCCACGGCCACCGCCGTCTGCGGGCACTTCGACCCCGCCGACCGGATCCTGCGCTGGACCAGCGCGGGCCACCTGCCCGCCCTCCTGCTCCGGGACGGGCGGACCCGACTGCTCGAGTCGGCGCCCAACCTGCTGCTGGGCGCGGTGCCGGCGACCGACTACGCGGAGTCGCAGGTCGAACTCCGGGCCGGCGACCTGCTGCTGCTCTTCACCGACGGCCTGATCGAACGCCGCCACTCCTCCCTGGACCTGGCCCTGACCCTGCTCGGCCGCACCGTCGAGTCGCTGGAGCCGGACGGGGATCTGGAGGCCCAGGCGGACGCGCTGCTGGCCACGGCCGTCGGCGACACCGACGACGACGCGAGCCTGGTGCTGGTCCGGCTCGGCTGAGCCCCGGCCCGCAGCGGACCGGCGCGGACCGGCACAGGTCAGCGCAGGTGGTGCCGGATCCGGTCGAGGAGGTCGTCGGCGTCGACCGGTTTGACGACGTAGTCCGTCGCGCCTGCCTCGAGGATCTCGTCGCGGTCGCCGGGGAGGGCCTTGGCGGTGACCGCGATGATCGGCAGGTCTGCGAACCGGGGGTCGGACCGGATCCGCCGGGTGGCCGCGTAGCCGTCGAGTCCGGGCATCATCAGGTCCATCAGCACCACGTCGATGTCCTCGCGGGCCCGCAGCACGTCGACGCCCTCCTGGCCGTCGCCCGCGTGCACCACCCGCGCGCCGTGCAGTTCCAGCAGGCCGGCCAGCGCGAACACGTTGCGCTCGTCGTCGTCCACGACCAGCGCGGTGCGGCCGTCGAGGTCGTGGCCGAGCCTGGCCTCCTCCGGCGCGGGCTCGGGCGGGACGGACGGTTCGGCCTCGGTGTGCTGCTGCCTGGGGCGGACCGGCAGCAGCAGGGTGAAGGTGCTGCCCACGCCGATGGTGCTCCTGGCCTGGATGACGCCGCCGAGCAGGCGGGCGATCTGGCGGCTGATCGACAGTCCGAGACCGGTGCCGCCGTAGCGGCGGGAGGTGGTCCCGTCGGCCTGCTGGAAGGCGCCGAAGATGCTGTCCAGTTGCTCGTCGGCGATGCCGATGCCGGTGTCCGTGACCTGGAAGGCCAACGCATGCTCCGTGCCCGCCAGTTCCTCGGGCAGGGAGTCCGCCGCGACCGGTTCCACGCGCAGTTCGACGCTGCCGCTCTCGGTGAACTTGACCGCGTTCGACAGCAGGTTCCGCAGGATCTGCCGCAACCGCTGTTCGTCGGTGACCAGTTCGCCGGGCAGGTCGGGGCCGGTGCTGACGCGGAACTCCAGCGCCTTGTCGGCGGTCAGCGGCCGGAAGGTGCTCTCCAGCGAGTCCAGCAGCGGCCGCAGCGCGAACGGCTCCGGGTTCACGTTCAGCTTGCCCGCCTCGACCTTGGACAGGTCGAGGATGTCGTTGATCAGCTCCAGCAGGTCCGAGCCGGCCGAGTGGATCACCGTGGCGTAGCCGACCTGTTTGTCCGTCAGATTGCCGCCGGGGTTCTGGGCGAGGAGCTGGGCCAGCACCAGCAGGCTGTTCAGCGGGGTGCGCAGCTCGTGGCTCATGTTGGCCAGGAACTCCGACTTGTACATGGACGCCGTGGACAGCTGGTGGGCCCGTTCCTCCAGCTCCTGCCGGGCCTGTTCGATCTCCAGGTTCTTCGTCTCGATGTCGGAGTTGCGGTCGGCCAGCAGCGCCGCCTTCTCCTGGAGCTCGGCGTTGGAACGCTGCAACTCCTGCTGCCGGGACTGCAGTTCCACGGTCAGTCGGCGCGACTCGGTGAGCAGCTCGTCGGTGCGCGCGTTGGCGACCAGGGAGCTGACGTTGACGCCCAGGGCGTCGGTGACCTGGTCGAGGAAGTCCCGGTGCACCTGGGAGAAGGGGCGCAGCGAAGCGAGTTCGACGACGCCGAGCAGCTGGTCCTCCATCACGATCGGCAGCAGCAGCAGGGAGGCCGGCGCGGCGCTGCCCGCACCGGAGGCGATGGTCAGGTAGCCGGGCGGCAGGTCCTCGATCAGCAGTGTGCGTCGGTTGTGCGCGCACTGCCCGACCAGGGACTCGCCGATCCGGAAACTGACGGCCTGTCCCTCGGGCGCCCCGTAGGCGCCGACCCGGACCAGGCGGACGCCGTCCGCGCCCTCCCTGGCCAGGTAGAAGGCGCCGAACTGCGCGTGGACCAGCGGTGTCAGCTCGTCCATGACCAGCTCGGCGACGGCCGCCAGGCTGCGCGGCCCCTGCACCAGGGCGGAGATCCGGGCGAGGTTGCTCTTGAGCCAGTCCTGCTCCTGGTTGCGTCGGGTGGTCTCGCGCAGCGACTCGACCATGGAGTTGATGTTGTCCCTGAGGTCGCCGACCTCGCCGGGAGCCTCGACGGTGATGGAACGGGTCAGGTCGCCCTCGGCCACCGCGCTGGTGACCTCGGCGATGGCGCGCACCTGCCGGGTCAGGTTGGCGGCGAGCAGGTTGACGTTCTCCGTCAGCCGCTTCCAGGTGCCCGAGACGCCCTCCACCTCGGCCTGGCCGCCGAGCTGACCCTCGGTGCCGACCTCGCGGGCGACGCGGGTGACCTCGGCGGCGAAGGCGGAGAGCTGGTCGACCATGGTGTTCATGGTGGTCTTCAGTGCGAGGATCTCGCCGCGGGCGTCCACGTCGATCTTGCGCGTCAGATCGCCCTGCGCCACGGCGGTGGTCACCTGGGCGATGTTGCGCACCTGGTTGGTCAGGTTGTTCGCCATGGAGTTGACGTTGTCGGTGAGGTCCTTCCAGGTCCCGGCCACGTTCGGCACCCTGGCCTGGCCGCCGAGCACGCCCTCGGTGCCGACCTCCCCGGCGACGCGGGTCACCTCGTCGGCGAAGGCGGACAGCATGTCCACCATGGTGTTGATCGCCTCGGCCAGTGCGGCCACCTCGCCGCTCGCCTCGACGGAGATCTTCCTGGACAGGTCGCCCCGCTCGACCGCCTGCGCGACCTGGGCGATCGACCGCACCTGCCCGGTCAGGTTGGACGCCATCACGTTGACGTTGTCGGTCAGGTCCTTCCAGGTCCCGGCCACGCCGCGGACGGCCGCCTGGCCGCCGAGCTTGCCCTCGGTGCCGACCTCGCGGGCCACGCGGGTCACCTCGTCCGCGAAGGCGGAGAGCTGGTCGACCATGGTGTTGATGGTGGTCTTCAGCGCGAGGATCTCGCCGCGCGCGTCCACCTCGATCTTCTGCGTCAGGTCGCCGCCCGCGACGGCGCCCGCGACCTGGGCGATCGACCGCACCTGGCTGGTCAGGTTGCCGGCCATGAAGTTGACGTTGTCGGTCAGGTCCCGCCAGGTCCCGGCCACGCCGGGCACCCTGGCCTGGCCGCCGAGCTTGCCCTCGGTGCCGACCTCGCGGGCGACGCGGGTGACCTCGTCGGCGAAGGCGGAGAGCTGCTCCACCATCGTGTTCACGGTGTTCTTGAGGGCCAGGATCTCGCCGAGCGCGTCGACCTCGATCTTCTGCGTCAGGTCGCCCTTGGCGACCGCCGTGGTCACCTGGGCGATGTTGCGGACCTGGTCGGTGAGGTTGCGGGCCATCCCGTTGACGGAGTCGGTGAGCTCACGCCACACCCCGCTGACGCCGGGCACCTGCGCCTGGCCGCCCAGCCTGCCCTGGCCGCCGACCTCCTGGGCCACCCTGGTCACCTCGGAGGTGACCAGCGTCAGCTGGTCCAGCGTGCCGTTGAAGACCTGGGCGATCTCGCCGAGCAGCCCGTCCGCCCCCGGTGCGAGCCGGGTCGAGAAGTCGCCGTCACGGACCGCCGTCAGGCCCGCCAGCAGTTGCCGCAGGCCCTCCTCGTGCACCTTGGCGGCATCGTCCCAGCTGGCCGCTCGCCGCTGTGCGGGCGACGAGGGAGTGTCCATGTCCGACCTCCACGAGTCGTCGGCCGGCCGACCGGATCGGCAGGCTTGGCGTCGGAGCAGCGCTCACTTCCATGGTTCCACGTTTCCATGTCGGAAGTCCCCGCGCGGGCCGTCCCGTCCCGATGGGCGGCTTTCTGCTTGACCGGTCCCGGACTGGGCAGACGCGGGAACACCGACAGTGAGGAGGCGCCCCGTGGAGCCCAGGGACGGCCCGGTCCTCACCCAGCGCGGGCGACGGGCACTCTTCTTCATCGAGCAGGAGCTGAGCCGCGACGAGCGGTTCGAGCCGGCGCTGCGGACCATGCGGCCGCGCCGCCTGCGCCGGCTGCCCCGGCGCCGCGGCAGGAGCCGCGGGGACCGGCCAGGCGCCACGGGCGACGCGGACACCGGAGGGGGAGCGCCCACCGTGCTGCCTGCGGCGCGTACCCGGGAGATGATGGCGAGAGCGACGCCGGGGCCCCCGCACACCGCCCGCCCCGACCGGAAGGAGCACGGACCCATGCCGTCCGAGACCTGGGAGCACGGCGAGACCGCCGAGGGGCGGTTCGCCGTGACGGAGAGCGTGGACCCGCGGGAGTCCGTGCTGCGGTTGGTCGGGGAGCTCGACCACGACACCGCGCCGGCGTTGCGCGCCGCGCTCGGCCGCTGCGAGCAGGCGGGGGCGGGCCGGATCCTGGTGGACTTCTCCGACCTCGGCTTCTGCGACTCGACCGGACTCAACCTGTTGCTGGAGGCCCGGACCCGGGCCCAGGAGCGCGGCGCCTCGCTGGCGCTCGTCGGGATGCCCCCCGGCGTGGCGAGGGTCTTCGAGATCACCGGAGCGGGAACGCTGTTCCCGCAGTACGCCTCCGTCGACGAGGCGCGCGGGGTGCACTGAGCCACGGCCGACGAGCGAGCCGACGAGCGAAGGGAACCACGGTGGAGCAGTTGAGCGGGTCGGCCGACGGGTCGCAGGGGGACCGGCTGGAACTGGCCGGGGGCTCGGGCGTGGTCGGGCGCTGCCGTGACTTCGTGTACGCGAGCCTGGCGGCCCGCGGCTGGCTGGAGATCCCGGAGGACGCAAGACGCGGCGAGGAGCAGCGCGCCGTGGTCGAGGACGTGCTCCTGATGACCTCCGAGCTGGTGACCAACGCCTGTCTGCACGCGGGCGGACCGCGCGAACTCGCGGTCCACGACGCGGGCAGGGACCGGCTGCGCGTCGAGGTCGTCGACGCGAGCCCGCAGAAACCCGAGGTACGGCCGCCGGCGCAGCCGGCCCGTCCTGGCGGCCACGGCCTGCGCGTCGTCGAGCGGCTCTCGTCCCGCTGGGGCAGCGAGCCCAGGGCCGACGGCAAGGCGGTCTGGTTCGAGATCGAGCGAGCCTGACCCCTGCCCCGGCGTCCCGGCCCGGGTGCCCAGGGCCGCGGTGCTCAGGGCCGCGCGGCCGACGGCTGCGGTGGTCACGGCCGCGCGGCCTACGGCGGTGGCGTCCGGGGTTGCCCGGCCTACGGCCGCGGTGCTCAGGCCTGCGGTGGTCACGGCCGCGCGGTCCAGGGCGGCGGTGCTCAGGGCCGGCCGGTCCACGGCGGCGGCGTCCAGGGATGCCAGGCCTACGGCCGCGTTGATCGGGGCCGCTTTGTCCACGGCTGCGGCGGGCACGGCCGCAGGGCTCACGGTGGTCACGCCTGTCGGTACCGCGCGTCGCCGTCCTCGTCGCCCGCCGCGCGGACTCCGGGTGCGCGCCATCCGCGCACCTGCTCCCTCAGATGGCGCAGCGCGATCTCCATCTCCTCCTTGAGCTGCCGGGCCGCGGCGTCCATGGCGGCCTCGGCGCCGTGACGCGGCGGCTGACGGCTGTGATCGTTCACCCCCGTCGCTCCTCTCACTTCCCTCACCGGCTGTGCCGCCGGGCGTCTACCCGGCTCGTTCGCGGTCAAGCGTGCGATCGGGGCGGCCCGAGGCCGCGTCGAGCGGCGCTCCGGCGGGAGCGCCGTCAGTGGCCTCGCGGGTCGCGGCCCGTCAGGGCCAGCAGGCGGGTCTGGGAGTCCGCGTCGGGAGCGAGGCGGACCGGGGCGTCGAAGAGACCGGAGGCGCTGAGCCGGTCGGCGTAGCCGGAGACCTCGCGCAGGGCGAAGGCGACCAGGAGGTGCGGCAGCCTGTCGTCCGCGCCGATCGCGCGGGCCAGGTCCCAGGCGTGCACCACGGTGTCCATGGCCAGCTGGCTGCACAGGTGCGCGGCCAGCGCGGGACCGTGCCACAGGGTCACCGTGCCGTCGAGAGCCCGCTTGCCGTGGACGGCCTCCTCGGCCTCGGCGGCGGCGCGCTTCCAGGCGAGGGCGGGGTCGTCGCCCAGCTGGTCGCCGGTCAGCAGGTCGGCGAGGGAGACGGCGTTCGCCCCGGCCAGCAGCGGAGGCACCCACAGCTGCTGCACGGTCGCATGGTTCACCAGGTCGCGCACGCTCCACGCGCGGCAGGGCGTCGGCAGGCCCCACTGCTCGGGCTCGACCTGCCGTACGAGGCGTCCGAAGTGGTCCAGCGCCGCGCCGTAGTGCTGGGGCAGCGTCTGTGTGTCGTCCTGTCGGTAGGTGACCATCTCGTCACTCCTCGCCTGCTGCACCGGACCAGCGTCCGGGCTGGGAGGATGCCCGGTTCGCGCGGAATCACACCCCGGTCCCGGCCCGACCGGGTTTGGGGGAGGCGGAAC
Source organism: Streptacidiphilus rugosus AM-16 (assembly GCF_000744655.1). Taxonomy (NCBI): domain Bacteria; kingdom Bacillati; phylum Actinomycetota; class Actinomycetes; order Kitasatosporales; family Streptomycetaceae; genus Streptacidiphilus; species Streptacidiphilus rugosus. The sequence continues at coordinate 5,141,709 of NZ_JQMJ01000004.1, read as the reverse complement.
GGGTCAGACGCGCTGGGGGCGGTCGGACGACCGCCTGCCTGCAGCGACGACGAAGGAGCCTGGAATGCTGCTGCTCGGCCTGCTCCTGCTCTGTGCCACCGGAGCTTTCACGGGTCTGCTGATCGCGGGCAACCTCTCCGGCGGACCGGACTACCAGGTGGTGGTCCTCGGCAACACCATCGCGACCATGAACAGTCTGGAGATCTTCCTCTCCGGGCTCGCGCTGGCCCTGATCTTCTGCCTCGCCCTCGCCATGATGGGCGTCGGCGGCCGCATGGCGAGCCGCCGCAGGGCGGTGCTGCGCGGCGCCCGCCACGCCGCCGCCCCCGAGGCGACGACCACGGCGCCGGCCACGTCCGTGCCGATCGAGACCGCGCCCGTCGAGACGGTTCCCGCCGAGACCGACGAGAACGAACGGCCCATGGCCGGCTCCGGCGCCGGCCGGCGCCACCGCCACCTCTTCGGCCACTGACCCGGACCCGCCGACCTGTGACGTGACACCGTGTACTGCGAACTGATGGCCGAACACCAACTCTCGATCCACGACCCGTCGGTCGTCGACGTCGCCCGATGGCACGTCGTCCGACAGGACCAGCACGGCGCCCTGTGCGGGCGGGTGCTGACCCCGGGCTCCCGGAAGCTGTCCATCGCCGACGCCGACGAGGTCTCGCCCGAGGACGTGTGCCCGGCCTGTTGGGCCGCGTACCGGGAGCAGGGGGCGAGAACCGGCGGGACGAGGCGTTGAGGCCCACGCGTCGCCTCCCGGGGCGGCCGGACCTCGTGCGGGTTGCACGGGCCTGCCGTGGCGCGTGTCGAGTGGCATCCGTTCCGGCTCGGGGCTTGTATGGGGAATCGCCCCCTTCGTACCCAGACGAGAGGAACCGCGGTGAAGGTCATCGGAAAGCTCCCGGGCGCGCCCTGCTGGGCGCAGTTGAGTGCCCGCGACCCGGAAGCGGCCAAGACGTTCTACGGGCAGTTGTTCGGCTGGACCGCCGAGACGGACCCCGACCCCCAGTACGGCGGTTACACGACCTTCTCGCTGGCCGGCTCGCCGGCCGCGGCCGTGGCCTCGCTGATGAACCCGCAGCAGCCGGTGATGTGGCTGCTCTCCTTCGCCGCCCCCGACGTCGAGGCCGCGTGCGCCGACGCGAAGAGCGGCGGGGCACAGGTGTGGATGGAGCCGATGGACGTGGGCGACCTGGGCCGCTGGGCGCTGCTCAGCGACCCGACCGGTGCGCCGTTCGCCGTCTGGCAGACCGGGAAGTTCAGCGGCTTCGGCGTCGCGGAGGAGTCCAACTCCCTTGCCTGGATCGACCTGTCGACCCGGGACAAGAACGCCGCCGTGAACTTCTACAAGGGCCTGTTCGGCTGGCAGGTCTGGTCGGACGAGGAGTCCTACCCGATGGTGGGCCTGGCGGACACCATGTTCGGCGGGGTGATGGACATGGGCGACATGTTCCCGCCGGAGGTGCCCTCGCACTGGAACCCGTTCTTCCTGGTCGCAGACGTGGACGCGGCCGCGGCCGCGGCGACGAAGCTGGGCGCCGAGGTCATGCACGGTCCGGTGGACGTCGAGATGGAGAACGGCCCCAGGATCGCCGTCGTCCGCGACCCGCAGGGCGCCACCTTCGGTGTCTTCGCCCCGCGCGAGAGCTGACGGGCCGTCGGTCGGGTCGTCCGCCGCGGGACGGGGTCCGGCCGCGCGGGAGTTCTGCTCCCGCGCGGCCGGACCCCGTCACCCTTTAGGGAGACGCGCCGACCGCTTCGGGCGGGTGACGCGCGCGTCGGGACGGCGGGACAGTACGATCACCCAATGTCTGACGTGACCGAAACCACGCCCGGATGGCTCGCGTCCGACGAGCTCGAACTCACGCGCGCCCGAATGCCGATCGTCTATGTCGAGGCCGTGCCCGTGCGCGTCGACGACAGCGGCGAGGTGACGCACGTCGGACTGCTGCTGCGGATCGGGCCCGACGGAACGGTCAGTCGCACCCTGGTCTCCGGTCGGGTGCTGTACCACGAGCGGATCCGAGACGCCCTGCTTCGGCATCTGGAGAAGGACCTCGGCCCGGTCGCGCTGCCCCGGATCCCGGCCTCCCTGCAGCCGTTCACGGTCGCCGAGTACTTCCCCACCCTCGGGGTCACCTCCTTCCACGACCCGCGTCAGCACGCCGTCTCGCTCGCGTACGTCGTCCCGGTCACCGGTGACTGCCGGCCCCGGCAGGACGCGCTCGACCTGGAGTGGTTCACCCCGGAGGAGGCCTCCTCGCAGCTGGTTCAGCAGGAGATGCCGGGCGGCCAGGGGGTGCTGCTCCGTCAGGCGCTGGCCCACGTGGGCGCGCTCTCCTGAGCGACTCGACCCCCGAGAAAGGCGCTATGCAAGTTTTGCGCGACCAGCGACAGGATTTGCGTAAGCTGCTTCGAGTCTTGCCTTGATGTCATCCGGTCAATACGCTCCCGCCCAGAGCGCGGCCGAGGTCCGTCCTGTCCATGTCGGCTGCCCTGTCTCCGGGATGGTCCATGACAGTCTCGCGTCGCACCTTCCTGTCCACACTCTCGGCCGGCGCCGCGGGCGTCGCCCTCGGCGGGCTCACCGCATCGGGCACGGCGCGGGCGGCGAGCCCGGCCGGCGACGTCGTCGGCAAGGTGACCGTCGGCTACCAGGGCTGGTTCGCCTGCCCCGGTGACGGTGCGCCGATCAACGCCTGGTGGCACTGGGGCCAGAACTGGTCCCAGGCGCCCTCGCCCGGCAACAACGTCATCAAGGCCTGGCCGGACTCACGGGAGTTCAGCCGCACCTACCCGACCGCCTACGCCGACCTCGGCAACGGTGGTCCCGCCTCCCTCTTCTCCTCCTACGACCAGCAGACCGTCGACACCCACTTCCAGTGGATGCGGCAGAACGGCTGCGACACCGCCGCGTTGCAGCGCTTCGACCCCAACGGCAGCGAGGGCCCCACCCGGGACGCGGTCACCGCCAGGGTCCGGGCCTCCGCCGAGGTGTACGGCGTCAGGTTCTACGTGATGTACGACGTCAGCGGCTGGGCGGCGATGCAGTCGGAGATCAAGGCGGACTGGACGAGCAGGATGTCCGCGCACACCGCCTCCTCCGCCTACGCGCGCCAGAACGGCAAGCCGGTGGTCGGCATCTGGGGTTTCGGCTTCGACGACGCCAACCACCCGTGGTCTCCGGCCGCCTGCGCCGACGTCATCAGCTGGTTCAAGTCCCAGGGCTGCTACGTCATGGGCGGTGTGCCGACCTGGTGGCGACTGGGCGCCAACGACTCCCGGGCCGGCTACCTGGACGTGTACCACGCCTTCGACATGCTCTCGCCGTGGATGGTCGGCCGGATCGGCACCGCCGCCGACGCGGACCACTTCTATGCCGACGCGACCGTTCCCGACCTCGCCGACTGCGCCGCGCACGGAGTCGACTACCAGCCGTGCGTCCTCCCCGGCGACCTCTCGGCCCGCCAGCGGGCCCACGGCGACTTCATGTGGCGGCAGTTCTACAACATGACCAGGGCTGGCGTGAGCAGCGTCTACATCTCCATGTTCGACGAGTTCGGCGAGGGGAACCAGATCGCCAGGACCGCGGAGAACCAGGGCCAGGTCCCGGCGGGCTCGGGGCTGCTCGCCCTGGACGAGGACGGCACCGCCTGCTCCTCCGACTACTACCTGCGGCTCACCGCCGACGGCGGCTCCATGCTGAAGGGCCGGACCGCCCTCACCGCCACGCGTCCCACCCAGCCGGTGGTCGGCTCCGGCGGCGGGGGAGGTGGCGGCAACCCCGATCTGGCGCTGCACCGCCCCGTCGCCGAGAGCAGCCACACTCAGGTCTACGTCGCCGCCAACGCGGTCGACGGCGACCCCGGCTCGTACTGGGAGAGCGCCGACAACGCCTTCCCGCAGTGGCTCCAGGTCGACCTCGGCTCCGTGCTGACGACCCGCAGGATCGTGCTCGCCCTGCCGCCCTCCACCGCCTGGGGCGCCCGCACCCAGACCGTCACGCTCCAGGGCAGCACCGACGGCGCGAACTTCACCACCGTGCTCCCGGCCGCCGGCTACCTCTTCGACCCCGCCACCGGCAACACCGCCACCCTCTCCTACCCCGCCGGCGCGACCACCCGCTACCTGCGCCTCCTCTTCACCGCCAACACCGGCTGGCCCGCCGGCCAGGCCTCAGGCCTCTCCGTCTACGCCACCTGAGCCTGCCGCCCGACCGCCGTGATGCGAGGATCATCCGCAACGGCGGACCGGAGTCGACCACGGGGGACATGAGCGTGCATCAGAACGCGATCGAGGCAATGGTCGACGACGCCGGGCGACTGACCGGCGTCCACCATGTCCGTGCCGAATTCGGCGACGTGCCAGGGTGGGTGAGCGCCGTCGTCCTTGATTTCGAGCACGGGTCCTGGACGCTCTCCGTGGACCCGGACGACGACACGGTCCGCATCGACGCGGGCCGGATCGCACGGCGCGAGCACGAGAGCGTCGGCCCGGCACCCGCCGGCTCACCGTGGAGGCAGGCGCTCGGGATGTCGGCGCAGTGGATCTGGCTCCTGCGCAACCAGCGAGGCTACGAGGACGGGATCCAGTTCGCCTTCGTCGGCGACAGGAGGGAGCCGTGCACGGTGCAGATGGTCGCGATGGCGTCCCGGTGGCAGATCGGCCTGGTGCGCTCCGACTGACGGGACGTCCCAACGGGACGGCTCAGCGGTCGAAGCGGGCCCAGACCGTCTTGCCGGTGGGGTGCGCCGTGGTGCCCCACTGGTCGCTGAGGCGGCGGACCACCTGGAGGCCGTGGCCGCCGGGGCGGGTGGGGTCGCCCGGGGTGTGCAGGGTGGGCAGGCCGGGCTCGCGGTCCGTGGCGCCGACGACGAGAGTGTCGCCGTCCAGGGTGATCGTCAGTTCCCTGACGCCGCCGCCGTGCGTCATCGCGTTCGCGACCAGTTCGGAGACGACGAGAAGGACGTCCTCGGCGCGTTCCTGCTCGTCCGGGTCGTCGGTCTGCGGGTCGGCCCACTGCCACTCGGCGAGCGCCGCGCCGGTGAAGTCGCGGGCGCGCCCGACCGGGCGGCTGACGCCGTCGAGTCCCAGGCGGCGCACCTGCCGCCCCGGCACCTGGCGCGTGAGGCCCGACTCGGTGCGCGGGCCGTTCACGTGTCCGCCAGAGCGGCGGTGACGTCGTCGCGCATCTCGAAGACGGAGTCCGTTCCGGTCAGCTCCAGCAGTCGGCGCAGCTGCGGGCCGGGCGTGGTCAGCAGGAATCTGCCGCCGTCGTCGACCGCCCGCAGGCGCGCCTTGAGCAGCACGTTGAGGCCGGTGGAGTCGCAGAAGCCGAGCTCGCGGCAGTCCACGACGATCCGGGTGACGCCCGCGTCCGCCAGCGAGCGGACGGCCTCGGCCAGGGAGGGCGCCGTGTCGTGGTCGAGCTCCCCGGCGGCGGCGACCACTCCGGCGCCGTCCTGTCTGCGCACCGAGACGGTCAACCGCTCCGGGGCGGGATCGACGGAGGGTGCCTCGGGCCGTTCGGACATGCGCGCGCTCTCCCACGTGTCGATGGTCGCCTCTGCGCAGAGGCTACCGGGCAGGTGCCCGCGCGGTCGCGCGGTCATGCACGGTGGCGGGCACCGACTCCTTCCCGTTCCACCACCGCGTCCCGTCGGGGTGATCACCGGATCATCACAGAAAGGTCACGGCGGCGACGTGTCGCCCCGGCGAACGCGGGTAGGCGCGGGTAGAAGCCCGAAGAAACCGGGTCCTGCCGCAGCGCCGGCAGGGGCCACGTCGCCGGAGGAGCCTCATGCCCCGCACTGTCACCGCACCCGCCGCCGTCAGCCGCGTCCCGGAGGCTCGTGAGATCGGCAACAGTGCCGTCACCACTGCCGTCACCACGGCCGCCACCGCCGCGGGCGATGCGCTGCCGGAGATACCCGACCCCGCCACCGTCGACACCGCGACGGCCAAGGAACTCTCCCGGGTCCTGTTCACGCGCCTGCGCGCGCTGGAGGAGGGGACGCCGGAGTACTCCTACGTCCGCAACTCGCTCGTCGAGCTCAACCTGGGTCTGGTCCGCTACGCCTCGACGCAGTTCGCGCACCGCAGCGAACCGATGGAGGACATCGTCCAGGTCGGCACCGTCGGGCTGATCAAAGCGATCAACCGCTTCGACCAGTCCCGCGACGTGGAGTTCCTCACCTACGCGCTGCCGACCATCACGGGCGAGATCAAGCGGTACTTCCGCGACTCCACCTGGGCCGTCCACGTGCCCCGGCGGCTGCAGGAACTGCGGCTGCGCCTGGCCAAGGCGAGCGACGACCTGGAGCAGCGGCTCAACCGGGCCCCCACCACCAGGGAGCTCGCCGACCACCTGGGCCTGCCGGAACAGGACGTCGTCGACGGCCGGCTCGCCGCCAACTGCTACACCGCGGGCACGCTGGAGACGCCGAGCGCCGCCGGCACGACCGAGCCGGAAGAGGACAACCCGCTGCTGCGCCGGATCGGCGTCGTCGACCCGCTCTTCGACCAGGTGGAGGACCTGGCCTCGCTCAAGCCGCTGATGGCCGGGCTCTCGGAGCGCGACCGCACGATCCTCGGACTGCGCTTCGTCGACGAGCTGACCCAGGCCGAGATCGGCGCACGGATCGGCGTGTCCCAGATGCAGGTCTCCCGGCTGCTCTCCAGCGCCCTGGCGAGCCTGCGCAAGGGCCTCATGGTCGACGACGACCAGGGGTGAGCAGCATGACGGCGGCCGAATGACCGTCAGGCGTCGGCCCACGAAAGGATTCGAGGGCCCCTCCTCGCGCGAAGGGCGCGAGGGCGGGGCCCTCGGCGCGTCCGCGACCGTTTTCCCCGACGGGAAGGGGGCAGACGCGACCTGACGACATGTCGGGTGCGCACGCTCCCCCGCCCGGCACGCGACTCGGCCGGGAGCGAGTGAGGAGCACGACCTGTGTCCGGCCTCTCCTCGCTGATCAGGCTCGCGGCCCTGCTGGCCGCGCTGGTCCTGGTCGGCTGGTTGCTGATGGACCTGATCGGAGCCGACGCCGCCAACCCGGCGGTGCAGTTCTTCCGCACGAGTGCCGACTGGTTGGCCACCTGGTCGCACAGCCTGTTCGACCGCGTGACCGACCGGACCGGGCGGGTGGTGCTGGTCTACGGCGTGCCCGCGTTGACCTACCTGGGCGTGGCGTCGGTCCTGCGCTACAGAAACTTCGGAAAGGAACGGTGAGCTGATGGGTATCGGAGGCTGCATCCTCGTCTTCGCTGCCGGCGCGGTCCTCGCGTTCGGCGTCGACTGGCACGTCAAGGGCATCGACATACCGGTGGTCGGCGTGATCCTGATGATTGCCGGACTGCTCGGCCTGCTGACCTACGGCGCGCTCTTCCGGCGCCGGCGCCTGCTGGTGGACCGCAGTCCGGACTCCGAGATCGTCGAGGAACGCCGCTACCGCCAGGACTACTGACCACCTGGGCATGCGCACCATCGCACGCACCGCATTCACCCCGGCCCGAGGAGCCACGTTGTTCTCCGAGATCGAGCATCACATCCCGCTCGTGCTGATCGACAGCTCCGACGCGGGGCCGCAGCTGCCCGCCAGGTTCGCCTACCGGCGGTCCGACCCGTTCGCGGTGAAGCTGAGCTTTCCCGGCTTCGTCGGGCCCGGCAGCGGGGATCTCACCTGGCTGTTCGCCAGGGAGTTGCTCGACGTCGGGCTGCTGGCCCCCGTCGGCGACGGCGACATACGGGTCGCTCCGGCGGGCGAGGGGGCCGTCCGGCTGACGCTGCGGTCCGGTACCGCGGAGGCGGTCCTCGAGGCCAGGCGGGACGCCGTCGTACGGTTCCTGCGGGCCTGCCGGGACTGCGTCCGCCCCGGGCGGGAGGACGAGGCCTGCGACTGGGAACGCGAGTGGGACGCGCTGCTGGGGCGCGAGCTGTCCTGACGGTCCGCCCGGCCGCCGAGGCGACCGGGCGGACCGTCCCTGGGCGTCAGCTGCCCAGGACGTCGAACTCCCACAGGGAGTAACCCCACTGGGTGCCGCGCGCGGTCCCGTACATCCGCACGTAGCGCCCGCTGCCGGAGACGTTCAGGCTCTGGGTGCCGCCGGTCGCCGTCGTGGTGGCGTAGACCGTGGTCCAGTTGACGCCGTCGTTCGAGGTCTGGATCTGGAAGGCCTTGCCGTAGGCGGTCTCCCAGGCCAGGGTGACGCCGCAGATCGAGTGGGTCGTCCCGAGATCGACCTGCAGCCACTGCGGGTCGGCGAACTGCGACGACCAGCGGGTGCCGTTGTTGCCGTCCACCGCGTTCTGCGCGGGGAAGGCGACGTTCTCCTGCGAGGAGGCGGTCGCGGGCCGGTTCAGCGCGAGGTCGGTGGTGCCGCAGCCGCCGCCCCCACCGCCGCCCGCGGGGCCGGTCCAGAGCTGGCCGGCCGCTCCCGAGCAGGTCTCGATGTCGAGCCTGGCCCCGGTGTTGCCGCCCGGATCGGTCAGGCACAGACCGGAGTTGGGGTTCAGCAGCTCGCCGTCGGCCTGGTGGGTCCAGGTCTGGGCGGGGGTGCCGTTGCAGGGATACCAGTCGGTGTTCGTGCCGCTGCTGGTGCCCGCGCTCACGACGTCCAGGCAACCGCCCTGCACGCGCACGGTGTTGTCGCTCCAGGTCGACCACTGCTGCCCGCTGCTCGCGTTGCAGCCGGAGAGGCCCATCGGGTTGCCCTCGGTGTTCAGGGAGTTCTGGTTGGTCAGGCAGAGTCCGCCGTTGCCGGTCACCGTCCCCGACGCGGTGGCCGTGGCGGGCGGCGTGGAGTTGCCGCCCTGCTCGTAGACGGCCACGTAGCCGACGCTCATCGAGGCCCCGGAGCTGGTGGCCGCCGTCGGGGTGGCCGAACCCTGCACGCCGTCCGGGTAGTTGCCGCCCATCGCGAGGTCCAGGATCAGGAAGAAGCCGTGGTCGATCGCCTGCTGCCAGGCGGCCGTGCCGACCGAGGCCTCGGTGACCGTGCTCTCGACCGTGCCGTCCATCAGGAACTGCAGGCTCTCGGCGCCGGTGTTGGTCCGGTCCACGACGACGGAGTAGGTGTGGTAACCCGTCTGGCAGCCGGAACCCGCGCCGGGACAGGCGATGAGCGGGTGTCCGCTGCTCCCGGCCGAGTCGTGCAGGGTCTGCGAGGCCTCGTTGAGTCCGTTGACGTCCTCCATCATGTCGATCTCGCCCGACTGCGGCCAGCCGCCGCCCGCGCGCATCGGCGAACCGAGCGCCCAGAAGGCGGGCCAGTACCCGAGCCCGTCGGCCGGGTTCGGCTGCTCGATCGAGGCAGTCATCTCCAGCTTGCCGCCCGCCGGGGCCTGGAAGTCGTCACGGGTGGACTCGATCCGCGAGGAGGTCCAGGCGCTGCCGCTGGAGAGCGCCTTGAGGACCAGGTGGCCGTTGCCGTCGAGGTAGGTGTTGGCGGTCGAGCTGGTGGTCTGCTCCTTCTCCCCGGTGCCGTAACCGGTGCCGATGTCGTAGAACCAGTTGGCCGACGAGGGCGCGGATCCGGCCGCGCCGGAGAAGTCGTCGCTGAACACGGTGGTCCAGCCGGACGGCGGCGGGGGCGGGGTGTCGGCGTGCGCGGCGGGCGCGGTGGCCACACCGGCCAGGACTCCGGCGGACAGTAAGGCCAACACGGCGGTGGTGCTGAGGGCGCGAAGGCGGGTGAACATGCGGCTCTCCCCTCGGGGGACGCGTGCCTGGGTGGGGGCGGCGCGAGAGAGGCTCGGCGGGGTGAGAGAGCGCTCTCTCGCGTCGGACATGGTGTGCCCTCGTCAGTTCCCGTGTCAATGACCCGGGCGCGAGCAGCACGCGCGGGGGGCGCCTCGGGCACGGCGAAGGCGGGCCCCGCGCCGTTGTGGTGCGGGGCCCGCCCGAGGTGTCGCCGTGTCAGAACATGGGGCCGTAGCCGGGGAAGCCGCCGTAGTAGCTGCCCAGTCGCGTCCAGAAGTCGTCGTCGTTGCGCTCGAACGCCGGTGCGGCCTTGACCTCGTCCTTCGTCCTCACCACGTGCACCGTCCGGGTCGCTCCGTCCACGCGCGAGACCGCGCCCGCCGGGACGACGACGCGCCGGCCGAAGATCCACGTGCCGGTGTCGACGATCAACGAGCGCTGCTCCTCGCGGTCGAGGACCGCCTCGACGTGGCCGATGGCGCCGTCGGCTGCCTCGACCCGGTAGTCGGTCACGTCCTCCCCGGCCAGCAGGCCGCTGTCGGTCGGGTAGCTCCACAGCTGCCGGTTCACTGTCCACCTCCGCGGTCTCGGGGCCGATCCGTCGTGGATCGCCTGTCACCGCGCCTACCCCGAGCCGTCGGATCGACACGGTGGGTCCGTCCGGGGGCGGGCGCGGAGAGCACATCGCCGCCCCGTCGACGGCTTCGTGCGGGAGCGCTCTCTCGCCGGACCGGGCAGTCGGCCGACCCTGGCGGCGTCTGGAGCCGCAGGGAGGGCGCATCGCGTCGGCGAGGCGCTCGCGGGGCGATGACCGGGACGCCCCGCGTGACCATCGGATGATCGCCGCGTTAGGCCGTCTGGGTCGCCCCGGCCCGGCGGGCGGACGCCGCCTCGTCGATGGAGTACGAACGGTCGGCCCGCATGGCCTACCTGATGCTTCCCGCCGACATCGACCGACACCGCCGAGTCCTCCTCGCGCACCGTGCCGCCCGCCGCGCGGCGGGTGCGGCCGACGGTCTGCAGGCGCGCGTGGTCGTGCTGCGCGCCGTCCTGGCCGCCGCTCCGCGCCGGTGGACCCGCGGGTTCCGCCGCAGCGCGGACCTACGGCTCTTCCCGCCGCTCGACGAGCCGGAGGCGCTGCGCCTCGACCAGCGGCTCGGCGGCCTGCCGGCCGCCGAGCGGGCGGCCGCGGTGCTGTTGGAGCTGGAGGAGCTGGACGAGGCCGCGACGATCGAGGCCCTGCGCGCGGCGGGGGTCGCCGACGCCGTCGCCGCGACCTCGGCGGCGGCGCGGCTGCTCCCCGGGCTGCGCGCGGGGCTGCGGGCCGCGGAGACGCGCCGCCTGCTGCTCGGACCGGCCTTCGACCCCTGCTACGTCCGGGCCCGCCCGGGCCTCACCGGCCCGCCGAGGCGGCTCCCCGCGGCCCTCCTCGTACTGATCGGCCTGGCGACCGTCGCCGTGGTGGCCGGTCTGCTGCCCGGAGCGGGCGCCGGGGTCGCGTCGCGCGCCTCCTGCCCGGCGGCGGCCGGTCCTCCCGCGCCCGCGGCTCCGGCCGACGCGTGGACGGACACCGCGCGGCTGGACTTCGGCGCCTGGCCCGCCCGCGGTCCAGGGCTCGGCGACGCGGAGCTGCTCGCCCGTGCGGTCGGCAGCTGGTGCACCCCCGGCCTGGTCACTGCGGAGCCCGGCACCGACCCACTGCCCCCGGCGCACGCACCCCGGGTGCTCTGGGCCGGGAGGCTGGACGGCGCGGACGTCGTGCTGCTGGACGACGGGTCGAGACTGGCCCGCTACACCCGGCCCGACCTGCCGACCGCGGCAGACGCCGAGCGTCTGGAGGTGGCGCGGGACGACGACGCGGACGTCACCTCCGCCGGTGCGGTGCTGCTGCGCAGCACCGCGGCAGGCGACCGCTTCCTCGTTGCACCCTGGGTCGGCAGCCTCCAACTCCGTGACCTGCGCGCCCCCGACACCCCCGCCCGTGACCTGGCCGCGCCGCAGGGCGTCACCGCGCCCGCGCCCCGCCCCCCGGCGGTCGGCTGCGGCTCCTGGCCCGTGCTGCAGTTGCGCTCCTCGCCGCGGGTCGCCGAGCACCACGCGTTCCTGCTCACCGATCTCGGCATGCTCGTCGCGACCCACCTGACCTACCAGCCGCCGCCCCAGGCGGGCCCGGCGCAGTCGCCGCGCGAGGCGACCGGACCGGCCGCGCTGGTGCTCTGGTCCCGTCTGGCCTGCGAGCTGCCCGCCCTACGCGGCGAGGCCGTGAAGGCCGTCAACGCCTGGCAGTTCGCGGAGCAGCCGCTGCCGGGCACGAACGGGACCGCCGCCTGGGTGTGCGCCCGCGCCGACCGCTGGAACGGCGACGGCTCGACCGACACCCTCTTCCTGGCCCCGGGCGCCGCGGGTGCGACGGTCACCGGGGCGGAGGCCGGCGGCCGTTCGTGCAGCCGCTTCGAGCAGAACGTGGTGGCCGGGGTCCGCTGGGCTCCGCCGCACGGGGGCGCCGCCTTCCTGCTGGTGGCCGGCAGCCGCAGGGTCAGCCGCATCATTCTGCCCACCGGAGCCACGGCGGACGTGGCGGGCCGTCACTTCCTTTCCGTGCCCTATGCGCAGGGTGCTCCGCTGCGGGCGGTGCTGGACGACGGCACGGTCATCGAGCCGCTTCCGGCTCCCGGCGCGCCGGGCCGGCAGCGGGCGGGCCGCCCGCCGACGCCGTAGTCCTGCGGGCGTGCAGCACGCTGCCGTCGAGGGGGAGCGAGGCGTGTCCGACGAGGGCCAGGCCCGCGTCGGCGAGCAGCCGGGCGTAGTGGTCGCTGCGTCGCTCCTGGCCGCCGACGTTGCACATCATGTGCAGGTCCCAGGCGGTGGCCAGCGAGGGGGCGCCGTCGGCCGGAAGGACGCGCTCGACGATCAGCAGGTCGGCGTGGGCGGGCATGGCGCGGGCGCAGTGCCGCAGGATCTCCCGGCAGCGGTCGTCGTCCCAGTCGTGCAGCACCCGGGAGAGGACGTAGACCTCGGCGTCCGGCGGGACGTCGGCGAAGTCGCCGGCCAGGTAGGTGCACCGGGCGCCGAGTCCGGCGGCGTCGAGGGAGCGTCGTGCGGCTGCGACGGCGTGCGGCCGCTCCAGCAGCACGCCCCGCAGCCGCGGGTGCGCGCCCAGCAGGCGGCCGAGCAGTTCGCCGTTGCCGCCGGCGATGTCGACGATCGTGGCGGGGGCGGGCGCACGGCCCGCGGCGGTGACGACCGGGTGGGCGGCGAGCGGTTCGAAGAGCCGTGAACTCGCGGCCATCGACTGGTCGAACAGCTCGGCGAGTTCGGGGTCCCGGGCGAAGTGGTCGAAGTGGTTCTCGCCGAAGATCCGCTCGAAGGCGACCTCGCCGGTCCGCACCGTGTGCCCCAGGCCGGCGAAGGACCGGTAGAACGGGCCGCCGTACATCAGGGCCAGCGGCCGCATCGAGCCGGGGGTGCGGCTGCGCAACAGCTCGCCGAGCGGGGTGAGCCGGAAGCCCGCGCGGCCCTCGGCCACCACGCCCAGCATCGCCAGGTAGCGCAGCAGCCGGGTCAGGCTCTCCGGATCGACGGCGAGGGCCACGGCCAGGGCTTCAGGAGCCGTCTCCGCCGCGGCGTCCAGGGCGTCGGCCGCCCGCAGCTCGGCGAAGGCGGCCAGAGCCTGCGTGGTCCAGGCCCCGGTCATCAGACGCAGAAGCGTTTCCGCCGGCTGCCGCGCGCCGTGCTCCCTCAGATGGTCCGCCAGCACGTCCCTGTGGTCGCCGGCCGCGTAGAGCTCCACCCGCCCGTACCCGGCCTTCGAGTCCTTCGGCGCGGTGAAGTAGAACACCGTGCCGTCCTCGTGCGGGTTGTAGCCCCCGCCGTCGGCGACGGCGCCGTGGCGGCCGAGCAGCGCCCGCAGGCCGTGCAGCACGAGCGGGTCGGGGTTCTCCACCTCGAAGGCGAGATGGGCCTCGTGCTGGCCGATCCGTTCGTGGTCGGCCACGGGGGCGAGCGAGGAGCCTGGCGGCACGGTCAGCGCGAAGACCTCCACGGTGCGGTGCTCACCGCGCGGTCCTGGCACCGGCGGGCGCAGGATGCGCACGTCCAGACCGGCGGCGTCGCGCCGGTGCCGCGAGGCGAGCCGGTCGCGGACGACGACGCTCGGCTGGGCGGCCGTGTCCGGGGCCAGCCCGCAGTCGGCCAGTTGGGCGCGCAGCGCCTCCGCCGAGGCGGGGAAGACGAGCAGCGCGGCGTGCGAGAAGTGGCAGCGGTCCACCAGGGACCGCAGTTCCAGTGCGTCCAGCCCGGGCAGCAGCAGGGGGAGCAGCCCGGAGGTGTCCTGAACCTTGACGAAGTCGACCGTGGCCCGAAGGCGGGCCGCGTCGGAGGGGAGCGTCGTCGTCATCGCGGGGTGACTCATCGCGGGGTAACCTCGGCGTTCTCGATCGGGGCGGTGCGGACGGTCGTCACAGGCCGACGTAGTTCTCGGCGAACCAGTCCTGATGGGTGCGGGAGGTGCGCAGCGACTGGAGCCGGCTGCGCCGCAGGGCGTCGTGAAACAACGTTTCGCCAGTGCCTTCGCCGCCCGCTCCGCCGGTTCCCCGCGGGGTGTGCAGCAGTTGGATCATCCAGTGCGAGAACTCCTGGGCCCGCCACACGTGGTCCAGACAGGCGGCCGAGTAGCTGTCCAGCCCGGCGGGGTCGCCGTGGACGAGGTCGTCCACCAGGGCCAGGGCGAGCAGTTCCGCCTCCAGGACGGCGAGGTTCGCGCCCTTGGCGGCGGAGGGACTGAGCAGGCTCGCGGCATCGCCGGCCAGGAACAGCGAGCCGTGCCGTAGCGGCTCCAGCACGTCCGACTCCAGGTCCACGACCGTGCGTTGGACGATCCGTCCGCGGCGCAGCGGGCCGTAGTCGGCGGCGCGCATCCGCAGCGCCAGCTCGTCCCAGATCCGCTCCTCGGACCAGGACCCGGCCGCCTCTCCCGGCTGCCACTGCAGGTAGTAGCGGGTGACCTCGGGGGTGCGGGCCATGTGTCCGGCGAAGCCCCGCTCGTGCACCGCGTAGCCGACGGCGTCCAGGCTCGGCGGGGCCTCGGCGAGCAGGGCGAGCCAGGAGACGCCGTGGTCCCGGTGGCGGCGGCGGACCGCCTGCGGCGGCAGCGAGCGTCGTGCCGCGCCGTGCCGGCCGTCGCATCCGGCGACGTATCTGGGCCGCCAGCGTTCCGGGCGGCCGTCCGCACCGCGCGCCTCGACCGTGGGCCGGTCGCCGTCCGCGCCGAGCACGGCGCGGGCCTCGGTCCCGAACCGCACCCGTCCGCCCGCGTCCAGGTACTGGGCCAGCAGATCGGCGACCAGGTCCTGCTGCGGATAGACGGTGTGCCGGTCGCCGCGCCCGAGGCCCGCGTAGTCCAGCCGGAACCGGCCGTCCTCGCTGCGGAACTCGCAGACGGCGTGCGGCCTCCCGTGCCGGTGCAGACCCTCGGCCAGTCCGTGGCGGTCGAGGATCCGCACCGTCTCCGCGCCGAGGAACCCGGCGCGCGCCCGGCTCGCCAGGTCGCCGCGCTCCGCGCGCTCCAGGATGACGCAGTCGACCCCGGCCGCCAGGAGCAGGTTGCCCAGCACCAGCCCGGCCGGTCCCGCGCCGAGGACCACCACGTCCGTGGTGGCGTCATCAGCCGTTGGGGAAACGGCCGTTAAAGATCTCTGTCCGTCCGACATGAAAGTGGATCATAAGTGTCGGAAAGATCAAGGTCGGACGAGATTCACCCGTATGACCCCAAAGCGGAGCGAATTGGGAGAAACAGCCTCAGGAGTCGGCCCTACCGCTCCTGCCGGTGGCCAGCACGGCGGCGAGGACGGCGGCGAGCACCAGGCCGCCCGTCGCCCACCAGAGGGCGTCGGTGCAGAACTGGAGGAAGAGTCTCGGGATCGCGCTCGGGGTCGGGACCTGGTTCAGGTGCCCGTTCAGGTCCCTGGTCCGGCCGGTCAGGTAGGCGGCGAAGAAGGCCGCGCCGAGCGCCGTGCCGAGTTGCTGGGTGGCGGTCACGGTCGCCCCGAGCGCTCCGGCGAAGCGGTCGGGGCTTCCGGCGGTCGCCGTCGCGAGGATCGACGGCCAGGCCAGGCCGATGCCGAGGCCCGCCAGGACCAGGCCGGGCAGTATCCCGGTGACGTAGCCGGTCTGCGGCTGGAGGGTGGTCAGCAGCGCCGTCCCGATCGCTGCGAGCAGCAGACCCCCCGCGACGGTGAATCCGGGGGCCAGGCCGCGGAGCGGTCCGGTCGATCCGAGGGCGGCGGCCGCCGTGATCGCGGCGACCATCGGCAGGAAGGCGGCTCCGGTTCCCAGCAGGGTGTAGCCGAACGTCTGCTGCAGGCAGTACGTCAGGGCGGTGAGCAGGACCAGCAGGCCCGCGCCCGCGAGCGTGAGGGCGAGCAGGGAGCCGACGCGGTTCCTGTCCCGGAACGGATGGGGCAGCATGGAGGATCCGCCCGACGCCGTCAGCCAGCACGCCAGGCCCGCGAGCAGGGCGACGCCGATCGCGGTGGGGACGAGAGTGAGCGGGGCGGTCCAGCCGTGCGAGGGCGCCTGGTTGACGCCGCCCAGGACGGCGGCGAGCCCGAGGCAGCCCAACAGCAGGCCGACCGGATCCGGGCGGACGCCGGATGGGCCCCGGTGTTCCGGCAGCAGGGTGAACGCGCCGACCACGGCGACGGCGGCGACCGGGACCGCGACGAAGAAGCACATGCGCCAGCTGAGCTCTTCCACCAGCCAGCCGCCGGTGAGCAGCCCCAGGGTCGAGCCGCCCGCGACGATCGCGCCGTAGACCGCGAAGGCCCGGCCCCGCTCCTTCGGATCGGTGAATCCGGTGCTCACCAGGGCGAGCCCGGCCGCGCTGACCAGCGCCGCCGCACCTCCCTGCAGCAGCCGGGCGCCGGCCAGGACCGGGAAGCCGGGGGCCAGTCCGGCGATCGCGGAGGCCAGGGCGAAGCCGAGCAGCCCGACGACCAGGGTGGTCCGGCGTCCGACGTGGTCCGCGACGTGCCCTCCCGCGAAGAGCAGGGCGCCGAAGCCGAGCAGGTAGAGGGTGGACACCAGCGCCGTGTCGCCGCTGGACATGTGCAGATCGCGGACGATGGTCGGAACGGCGATGTTGGAGGCGGTCGCGCCCGCGAGCACCGTCAGCTGGGCCAGCGCGACCACCAGGAGGCCGCCCCAGCGGCGCGGATGCGGCGGCGGCCCGTCCTCGGGCCCGACCTGTGCCTCGGCCCCGGACCAGGCCCGCGGGTACTGGCCGGGTAGCCCCCCGAACTGTCCCGCCGGCGGCGCCTGCGGCGGGGGCCGGGCGGCGCGGCCCACGGCTGGGGCGAGGGCTGCGGCAGATGCCCGTAGTGGTCCGGGACCAGCGGCTGCGCCTGCGGCAGGCGCAGGGGCTCCTGCGGTTGGAGCTGCGGCGGGACGGGCTGGTGCTGCGGCGGCACGACCGGCGCGGCGGGCGCGTCCGCAGGTGGCGCGGTGGGTGGCGCGGCGGGCGCGAAGTCAAGCAACTGGGCGGCATGCCTCCCCAGTTGGGCCAGCACGGGACCGGGGAGCCACTCCTCGTCCGCCGTCGCGTGCGCGGTCCGGTCGGCGATCTGCTGCGGGGTCGGCCGCTCGGCCGGGTCCTTGCGCAGGCACTCGGCGACCAGGCCGACCAGCGAGTCCGGCACCCCGGACAGGTCCGCCTCCTCCTCCGCGATCCGGAACAGGTGGGCGTTGAGCCCGCTGCTGCCCGCGCCGAAGAGCAGGCGGCCGGTGGCCGCGTGGACGAGCACCGCGCCGAGGCAGAACACGTCGCTCGCGCCGGTGAGTTCGAGGCCGCGCACCTGCTCGGGGGACATGAAGCCCGGCGAGCCGAGCAGCATGCCGGTGCTGGTCGCCAGGCTGGTGCCGAGCAGGGTGTCCATCGCCCGGGCGATCCCGAAGTCGATGACGCGCGGTCCGTCGACGGTGACCAGGACGTTGGACGGCTTCAGGTCGCGGTGGACCAGGCCCGCGGCGTGCACGGCCTGGAGGGCCAGGGCCAGACGGTTGGCGAGGACCCGGACCGAGTGCTCGGGCAGCGGGCCGAAGTCCTTCTTCACCACCGTCTGCAGGTCGGGTCCGGGGATGTACTGCGTCGCCACCCAGGGGGTGGCCGCACCCGTGTCCGCGTCGAGCACGGCGGCGGTCCAGTGCCCGCCCACGCGTCGGGCGGCCTCCACCTCGCGGGCGAACCTGCTGCGGAACTCGGGGTGCTGGGCGTGTTCGGCCTGGACCACCTTCACGGCGACGGTCCGTCCGACGTCGGAACGGCCCAGGTACACCAGGCCCATGCCGCCTGCGCCCAGCCGTGCGATGAGTCGGTACGGGCCGATGGATGCCGGATCCCCCGCGATCAGTTGGTCCACGGCAGCAACATAGTTGAGGGTGCCGGAAACCGGTACCGAATCCCCGGGGCCGCTACGGTCGGGCCCGGGGGCGGGCTCTCGCACCACTCTTCCTGACCTGGTCCGCGGGCTATATTGAACGCAGTCCAAGCCTGTGAACCGGAAGGGTGGCCCGATGGCGCTGCCGACCCCCGCCGCATCCGCCGGAGCCAACGTCAAGTCCGCCGTGCGCACGGTCGAGCTCCTGGAGTTCTTCGCCGGGCGGCCGGGGCTGCACAGCCTGGCGGAGGTGCAGGAGGCGCTGGGCTACCCCAAGAGCAGCCTGTACATGCTGCTGCGCACCCTGGTCGAGCTCGGCTGGGTGGAGACCGACCTGACGAGCACCCGCTACGGCATCGGCATGCGGGCGCTGCTGGTCGGCACGGCCTACATCGACGGCGACGAGGTGGTCGCCGCGACCCGCCCGGTCCTGGACCGGCTGGCCGACGAGACCACCGAGACCATCCACCTGGCCCGCCTGGACGGCACCGACGTGGTCTATCTGGCCACCCGTGCCTCCCAGCACTACCTGCGCCCCTTCACCCGGGTCGGCCGGAGGCTGCCGGCCTACGCGACCTCGCTCGGCAAGGCCCTGCTCGCCACCTGCACCGACGCCGAGGTGGAGCGACTGCTGCCGGAGCGGCTCGAGCCCCTGACCGACCACACCCACACCAGCAGGTCCGCGCTGATCGAGGACCTGCACGTGATCCGGGAGCGCGGTTACGCCATGGACCGCGAGGAGAACACGGTGGGTCTCTGCTGTTTCGCCGTCGACATCCCCTACCGGACCCCGTCGCGCGACGCGGTCAGCTGCTCGGTCCCGGTCGCCCGCCTCACGCCGGGCCGCGAGCAGATGATCCGCGACGCGCTGCTCGCCGCCCGCCAGCGGCTGGCGCTGGCGACCCGGCACCTGTAGCGGGCCGCGGTCCGGCCGGGGGCCTTGTCAGGGGAGTGGGGCGCTCCTAGGCTGTTCATGTCACTGTCTTCCGTTCATGTACATGAACGCCGAAAGGGGCAGCCGGTGCGTACGCCCAAGGTCACCGAGGTCGTCGTCACTCCCGTCGCCGTGGTCGATCCGCCCCTGCTGAACGCCTCCGGCGTGCACCAGCCGTACCAGCTGCGGGCGATCGTCGAACTCCGCACGGACGCCGGTCTGGTGGGCCTGGGGGAGACCTACGGCGACGACCCCGTCCTCGCCAACCTGCGGGCCGCCGCCCCGGCCCTCGTCGGGCTCGACGTGTTCGATCTCAACGGCCTCGCGCTGCGCGTGGCGCGGGCGTTGGGCTCGGTCACGGTGGACACGCCCACCGACCTGATCGGCGTGGCCTCGCGGGAGAAGTCCGTGGCGCAGACGGCCGGCGCCTTCGAGGTGGCCTGCTACGACGTCCAGGGAAAGGCGACCGGCCTGCGCGTCTGCGACCTGCTCGGCGGGGCGGTGCGGGAGTCGGTGCCGTTCAGCGCCTACCTGTTCTACCGCTGGGCGACGCACCCCGAGGGCGCCGCGCCCGAGGGATTCCCTGACGACGACTGGGGCCAGGCGCTGGACGCCGAGGGCATCGTCGCCCAGGCGCGACGCCTGGTGGACGCCTACGGCTTCCGCTCGCTCAAGCTCAAGGGCGGCGTGTTCGCGCCCGAGGAGGAGGTGGAGGCCGTCGTCGCACTGCGGGAGGCCTTCCCCGACCACCCGCTGCGACTCGACCCCAACGCCAACTGGTCGGTGCGGACCGCCCAGCGGATCGCCCCGCGGCTGGAGGGTCTGCTGGAGTACCTGGAGGACCCGACCGCGGGCAACCCCGGCATGGCGGCCGTCGCCCGCGCCACCTCGCTGCCGCTGGCGACCAACATGTGCGTCACCTCCTTCGAGGAGGTGCCGGAGGCGGCCGCGCTCGGTTCGGTCGCGGTCGTGCTGACCGACCACCACTACTGGGGCGGCTTCCGGGCCACCCAGCGGCTGTCCGGCATCTGCCAGACCTTCGGCTGGGGCATGTCGATGCACTCCAACACCCACCTGGGCATCTCCCTTGCGGCCATGACCCATCTGGCGGCCGCCACCCCCGCGCTGGACTACGCCTGCGACACCCACTCGCCCTGGCAGCGCGAGGACCTGGTCCGACCGGGCGCGCTGCGCTGGTCCGGCGGCTCCCTCACGGTCCCCAGCGGCCCGGGCCTGGGCGTCGAGCTGGACCGCGACGCCCTCGCCCGGCTCCACCGCCAGTACCTCGACTGCGGGATCCGCCACCGCGACGACCAGGTCGGCATGGTGCTGGCCGATCCGACCTGGGTGCGGAAGTCTCCCCGCTACTGAAAACCAGGTGCTCGGCCCGTCCCGCCTGCCTACGCTGCCCGCCATGGACAGCACCTGGTCGGAGCACCTCGTCAACGTCGTGGACGTCGAAGCGACCTGCTGGGCGGGGGACGCGCCGCCCGGCGCGGTCGGCGAGATCATCGAGATCGGGCTGACCGTCGTCGACCTGGACGCGGGCGAGCGGATCGCCCGCCGCGGGATCCTGGTGCGGCCCGACCGCTCCACCGTCAGCGCGTTCTGCACGGAGCTGACCGGCCTCACGCAGGACCGGGTGGACCAGGGGCTCGGCTTCGCCGAGGCGTGCCGGCTGCTGGCGGCCGAGCACCACGCGGGCTCCCGGCCGTGGGTCAGCTGGGGCGACTACGACCGCCACCAGTTCACCCGGCAGTGTCAGGCCACCGGAGTGCCCTATCCCTTCGGGCGCCGTCACACCAACGCCAAGGCGGTCTTCACCGAGGCTTACGGGCTGCGCAAGCGCCCCGGCATGGCACGGGCCCTGGAGATCGCCGGGCGACCGCTGGAGGGCCGCCACCACCGGGGCGGGGACGACGCGTGGAACATCGCCGGACTGGTCCTCCACCTTTCCGGACGCGACGCCTGGCCGCCCCGCCGGACCGGCGCGACCAGGAGTTCCGCTCCGGTCTGACCGTCTCCGACGGGCTCCGTCGCTCATCGACAGGGCGGCGGTCCGTTGACGGCGGGTCGGGCGGCGCTCCGCCGGGCGTCGGGTGGCCGGGGCTGAGGACGCCGCGCGGGTCACCGGACAGCCTGGAGAGGCGTGGACGGCCGGGTCGGCCGCGCGCCGCCGGGGGCGTGAGGGATCCCGGGCGTCACCCGGCCAGGGCGGCCACCGCCGTGCGGACCGCGGCGAGGTCCTGGGGGGAGGCCAGGCCGGCGTGGTAGAGGCGGAGTTCGGTCGCGCCCGCGGCGAGCAGGTCGGCGCACCAGGAGCCGAGGTCGGGCAGGTCCGCGCCGAGGCCGGAGACGGCTGCGACGCCCGCCACCACGCGGCGGTCCCGGCCTGCGTAGGCGCGGACGGCGTCGAGGGCCTCGGCGGAACGGTTACGGAAGGGGAGGACCGGGCCGGCCGCGGTGTCGTGGAGCTCGGACGGCGCGACGCCGGGGTTCGCGCCGAGGGCGAGCGGGTCGGGCTGGGTGTGCAGCAGCACCGGGAGGCCGGGGCGTTCGGCGTGCACCGCCGCGAGCACCTCGCCGCGCAGCCGCCCGGCGGTGTCGGTACGCATGCGGGAGACGGCCGCCAGGACGTCGGAGGGGAGTCGGCCGTCCTCCGCCGTTCCGGCAAGGACGGCGTCGAGCTCCTCGCGGACCAGTCGGCGCAGTTCCCGGGCGTCGAGGCCCGTCGCGCGGTAGGCGTCCGCGCAGTGGCGGCAGAAGCAGAGCGAGAGGAGCAGGCGCGCCAGCGGGGCGGGCGGGAGGCCCGCGGTCTTGTCGTGGGCGTGCAGATGGTCGAAGCCGTACCAGCCGCAGGACTCCAACTCCAGACCGGACAGCCCTGGTTGGGCGGCCGCCTCGGCGGCCAGCGCGGCGCAGTAGCGGCGCACCTCGGGGCGGGCGACGCACAGTGCCCACGGATACGTGTCCCCGTAGGCGTTGACCACCGCGGCGCTCGGGTGCAGCGTGCCCAGGCGCTGGTTGTGGGCGAGGATCACCCAGGCGAGGACGTCGAGCCCCGCGTCGCCCAGGGCCCTGGCGGCCGGTCCGAAGGAGTCCTCCGCCCAGGCCGCGGCGGCGGGTCGCAGCGGGGTGCCGGACTCCTCCCAACGGTCGGGATCCGGGCGGTAGTAGACGGCGGAGTGGGCGGCGGTGACCACCTTGTGCCGGGGATGGTGCGGTGTCAGGGCGCGCACGGTGTGGTAGGCGGCGGCGAGGCTGACCTGTCCCGCGCCGAGGGAGCGGATCCTGGCGGCGCAGTCCGGGTCGCCGACCGCGTCCCAGGGGTACAGGCTGACGCCGACGACCGCCCGTCCGTTCCGGTTCACCGCAGGGCTTCCCTGGCCCGGTCCACCAGGGTCAGCAGGGTGTCCAGATGTTCGGGTTCGGGCTCGGTGAGCGGCGCGCGGACCTGGCCCACCGGATGGCCGACGGCCCGGGTCGCGGCCTTGACCAGGGACACCGCGTAGCCGGGACGGAGCCGACGGAGCTCGACATAGGGGCGCAGGAAGACCTCGGTCAGGGTGGCCAGCGTCGCCGTGTCGTCCTTCTCCAGTGCGCGGTGGAAGGCGAGGGCCAGATCGGGGGCGAAGCAGAAGATCGCGGAAGAGTAGAGCGGGACCCCGATCGCCCGGTAGGCCTGCTGGGTCATCTCGGCGGTCGGCATGCCGTTGAAGAAGAGGAAGTCCTCCGCCCCCGAGCTGCGGACCGCGCTGACGATGCGCAGCATCAGGTCGAGGTCGCCGCGGCCGTCCTTGAAGCCGGCGATCCCGGGCAGGGCCGCCAGCCGTGCGACGGTGTCCGGGGTGAAGGCCACCTGGTCGCGCTGGTAGAGCACCAGGTCCAGGCGGGTGCCTTCGGCCAGTGCGGTGTAGTGCCGCAGCAGCCCCTCCTGACCGATCTCCGCGCTGTACGGCGGCAGCACCAACAGGCCGTCGGCGCCCGCCCGTTCGGCGGCGCGGGCGTACTCCAGCGCGAGCGCCGTGCCGTAGCCGGAGCCGCCGACGACCGGCACCCGGCCGGCGGTGGTCTCCACCGCGACCCGCAGGCACCGCTCGTACTCGGCGGGGGCCAGGGCGGGGAACTCGCCGGTGCCGCACGCGGCGAAGACGGCCGCAGGTCCGTCGGCGAGCCTGGCCTCCAGATGCGCCCGGTAGCCGTCAGGATCGAAGGCGCCGTCGCGGTCGAAGGCGGTCACGGGGAAGAAGAGCAGACCGTCGAGCCGTCGCGGCAGGGAGGCGGAGGGGAGTGCGGTCACGGGCGCGGATCCCTTCTGGGTCATGTACACAAACCTCGTACATGAACGTGAACATCAACCAGCCTAGGCTCGTGCTTGGACGCCGGTCAAGGCGGCAGCGTTCGCATATATGAACACAAGTTGTTCTTGTGAACGCGCTGATCTTCTGTGACCATGGGCGGCAACGCACCACCCCACCCGCGAGAGCGAAGAGGGAGAGCCGTGTCCCGCATCCTGGTCACCGGCGCGGCAGGCGCCGTCGGCACGCTGATCCGCCCGCGGCTGGCCCGGCCCGGCCGGATCCTTCGACTGCTCGACACCGTGGAACTGGAGCCGGCCGAGGCGGAGGAGTTCGTGCGGGCCTCGGTCACCGACCCCGAGGCGATGGAGCGGGCCTGCGCGGACGTCGACGCCGTCGTCCACCTGGGCGGGATCTCGGTGGAGGCGCCCTGGCGGGACATTCTCGACGTCAACATCAACGGGACCTGCACCGTCTTCGAGGCCGCCCGCCGGGCGGGCGTGCCACGGGTGGTCTTCGCCTCCTCCAACCACGCAGTCGGTTACCGCACCCCTGACGAGTACCCGCTCACCGCGGCCACGCCGCCGCTGCCGGACACCTACTACGGCGTCTCCAAGGCCGCCGGGGAGGCGCTCGGCGCGCTCTACCACCACCGCTACGGCCTGGACGTCGTCTGCGTCCGGATCATGACCTGCTGCACCGAGCCGCCCGACGCCCGGGCCCTGTCCACCTGGCTTTCGCCGGACGACTGCGGCCGCCTGCTGGAGGCCTGCCTCACCGCGCCGAAGCCCGGCTACCGGATCGTCTACGGCGTCTCGCGGAACACCCGCGGCGGCTGGGTCTCCCTGGACGAGGCCCGCGCGCTCGGCTACGAGCCGGCCGACGACGCCGAGCGGCACGCCGCGGCCGTCCTCGCCGCACACGGCGAGCCGCCCGCCGACGATCCGGTCTTCGCCCACGTGGGCGGACCGTTCACCGCGGCCGAGTTCGACGCCGACCGGCTGTGAGCCCGCGGGCCCGCCCGCCATGAACCCACCTCCCGTCAAGAACCGACCGGGGCCCCACCCCCGCGACAGAAGGAGTCAGATGTCCCCCCACACCCACCGTCCCCGCCGCCGGGCCCTGCCCGCGGCGGCCGCCGGCGTCGGCGCGCTGGTCGCGACCGGCCTGCTCGGCCTCGCCTTAGGCGGTCCCAGTGCGGACGCCGCCGCCACCGCCCCCCACGCCGCCGCCCCCCATGCCGCCGCGTGGACCGGTCAGTTCACCGGCTACGGCTCCGGCGCCTGGAAGTCCGCCTGGGGCTGGACCTCCACCGGCTCCTGGGGTCAGGGCGACGTCCAGGTCGTCAGGGACTCCGCCGCGCCCGGCGACGGAAGCACCCTGGAGGTCTCCTACGGTGCGGGCTCCTCCGCGCCCTCGTGCGGCGACTGCCCGAATCCGGGCGGCGCGCAGTTCTACACCCGGTTGAGCGCCCTGGCCGGCGGGTCCGCCCTGGCGGCGTCGGCCACGCTCGACCTGAAGTACCACCTCAGGTTCCCCGTCGGCTACGACTGGGGGAAGGCGGGCAAGCTCCCCGGCCTCTACGGCGGCGCCATCGGCCAGGAGTCCGGCGGCGACCACGGCGACGGCTGGTCGACCCGGTACATGTGGCGCGGCGTGGGTGGCACGCCCGACAACGGCGAGGTCTACCTCTACACCCCGACGAACGCGGGCCCCACGGGCTACGGCGTCGACCTCGGCGTCGGCGACTGGAAGTGGCTCGCCGACGGGAAGTGGCACACCGTCGAGCAGTCGGTGAACCGCCGTACCGGCGACGTCACGGTCTGGTTCGACGGCGGGCACGCGGCCACCTTCGCGGGGGCGGCCTCGGGGATCGGGTCGATCCCGTTCAGCGGTGTCTTCTTCTCCACCTTCTACGGCGGCCACGACACGAGTTGGGGCCCGCACGTCAGGACCCACGCGTTCTTCGCCGACTTCTCGCTGTCGACGGGCGTCCAGCACTGATCGACCGCGCTCCGGCCAGGGCCGCTCCGCCCGCCGCACAGCGGGCGGAGCGGCCCTCGTGTCTCCCGGTCAGCCGCAGGCGGGAGCCCACAGGTGCTGCGGGAAGGTGCGGTTGCCCCAGACGCCGTTGCTGCGGGAGCTCACCATGAGGTTGAGCTCCGTGCCCGCCGTCGGGGTGACGGTGAAGGTCAGCGTGGCGTTGCCGTTGGAGTCGAAGGTGCTCGTCGCGCCCTGGGTGTATCCGGTGCTGCCGCCGTCGGTCCAGTAGTCGGCCCAGACCGGCATGCCCGCGAGGGCGCTGCCCGTCGTGTTCTTGAAGTCGGGGCCGACGTGCACCGCGATCGTCTCCCAGGGGATGCGGATCCAGCCCCCGTTGAAGATGCGGATGAAGCGCACGCCGCAGGTCGCGGTGGCGGACGCCGAGCTGAACGGCCAGGAGCTCGCGGCGAACACCGCCGATCCGGGCGATCCGGCCGTGGCGCAGTTGACCACGGGGGCC
This sequence comes from Streptacidiphilus rugosus AM-16, assembly GCF_000744655.1. Lineage (NCBI taxonomy): Bacteria > Bacillati > Actinomycetota > Actinomycetes > Kitasatosporales > Streptomycetaceae > Streptacidiphilus > Streptacidiphilus rugosus. The sequence continues at coordinate 5,115,838 of NZ_JQMJ01000004.1, read as the reverse complement.
GAGAAGCTGTCGGTGGCCGACGGCTCGGTCGGGGAGTTCCAGAACCCGGTCACGCGCACGGTGAGCGTGTCGGCGGCGCTGGGGTTGGGGACCGCGAAGGTGAAGGTGGTGTTGTTCCTGGTCGGGTCGAACGCCGCACCGGAGCTGGCGGTGTGGTCGACGACGTTCCCGGGCGTGGCCGTGGTGTACGCGACGACGACGCCGTTCGAGGTGATGCCCGACTGCGGGCCCAGATTCTCGACGTTGACCGTGATCTCGTCGGTCGGAACCCCGTTGAGGGTGACGCAGTGCTGGTCGAACTGGGTGGACATGGGGGCGTCGAGGCCCGCGTGCGCGGCGGGCGCCAGGGCCGTCGCGGCGGCCAGCAGGCCGCCCGTCGCGGCCAGTGCCGTCGAGGCCGAGCGGCCGAGCCGCCGACCCCGCCGGGAAGCCCGGATACCGTCCGATCGATTCATGTTTTCCTGTCGCTTCATCAATTGAAGGCCGCATGCGGGATTGCAGGACGGCGGACGTCAAGAACCGAAGCGCGCCGCCCGGGCCAGACCGGGCGCCTGCTTCAACGGTCCTGACGCGCCGGAGGGCGGGGCGGTTGCTCCCCGGCGCGACTTCGTGCCTGCTCAGAGCGGGTCCCTCGGCGCCGTTGGGATATTTCGCAATCCTGCAATATTCAGAGCATTGAGCCCGGCTGTGGGCCGCTGCTATCAATGGAACGTGATCACGGCGGCCCGAACGCGGCGAAGGATCGCGAGGTAATCCGCGCATGAACCATGCATCCCAGGGGTAAATCGCGCCCAGCGGATGTCATGGGCATGCAGTTTCGTCCGATTTGCTGTGGATGCAACGGAATGCGCCGGCGGAAGACAAGGGAGAGTCATGCGGGTGGGGCAGGGAGTGAGAGTCGCGGCCGCCGCGACGGTACTGGCGATGGCGGTCGCCGGGTGCTCGGGCAGCAGCGGCGGTGGGCCGATCAGCAGTGGTGAGAACGCCACGGCGAAGAAGGGCCCGGTGAAGCAGGGCGGCACGGTCACCATCGCGCAGGTGGGCGCCCAGCCCGACTTCGTCTTTCCGTTCGCCCCGGCGACCAACCAGAACGGATGGAACGTCAACCTCACCCAGCCCATGTGGCCGTTCCTCGTCTACGCGGGCGACGGCGGTTCCTCGGTGGTGAACAAGAACAAGAGCCTGTTCAGCTCCCTGGTCTGGTCCAACGGGGACAAACGGGTCACCATCACGCTGAAGAGCTGGAACTGGTCCGACGGCAAGCCGGTCACCAGCCGGGACTTCACATTCGTCTACAACCTGCTGAAGGCGAACGCCGCGAACTGGAGCGCCCACCTGGTCGGGCTCTTCCCCGAGGACGTCTCGGCGGTGTCCACCCCCGACGCCCACACCGTGGTGCTGGACCTGACACAGGCCTACAATCCCGACTTCTACACCGACGACGTGCTGAGCACCGTCCCGCTGCTGCCGCAGCACGCCTGGGACAAGACCTCGGCGACCGGCGCGGTCGGCGACAACGACACCACCACCGCCGGAGCCAAGGCCGTCTACGCCTACCTGCAGCAGGAGGGGGCGAAGACGACCAGCTTCGCGAGCAACCCGCTGTGGCAAGTGGTCGACGGGCCCTGGAAGCTGTCCGAGTTCCGCAGCAACGGCTACTGGAGCTACGTGCCCAACGCCGGGTACTCCGGCGCCAAGTCGGCCCTCGACAAGGTCGCCTTCTCGCCGTTCACCACGGACACGCCCGAGATCAACGCCCTGCGCTCGGGCAGCTCCCTCGACGTCGCCTCGCTCCCGCTGAACGACATCAAGCAGGCGCAGGCGCTGGAGTCCAGCGGCTACTCCATCGCCAGCGTGCCGATCCCCGGCGTCGCCGAGATCATTCCCAACCTGTACAACGCCCAGGTCGGTCCGCTGCTGCGGCAGCTGTACATCCGTCAGGCCATGGAGTACCTGATCGACCGGAACCAGATCGTGGCCAAGGTCTACAACGGCTACGCCGACCCCGGCAACGGCCCGGTGCCGGTCAAGGCGGCCGACGCGTGGGCCTCGCCGCTGGAGAAGTCCGGCGGTCCCTACCCGTACGACCCGGCCAAGGCGACGGCGCTGCTCCAGGCCCACGGCTGGAAGGTGGCGCCCGGCGGGACCACGACCTGCGCCAGTCCGGGAACCGGCCCCTCGCAGTGCGGAGCCGGCATCAACGCCGGACAGGCCCTGACTTTCAACCTGGTGTACTCCTCGGGCCGGGCCACCACGGACGTGCAGAACGCCGCCATCAAGTCCTCCGAGGCGCAGGCCGGCATCACCGTCAACCTCAAGTCGGAGCCGTTCAACACCCTGATCAGCGAGGTCGGCACCTGCACCGCCTCGTCCCACCCGGCCTCCGGGTGCGGCTGGCAGCTCGCCGAGTTCGGCTACGAGCCCTACTCGCTCTACCCCAACGGCACCGGATTCTTCGACACCGGCGGCAACGGCAACTCCGGCGGCTACTCGGACCCGCGGATGGACCAGCTGATCAAGGCCACCGAGTACGGCTCCTCCGCGGCGACCTTCACCCAGTACGAGGACTACGCCGCCCAGCAGCTGCCGTGGCTCTGGCTGCCGCTGCGCGAGGGCATCCTGGTCTACCGGACCAAGCTGCAGGGCGTCGTGCCGCTCAACCCCTTCTCGGGCGGGCAGAACTTCGAGGACTGGGCGTACACCTCGTGAGCGGTGACCGGTGACCGTCTATCTCCTCCGCAGGATCGGCCAGGCGGTCGTGGTGGTGGTCGGCGTCGTGGTGCTGACCTTCTTCATGATCCACCTGGTCCCCGGCAGCGCGGCCCGAGCCACCCTCGGGACGCGCGCCACCGCCGAGCGGATCGCGGTCTTCAACGCGGCCAACGGCCTGGACCGGCCGTTGGCGGCCCAGTTCGTCACCTACGTGAAGCAGGTGACCGAGGGCAACTTCGGCGTCTCCTTCTCCCTGCAGCAGCCGGTGTCCACGCTGATCGCGCAGCGGCTGCCGCGCGACGCGCTGCTGCTGGGGCTGTCCACCCTGCTCGCGCTCACGGTCGCGCTGCCGATGGGCATCTTCCAGGCGGTGCGCCGAGGGCGCTTCGCGGACCACGTCTTCACCGTCGTGTCCTTCGTGCTGTACTCGATGCCGGACTTCTTCTTCGCCCTGGTGCTGGTGGCGATCTTCTCGGTGCAGTTGCACCTGCTGCCCTCCCAGGCGCCGCAGGCGGACTCCGTCGCCGGGATCCTGGCCGACCCGCGCGGCCTTGTGCTGCCGGTGGTCACGCTGACCCTGGTCAGCGTGGCCGGCTTCAGCCGGTACATGCGGGCCTCGGCCATCACCACACTCGGGCAGGACTACGTCCAGGTGGCCCGCGCCAAGGGGCTGCCGGAGCGGCTGGTGCTCAGCCGGCACGTGCTGCGCAACTCGCTGCTGCCGGTGATCACCGTGCTGGGCCTGTCGGCCCCGAGCATCGTGGCCGGCGCGGTGATCGCCGAGTCGGTGTTCAACTACCCGGGCATGGGGCTGCTCTTCTACCAGGCGGCCACCAGCAAGGACTACCCGATCATGCTCGGGTCGACCCTGGTGGTCGGCGTCGCCACCGTCCTCGGCAGCCTGTTCGCCGACATCGCCTACAGCCTCCTCGACCCCAGGATCCGCCATGTCGACGCTTGAACCCCTGGGTGCCCCACCCGGAGCGACGCCGCTGCCCGAAGCGCCCACGCACGTCTCCGCCGGGTCGGCGGCGCCGCGCGGCGGCGGGCGGCTCGCCGCGGCGGCCTTCCTGCAGAACCGGCGGTCCCAGGTCGGCCTCGGCCTGGTCGCGCTGGTGGCGGCGTTCTGCTTCCTCGGCCCGCTGCTCTACCGGACCGACCAGATCACCGTCCGGCTGGACCTCGCCGACCTGGCCCCCGGCGGCGGCTACCCGCTGGGCACCGACGCCTCCGGGTACGACGTGCTGGGACGGCTGATGACGGGCGGTCAGTCCTCGCTCGAACTCGGCTTCGCGGTGGCCGTCACCACGACCGTCATCGGCACCCTGTACGGGGCGATCGCGGGGCATCTGGGCGGCGTCGTCGACGCCGTGATGATGCGGGTCATCGACACCTTCCTCGCGGTGCCGGGCATCGTCCTGCTGCTGATGATGGTCAGCATGTTCACCCCCACGCTGTGGGGAATCGTGCTGCTGCTCTCGCTGCTGTCCTGGCTCGGGGCCGCCCGGCTGGTCAGGGGCGAGGTGCTCACCCTGCGCACCAGGGAGTTCGTCCAGGCGGCCCGGATGATGGGCGGCACCGGGCGGCGCATCGTGCTGCGGCACCTGGTGCCGAACGCCGCAGGCGTGATCATCGTCAGCGCGACCTTCACCATCGCCGACTCGATCCTCACGCTCTCCGCGCTCAGCTTCCTCGGACTCGGTCTGCCGCCGCCCCATGCCGACTGGGGCTCGATGCTCTCGGCCGGCCTCAACTCGCTCTACGACGGCTACTGGTGGCAGGTCTACCCGGCCGCCGCGATCCTGATCGTCACCGTGGTGGCCTTCAACCTGATCGGCGACGCGATCCACGACGCACTGGACGCCCGCACCCGACGTCCGTGACCGCGACGCCGCAGAACCCCCCGACGGATCCGAGGACCCCACGCATGCCACCGCTCCTTGAGGTCAGGAACCTCACCACCCACATCCGGACCCGACGTGGCGTCGTCAGGGCCGTGGACGACGTGTCCTTCACGCTGGAGGCGGGGGAGACCCTGGGCCTGGTCGGCGAGTCCGGCTGCGGCAAGTCCATGACCGGACTGTCGGTCATGGGCCTGCTGCCGCCCGGCGGCAGGATCGTCGAAGGCTCCTCGATCCGGCTGGACGGGCGCGAGCTGGTGGGGCTGCCCGACCGCGAACTGCGGCGGGTGCGCGGCAACGACATCGCCATGGTCTTCCAGGACCCGATGAGCTCGCTCGACCCGACCAGGACCATCGGCCACCAGGTCGCCGAGTCCGTCCTGCTGCACCGCGGCTGCAGCCGGGCGGAGGCGAACGAGCGGGCCGCCGAGGTGCTCGGCCTGGTCGGCCTGCCGCATCCGCGCGAGCGCCTGCGCGACTACCCGCACCAGCTCTCCGGCGGCCTGCGCCAGCGGGTGCTGATCGCGATGGCGCTGGCCAACGAGCCCCGGGTGCTGATCGCCGACGAGCCGACCACCGCCCTGGACGTCACCATCCAGGCCCAGATCCTGGCCCTGCTGGAGGATCTGCGGAGCCGGCTCGACATGGCCGTCGTGCTGATCACCCACGACATGGGGGTCACCGCCGGCCACACCGACCGGGTCAACGTCATGTACGCGGGCCGCATCGCGGAGAGCACCGGGACGGACCGGCTCTTCCGCGCCATGCGCCACCCCTACACCCAGAGCCTGCTGGCCTCGGTGCCCCGGCTCGACCAGGACCCGTCGCGGCAGCTGCCCACCATCCCCGGCATGCCGCCGGACCTCGCCGACCCGCCGGGCGGGTGCCGCTTCGCGGAGCGGTGCCCGTACGCCGACGACCACTGCCGGGCCGAGGAGCCGCAGCTCACCGGCCCCGACACTGAGGCGGGCCGGGACGGCGGCCACCGGTACGCCTGCTGGCATCCCACGGAGGGCCCGCTGCCGCCGGAGTCCGCCGCCGCGACCCCGCGTCCCGCCGCCGCGCCCGAACCCGTCGTCGGCCGGCCACTGCTCGATGCACGCGACCTGGTCAGGGAGTTCCCGGTCCGCGGCACACGGCTGCCGGGCAGTGGCCGACGCGTCGTCCACGCGCTCTCCGGCGTCTCGCTCACCCTGGACGTCGGGGAGACCTTCGGGCTGGTCGGCGAGTCGGGCTGCGGCAAGACCACGCTCGGCCGGATCCTGGTCGGTCTGGACCGCACCGACAGCGGCACGGTGACGCTCGACGGCACCGACCTCGGCCGCCTGCGCGGGCGCGAACTGCGGAGCCGCCGCCGCGACCTGCAGATGATGTTCCAGGACCCGTTCTCCTCGCTCGACCCACGGATGCGGGTCGGCGGGATCCTGCGCGAGCCCCTGCAGATCCAGGGCATCGGCACCGCCCGGCAGCAGCGGGCCAGGGTCGCCGAACTGCTCGCCGAGGTCGGCCTGCCCCCGCACAGCGGGGAGCTGTACCCGCACGAGTTCTCCGGCGGCCAGCGCCAGCGCATCGGCCTGGCCCGTGCCCTCGCGCTCACCCCCAAGCTGATCGTCGCCGACGAGCCGGTCTCCGCCCTGGACGTGTCCGTCCGGGCCCAGGTGCTCAACCTGATGAACCGGCTCCAGGCCGCGCACGGCCTGTCGTACGTCGTGATCTCGCACGACCTGGCCGTGGTGCGGTACCTCGCCGACCGGATCGGCGTCATGTACCTGGGCCGGATGGTCGAGGTCGGTACCGCCGACGACATCCATCTGCGTGCCGCGCACCCGTACACCGCCGGGCTGCTGAAGGCCGTCCCCGTGCCCGACCCCGGTCAGGAACGGTCCAAGCGTGGGGAGGGGATCAGCGGGGAACTGCCCAGCCCGGTCGACCCGCCCTCGGGCTGCCGGTTCCGCACCCGCTGTCCGCTGGCCCAGGACCGCTGCGCGCAGGAGCAGCCGCTCCTGCGCGCGTTCGGTCCGCGTCACACGGCGGCCTGCCACTTCCCGCTCAGGCCGCCGCTGGCCGAGGCCCCGGCCGGGGCCTCGGCGGGTCAGCGCTCGTAGGAGCGCAGGTACCGCTCGGTGGGCGTGCCGACGCCGGTGACGTCGTCGTAGCCCACCGTGGCGTGCAGCGAGGAGTCGTGGCCGAGGGTGCGCAGCGAGGTGGCGATGCCGCCGCTCGCGTCCACCCCGTTGGTGAAGTCGTTGCGGACCTCGGCCAGTTCGGTACGCGGACCGAAGGGGTGGTCGGTCACGTCGTGGTAGAGGCCGTGGCCGTAGCGGGCGTAGATCGCCGGGTTGGCGAAGCCGATCGGGTGGTCGTGGTCCTGCTGGGCCAGTGCCTGCAGGGCGGCGATGACCGGGCAGGCGAGGCTGGTCCCGCCGATGCGGTACTCGCTGTACCTCACCGAGCCGTCAGGGAAGGTCTGGGTCTGCCCGACCAGGAAGCCGGTGTTCGGGTCGGCGACCGCCGCGATGTCCGGCACCACCCGCATGCGTCGGCCGTTCAGGTCGGCGAGCGCGGCGGGGACGACCCCGCGCTGGTAGCGGGGCTGGGCGATGCGGGCGCTGGTACCGCCGCCGGCGCCGCTGGTGAACGGTCCGGGGGGAGTCGGCGACCAGGAGGCGCCGTTGGGGGCGAGCAGGGTCTTCTCGGTGCCCCAGCCGGTCTCGAAGCCGTAGTTGTTGCTCGCGCCGATGCCCAGCGCGGTACCGCCGACAGCCGTCACCCACGGCAGCGAGGCGGGCATGTCGGTCTGCTTCTGACCGCTGGCGGCCTGCTCGTCGCCGTTGTCCCCGCTGGAGAAGTAGAAGCCGATGCCCTCGGCGGCGCCGCGCAGGAAGATCTGCTTGTAGACCTTGTCCAGGGCGGGCGCGGAGGCGTTCTCCGGCTCTCCCCAGGAGTTGCTGACGATGTCGGCGAGGTGGCGGTCGACCACGCGGTCGAGCGCGTCGATCAGGTCGGGGTCGTCGCACGAGGAGGCGCCCACGTAGGAGATCCTGGCCGCCGGCGCCATCGCGTGGACCGACTCGATGTCCAGCGTCTGCTCGCCGTACCAGCCGCGGGCGTCGCACTGGTTCTCCGCGGTCTGGGTCCATTGGGCCGGGTCGTAGCGCAGCAGCTGGTCCCTGCCGTAGGGGGCGTCACCGTGCCGTGCGGCGTAGGTCGCGGCGTCGTCGCCGATGGTCGGCGAGTCGTAGGCGTCCACGACCGCGACGGTCACGCCCTTGCCGGTCAGCCGGGCGGCGGTCGCGCCGTAGGCGGCGCGCAGGTTCCTCCCGGTGTAGCCGCTGATCGCGTAGGGCTGGACGCGCCCGTAGGCGGGCGGGGTCCCGGTCGCCGTGCGCTGGCCGTAGTAGCTGGAGAAGGGTCCGGCGTTGACGAAGGCGGGGGCCGGTCCCGGCAGGGTGTCGGCCGGGGTGACCGTGTCGTGGTGGACGACGCTCGGCGCGTCGCTCAGGCCGATCACCGTCAGCACCGCGGAGGCGACCTCGGCGGGCACGGACAGGTCGTCGGCGGGGGCCCGGTAGACCCGGCCGTCGTGCTGGAAGGACCGCAGCCTGGCCTGGAAGGCCCGCTGGGCGTGCGCGGCGTCCCCGCTGACGGTCAGGTAGTGCTCGTTGGCGCCGGTCACGGTCAGTCCGGCCGAGGTGAGCCAGGCCCGCACTGCGGCCACCTGCCGCGCGTCGGCTCCGAAGCGCTCCCGAACCTGTTGGGTGGTCAGGAACTGTCCGTGGCGCGGCGACGCCGGGTCGGACACGTCCTGGGCGAGCGCCTCGAGACCGGAGGAGTCGCGCCCGGCGAGATAGACCCTGGCGGTGACCGGGGTGGCGGCGCTGACCGGTCCGCGGTCCGTGTCCGGCCGCGCCCAGGTCGGATGGGTTCCGTCGAGCACGGCCCGCTGCTGCGACGCCGCGAGGGCCGGCGTACCGGGAAGAAACGCCGCAGCGATGAGGGGCACGGCTGCGGCGACGACGCCCAACCCCCGAGTTGACACACCCTTGCGCATGGAAGGCCTTTCCGGATCGGTATCTGTCACTGGATCAGTCGGAGTGGTCGTCACCACCGGTGTCCTTCACCGGTGCTGGGACTCCCCCTCCGAGCGTGCGGTGCACAGGGCCGCCGCGCCCTTCCGATACCGCCACGCGCCTGACGGCCGGGCCGTGGGTTCACCTGTTCGAGTTGTCGCGCCGCTCGGGTCCGCCGTTCATCCGGGCGGACGGCGGCCCCAGGCGGTGATCATGCCGGGGGAGAGGTCGGCCAGCTCCGGCGAGGACAGGTAGTCCAGGGCGGCGTCGAGCTCGTCCGGGCCCAGCGACGCACCGGACTCCAGTGCGTCGCGCATGCTGCGCCAGGTCTCCTGCCAGAAGGCGGTGACTGGCGCGTCGACAGTCAGCGGCGGCACGATGATCTCCGCGCCGACGTCGGCCAGCCCGAGATCGCGCAGGAGTTGCGGATACCGGGTCACCCAGGTGATGTCCGTGCCGATCCGCTCGCCCAGCACCCGCCACATGGCCGCCATGGTCCGCCGGTAGGCGTCGTGCGGCGAGACCGCGGTGGTCAGGTCGACGGCGTCGCCGACGACCAGCCAGCCGCCGGGCGCCACCAGGTCGGCCAGCCGGGCCAGCACCTCGGCGTGGCCGCGCAGGTGCATGAGCAGGAAACGGCAATGGACCAGGTCGAAGCGGCCCGGCAGCGGGGCCGGGCCGGTGATGTCGGCGGCCATCGTCCGCAGCCGGTCGCCCGCGCGGGCTCCCACGAAGCGTGGGTCCCGGTCGACGGCCAGCACCTCGTGGACCCCGGCCGCGTCGACCAGCCAGCGGCTGATCGTGCCGGTGCCCGCGCCCACGTCGAGGCAGCGCCAACCCGGTCCGACCCCCAGTGCGGTCAGCCGGGCGCGCGTCGCCGCGTCGTAGGCCAGCGCACCGTGGTCGATGCGCGCTCCCTCCCCGGTCTGCTCGGGGGAGAAGAGGTCGGCTCCGTAGTGCCCGTGGTCCGGCGTGTGGCCGGGCTCGTGGTCCGGGTCGCGGTCCGGCTCGTCGTCCACTGGAGGTCCTTCCCGAAGGCGGGGCGGCGTCGTACCGACTCAAGGCATGCCGTGGCAGCGCACGCCACCAGCGGCGGAAGGCCGATCTCCGACCGTTCGGCCGTGCGATCCGACCCGGATGGCGGCCCCTGCGAGCCGCCCGGCGACGGGAGGGGGAGCGGGTTAGCTTGGCGGATGTGCAGCAGCGCTCCTCCACCTCCCCCGAACCGGGCGACGATCCCGCACAGGACCGCCGGGCCGGCATCACCGGCGGTCAGATCGGTCTCGCCTGGGTGACGCAGTTCCTGGTCGGCACGGACCTCTTCGTGGTCTCCCCCCTGCTGCCCGAGCTCTCGCGCGCCTTCCATGTCTCGACCTCGCAGGTCGGCCTGACCGTCACCGCCTTCTCGCTGGCCTACGTCGTCGCCGCGCCCCTGCTCGGACGGGTGGCCGACCGCACCGACCGGAGGCTGGTGCTGGTGGCCGCCCTCGCCCTGTTCTCGGCGGCGAACATCGGCACCGCCCTGGCTCCGAACTTCGCGACGCTGATCGTCATGCGGGTGGTCGCCGGGGTCGCCGGCGCCGCGACCGGCCCGACCGTCTACACGCTGACCAGTCTGCGGGCCAGGCCCGAGCGCCGGGGGCAGGTGCTCGCCGTCGTCGGCTCGGGCCTGCTCACCGCCCTGTGGGTGGGCGCGCCGCTCGGGGCGCTGCTGGGGACCCACATCGGCTGGCGGCAGGTGTTCGTCGTGCTCGCCTGCGCCACGGCCGTGCTGACCGTTCCTCACCTGCGGGCCTGGCCGCCCACCGGCCCGCCGGAGGCGGGCGCGCCCGCGCCGCAGCACGCCTCCCCCGACGTCGGCGCCTTCCGCGACACCCTGCTCGCCGTCGCGGTGACCACCTGCTGGGCGCTGGCCGTCTACGCCCTGTACACCTTCCTCGCCGTGGCCTGCGAGTCGCACGGTCACGGCGGCGACGTGCCGCTGCTGCTGGTGGCCTACGGGGTGGGGGCCGTCGTCGGCGGCCTGACCGGCGGCCGCGCCGCCGACCGGCTGGGCGCGGCACGTGTGGTGACCGCCACCCTGCTGGGCACCGCCTTCCTGGAGGTGCTGGTCGCGCTCGCCTTCCCGGGGACCCTGGCGTTGATCGTCACCCTGGCCCCGTTCGCCCTGGTCGCCTACGCCATGTTCCCGGCGCAGCAGCGGCGGCTGGTGGACCGTTTCCCGGACGCCGCGACCACCATGCTGTCCTGGAACAACAGCGCCCTGTTCGTCGGCCTGTCACTGGCCGGCTTCGTCGGCGGCCCGGTGCTGCACCGCTTCGGCTACCCCACGCTGCTGATCTCCGCCGCCGCCTTCGCGGTCGTCGCCGCGGTCCTCAGCCGGCTCGGAGGCCGGCCCCGCGGGTCCGCGCCGCTGTCCTGACGCCAGGTCCGGGCCGGGCGGCGGGTGGAGTCATCTGCAGGCGGGCTGGGCTTCCAGCCGTGCGCGCACGGAGTCCATCCGGGCGGCCAGCGCGTCCTCGTCGATCACGCCCCTGGTGACGAGGGAGTGGGCCAGTGCGACGAGCTGGCTCTCCGGGAAGGGGAGTGCCCGGTACGCCCCTCGGGAGAGACGGTCCTCGTCGTCGCGCCGGGAGAGCGGCGGCAGCGTCGTCGCCTCCCTGTCCAGCGCGTCGCACATCCCGTCCAGGCTCGACTTCCACGGTGGCACCGGATTGGCGACGCCGTACTTCTGCGCCATCCGCGGCCACACCTGGCCGCGTTCCACGATGCGGTCGAGCGTCGGCACGGTGCTCATGTCCTGGTTGGTCGACATCCGAAGTCCTCGGTGAGTCAGTGGCCGGCGATCGGCCGGGCGGCGGCGTGTTCGGGGCGAGGCGCGTTCGACGTCACGCCGGGCCGGGGGAGGGCGACGCCGATCATGCAGTCGCGGGTGACGATCTCGGCGAGCTGGTCCTCGCTCCAGCCCTCCGTTCCCTCCGGGCGGACCGGCAGCACGAGGAACCTGTGCTTGGAGTTGGAGTCCTCGACCCGGACCTCGACGTCCTCGGGAAGGTGAAGGCCGAACTCGGCCAGGACCTGGCGGGGCCAGCGCACGATGCGGCGACGGTAGTTCGGCGTCCGGTACCACTCGGGGGAGTTGCCGAGGATCGGGCGCGGATAGCAGGAGCACAGCGTGCACACGACCACGTGGTGCAGCGTGGGGGTGTCCTCCAGCACGTGCAGCAGCGTGAAGTCGCTCGGAGCCCCGAAACCGGTCGGCGGGTCGTGCAGCCAGTCGACTCCGACCTCCCGACTGGCGGCGAGCGCGTCCGTCAGCGCCAGCTCCTTGAAGGCCGGGTCGAGCCACGCCCTGGCCACCAGCCGGGCGGCGGGGCCGGCCCCATCTGCTCGACCCACTCCGTGTAGTGGCGGTGATCCTCCGCCGTGAACAGCCCCTTCTCGATGGCCAGCTCGCGCAGCGCGATCTCCAGCACCTCGAAGTCGGTGATCTCCTCGACCATCGGTGCGTGCGTCCCGTCGTGGGCGCTCCCGCCGTGCTCGGCACTCGTCCCCATCTTGCTGACCTCAGCTCCTGCCTGGTTGTGTCTGTTCGTCCTGCGTCCGGCGCTGCCGTGACCCGGTCAGCCGGCCGGCTCGAGCCACAGCTGTGAGAGTTCGGCCTGCAGCGTGTCGTGCGGGAGACCGGCGTACCCCTCCCACAGGTCGGTCATCCTGAAGCGCACGATGTAGTACCACTGGGGCCGCTGGTCCTCACGGTCGAACGCCTCGTCCTCCGGCAGGACCGTCTCGTAGGACACCCGGACCACCGTGCCGGGCGCGCCCCTCAGGTACTCCTGGGTACGGGTGTAGAAGAGCGTCGGCAACTGCCGGACCCGCACCGCGTCGCCGACCGCGAACCGGGGCTCGCCGGCCTGCCCGGCGAAGCGCTGCGGGTCGCCCTGGCCCACCGCCTCGGTGTGGTGCCGGTTCCTGACCACCGTGCTGCCGTCGCCGGTCGTCCGCGGCTCGGCGGTCAGCGACCCGTCGCCGCCCTGACGCTGCCGCACCTCGGCGACCCGCTCGATCAGTTCGCCGAGCGTGACGTGCTGCTTGTCCACGAGGTTGCGGGCGGCCGCCAGCACCCAGCGGCCGTAGTAGGGGAGACCGTGGTACTGCGTCCTGCCGAGGTCGACGTTCCCGAGCCTGCGGCGCTCCTCCGAGGTCCAGATCCCTCGCCAGGCGAGCACCTCGCAGGTCACGAACGCGTTGAGCTCCCACTGCTCTTCCTGCTTCTCCTCGCACACCGCCGGCGCGTCCGGCTCGCCGCCGACATCGTGCGGCGTCTTCATGAACGCTTCGAACAGGTCGTGCGGGAATCCGTCCGGGTAGACCCAGTCCTGAAGCTGGTGAAGCGCGGGGCGCAACTGACTGTTGTCGTCCCGCATGGCAGAGTTGGGCATGGCCTCGTCCCTTCTGCAGGGATTTCTACGGGCTTGTCACCGGCCACACGGTATGCCAGTTCACCGTGCGTGATCGCCCGGCGCTTCTCGGGCAGCCGCGGGAGGGTCGGCGAAACCCCTGGTCAGAGCTGCTCCGGGCCGGTCGGGTTCACCGTTTCGGTGGTCCCTCGGGTGGCGCAGCGGTGCGAGTCGAGCGGGAGCGGCAGCCCGACGGGCCGACGCTCGGGACCGGCTGACCCCTCGTCTGATCGAACCGGCGGACGGGCAGGTCGGAGCCCGGCAGGATGGGCGCGTACGTTCGACCGCGCGGGATCGCCCGCCGAGGCGAGAGGCACGCGCATGACCAGCCCCACACAGCACCCGGTCCCGGCCTGGCTGGGCGCGCTCAGCGCCCAGGAGCAGGCGGTCTGGGACGCGTTCGCCTCCGGGCTGCTGGTGGATCTGCGGGTCGGCGACGCCCGTGCGGACGCCGTGTCGGCGTCCGACGCCTGGGACGCCGGGCGCGGCGTCAGGGCCGAGGTGGTCAAGGCGCTGCTGCTCGGAGCGCGCCCGGCCGAGCCCGGCGGAGTCGGCGCGGTCCGGCTGCGCGGCGCCATGATCCTGGGCGACCTCGACCTCGCCGACTGCGAGGTCCGCCATGCTCTCGCCCTCTCCGGCTGCCGGATCGGCGCCCTGGTGGCCGACAACGCCTCCTGCCGGTCCATCGTGCTGCGCGGCTCGCGGATCGCGTCGCTCTCGCTGGCCGACGGGCGGGTCGACGGGGTCCTCGACCTCCGCGACTGCGTCTTCACCGATCCCACCGCGGCCGGCCACCGGGTCTTCCTCGGCGGTGCCGAGGTCCTCGGCAGCGTGCTGCTCGGCCGGGCCGTCGTCCACGGCTCGGTGCGCTGCACGACCGCCGTGGTCAGGGGGACGCTGCGGCTCAACGGCACCACCATCCGCAACCCCGGCGGCCCGACGCTGGACGCACGGCTGCTGGAGACGGGGAACCAGCTGCTGGCCGAGCGCCTGCACAGCGTGGGAACGGTCGACCTGAGCGACGCGAGGCTCGGCGGACGCCTGGTGCTGGACGGCGCGACGCTGGAGAACCCCGGCGGCGACACGCTGTCGTGCCGTCAGATGTCGGTCGCGGGAGAGGTGTCCATGCGACGCGGCACCGTTCCCTTCACCAGCCGCGGCCGGATCGCCATGGCCGGCGCCAGGATCGAGGGCACGCTGGGACTGCAGGAGTCCGTCCTGCACGGCAGCGACGGCGCACTGCACGCCAGGGGGATCACGGTGGGGCGCTCGTTCCGCCTCACCGACGCGGACGTCGACGGCACCGTGCTGATCGCCGGAGCGGTGATAGGCGAGCAGCTCGAACTCAGCGGATCACGGCTGCGGAGCGCGGAGGGCTACACCCTGGCCGGACAGGGCGTCAGGGTCGCCCGCGAGGCGCGCTTCGAACGCCACACCGACTCCCGGGGCACGCTGCGGCCCTTCCGCTCCGAGGGCACCGTGCACCTCGACGGCGCGAGCCTGGGCTCGAACCTCAGGATGCACGGCGCGGAGCTGGTGGTGCCGGAGGGGGACGTGGCGCTCAACCTCTCCGGGGCGGTGATCACGCAGGGCCTCCGGCTCAAGGACGGTTTCACCACCAGCGGCGAGGTGCGCCTGGTCGGGGCGCGGATCCAGGGACACCTCAACCTGTCGGGGATGACCAGCCCCGACGCCCTGCTGACGCTGTACGGCTGCTCCATCACCGAGATCTACGACGAGGGCACGGACCCCTGGCCGCACCGGCTGCAACTGGACGGCCTGGTCTACGACAACCTCGCCCCCTACCGGCCCGCGGCCGAGCGCCTGCGGCTGCTGCGGCGTCAGGTCGGCGGCTACCAGCCGCGACCCTTCGAGCAGCTGGCGGCCCACTACCGTCGACTCGGCCACGACGACGAGGCCCGCGCGGTGCTGCTCGCCCGCCAGCGCGCCCGCCGCGCCGCCCGCCCGTGGTGGCGTCGCGCCCCCGGCCTGCTGGCCGACCTCCTCACCGGCCACGGCTACCGCCCCAGCCGCGCCGCCGCCTGGGCGGCGGGCCTGCTCGCCGCCGGGAGCGTCTACTTCGCCTCCCACCGCCCCCGCGCCGTCCACCCCGAGGAGCACCTGGTCTTCAACCCCTTCCTCTACACGGCGGACCGCCTCATCCCCGTGGTCCACTTCGGCCCCTCCGACGAATGGCAGAGCACCGGCCTCTCCCTCGCCGTCGCCTCCGGCCTCACCGTCGCCGGCTGGGCCCTCGGCATCGCCATCGCCGCCGGGGCCAGCCGGGCGCTGTCGCGGAACTAGGGTCTGTTCCAGGAGCGGATCAAGATGCGTGGTGATCACTTCTTGTCGCGCGGGAAGATCTGACGGACGGCCAGTGAGCGCCGCTGGAGCCATTGCTGCCGAAGGGCGTCAGGCGTGGTCGGCCGCCCGTTCACGCGAGGCGGGACGCGCCCTGGGCCGCGTCCGGTGGGTCTCAGTACCAGAACGCCTTGAGGACGGCCTGATCTGCGTCAGCAGCCGCTCCGTAGAAGGCGACGAGACCTCCGTGGTGGCTCAGGAAAATCTCTCGAACGAACGCTGGGTCTCCTCCCTGGTTCGCAGAGATCGCCGCGCCGGACGCAAGCCAGAGCGCGTCGAAGGAGGCCTCGTTCAAGAACGCGGCCGCTGCCCCGACCTGCTCGGTCGGCATGATCAGGAACGGGGGACCGTCGTCACGCAAGACCGGTTCGCCGCCGAAGACCGGCAGTCCGCTCGGGCTCCCGGGGCCTGCGGGGCAGTCCGGGGCGCCGGTGTAGAGCCGGTTCACCTCCGCGAAGTCCTTCTCGATCGCGTTCGCGATCCCCGCCGCGCACTCCTCCCGACGGCGGTCCCAGGCCGCCAGCATGAAGGCCTCGATCCACGCAGGGTCGCGGCGGATTTCCGCCGCTGGGGCGGCCCGAACGTGCAGGTGGAAGCTCACTGGGTCCGCCTTCGAGAGTCATGATCTGATCCGACGCCCGGAAAGGTATCGAAGAGCCCTGACACCCGGGCCCATCCGCTCGGAAAACTCGTCGAATTGGTCTCCCGGCCGCAGGTGAGGTTGGCCCCTTCCCGGCCTTTGACGGGTGGTTGGGCGGACGCGGAGGCGGGTACCGGGGCGGGGGCCTGCCGATGTTCTCCCGGGTCCACGACAGCCCGTTCCAGCTGTCGCCATATGCCGTGTGACCTGGTCTTTTGTCATCCGCGCTCCTATGATCGACAGGTCGAAAGGGGGGTCGGATGGACCGGACCGTACGCACCGTCGAGGACGTTCTCGCGCTCTTGGACGGGCTCTTCGCATCTGAATCCGAGGCCGGTCGCTTGGCGACCGGCGACGGCAGGGGCTTCTGGGACCGGTTCTATGCCGACCGGTCACGGCCGGTCCCGTTCTTCGTGGCGAAGCCGGACGAGAACCTGGCCAGCTACCTCGAGCAGGGGCTGATCACGCCCGGCCGGGCCCTGGACCTGGGATGTGGGCCGGGCCGCAATGCCGTGTACCTCGCAGCGCACGGTTTCGAGGTGGACGCCGTCGACCTCTCTCCGGTGGCCGTCGCCTGGGGTGAGGACCGGGCGCACGAGGCGGGAGTCGACGTCCGGTACCTGTGCGGTGACGCTTTCGCCTTTTCCGCCGCCGAGTTGAGTGGTCCGTACGACCTGGTCGTCGACTCGGGGTGCTTCCATCACCTGCCGCCGCACCGCCGCGTCAGCTACCTGGCCCTCCTCGACCGAGTCCTCGCCCCTGGCGGCTGTCTCGCGCTCACCAGCTTCGCCGCCGGCGAGGGGGGAACGGGGTCGGAGCTCACGGACGCGGACCTCTACCGTGAACGCGAGCTCCAGGGCGGCCTCGCCTACACCCCCGAAGCGCTGCGCTGGATCTTCTCCGACCTGGTGGAGGTGGAATTGCGCCGCATGCGGGAGGAACCCCCCGAGTCGGCACTGTTCGGTGTGACGTTCCTGTGGGCCGCGTTGTTCCGTCGGAGCGGGACAACCCGGCGTTGAGCTACACCTTCCTGCGGTGCATCCACTTGTGCCAGGCGCGGGCTTCCGGGCTGTGGCCGTTGCGCCGGAAGGCCTCCATCATCGGGACGTTGAGGACGTCGGTGTCCGAGAGCATCCCGGTGAAGCCCCGTTCGCGCGCCGTGCGGTTGGCCAGTCGCAGCAGTTGGTCGACGTAGCCCCGGCCGCGATGGTCCGGGGCGACGGCGATGTAGGTGATCGTGCCGACGCCTTCGTCGAACTCACCGACGGAGACCAGGCCCACGGCCTGCCCCTCGGTGTCCTCGGCGAGCAGCCACGTGGAGTCGTCGCAGGCCGCCAGGAACGCGGCCGACCAGGCGGACGGGCCCATGGAGGCCATCGCGTCGGCGTCGATCCGGTCCAGGGTGTCGGCCGAGCAGGTCTCGATCAGCCGGGCGAATCTCTCGCTGCCGACCTGCGCAAGGGTGCGGGCGGTGATCCGGTCGGGCTCGGGCAGTTCCCGGCCTTCGTCGCGCCACCAGAAGCCCTCCTTCTCCTGCCACGGTTCGAAGCCGCAGGACTCGAAGAGGGCGATGCGTTCGGCCGGGTCCGGATGGACTTCCGCGTTGGTCGCGGCGTTGAGCACGGTGCCGGGCCGCGCCGACGCCGTCGCCGCCTCCACGATCATGGCGGCGGCGTCGACGCGGCCCGGCTGCCAGCGGACGTTGACCAGCCGGCCGGTCTCGTCGCCCATCCACGACTTCGCCATCAGGTCGCCGGTCGCCACCTCCACGTCGCCGTCCACGGCGACGAAGGGGATTCTCGGGCCCAGCGGATGGCCGTCGAGGAGGTCGTCGAGACGGGTGACGGTGGTCAAGGGCTGTCCTTGCGGTTCGGGGGACTCGTCAGCGGCGAGCGTACCGGTCTGCGGTTCCGGTCCGCGGGTCCGGTTCGCCGTGTGGCCGCATTCACCAAGGGGGAGTGGGAAGTTGGCTGGCAGTTACAAGCCAGTACAGCCGATTCGGCGGGTATCTGCGGTCCGGCTCGGGTAGGACGGATCAGGTGGAACCCCGGAGAGGAAAGGGGAGAGGCGCCGACGGGGTGGCGTCGCCTGGAGGACCGCCCAGGGGAGCGGCAGGCGAGCCGTACGGATCACCAATGGTCTACCCGCACGTCGCACAACAGGATTTCAGCGCTCCGCCTCCTCGAGAAAGGACCGCACGATGTCCAAGGGCTTGTCGCGCCGCGTGATCGCGGCGAAGGTGCTGGCGATCGGCGCCGTCATGGTGATGGCCGCCTCGGGCACCGCCTATGCGAACAGCGTCAGCGTGACCGTGAAGACCCCGGGCGCAACGGCCGGACCCGCCTCCACCTTCTCGGAGATCTCCACCCATGCCGACTGCGCCAGCGGGCTGATCTCCGGCGGTGGCATCGACCAGGCCATCGGCACCGGGACGTCCTCCAACGGGAACCACGTCAACGGCACCGAGCCCAGCCCCGACGGCTCCACCGAGTACACCGGCTCCACCGGCGTCGTCGGCACCGACGTCACCCACTGGCTGGGCATCGGTGGCAGCGGTGGCGCGGTGAACGCCTCCTTCTCCAGCACGCCGTACGCGGTGTGCTTCGGCAGCAGCCTGATCAACCACACCCAGGTGGTGATGAACAAGATCTCCGGTCCGAGCTCGGCCGCCACCGTGGGCCTGGTCATAGCGACCTGCCCGTCCGGCACCCGACTGCTGGGCGGCGGCGCGCGGACCACCCCCGCCTCCGTGGGCAGCATCAAGCCGATCGCCAGCTACCCGACCTTCGACGACGCCGGCCACGACTACGGGCAGAAGGCCGCGGCCGACGGCTCGACCAACCCCGACTCCTGGGCCGCGGTCGGCTGGAACGGCGGTGGCGGCGGCACCGGCAACGAGACCTACGCGTACGCGATCTGCAGCGGCAGTGGCATCAACGTCAGTGGGGTCACCGTGACGGTGCGCAACAGCGAGGCGAGCGGTCCCAACTCGGCGACCACCGGCCAGACGGTGACCGTCGGCTGCGGCGCCAACGACGGCAAGCTCGTCAGCGGCGGCGCGGCGATCAGCAGTGGCAACGTCACCACCACCGACTTCACCGGCCCGGGCTCCGGCGGCGACCACCTGAACGGCAGCTTCCCCAGCGACTCCGGTGGCAACCCGGTCAGCGACGGGACCACGACCGCGTCGTACTGGACGGCCTACACCCACACCGGCGGCGCCGGGTCCTCGTCCAACTACTCCGACGCGTGGGCGCTCTGCGCCAACGACGGCGTCTGATCCGCCACGTCACCCCTGCACCGACTCCCTATCGCAACCGCGGGCAGGACGGCGGTCATGCCGTCCTGCCCGCGGGTTCCCCGCCCCCCGATCGGGCCGCCCATCGCGCCCGGAGAGGCAGCGTCAGTTCCCATGCGCAGACCCGTCACCACACACTCGCACCCGTTCGGCTCCGCCCTGACCGCGCAGGCCGTCGCCGTCGGCCTGCTCGCGGCGGCGCTCGTCCCGGTCGCGGCGACCGCCGCCGCGGCCGACCCCGCTTCGGCCTCGCCCTGCGGAAGCGGCGGGCTTCTCGCAGTCGGCACGGCCGGCACGCCGAGTTGCACCTACTCCGCCACCGGCACGGACACCTTCACCGTGCCCGACGGCGTCACCGCCGTCACCGTCGACCTGTTCGGGGCCGAGGGCGGCAGCGCGGCCGGGTTCGTGATGCCCAATCCGCCGAACGACGGCGCGGCCGGCGGCCTGGGCGGCGAGTCGCTGGCCACCCTGGCGGTGACCCCGGGTCAGGTCCTGCAGATCACGGTCGGAGCCGCCGGCATCCCCGGCAGCTCGCGGCACGGCGAGTTCGCCCGCCCCGGGGGCTTCGGCCACGGTTCGGGCGGGGGTGGGGCGCACGGCGGCGGCGGCTCCGGCGGCGGCGCCTCCGACGTCCGGGTCGGGGCGTTCGGCGCGGCCGACCGGGTGCTGGTCGCGGGCGGTGGCGGCGGCGCGGGCAACGGTGGTCCGCTGCTGCTCGGCGGCGCGGGCGGCGGACCGGTCGGCGCCTCCGGCGGCCAGGGCGGCGGGCCGGACGGATCCGGGGTCGCCGGCGACGGCGGAACCCAGACCGCCCCCGGCGCGGGCAGCCCCAACTCCGTGCTCGGCGGCCCCGGCGCGCCCGGCGGCGACTACGACGCATGGACCGGCCTGTACAACCCGGGCAGCGGCGGCTCGGGCGGCAACGGCGCCCGGGGCGGCAACGGTGGCGGCGGTGGAGGCGGCGGGTACTTCGGCGGCGCGGGCGGCTCCGGCGGCGGCAACCCCGGCGACCTGTACGGCGCGGGCGGAGGCGGCGGCAGCAGCTTCGCCGCGCCGACGGACACCGGCGTCTCCCTGCTCCAGGGCGTCCGGCAGGGCGACGGCCGAGCCGTCGTCTCCTTCCGCTACGGGACCACGACCACGCTGACCGCGGACACGGCGACGCCGCTCTTCGGGCATCCCGTCACCCTCACCGCGAGTGTCGCCCCGGCGAACCCCGCGGGCGGCACCCCGAGCGGGACGGTCACCTTCTCCGACGGCGCCACCACGCTGGCCACCGTGCCACTGACCGGCGGTCAGGCCTCCCTCGCCACGGCCGGGTTCCAGCCGGGAACGCACCCGATCACGGCGACCTACGGGGGCGACCCGGTCTTCACCCCGGGCGGGACCGCCGCCCCGACCGGCGTCACGGTCGGATTCAGCGAACCGTGCCTCACCTCCGCGCACCACGGCCCGCTGACGGTCGACGCGGGCCGCTCGCTCTGCATCGCCGCCGGCGGCAGCCAGAACGGTCCCGTCTCCGTCCGTCCCGGCGGGGCGCTGGCCGTCCTCGGCGCCCAGATCCACGGCCCGCTGACGGCCGGCGGCTCGCTCGCCCTCACCGTCTGCGGCTCCACCGTGGACGGTCCGTTCGCCGTGAACGGCACCACCGGCGAGGTCCTGCTCGGAGCCGCCGACGCCGCCGACGGCTGCGCGGGCAACGCGATCCACGGCCCGGTGACGCTGACCGGCAACACCGGCGGCGTCGAGCTGTCGGGCGACACCGTCGCGGGTCCGCTGCAGTGTGCGGGCAACGACCCCGCACCCGTGCAGTCCGACGACACCACGGCCGGGCCCCGTTCCGGCCAGTGCCGCTGAGGCGTGGCCACGAGGGGCCTCTCGTCCGCGTGGCCGGATCGCCGAGAGCGTCCGGCGGGGCCGATCGAGGGGCGCCTCCCGGCGTGCGACCGGGGGCTCCTGCGGCTGAGCGCGCCGCGTCCGCGGTCCGACCCGGAACGATCAAGCCGGTCGGTCCCGGCCGACGCGCTCAGCCCACCGGGCTGGTGACGGCGAGGAGTCGGGCGCAGCGGTCGGCCATGGTGCGCGCCGGCTGTTCGGGGTGGCGGGCCCACCAACGGACCATGCCGGTGACCAGGCCCCACCAGCCCTGACGCAGCGCCGCCGACTCCGCGGTGTCCTCGTCCGCGCCCGGGTGGACGAGGCCCGCGGTGCAGGCGGACGCGACGCGGTCGATCGCCACGCGGCAGCGGCCCACCGCGGGGACCAGGCTGCCCGCGCCCTGCTGGAGGGCGTCGGAGAGGAGCAGCCAGGTCTCGCGCCTGCGCTCGAGCAGGGTGAACAGGTTGTGCAGGGCCGCCTCGGGGTCCCCGTCCGCGGAGGCGCGGACGAGGGTGGACTCGAGGTCCGCCAGCAGCTCCTCGCCGGCCCAGGCCAGGCAGGCGAGATGCAGGTCACGCTTGCAACCGAAGTAGTGATGGACCAAGGTTTTCGTCACACCGACCCGCGCGCCGACGGCGGCGACCGAGGCGGCGTCGTAACCGTGCAGCCCGAACTGCTCCACGGCCGCCGCGAGGATCTGCTGCTCGCGGCGGGGGCGCGGCACGCGTCGGGTGCTTGTGTACCCAAGAGACTCACTTGGCGTGTTCATGCCACTATGACTACTACAGGGTAACTTGTCCGCGCATCCACTCCTTGCAGTGGCCACCCGCCTGTCCGTATGCCGGACGTTTCAGGTCCGGATCAGGGAGCCGCGGCGAGCTCGGCCGCCGCCTTCTCCATCAACTCCCTGGCCAGCGCGTTGAGCACCCGCGCCGCGGCCAGCTCCTCGCCCACCCGCTGCTGGCCGGGATCGCTCGGATGCCGCGTCGCATGCGCGTGCGCGCGCAGTTCCGTGCCGTCCGGAAGCCTGAGCAGCGCGGCCGCGCGCGTCCTCTTGTCGACCTCTTCGAACTCCACCTCGACGTGCCAGCCGACGATCGTCTGCATCACGTCCACCTCCTGCCGACCCCGCGACTCCAGCCTGCCCCCGCACCGACGGCGGGGCATCCCGAAGCCGCCACCCCGCTCGGGCCTCCGCCCCCGCTCAGGAGAGCTGGCGCCGGACCAGTGCGTGGAACGGGCCTGCGGTGTCGGCGAGGAGTTCGGCGGGCGGGCCCTGCTGGGCGACGCGGCCGGCGGACATCACGATCACCCGGTCCGCGTCCAGCACCGTGGAGAGCCGGTGGGCGATCACCACGCGGGTCGCGCGCAGAGCGCGGGTGCTCTCGATGACGACGCGTTGGGTCTCGTTGTCCAAGGCGCTGGTGGCCTCGTCGAACAGCAGGATGCCGGGGCGGCGGATCAGTGCCTGGGCGATCATCAGCCGCTGGCGCTGGCCGCCCGACACGGTGCCGCCGCCGTCGGAGAGCACGGTGTGCATCCCCATCGGCATGGCCTCGATGTCCGCGGCGAGGCCCGCCATCGCGGCCGCCTGCCAGGCCTCCTCGACGGTGTGGCCGCCGGTGCCGCGGATGCAGTCCAGGATCGAACCGGTGAAGGGCTGGGCGTTCTGCAGCACGACGCCGCACTGACGCCGGACCGCCGCCAGGTCCAGGGAGGCGAGGTCCTGGCCGTCGAAGAGCACGCTGCCCGAGGTCGGCCGGTCGAAGCCGATCAGCATCCGCAGCAGCGTCGACTTGCCGCAGCCGCTGGCGCCGACGATGGCGACGAACTCGCCCGGCTCGATGCGGAACGAGACGTCGTCCAGCACCAGCGGGCCGCCGTCCGTGTAGCGGTAGGACAGCTGCCTGGCCTCGATCGCGCCCGCGAGCCTGCCCGGCGCGGCGCTGCCGCTCCGCACCTCGGGGACCTCCGCGAGGACCGGACTGATCTGCTCGAAGAGCGGCAGCGTGGACGCCGCCGACAGCAGCGAGCCGGTCAGCTGGGTCACCGAGGTCAGCACCATCGTCACGGAGGTGCTGAA
This sequence comes from Streptacidiphilus rugosus AM-16, assembly GCF_000744655.1. Taxonomy (NCBI): domain Bacteria; kingdom Bacillati; phylum Actinomycetota; class Actinomycetes; order Kitasatosporales; family Streptomycetaceae; genus Streptacidiphilus; species Streptacidiphilus rugosus. Next base: position 5,092,432 of record NZ_JQMJ01000004.1, on the reverse strand, counting down.
GGTGAGGAAGTCGCTCGCCGACATGCTGCCGCGGGCCGGACCGGACAGCAGCACGAACATGACGAGCATGCAGCACGGCAGGTAGACCGAGTTGAGCACGGTGATCAGGTTCTTGATCCGGCCCACCCGCCGCTGCAGTTCACGGCTCCGGGCGAACTCGCGGGCCCACGCCGCGTAGGCGAAGTCCTCCGCCGCCGCGACGCGCAGCTTCGGCAGTCCGCGCAGGGTCTGGAACGCCTGGTTGTTCAGCTTGTTGTCGAGCGCGGTCAGCTTGCGTTGCCAGCGGGACTGCCACAGACCCAGACCGAGGAAGACCGCCCCGACCAGCGCCAGCATGCCGATCGCGGCCAGCGCCAGCGGGACGCTGTACCAGAGCAGCAGACCGAGGTTGACCAGGCCGACCGTGCCGGCCTGCACCACCACCGAGCTGATGCCGGACAGAACCCGGCGGATGGCGCTGATGCCCATCGCGGCGGAGGCCAGCTCCCCGGTCGACCGTTCCGCGAAGAACGGCGTCGGCAGGCGCAACAGCCGGTCCCAGACCGCGGGTTGCAGGCCTGCTTCGACACGTCCCTCCAGCCGCAGGATCGCGATGTTCTCCATCAGCATGAAGGCGGCCGCGACCAGAGCGGTCACGGCGATCGCCACCGAGGTCCGGACGATGAGCCCGTTCTCGGCGTTCGGCACGTACGTGCCGAGCACCTGGCCGGTCGCGATGGGCACGAGAGTGCCGAGCAGCACCGCGACCAGACCGCTGAGCGCCATCCGCCGCAGGTCGGCCCCGGTGCCGTGGAGACTGAAGCGGAGCAGCCCGCGGCCGGAGAGCGGCCGTTCGGGGAGCGGTCGGTAGAACAGGTCGGCCCGGGGCTCGAACTGGTCCGCGTTCGCCTCGCGGATCCGGGTGCGCCGGCGGCCCGCGAGGTCCGACGACACGTACCCGCCCCGCCGCCAGAGCAGCGGGACGGGGGCTCCGGATCCCGCCCGGTGAGCCAGCAGCGGACCGGCGTCCTGCCGCCACCAGCGCCCGGTGAGCCGTACCGCCCGGGTGCGGAAACCGGAGGCGAGCGCGATCCGCTCGACCGGCGTCAGCCGGTCCTCGGCCGTGGCGCCTGCGGTGGGTGCGAGGACCTCGATCCCGGCCGCGCGGCCCACGATCCGGCAGGCGGCCAGGGTGGCCTGGTCGGGATCGGCCGCTCCCCGGGACCCGGCGCCGGGGCGCTCCTGGGTCGACCGGTCGCGGTTCGGGCGGTCGAGGGAGGCGATCAGCGCTTGGTCCGCCTGGGCGCGCACCGCGTCACCGGCCCTCAGGCCGGCCGCCGCGCGTTCCTCGTAGTCGCGTTCGAGGCGGTCGATCCACTGGTCCAGCGCCACCAGCAGCCGGCTCTGCTGGTCGACCAGCTGCCGCCAGGTCGCCGGGGCGACGAAGAGGTCCTGGGCCGTCTCCTGGCTGTAGACCCCGCCGTGGATCAGGCTGCCCGGGGTGACCGTCAGCCACTGGACGTCCTCGTCACCGAGTTCGCCGAGTTCGCCCATCCCCCCGAGCTCACCGGAACCCCCTGCGTTCGCGGACCCGCCGAGCGCGCGGGCTTCGAACAGGAGGCGCAGGCTGCGGCCGACGCCCCGGGCGAAGGCGCCCTCCAGCGGGGTCAGCAGGCCGTGGGCGCCGTAGTACGGCCACTCGGGCGCGTACTGGGGCTCGAAGAACAGCTCGCGCAACTGGATCCGGCGCAGGGCACAGCCCGCCAGCGGCCTGCCGATCACGGTGTGCCGCGGTCCGGCGGCCGGGCCGGGCAGCAGGCCGCCCGCCTCGAGGCGGCCGAGGAACTGCCAGCGGCCCTCCACCGTCGCGTCGACCGCGAACAGGTCCAGCGCGCCCGCGACGACGAGCCACACCACCTGGGGCCCCTCCAACGGCAGCCGCCGCAGGCCGGTGCAGTCGACGGGTGTGCCCAGGGCGCCGAGGGCGGCGAGCACCCCGTCCTCGGCCGGAGCCTCGGTCAGGGGCGGGACCGGTTGCTGACCGAACGTCACGTCAGTGCTCCCCGACCAGAGCGGCGTAGGGCCCTCCCGCCGCGACCAGCTCCCGGTGCCGGCCGCGCTCGACGACGAGGCCCCGGTCCAGGACCACGATCTCGTCGCTGTCGCGCACGGTGCTCAGCCGGTGGGCGATCACCACGCAGGCGCAGCCGCGCCGCCGCAGGTTGTCGATGACCAGTTGCTCGGTCGCCGCGTCCAGCGCACTGGTCACCTCGTCCAGGACCAGCACGCTGGGCCCGCGGACCAGGGCCCGGGCGATCTCCAGGCGCTGCCGCTGACCGCCGGAGAAGTTGCGGCCGTCCTGCTCCACCCGGCCGTGGATGCCGCCGGGTCGTCGCGCGACCACGTCGAGGACCGCCGCGTCGCGCAGCGCCGCGGTCACCGCCTCGTCGGGGACGGAGGGGTCCCAGAGCGCGACGTTGTCGCGGACGGTGCCCTCGAAGAGGAAGATCTCCTGGTCGACCGAGGCCACCGAGGCGGCCAGCGAGCCGCGCGGGATCTCCGGCAGCCGTCGTCCGTCGATGCTGATCTCGCCCTCCCAGGGCTGGTACAGGCCGGAGATCAGCCGGGCCACCGTGGACTTCCCGCTGCCGGACCCGCCGACCAGCGCCACCTGACGGCCGGGGCCGACGTCCAGCGAGAAGCCGCGGAGCAGTGGTTCGTCCAGCGCGCTGTACCCGAAGGTCACGTCGCGCAGCTCCACATGACCGCTCAGCCGCCGCGCGCCGGTGTCGGGCCCGGACCGGCCGAGCCGCGGGTCGGCGGGGAAGCTCTCCACGTCCCTGAGCCTGGCCATGTCGGCCGCGAAGTCCTGGATCCGGCCGGCGGCCCCGTTCAGCCGCGCCACGGGAGCGGTGAAGCCCGCCACCAGCGCCTGGAAGGCGACCAGCAGGCCGACGGAGATCCCGCCTTCCACCGCTCGCAGCCCTCCGATCAGCAGGATCAGGGCGCTGTTGAGCGCGGCGAGGGTCGGCGCGACGACGGCCAGAGCGGCGCTGGGCACGCCGAGGCGCTGCTCCCCGTTCAGGGTGACCGCGTGCTGCCCGGCCCAGCGGCGGAAGTACCCGGTCTCGCCGCCGGTCGCCTTCATGGTCTCGATCAACTGCAGCCCGCTGTACGAGGTGTTGGTCAACCTGGCGCTGTCGGCGCGGAGCTTCTGCACGCCGGTGCCCCTGACCCGTACGACCAGCCGCAGCGCCGCCACGTTGAGCAGCGCGACGCCGACGCCGAGGAGGGTCAGCTGCGGGTCGTAGTTCCACAGCAGGACCGCGTAGAGGACGACGACCACGGCGTCGACGCCCGCCGCGGCGAGGTCCCTGGCCAGTGCCTCGGCCACGGCGTCGTTGGACCGCAGCCGCTGGACCAGGTCGGCCGGGTTGCGCTGGGCGAAGAAGGAGACCGGCAACCTGAGCAGGTGCCGCAGGAAGCGGGCGCTGCTCAGGGTGGACGAGATCATCCGCGCGCGCAGCAGGTTCGCCTGCTGCACGGCGGTCAGCACGGCGGTCAACAGCAGCATGGCCGCCATCGACGCGAACAGCACCGGCAGCAGGGAGGTCCGGCCGCCGATCAGGAACGAGTCGATCCAGGTGCGGCTCAGCGCCGGCACCACGGCTCCGACGCAGACCAGCAGCAGGCTGGCGAGGACGAGGGCCCGGGTCGCGCCGCCGGTGCCGCGCAGCCTGGAGGGCAGCGCGCTCAGCACGCTCGGCCGTCTGCCCCCGGTGCGGAACCCCGGGCCGGGTTCGAAGGTCAGCACCACGCCGGTGAAACTCGCGTCGAAATCCGCCTCGTCCACGAAACGGCGGCCGCAGGCGGGGTCGTTGAGGTGCGCCCCGCGTCGGCCGAGGCGGCGTCCCATCCCCTCGTAGACGACGAAGTGGTTGAACTCCCAGAAGAGCACGGCGGGCGTGCGCACCTCCGTGGCCAGCGCGGTGGGCTCCATCTGCATGCCCTTGGCCGTCAGGCCGTAGCCGCGCGCCGCCTTCAGCACGTTGCCGGCACGGGAGCCGTCGCGGGAGACGCCGCAGGCGGTCCGCAGCTCCTCCAGCGGGACGTGCCGGCCGTGGTGTCCCAGCACCATGGCCAGGGCCGCGGCGCCGCACTCCACGGCCTCCATCTGGAGGACCGTGGCGGTCCTGACGGTCTTCTGTCGCTTCGTCCGGTTCTTCGGGCGCCGACGCGTTCCGGCGCCTGGCGGTGGGCCGCCGTGCCGCGCGGTGGTGCGGGGGCTCACGGCAGGATCCAGGAGACCGGGTGCTCCGTGGCCACCTGGACGGCGGCGCTCACCAGCACCTCGGACCGCAGTGGGTACGGCGGTCCCTGCGTGGAGGACCAGACGTATCCGGATCTGGTCCGGCCGGACCGCTCCAGGCCGACGACGACCGCGACCGGTTCGCCCTCCGCGCTGAACTGCCGGCCGAGTTCCGCACTGCCGAGGAAGCCGGTGATCTGCTGCTCCGTCTGGGGGCCGGTCCCCACCGCCAGGACCCGCCCGCGCAGGACGCCGTACTGCTGCGCGGGCACGGACTGCACGGTGACGTCCACCGTCGCGCCGACCGGGATCGACGCGGCGGTGCCGGCCGGCGTGTAGAGCACCGCCACCAGCGGCTCCGCGGGGCTGGAGACGCGTTCCACCGTCGCCAGAGCCGAGCCGGTCTCGACGACCGTGCCGAGCCCGGCCGCGAGCGCGGTCAGGCGTCCGGCCGCCACCGTCCGTACGGTCTGCACCTTCTGACCCTGGCCCGGCCGCACCTCGAGCAACGGGCTCCCTTCGGCCAGCGTGTCGCCCGCGCCGGCGAAGACGGCGACCACCTGCCCGGCGACGGGGCTCTGCAGGGTGTAGTCGCCCCCCGCGTGGATCAGGACCCCGGGTACGCTCAGCTTCGAGGCGACCGTTCCGGCGACCGCCCAGAAGCACGCGGCCGCGACCACGGCGGCCGTGACGGCCAGCACGAGGCGGCCCTGCGGCCGGGCCAGATGGGCGGGCACGTCGAGATCGTCGGCCGACTGCTGTTTGGCGAGCGCCTGCTGCCGGAACTGCACGGAGGTTTTCCTCGATCTGTTCGACGCTGATTCCGCAGAATTGCGGCAGGGCGTGACGCGGGCCCCGGAATAGTGATCCGGGGCCCGGTCGATCACATCTCCGCGCGGTGGCGGATATCCCGGTCAGAGACCCGAGACGATGCCCGTCAGGCTGTTGACCGGGGCGGTGAGGCCGGTCAGGCCGGTGGCGGTGTTCAGCAGGCCGCCGACCGGGACCGCGGAGCCGACGGCGCCCAGGGTGTCCGAGAGGCCGGTCACGCCGATGCCGCCGCCGAGGCGGACGCCGCCGGCCAGGCCGATGCCGCCGGCCACGCCGTCCAGGTCCGTGTCGTCGATCTCGCGGGTCTCGACCTGGGGCGTGAAGTCGCTGCGCACGATTCTTTTTCCTCTCAAGGCTCTGAGTAATTCGAGTACCGGGAACCGGTGGCTGCGGTTCCCTTTCTTGACATGATCCAAGCATGTAATCCGGATATATGTCCAATCTCGCTGATGCGGTTTTTATGTGAACATTCCCGGCGTTTTACGGGTGCGATATGCGGCGGCTCGGTCGGAAAAATGGGGCTTCTGTGAACGACGTGGCGCAGATGCGTGCGCGGCGTAGCGCTCCGGCGCAAGCGGGGCTCCGCGGCGCGGCACTTGTGTGCCCCACGCGAAGGCGGAGGAGAAGAAGTGGGGAGCGGCCCACCTGGGGACGGTCTGTGAAGGTTGCGTGATCTTGCATAACGATGCAGCTCAGAGGCGGCAACCGAACTTGTCGGTGACGGAACGGGCACTCTATGTTCCGGTGTCGTGCTCACCTCACCATTGATCAGTGTCATCGTCATCGCCCATGACCGGCAGGGAGGCCTGGAGGGCTGCCTGCAGTCGATCCTGTGCCAGTCCTTCAAGGACGTGGAGGTCGTCGTCGTCGCGGACGAGTCCCCCGAATGCCGTCCGGCGGTCGTCGAGGCCTTCGCCCGGAGCGACGAGCGGGTCTCGCTCGTCCGGCTGGACGGGGTCGTCGGCGTCGGCCGGGTCAGGAACGCCGGGGCCGACCGGGCGACCGGCCGGTACCTGCTCTTCCTCGACACCGACCACATCCTCTGGGACGGCACCCTGCAGGCGATGGCCGACCGGCTGCGGACCTGCGACGAACCGGACGTGCTGCTGCTCGGCCACACCCGCCTGCACAAGGGCCGGTCCTGGCCGGGCGCAGCGGCCGAACTGCTCGCGGGCCTGGACTCCCGTCCCTTCGACCCCGCGGACCGGCCCGAGCTCCTCGGGGCTCCCGCCTACGTGTGGGACCGGCTGATCCGGCGGGACTTCTGGGCCGCGCAGGCGCTGAGCTTCCCCGAGGGGCTGCACGAGGAGGTCGCCGTCGTGCACCGCGCCCTGCTGGCCGCGGACCGCGTGGCCGCGCTGAAGTGGGACTGCGTGCAGATCCGCCGCAGGCACACCCAGCACCCCGCGGGATCGCCGGGCGCCACGCACTTCGACGTCTTCGACCGCTACGAGGAGAGCTTCGGCCTGCTGGGCGAGTACGCCCGTACCGAGGCCGCGCCCTTCCTGTTCACCCGGATGGTCCGTCACCACCTCTTCCTGCTCCACCTCTCGGGCTGCCTCGCGCGTTCCGAGCGCCCGCAGTTCTTCCGGCGGGCGAGCGAGCAGTACCAGCGTTTCGTGCCCGGGGGCTACGAGCGGCCCCAGGGCCGTGAGGGGGTCAAGTTCCAGCTGGTGGCAGGCGGCGGGTACGGGGCGTTCCAGAGCGCCAGGATTCCGCAGCTGGCCAGGGGCGTGCTCAGCCGTCCGTAGCGGCCGGCCCGTCCGCGCCGAGGATCTCGCTGCCGTACATCTCGCCCAGCGGGTCCGCGATCAGCTCGATGCGGGCGCCGTCGGGATCGCGGAAGTAGAGCGAGACCTCGCTGTGCACCTCGTGGGCGACACCGGCGTCGGCGACCCGCTCGCACAGTCCGCGCCAGCGCTCGGGTTCGACGGAGATGGCGACGTGGTGCAGCCCGCCCAGCACCTCGGCGTAGGGGCCCACGTCGAGGCCGGGGAAGTCGAAGAAGGCGAGCAGGTTCCCGTTGCCGAGGTCGAAGAAGAAGTGCGAGGACCCCGGGTAGTCGCGGTTCTCGATCAGTTCGACGAGCGGGAAGCCCAGCAGGTCCTGGTAGAAGCGGATGGTCTCCTCCACGTCGCTGCTGATCAGCGCGGTGTGGTGGATGCCGCGCGCGGAGGACGCCGGGCGTCGCCCCTGCGGGCGCAGATGGGCGGCGCGCAGCCGCTCGCGTTCGGCCGCGCGTGCGGCCACGGTGGCGGGATCGGGAGCGTTCATGCTGCCAGTGTGCTGCCGCGGCGGCCTCCCGGCGCTCCCGCTGCGGCCACCCTCACCCGGACGCGTAACGCGGGTCCTCCCGCCCACTCGCCCCGGGGCGTGGGCCGGAGAAGAATCGAGGGATGGGTGAGAAGTGGACGGCCGCGGACCTGCCCGACCTGACCGGGAGCACGGTCGTGGTCACCGGCGCGACCAGCGGTCTGGGCCTGATCACGTCCCGGGAGCTGGCCCGTGTCGGCGCGCACGTGGTGCTCGCCGTCAGGGACACCGCGCGCGGCGCGGAGGCCGCGCGGTCCTGCGGCGGCAGCACCGAGGTGCGCGAGCTCGACCTCGCCGACCTGGCCTCGGTGCGCCGGTTCGCCGCGGGCTGGGAGGGACCGCTCGACGTGCTGGTCAACAACGCGGGGGTGATGGCGATCCCGCAGCGCCGCACCGTCGACGGCTTCGAGATGCAGTTCGGCACCAACCACCTGGGACCGTTCGCGCTCTCCAACCTGCTGCTGCCGCAGATCACCGGCCGGGTGGTGAGCGTCGCCTCCAACGCCCACCGCAGGCCGGGCGTGGACATCGACTTCGCGGACCTCAACTCCGAGCGGGACTACAGCCCGTGGCGGGCCTACCAGCAGTCCAAGCTCGCCGACCTGCTGTTCGTCCAGGAGCTGCAGCGCCGCCTGACCCGGGCCGGCTCCGCGGTCACCGCGCACGCGGCCCACCCCGGGTACGCGGCCACCAACCTGCAGCGCGGCACCGGGAGCGCCCTGCAGCGCGCCATGATGACGGTCACCAACCGGCTGGTGGCCCAGTCCGAGTCCATGGGCGCGCTGCCCGTCCTCTACGCCGCCACCCAGGACCTGCCCGGCGGCAGCTACACGGGACCCGACGGCCGCGGCGAGCTCAAGGGCCACCCGGCCCCGGCGGTCCTCAGCGACAACGCCCGCGACCCCGAACGGGCCCGCCGCCTCTGGGAGGTCTCGGAGACCCTGACCGGGGTCGCCTTCCCGTTCCCGCTGCCGCAGCAGCAGTAGGGCCCCGCGCGGCTGCCGCTCCTGACGGTTCCGCCCGGCCGGTGGCGGCGGGCGGGGCGGTGCAGACTGGGAGACGAGCGAGAGGGCGCCGCGGTCGCCCGGGAGGTCCGGGCCGGGGGCGGCGCGCCGACGGGGCGGTGGTCATGCACGCCAGGCGGTTGTGGTCCCCCGAGCCTACGGACGCGACGGACACGAGCGCCGTCGAACAGATCCTGCGGGCCCACCAGCAGCGCGCGGTCCGGGTCCAGGCGCTGCTGCGCGTCTCCGTCGTGGTGGTGGCCTTCGCCGTGATCGGGCTGATCCAGCCGCGGGAGCACCTGTGGGCCACGGTGGCGATGACCCTGGTCTACACCGCGTGGAGCGCCGTGATGATGCTGGTCTCCTGGCGCGGGCGGGGTCGCGAGCCGCTGGCGCTGGCCGTGCCGCTGGTGGACCTGCCGCTGCTGACGCTGATCGTCGTCGTCTCCGGTGACTTCAGCGACCCGCAGTGGTCCTCGCCGTTCAGCGAGGACGCGTTCGTCTTCGTCCCGATCCTGGCCGCCTTCCAGTTGCGGCCGTGGATCACCGCCCTGTCCGGCGCCGCGGCGACGCTGACCTACGCCGCGGCCTCGGGCGTCGGGCACCTGCACGCCAACCCCGACCTGCAGTTCACCCTGGGCCACGGGCTCTTCATCGCGATGATCAGCGTGGCCGGCGTCGTGCTCTCGCTGATCCAGCAGTCCAGGGTGCGGATGATCACCGAGCTGGCCCGGCAGCGCGCCGAGCTGCTGGCCCGCACCGTCGAGGCGGGCGACCGCGAGCGCAGGGACCTCGCCGAGGCGCTGCACGACGGCCCGCTGCAGAACGTGCTGGCCGCCCGGCTGGACCTGGACGAGGCGCGCGGCGCGGAACCTGGCGGTGGCCTCGGCGAGGCCCTGGGCCGCGCGGAGGAGGCGCTGCGCGACGCCGCACGGCAGCTGCGCTCCTCCGTCACCCAGTTGCACCCCGCGGTGCTGGAGCGGGCCGGGCTGGCCCGTGCGCTGGAGGAGCTGGCCGAGCGCTCCGCCCGGCGCGGCGGCTTCGAGGTGCGGTTCAGCAGCGACGCGACCACCGCGGGCCGCGAGGCGGACCGGGTGCTCTACCAGTGCGGTCGCGAGCTGCTCGCCAACGTCGTGCGGCACGCGCGGGCCGCTCATGTCGAGGTGCTGCTGACGCTGAGCGGACCGCTCGCGGTGCTGGAGGTCAGGGACGACGGCGTCGGCCTGCGCGACGGGGCGAGCCCGCTCGGCAACCGGCTCGCGCAGGGACACATCGGCCTGGCGGCCCAGCGGGTGCGGGTCGAGGAGGCGGGCGGCACCATGGTGCTCACGGCGAACGAGCCCAGGGGGACCGCCGCCCGGATCACCCTGCCGCTGGACCGGCCGGGCCAGGACGGACGGCCCGCCGCCGCGGCCGGAGCGGGAACCCTCACGGACTCCGGCGCCGGCGTCAGCGCCGACGTCGGCGCCGGGCCTCGCGGAAACGGACGGTGAGCACGATGGGACGCACCGTCCTGGAGAACGCCAAGATCCGCGTGGTCGTGGCCGACGACCATCCGCTGTACCGGGAGGGGGTGCGCCGGGCCCTGGTGCAGAGCGGCAGGATCGACGTGGTCGCCGAGGCGGAGAACGGCCGCGAGGCGCTGGCGGCGATCAAGGAGCACCGGCCCCAGGTGGCCCTGGTCGACTACCAGATGCCCGGCCTCGACGGCATCGCCGTGGTCCACGCCGTGGTCCGCGACGAGCTGCCGACCAGGGTGCTGCTGCTGACCGCCTTCGAGGAGAGCGCGCTGGTCTTCAAGGCGGTCCAGGAGGGCGCCGCCGGCTACCTGCTCAAGGACTCCTCCAGGGACGAGATCGTCGGCGCGGTGGCGCAGGCGGCGTCCGGCGCCACCGTGCTGCCCGCCGGGCTGGCCACCGGCCTGGCCGCCGAGATCCGGATGCGCCACGAGAGCGACCAGCCGGTGCTCTCCGAGCGCGAGCGTCAGGTGCTGGAGCTGTTCGCCCAGGGCAAGAGCGTCCCCGACGTGGCCGCCGAGCTGTTCCTTGCGCCCAGCACGGTCAAGAGCCACGTCCAGCACCTGTACGCGAAACTCGGCGTCTCCGACCGTGCGGCGGCCGTCGCGGAGGCGCTCAGGCGCGGCCTGCTGGAGTAGGCCGTCCGGCGCAGACCACTCACTGGTTCAGACCACTTCATCCCCCCGGTCCACCGATCGGATGACCCTGCGCGGGCCCCTGCCGAAGGACCTTGGTGGTGCAGGCCGAAGGGCCTGTACGGACCGACACCACAGCGGTCCGGGAGCCAGCGAAGCAGGTACTGTCATGAAGGCCATTCTGATCACCGGCGCAGCACTCACCCTCGGCACCCTCGCCCTCACCACCGGCCCGGCGTTCGCCGCCACCGCCCCCACCGGCGGCGTCGTCAGCGTCACCTCCGCCAAGGACGCGTCCGCCCCCATCCACGGCGGCAGCGACGTCCACCTGAGCGGCACCTGCCCCGTCGACGCGGTCAAGCTGGACGGTATCTCCTCGCCGTTCTTCGCGGGCGGCCACGCGACCATCGGCAAGAACGACCCCCAGGCGTTCACCGGCAGCGCCACCGTGCTGCCCGACATCCCCACCGGCGCCCACGGCGTCACCGTCACCTGCACCGACAAGAGCGGCAAGGTCGAGAGCTTCAACGGCTCGTTCACCGTGTCGCCCGCCTCCACCCCGACGACCCCGACCAAGCCGGTCACCCCGGCCCACCCGACGACCCCGACCACGCCCTCCCACCCGGGCACCTCCGGCACGATCCCCTCCGGCGCACCGGACACCGGGGTCGCCAGCAACGGCGCCAACGACCCTGGCTGGCCGCTGGCCGTCGCCGGCACCGGCGTGCTCGCCGGCGGCACGGTGTTCGGCATCTGGTGGGCCCGTCACCACCAGGGCGTCGGCAAGTGAGCGGCCACAGGCCCCAGGACGGCGGTACTCCCGGCCAGGACCGGGCATCGGCCCCGGGGAGCGCCGAGCGCTCCTCGGCCGGGCCCGGCCCCGGCCGGGCCGCCCCGTCCCGCCCGGGGCGACGGGCCAGGGTCGTCGGTCTCACGGTGGCGGCGGCCGTCCTCGCGGCCGCCGCAGGGTGCGCCGCCGGACTCACCACCGACAGCCCCTCCGCCGGGGCCCCGCGCCCGGGGCCACCGCCGGCGCGGCCGGCTCCCCGGCCGCCGCCGCGCCGCTGGCGGCGTCGACGCCCGAGCGCCTGGCCATCCCCGCCATCGGCGTGGACACCTCGCTGCTGCGCCTGGGGCTGGCCCCGGACCGCACCGTCCAGGTCCCGCCGATCGCGGCGAACTCCCCGGCCGGCTGGTACGACGGCTCGGTCACCCCCGGGCAGCAGGGGTCCTCGGTCATCCTCGGGCACGTCACCGTCGGCCGGTACGGCGACGGCGTGTTCCTCCGGCTCGGCAAGCTGACCGCCGGCGACCGGATCGAGGTCGCCCGCGCGGACGGCACCACCGCCGAGTTCACCGTCGCCTCCACGCAGACCTTCGCCAAGTCCGCCTTCCCCGACCAGCAGGTCTACGGCCCCGACCCGCAACCGGTACTGCGCCTGGTCACCTGCGCCGGGAGCCCGAACGCGGCCACCCACACCTATCCGGACAACCTCGTCGTCACCGCCGTCCTGACCGGCGTGACCGGCCGGGCCGGATGACCCCTCCCGGAGAACCGCCATGCGCCACCACCGACCGCTGCGCCCCTGCGGCATCCGCGCGCCGCGCCGCGTCGCGTTCCGGGTGCGCGCCTGCCGCCGCCCGCGCCGTCGCGCCTGCTGCCGGGTCCTGCACCTGACCGGCGAGTTGGACGTCGCGGCGACGGCGACGCTGCTCGTCGCGGTCGGACACGCGCTCGACCGGCCGCCGGGTCCCGCGGGGCCCGGCCTGGTGCTGGACCTGGGCGGGCTCACCTTCTGCGACGCGGCCGGGCTGACCGCCCTGCTGCGGGTCAGGCGGCTGGCCGAAACGGCGGGCTCGCCCGTGTATCTGACGGCGCCTCCGCATCCGGTCTCCCGACTCCTCGCGGTCTGCGACCTGCGGCGCTCCTTCGCACTCCACCCCGCCGCGCCGGGGCCGCGCCGGCTCTGCTCCGCCCGCTGAACCCCCGTCCACCCCCACGCACCCGAGAATTCTCGCGATCCGGCGTTTGGGCCGGGATTCCGGGGTTAGACGCCGGTGGACCGGATGTGACCGGACAACACATCCGGACCGACGGAGCGTCAGGCGTCATCCCCCCGCTCGACCTCCGTCCCGGACGGGCCCCGTGCTTCCCCTGTGCGCGGGGCCCGACCGCTGCGCAGGTCGTGCAGGCTGACGACGCCGAGGGCGGCGAAGAAGAGCAGGCAGATCGGCAGCGCGAGCACGGTCATGGTGAGGGGATCGCCGGTGGGTGTGGCGACGGCGGAGAGCACGAAGATCGCGAACACGATGCCGCGCCACCACCCGCGCAGCCGCGCCGCGCTGAGCACGCCGACGAAGTTGAGCGCGACCAGCAGCAGGGGCATCTCGAAGGAGAGCCCGAAGACCAGCACCAGGCGGACGAAGAAGTCCAGGAACTGGTCGCCGGGCAGGGCCAGGGCGAAGGAGCCGGGGTTGAACCCGGCCAGCACACCCAGGGCCTTGGGGAACACCCAGTAGGCGAGCGTGCCGCCGGCGCAGAAGAGCGGTGCGGCCGCGGCGGTGAAGCCGAGGCCGTACCGCTTCTCCCGACGGTGCAGCCCCGGGGCGACGAAGGCCCAGAGCTGGTAGCTCCACACCGGGCAGGCCAGCACCAGGCCGACGGTCATGGAGACCTTGAAGCTCAGCGACAGCGGGGCGAGGACGCCCTGGTTGACCAGCAGCCCGTTGGGACACTGCGGGGTGGGCCCGCCCACGCCGTGGACGCCCTTGATGCCGCAGGCCGGACCGGTGAGCAGGTCGACCACGTGCCCGTGGACGATCCAGCCGACCACGGTGGTCACCAGCAGCGCGGCGCAGGAGATCAGCAGGCGGTGACGCAACTCCCGCAGGTGGTCCGTCAGTTGCATGGTCCCGGTGTCGCGTCCCCGGCCGGTCGCAGGAGGGGCGGCGGTGGAGGCTCCGGTCACCGTGCGGTCGTGGCCTCGCCGGGAGCGGCCGTGATGGGCCGCGAGGGCAGGAGCACCGGGTCGGCCTCCGACGCCGTCGCCTCGACGCCGGCCGGCTCCGTCTTCATCGCGCCGACCTCGGACTTGAGGATGCGCAGGGACTTGCCCAGCGCGCGGGCGGAGTCGGGCAGGCGCTTCGCGCCGAAGAGCAGCAGCACGACGACGGCGATGACGACGATCTCAAGTCCGCGGTTCTCAAGCATCTGACACCCATTTCGTTCTCGAGGTGAAGGGGAAGTGGACGGGACCGGTCCAAAGTATTGACCGAGCGCATGGTCAGTTATAGCTTTCGCGGCAGCCGACGGGAAGCCCCGTGGGCGGTCGAACAGGAGGCACGACATGAACGATCACGCGGAGCCCGTGGAGCCGGTGGAGCAGCGGGCCGAGGAGCCACAGCCTGCGGCGAAGCACCGTCGACCGGTGGACCGGCGCAGCTTTCTGGCGATCGCGGGGCTGACGACGGTCGGCGTGGTCTGGGCGGCGAACAGCGCCGGCTCCCCGGCCGCCCGGGCGGCCACCACCCCCGACCCCTGCGGCTCCTCCTCGCCCACCCCGACGCCCTCCCCGACGCCGTCGGGCGGTGGGACCGGAACGTTCGTGGTGCCGATCGACAGCGCCAGGCACACCTGCACCTGGATGGCCTGGCCGGACGACCCGACCATCTGGACCGGCGGCAGCGGTGGGCGGCGGGGCGGATCGTCACCGTCGGTCGCGCAGATCCAGTCGAACATCGCCCGGGTGGCGAACACGATCGCGAAGTACGAGCCGGTCATCATGTGCGCGAACCCGGCCAGTGCCGCGTCCGCGCGGGCGGCCTGCACCAACGCCAACGTCACCGTGATCACCTCGATCCCGGTCAACGACTGCTGGATGCGGGACTCCGGCCCGGTCTTCCGTACCAACGGCGCAGGCGGCGTCGACGCGGTGGGCCTCAACTTCAACGGCTGGGGCGGCCAGCAGACGGTCACCAACGACGCCCACGTCGCGGCTGCCGTCGCCGCCTACGCCGGGGTGCCGTTCACGGCCGCCGGGTTCGTCAGCGAGGGCGGCGCGATCGAGAACGACGGCCTCGGCACGCTCATGGCGACCAAGAGCAGCATCATCGACCCCAAGCGCAACCCCAACATGACGCAGGCCCAGCTGGAGGCCGCCATGTGCGCCGCCTACGGGGCCTCGAAGGTGATCTGGTTCACCGGCATCTCCGGCCAGGACATCACCAACGACCACGTCGACGCGACCTCGCGCTTCGTGGGCGCCGGCACCGCCCTCGTCCAGACGCCGAACCCGGCGGACCCCTCGGACATCTGGTCCAACGACGAGCAGCAGCAGTACAACATGCTGTCTGCGTCCACCAACGCCAAGGGCGCCGCGATGCAGGTCACCAAGCTGCAGGCGCCCGACTACAACTACATCCGCCAGACCAGCAGCAGCTTCGTCGACTCCTACGCCAACTACTACGTCTGCAACGGCGCGGTGATCTCGGCCCAGTTCGGCGACGCCACCGGCGACGCCAACGCCAAGGCGGTGCTCACCCGGATGTTCCCCGGTCGGGTCGTCGAGCAGATCAACATCGACTACATCGGCCTCGGCGGCGGTGGCATCCACTGCGTCACCCAGCCGCAGCCGGCTCCGTAAGGAGAGCGGCCGAAACATCGTGAGGCGCCCGGTGCGCGCGTCGGAACGGCGGTTCCGGCCCGTGCCGGGCGTTCACCATGTGAGCGGTGGGCGGACACCCTGGAGATCCCCGTCGTGTGCAGACTATAATTTCAGTCAGAGGGGACTGACCAGGGCCCGCGACCGAGAGGAAGCCGCACAGTGGCCGACCGCAGGACGATGCTACTGGAAGCCGCCGCGCGGGTCATCGCGCGCCGTGGGGTGCGGGGTCTCCGGGTCGAGGAGCTCGCGGCCGAGGCCGGCGTCTCGACGGCGCTGATCTACTACCACTTCAAGAACCGCACGGGCATCCTGCGCGCCACCCTGGAGTTCATCAACGACCGCGCGGACCTCTACACCGCCGAGCGGGACCCGGCGGCGCCGCCGCTCGACGCCCGCGGCGAGCTGGAGCACACGCTGCTGCTGGAGTTCCAGGACGTCCCCGAGGTGCGCGAGAACAGCACCGCCTGGGGCGAGCTCAGGGCCTGTGCCGTCTTCGAGACCGACCTCCAGGAGGACGTGGCCAAGTCCACGCTCGTCTGGGTCCAGGACATCGCCGAGCTGCTCGGCCGGGTCCACCCGACGGCGGGGGCCGGCGCGCTGGCGATGTCCGCCGAGCGACTGACCGCGCTGGTCGAGGGCCTGAGCAGCCGCTGGCTCAGCGGCAGCCTGCCGCTGGTGCACGCGCGCGCCCTGGTGGTCGGCGCCGTCGACGCCGAACTGGCGCGACTGGCCGGATAGGCCGGGCCGGGCCGGGCACCGTGGAACGCGTGGGATCCGGCGGGTCGTACGCATTGACTGAATTTTTAGTTGGTGCGACACTGGAGAGGCCGAAGCCATGTCGCCGCAGGCGACGACATCGCGCCGGGGGAGGCGCGGCCAGGCAGCCGATGGAGGCCCCTGATGCCAGTCCCTCAGCCGTCCCTGTCGGGCATCTTCCGCCCCGACGACGAGCAGCCGACCTTCCGCTTCGACGTGCGTCCCGAGGCGACGCCCGCCGGGGTCGGGGGCGTCCGGCGGCTTCTGCGCGACGCGCTCACCGCCGTGCGGCTGGACCACGACTCCCCGTGCCTGCTCCTCACCGAGCTGCTGACCAACGCCCTGGTGCACGGCTGCGACCCGTCCGTTGTCGTCGAACTGCGCGCCGGACGCCTGCTCATCGCGGTCGCGGACCGCTCGCCCGCCCAGGTGGAGCGCCGGGCCGAGAGCCCGACCAGCACCAACGGAAGGGGCATCCTGCTGGTCGAGGCTCTGGCCGAGGCCTGGGGCGTGATCCCGGCCGGTGCCCGCGGCAAGGCCGTCTGGGCGCTCATGACCGCAGCCTGATCCGGCGCCCGCCCACGGACGACGCGACGGGCGCACGGCAATCGCCGTGCGCCCGTCGCGTCGTCCGTGGGCGGTCAGAGGAAGTAGAGGCGGCTGAGGGTGACGGTGTCGGCGGGGTGGGAGTGGAGGGGGTCTCCGTCGAGGGTGACGAGGCCGGTGGTGGGGTTGACGTCGACGGTGCCGAGGCGGTGGTTGCGGTGCATGTCCTTGGGGCCGATGCCGCGGGTGTGTTGGACGGGGACGCGGCGGCGGCGGGTGGGGAGGTGGTCGCCGTTGTGGAGGGCGGCGGTGGCGACGAAGGCGACGGAGATGTCGG
The DNA here is from genome assembly GCF_000744655.1 of Streptacidiphilus rugosus AM-16. Taxonomy (NCBI): domain Bacteria; kingdom Bacillati; phylum Actinomycetota; class Actinomycetes; order Kitasatosporales; family Streptomycetaceae; genus Streptacidiphilus; species Streptacidiphilus rugosus. The sequence goes on along the minus strand of NZ_JQMJ01000004.1, from coordinate 5,075,541 downwards.
CGGGGGTGGTGCCGTGGGCGCCGAATTGGGGGCCGAGGACGAGGGGTTCGCAGCGGTCGGTGGAGGCGTTGGGGTCGCCGGTGACGCCGTAGGCGGGGAAGCCGGATTTGAGGACGAGTTGGGGTTTGGCGCCGAAGTGGTCGGGGCGCCACAGGACGATGTCGGCGAGTTTCCCGGTTTCGATGGAGCCGATTTCGTGGGCGAGGCCGTGGGCGATGGCGGGGTTGATGGTGAGTTTGGCGAGGTAGCGCAGGACGCGTTCGTTGTCGTCGCCTGCTTGGGTGTCGCCGTAGCTGTCGTGGCCGTCGAGGGGGCCGAGTTCGTGTTTCATTTTTCCGGCCATGGCGAAGGTGCGGCGGACGGTTTCGCCGGCGCGGCCCATGCCTTGGGCGTCGCTGCTGGTGATGCCGATGACGCCGAGGTCGTGGAGGACGTCTTCGGCGCCCATGGTGCCGGCGCGGATGCGGTCGCGGGCCATGGCGGCGTCGCCGGGGAGGTCGGTTTTGAGGTCGTGGGCGGAGACGATCATGCCGAAGTGTTCGCCGAGGGCGTCGCGGCCGTAGGGGAGGGTGGGGTTGGTGGAGGAGCCGATGACGTTGGGGACGCCGGCCATTTTGAGGACGTTGGGGACGTGTCCGCCGCCGCAGCCTTCGATGTGGAAGGCGTGGATGGTGCGGCCTTCCAGGACGGCGAGGGTGTCCTGGACGGAGAGGCATTCGTTGAGGCCGTCGGTGTGGAGGGCGACTTGGACGTCGTGGTCTTCGGCGACGCGCAGGGCGGTGTCGAGGGCGCGGGTGTGGGCGCCCATGTCTTCGTGGACTTTGAAGCCGGAGGCGCCGCCTTCGGCGAGGGCTTCGATGAGGGGGCCGGGGTCGGAGGAGGAGCCGCGGGCGAGGAAGCCGATGTTGACGGGCCAGGCGTCGAAGGCGTTGAAGGCGTGGCGTAGGGCCCAGGGGGAGTTGACGCCGACGCCCCAGACGGGGCCGAATTCCTGGCCGATGATGGTGGTGACGCCGGAGGCGAGGGAGGCTTCCATGATGCGGGGGGAGAGGAGGTGGACGTGGGTGTCGATGGCGCCGGCGGTGGCGATGAGGCCTTCGCCGGAGATGATGGTGGTGCCGGTGCCGACGATGATGTCGATGTGGTCGAGGGTGTCGGGGTTGCCGGCGCGGCCGATGGCGTGGATGCGGCCTTCGCGGATGCCGATGCTGGTTTTGTGGATGCCTTGGACGGCGTCGATGAGGGTGACGTTGGAGATGACGAGGTCGCAGGTCTCCCTCACGGTGGTGGCTTTGAGGTTGAGGCCGTCGCGGGCGGTTTTGCCGAAGCCGGCCAGGAACTCGTCGCCGGGGTGTTGGGAGTCGGTTTCGATGCGGATGATCAGTCCGGAGTCGCCCAGCCGGATCCGGTCCCCGGCCCGCGGCCCGTGCACCGCCATGTAGTCGTGCGCGCTGACCGTCGAACCGACGGAGGCGCCGGGGCGGCCGTGGCAGCCCTGGTAGTCGAACTTGCTCGCGGTCACAGTCCCGCCTCCTCAAAGTTGGTCAGGTAGCCGCAGGCTGTGGCCTTGGCCAGGGCGGCGTCGCGGGCGCCGGGGGCGTCGAGGGGGCCGTCGACCAGTCCGGCGAAGCCGATCACGATGCGGTCGCCGCCGATGGGCAGCAGGCCGATCTCGACGACCGCGCCCGCGTCGAAGCGGACCGAGGAGCCGGCCGGGACCGCCAGCCGCATCCCGAAGGCTGCCGCACGGTCGAACGCGAGCCGCGGATTCGCCTCGAAGAAGTGGAAGTGCGAGGTCACACTGACAGGGACCGCCGAGGTGTTGCGCACCGGCACCCGCAGGACCGGTTCGGCCGGCTCGTAGCCCGCGCCGTCCCCGGGCAGTGCCGCACCCGGCGCCTCGTCACCCAGTGAGGCTGCGTCGCCGAAGGGGGCGTCGATGACGCACAGCCGGGTGCCGTCCTCGAACACCGCCTCCACCTGCACCTGGGTCACGATGTCCGCGACCCCCGGCAGGATGTCGTCCGCCGTCAGGACGGTCCGCCCGGCCTCGATCGCCTCGGCCAGCCTGCGGCCGTCACGGGCCGCCTCGCAGACCGTGTCGGCGATCAACGCGGTCGCCTCCGGCACGTTGAGCCGCAGCCCGCGGGCGCGCCGGGCGCGCGCCAGCTCGGCGGCCGTGAATATCAGCAGCCGGTCCCGTTCGGTGGGTGTCAGTCGCATGGTGCCTCGTCTTGGTAGGCCGTGGTCGAAGGGTGGTGCGGATCAGGCTGCGGGGGTGCCGGGCTGGTCGTGGGTGGAGCAGTGGATCCCGCCGCCGCCCGAGGCGATGTTGTCGATCTTCAGGGCGACGATGTCGCGGCCGGGAAAACGGTCGCCGACGATCTTCTGCGCGGCGCGGTCGGCGTCGTCGTCGCCGAACTTGGGCATGAAGACGGCCCCGTTGGCGACATAGAAGTTGATGTAGGAGGAGACGAAGGCGTCGCCGCGCCCGGTGATCCTGTCCGGGTCGGGCTGGGGCAGGTCGATGATCCGCAGCGGCCTGCCCTGCGCGTCCGTGGCCGACTTCAGCACCTGGCGGGCCTGCGCGGAGGCTTGCGACCACACGTCGGCGGGCGCTCCGGGGAAGGGCGTGTCGAGCAGCACCACCCCGGGCGCGACGAAGCGCGCCAGGCAGTCGACGTGGGCGTCGGTGATGTCCTTGCCGCGCACCCCGGCCAACCAGATCACCTTCGTGACGCTCAGCGCCTTCATCAGCTCGGCCTCGACGTCGTCCCGGCTCATGCCGGGATTGCGGTTGTCGTTGACCACGGAGCTCTCCGTGACCAGCAGGGTGCCCTGGCCGTCCGTCTCGAACGCGCCGCCCTCGCCGACCAACGGGGTCTCGATCCGCGGGATCCGGTACTTGTCGAGCAGAGCGGCCGCGAGCGCGGAGTCGTCGCCGTGCTCCTTCTGCTTCTCGCCCCAGCCGTTGAAGTTGAAGTCGACGCCCTTCAGCGTGCCGCGGTCGTGCACGAAGACGGGGCAGGTGTCGCGGGCCCACAGGTCGTCCACCGGCATCGGCACGACCTCGACGTTGTCGCCGACCGCCGCCTGCGCGTCGTCCGCCTGCCCGGGCCGGGCGAAGAGTACGACCGGCTCGTAGCCGGCGATCGCGCGGGCCAGACCGGCGATGTCCTGCCGGACGCCGGAGAGCTGGTCACCCCAGATGCCGTCGGAGGCGGGCCAGGACATGAAGGTGCGCGCGTGCTTCTCCCACTCGGCGCCGAGCACGCGGCCGGCGGGCCTCGTCGCCGGACCGGGCGAGTCGGCGGCCCCGGCCGCGCCACTCCCGTCGGACTCGCCCGCGGGGACGGAGGAGGAGCAGGCGGCCGCGCCGAGCGCGAGCAGCCCGGCTCCGGCCAGGGACTGCAGCATGGCGCGGCGGGAAAGGTGGGTCGGCATGGCAGGACTCCAGGAGCGACGTGCGGGCGTGCGGGCGGAGGGTCGGGCCGGCCCTAGGGGAGCGGCTGGTGCATCGTGGAGCAGTGGATGCCGCCGCCGCCCGCCATCAGGCGGTCGACGTCGAGCTGGACGACCAGGCGTCCGGGGAAGGCCGCGGCCAGGGTGCGGTGGGCCGCGACGTCCTTGGCCGGGTCGCCGAACTGGGCGGTGATCACCGCACCGTTGACGACGTGGAAGTTGAGGTAGGAGTCGACGAAGGTGGAGCGCCTGGACCGGACGGTGTCCGGGCCCTCCATCCGGATCACCTGCAGCTGCCGACCCCTGGCGTCGGTGGCCCGGGCCAGCAGCGCGAACTGCTCGCGGGCGTCGCGGGCCCAGATGTCGTTGCGCTCCGCCGGTGGGACCTGGACCATCACCACGCCCGGCCGGACGAAGCGCGCGGTCACGTCGATGTGGTCGTCGGTGATGTCACGTCCCTCGACCCCCGGCACCCAGATCATCCTGGTGGCGCCGTAGGCGCTCAGGACCGCCCGCTCGATCTCGTCGCGGCTCATGCCGCGGTTGCGGTTCCTGTTGACCAGGCTGCTCTCGGTGGCCATCACGTTGCCGTCGCCGTCGGTCTCGACAGCCCCGGCCTCGCCGACGAAGGCGGCGGCGTGGAAGCGGAGACCCTCCCGCCCGGCGATCGCGCGGGCGACCTCGGCGTCCCTGCCGTGGGCCTGCTTGCGGCCCCAGCCGTTGAAGTTCAGCCCGACGGCCTCCAGCCGGCCCTGTGGGTCGCGCCGGAAGACCGGCGCGGTGTCGCGCATCCACAGGTCGTCGGTCGGGATCAGCGCGGTCACCGTGACCGTGGGTCCGCAGGCGGACCGGGCGGCGTGGGCGGCGGCCTCGTCGGCCGCGCACATCACCACCGGTTCGAACTGCGCCACGGTCCGGGCGATCAGGGCGATGTCCTGCTGGACCCCGCCCAGGTGGCGTCCCCAGATCGAGCGGGCCGAGGGCCACGACATCCAGGTGCGTGAGTGCGGCGCGTCGTCCGGACCGACCCGTGCGCCCGTCCAGGAGGGTTGGTTCATGAGGATCACTCTGGCACTGACTGAAACTTCAGTCAAGCCGCCGAGCAGCGTCCTTGATCTCCGCCAGGCCGAGGTCGTCGCCGTGGGCGGCCAGCTGCTTGCGGACGAAGGTCTTCGGGTTCAGGTCCTCGAACTCCAGGTCCTGGAACTCGGGACCCAGTCCGTCGCGGACCTCCTGCTTCGCGGAGTCGGCGAACCGCCGCACCCTGCGGACGAAGCCGACGGCCTCGGTGATCAGCTTCGGCAGCTTGTCCGGGCCGAAGATCAGGACGGCCAGCACCACGAGCGCCGCCAGCTTGAACACGCCTATGTCGAAGAACACTGTTCGGCCTCCCTGTGGGGCGACTGCGGGCAGGTCACCCGCGTTCCAGTTCCACCTCGATCGCCTCGCTGAGCAGGCGCCGGGCGTGCTCCAGGGGGAGCGAGCCGCTGTGCCAGCGCTGGCTCAGCCCCTCGAGCAGGGCGGTCAGCCGCTCGGCGGCCGCCGCATGGGCGGGCGCGGTCCCGCCGGGGTCGGCCCGGCCGAGGAGTTCGGCGGTCTCGTGCACCCAGGTCAGCGTGGCCTTGGCCAGGTCCTCGCGCAGCTCGGGCTCGAAGACGGCGCTGGCCCGCAACTCGCCCCAGGCGGTGCTGTTCTCGCGCACCTCGGGGGTGTCCTGGAGTTCGAGCATGAGGACCCGCTCCAGTTCGGAGCGCGGATCGCCGGGGTCCTCGTCCTCGCTCGCGGCGGTGTACCGCTCGGCCCGGTCCACGATGAACTCCAGGGTTCGGCGCAGGATCCCCGAACGGTCGTCGAAGTGGTAGTAGATCAGGGCGACCGAGACGCCGGCCTCGGCGGCGAGCTCGGCCACGCGCAGTCCGCGCACGCCCCGACGTGCGATGACGCGGGTGGCGGCGCGGAGGATCTCGGTACGGCGGTCGGACACGGCACACTCCCGCGGGGGCGGATTCGGCAGACGTCGGATGCGGGTGGGGTCCCGGTCGCCAAGTATTGACTGAAGTTTCAGTTCGGTGCAAGATTCGGGACACCACCGCTGCCGCCGTGCAGCGGGCAACGGAAACCGGCGTCCACACCCACGCCGCCTGCACGCCCAGGCCCGAGGCCCGTGGGGAGCGACTCCCCCGAAGGGACGTCCACCGACGGGGACGCGCGCTGCGTCCCGCCGCCGGGCGTGCCGGGAGCGCCGGGCGCTCTCCGGTCGGGAGAGACCGACGCATGACTTTCACAAGGAAAGAGCCCTCATGACTTTGCGTATGCCTGCCGAGTGGACCGAGCACGAGCGCTGCCTGATGGCCTGGCCGACCAGGGCCGAGCTGTGGGGCCAGGAGGCGCTGGACGAGGCCCGGCGCGAGTACGCGCAGGTCGCCAACGCCATCGCCGAGTTCGAGCCGGTGACCATGGTCGCGGTTCCTGGCCAGGGCGACGGGGCCCGCGCCCTGTGCGGGGAGGGCGTCGAGGTCGTGGAACTGCCGATCGACGACTCCTGGTTCCGCGACTCCGGCCCGATCTTCGTGCTCGGTCCGCAGGGCGAGCGCGCCGGCGTGGACTTCCGCTTCAACTCCTGGGGTGAGAAGCACTTCCCCTGGGACACCGACGACAGGATCTCCGCCCTGCTGCTGGAGCGCCTCGGCGTGGAGCGCATCGAGTCGTCGATGATCCTCGAGGGCGGCGCGATCACCGTCGACGGCGAGGGCACGCTGATCACCACGGAGCAGTGCCTGCTCAACCCGAACCGCAACCCGGGCATGAGCCAGGAGCAGATCGAGGACGAGCTCAAGGCGCGGCTCGGCGTGACCAAGGTGATCTGGCTGCCCTACGGCGGACTGCTCGACACCGAGACCGACGGGCACGTCGACGGCGTCTGCGCGTTCGTGGCGCCGGGCAAGGTCGTCATCCAGCTCCCGAGCGACCCGGAGCACCCCGACTTCGAGCGGATGAAGGTCAACCGCGCGGTGCTGGAGGCCGCCACCGACGCGCAGGGCCGGGCGCTGGAGATCATCGACCTGCCGCAGAGCGCCTTCGTCGACGTCGAGGGCAAGCACACCGAGGTCGGCTACCTGAACTTCTACATCGCCAACGGCGGCGTCGTGGTCCCGACCGCCGACGTCCCGCAGGACGAGGAGGCGCTCGCCGTGCTCGCGGCCGCGCTGCCCGGGCGCAAGGTCGTCGGCGTCCGCTCCCGCGTGATCGCCTTCGGCGGCGGCGGCGTCCACTGCATCACCCAGCAGGTGCCCCGGGCCTTCGCGGCCGGCTGACCCCTCCCACCGGGGTCGGGCCCCACGGCCCCGACCCCGGCCCGCTCTGATCGCTGACTCAGCCTTTCGCACCCTCCCCGCGCAGGCCCGCCCGCGCACGAAAGAGAGCACCGATGTCAAGAATCCTGCCCGGCACGGGATCGGAAGCGCCGGCCCGCAGATCCCGCCGTCACGGCTCTTCCGGCCCGCTCGGCCTCGCCTGCGCCGCCGCGGCCGCCTTCGGCCTGGTGGCGGCCTGCTCCGGACCGCCCGCCACCGGTGGCGGCAACGCCGACGCCTTCAAGCTCTCGGCGGGGACGCCCGTCGCCGCGGGCGACATCTCCGGCTTCACCTGGGCCTCCTACGCCGAACCGCTCACGCTGGACTACGCGATGGCCTTCGACTACCCGTCGAACACCATCCTCTCCAACGTCTGCGAGAGCCTGATGAAGTGGACGCCGCAGCTCAAGGAGGTCCCCGGCCTCGCGCAGCGGGCCTCGCACCCCGACCCGACCACCTGGGTCTACGACCTGCGCCCCGGCGTGCACTTCCACGACGGCGGCGTGATGACCGCCGACGACGTGGTCTACAGCCTCGGCCGGCAGATGGACCCGAAGGTCGGCGCGGCCTGGGGCGGCGTCTTCCAGAACGTCGGCTCGATCACCAGGACCGGCCCGTTGCAGGTCACCGTGAAGCTGAAGCGGCCTGACGCGGTCTTCCCGCAGTACATGGCCACGGCCGCGGGCGTGGTGGCCAGCGAGAAGGGCATCAAGGCGGCGGGTGCGAACTGGGGCAGCGCGAGCGTGGACTGCACCGGGCCGTTCAAGCTCGGCGCGTGGAACAAGGGCCAGTCGTTGGAGCTGGACCGCTTCGCCGACTACTGGGGCACGCCGGCCAAGTCCGGCAAGGTCACCTTCGAGTTCCTGACCGACCCCTCGGCGCGCACCAACGCGATGCTCACCGGCGCGGTCGACGGCGGCTACCTGATCCCGACCGAGAGCTACCAGCGGCTGCAGAAGAGCGGCGTGGGCACGCTCTGGTTCGGCGAGAGCCTCAGCACCGTCAACGTCAACATCACCAGCATGAAGGGCGCGCTCGGCGACGCCCGCGTGCGGCAGGCGCTCTCGCTGGCCCTGGACCGGGCCGGCTTCGTCAAGCAGGGACTGGCCGGCAACGGCAGGGTCACCAACGCGCTCACCGACCGGGCCGCCTGGGCAGGGGCCAATCCGGAGACCCTCAAGGCGGCCTTCGACACCCTGCCCTCCACCACGCCCGACCTGGCCAAGGCCAAGGAGCTGATCAAGGAGGCCGGGGCGACGGGCAAGACCGTGACCGTCGCCACCAGCGCCATCGGCCAGGACGTCTCGCTGATGGCCACCGCCGTGCAGTCGGCCGGCACCGAGATCGGTCTGAACGTCAAGGTGAAGACCATCGCGCCGGACGCCTTCTCGGCGCTGTTCACCGACCCGAAGGCACGTGAGGGGATCGACATGTTCCCCGAGACGTACTACCTGTCCATCACCGACCCGATGGACCTGCTCACCAACTTCGAGACCGGCAACTACCAGAACTACCCCGGCTACAGCGACCCCGCGTACGACAGGCTCGTCGAGCAGGCCGTCGCGACCGACGACCCGGCGCAGCGGATGGCGATCGAGGCCGAGCTGCAGCAGATGGCCGTCAGGGCGAACCTGTGGATCCCGGCGGCCGAGTGGCCCACGGCGGTGTTCATGAACAAGCGGATCACCGGCGCGCCCACCACCATCTCCTACCTGTACTACCCGTGGGCCGCCGATGTCGGAGCCGCGAGATGACCTTTCTGCGCTTCGCCCTGCGACGCGTCGCGGAGATGGCGGCGACCCTGCTGGCCGCCTCCTTCGTGATCTTCGGGGCGCTGTACCTGGCTCCGGGCAACCCGGCGAGCTTCCTGCTCTCGGGCCGCTCCGCCTCCCCCGAGGCGATGCGGGCGATCAACGAGCAGTACCACCTGGACGACCCGTTCTGGCAGCAGTACCTGCGCTGGCTCGGCCAGGTACTGCACGGGGACTTCGGCCGGTCCATCGAGTACCGCACACCGGTGTCCACGCTGCTCGCGTCCCGACTGCCCAGCACGCTGCTGCTGGTGGCGATGGCGCTGATCCTGGTCGTGGTCCTCGGCCTGGTGCTGGGCTGGGTCGGCGCGGTCCGCGGCGGCGCCACGGACACCTCGATCCTGCTGGCGACCACGTTCGCGGTCGGCACCCCGTCCTTCGTGGCGGCGGTGCTGCTGCAGGGCCTGTTCTCCGTCAAGCTCGGCTGGTTCCCCAGCAGCGGCAGCGGCACCGGGTTCGTCCAGATGCTCTGGCATCTCACCCTCCCCGCGATCGCCCTGGCGCTGTACCTGATCGGCATGCTCGCCCGGGTCACCCGCAGCACCATGCTGGAGGCCATGGGCCACGAGCACGTCACCGTGGCCCGCAGCAGGGGGGTGCCGGAGCGGCAGGTGATCCACCGTCACGTGTTCCGCAACACCCTCGGCACCGTGCTCACCATGGGCGGCCTGATCGTCTCCACCCTGCTCATCTGCACCGTCCTGGTCGAGACGGCCTTCAGCGTCAACGGCATCGGGCAGTTGCTCGACCTGTCGACGACCACGAAGGACTTCCCGGTCGTGCAGGCCATCTCGCTGATCGTTGTCGGAATGTTCATGATCGTCAACCTCGTGGTCGACCTCGTGCTCCCGCTGGTCGACCCGCGGATCACCCTCGGGACGAGAGGAGCGGCGGCATGACCCTCACCGTCGTCCGCCGACCGGGCCTCGCCCGCGTCAGGACCGACCGCTCCTGGCGGTACCTGCTCTGTCTGGGCTTCCTCGGGCTCGTCGTGGTGCTCGCCCTGTTCACGCCGTGGCTCTCCCCGCACGACCCCAACGCCGTGGACCTCGGCAACGCGCTGGCCGGACCCTCCGCCGCCCACCCCCTCGGCGTCGACGGCTCCGGACGCGACACCGCGTCGCGGCTGATCACCGGCGCCCGCACCTCGCTGCTCGGCCCGCTGGGCGTGGTGGTCTTCTCCACGATCGCCGGCGTCGTGGTCGGCGTCGCGGCCGGCTGGCGCGGAGGCTGGCTCGACTCGCTGCTCTCGCGCAGCACCGAGCTGGTCTTCGCCTTCCCCGGCCTGCTGCTGGCCCTGCTGATCGTCTCCGTCTACGGGGAGGGCCTGACCGCCCCGGTCATCGCGCTCGGTGTGGCCTACCTGCCCTATGTCAGCCGGCTCACCCGCTCGCTGGTGCTGGCCGAGCGGGAACGCCCCTACGTCGAGGCGTACCGCGTGCAGGGCCACTCCGGGCCGCAGATCTGTCTGCGCCACGTGCTGCCCAACATCGCGCCGGTGATCCTGGCGCAGTCCACCATCAACTTCGGCTACGCCCTGATCGACCTGGCCGGACTCTCCTTCCTCGGTCTCGGCGTCCCGGCGCTGATTCCCGACTGGGGCCGGATGGTCTTCGACGGTGAGAGCGCGATCCAGGCCGGATACCCGCTCTCCGCGATCCTGCCCTGCGTCGCGATCGTGCTGACGGTCGTCGCCTTCAACGTCGTCGGCGAGCGCTGGGCCGACCAGGTCGCCAGGAGGGACCGATGACCGACACCCTCGACATCCGGGGGCTGCGACTGAGCCTCCCCGGCGCCGCCCGGCCGGTGCTGGCCGGCGTCGACCTGCGGGTCGCCGAACGCGAGACCGTGGCGCTGGTCGGCGAGTCGGGCTCGGGCAAGTCCCTCACCTCGCGCAGCGTGCTGCGGCTGCTGCCGCCGGGCGCCGGCACCGAGGGCGTGGTCCGGGTCCAGGGCGAGGACGTCCTGACCATGGACGCCAAGGCGCTGCGGCGGCTGCGCACCCACACCGCGGCGATGATCTTCCAGGACCCGCGGGCGGCCATCAACCCGCTGCGCAGGATCGGCGACTTCCTCACCGAGAGCCTGCGCCTGAACGCCGACCTGGCGGCGGCCGAGGCCGCCGAACGGGCCGTGCAGATGCTGGACGCCGTGGGTCTGGGCGACCGGGTGCTGCGGCAGTACCCGGGCCAGCTCTCCGGAGGCATGCTGCAACGCGTCGTCATCGCCGCTGCCCTGATGGGCGATCCGGCCCTGATCCTGGCCGACGAGCCCACCACCGCGCTGGACGTCACCACCCAGGCCGAGGTCGTGGGACTGCTCGGCGACCTGCGCGACCGCTTCGGCACCGGTCTGCTGTTCGTCACCCACGACCTGGGTCTGGCCGCGGCCATCAGCGACCGGGTGTACGTCATGTACGCCGGCCGGATCGCCGAGACCGGCCCGGCCGAGGCGCTGTTCCAGCGGCCGCGCCACCCCTACACCGCCGCGCTGCTGCGGTCCACGCCCCGCCTCGACGCCCCGCAGGGCCGGCTGTCCGCCATCGAGGGCCAGCCGCCCAGCCTGCGCGAGGAGCTGACGGGCTGTCCGTTCGCCGCCCGCTGCGTCTTCGCCACGCAGGAGTGCCGCGAGGAACTGCCGCCGCACCGGCCGGTGCGCGACGAGCCGCTCCGGCTGGTCGCCTGTCACCACAGCGACCAGCTCGCCGACCAACTCGCAGGGAGCGCCGGCCATGACTGAGACCGTCCTCGAAGTGACCGGGCTGCACCGGGCGTTCGGCAGCGTCCAGGCCGTCCACGACGTCTCGTTCAGCCTCGCCAGGGGCGAATCGCTGGGGATCGTGGGGGAGTCGGGCTCCGGAAAGACGACCACCGCGCGCATCGTCGTCGGTCTGGAGCGGGCCGACGCCGGTGAGGTCCTGGTCCGCGGCAGGGACCGGTCGGGGCCCGCGGGGCGCGGGCGGGCGAACCGCCTGGAGCGGGCCCGCGAGGTGCAGATGGTCTTCCAGGACCCCTTCCTCTCGCTCGATCCCCGCACCACCGTCCACGACGTGCTGCGCGAGACGCTGCGGCTGCACTTCCCCCAGGGCAGGGCCGACCACGAGCGCCGCATCGGCGAACTGCTCGACCAGGTCGGCCTCGGCTCGCGGGAGGCCGGAGCGCTGCCCCGGCAGCTGTCCGGCGGCCAGCGCCAGCGGGTCGCCATCGCCCGTGCGCTGGCGGTCGAACCGACGGTGCTGGTGCTGGACGAGGCGGTGGCCGCACTGGACGTCTCGGTGCAGGCGCAGATCCTCAACCTGCTCGCCGACATCCGCGGCGAGACCGGCATCGGCTACCTCTTCATCACCCACGACCTGGGTGTGGTCCGCTGCGTCACCGACGACGTGGTGGTCATGCGGAACGGGCGGATCGTCGAGGCGGGGCCGACCGCCGAGGTCCTCGACGACCCGCGACACCCCTACGCCCGGCTGCTGCTGGACTCCGTCCCGCGCCCCGGCTGGGACCCGAAGCGCATCGCGGCGGCCCGCCGCGCGCTGTAGGGCCCGAACCGGTGGGCCTGTCCCCGGTGCGTGGGGTACCGAGGGCGGGCCCACCCGAGCGGGAACCAGGGAAGTGCTGGTCAGGGCTCATGGTGAGGGGCGGCCGGGCTCGCCCGGACGGCCGAGGGACCGGGAGCAGGCGGAACAAAAGCGACATAATTCGTCGAAGCCTTGAAAACCGCTCTGCCTGCCGATCGGGGCGCCATGCACCAGCCCGACCTGAACCGACGCAGCCTGCTCCGGGCCGGAGCGGGCGTGCTCACCGCGGCCGCCCTGGCGGGCTGCGGCTCCAGCGGTGCGGACAACAGCGCCCCGAGCCCTTCGGGCGCCGCCTCGGAAGGCGGAAGTCCCGCGTCGAGCGGTTACGCGATGCCCGCCGAATGGCTGGAGCACGAGCGCACCTTCATGGCCTGGCCCGCTCTCAGCGAGGTCTGGGGCGACCAGCTCGGCGCGGTGCGGCAGGACATCGCCGCCGTCGCCAGGGCCATCGCCTCGTACGAGCCGGTCGTGCTGATGGCCCGCCCCGACCAGGCGGACCAGGCCCAGCAGCAGTGCGGCAACGACGTCGAGGTCATTCCGCTGCAGGTCGACGACCTGTGGGCGCGCGACACGGGGCCGACCTTCGTCACCGGCCCGGCCGGGCTCGCCGGGGTGGACCTGAACTTCAACGGCTGGGGCGGCAAGCAGACCCACGCCGCCGACAGCCGGGTGGCCGCGAACCTGCTGAGCAGGTACCGGATCCGGCGCATCCAGGCGCCGATCACCGGGGAGGGCGGGGCCATCGAGATCGACGGCGAGGGCACCCTGATGGCCACGGAGAGCTCGCTGGTCAACAGCAACCGCAACCCCGGGCGCAGCCGCGACGACATCGAGGCCGCGCTGATGGACCTGTTCGGGGTGGACAAGGTCATCTGGTTCCGGGGAGTGGCCGGCAAGGACATCACCGACTGCCACGTCGACGCGCTCGCCCGCTTCGTCGAGCCCGGCGTCGTCGCGCTGCACCGGCCGGGCCCGGACACCCCGCCGGACATCTGGTCGGCCGCCTCGGACCAGGCCCTCACCGTGCTGCGGCAGGCCACCGACGCCGCCGGCCGCAGCCTGCGGGTCGTCGAGATCACCGAACCCGACTTCAACAAGATCCAGGGGACCGGCAACGACTTCCTGGCCACCTATCTCAACTACTACGTCGTGAACGGCGCCGTGATCGCGCCCCGTTTCGGCGACCGGGCGGCCGACGACAAGGCCGCCTCGACCCTGCGCGAGCTGCATCCCGGGCGCGACGTCGTCCAGGTCTCCATCAACGCCGTCGCCTCGGGCGGCGGCGGCATCCACTGCTCGACCCAGCAGCAGCCAAGGCTCGGGGCCGCCTCGCCGCAGGCATCCGCCTCATGAGGCCGGTGGCCGGACCGCGCCGCCGAGCCGGGCTGCGGAGGCTGCGGCACCCGATCGTCCTCGCGCTGCTGGTCGCGCTGCTCTGCGGCGCGGGCGTCGGGCTCTATCTCAACGAACGGAACAGCCGCCAGCAGGTCGCCGTCATCGGCAACCCGACCGCGAACGACTGGATCGAACTCGACGTCACCAGCCAGGGCGTGGACACCTCGGCGCTGGAGCTCTCCCTCTCCGTCTTCGCGATCCCGCACGGCTCGCTCGCCGAGGAGCCCGACTCGATCGTCTTCACCAAGGACGTGGAGATCACCACGGTCTCGCTGACCACCACGACCTTCCACACCACGCCCGGCGAGCCCGCGCCGCTCCAGGTGGTCACTGCGGGCCTCAACAACGGCACCCCGACCGACTACCCCTTCGACCGCTACGACGTCTCGGCCGGCTGGATCGCCACGGTGAACGGACACCCGGTGCCGCTCTCGCTGACCTTCAGCGACTCCGACTCGTTCTTCGTGGTCAAGCCCACCAGGAGCGCGACAGCCGGACAGGCCGCACGGCTCGACGCCCGGGCGAGCCGCTCGCGCGGCACCTTCATCCTGGCCTGGTTCATGATGATCGCGATGTGGGCGCTGGCCCTGGCCGTCCTGGCCGGGGCCGAGGTCCTGGCCCGCCGCCGTCAGGGCATGGTCTGGCCGGCGCTCGGATGGATGGCGGCCACCCTGTTCGCCCTCGTGGGCCTGCGCAACGCCGCTCCCGGCAGCCCGCCGATCGGCTCCCTGATCGACTACGTCGCCTTCTTCTGGGCCGAGGGCCTGATCGCCGCGAGCCTGGCCCTCACCGCCGCGCTGGGGGTCCGCCAGGAACGCCGATCCCTCGCGGTGGACCGGGCCACGCCGCCGGCCTGACGGCCCATGAGGGCGTCGAGCCTTCCGACGATCGTGCGGCCTTCGCGGCCTTCGCGGACGTCGCGGCCTCCGTGGGGCGACGGGGCCCGGACCACGCTGTCGGGCCGGGTGGAAGGATCGGCCCGTGGTGTGTGACGTGTGCGGGCACGAGATGCGACAAGTGCCGAAGGCGGACCCGCGGGTGAAGGAACGGTGGGCCTGCTCCTGGTGCTACGCGTGGACCGAGCTGGGGGCTCATCCCGGCCTGGTCAGCCGGTCGTGGTACGAGCCCGCGCACCTGCGGTGGGAGCGCGCCGAGGCCGCGGAACTTCCCACTGGCGTCTCCCACGCGTACGGCTGGTTCGGCGCGACCTTGTGCGGCATGCAGCGGGAGGACGTGGTCCCCACGCCCTACCCGTGGGTCCCCGAATGGGACGACGCCTGCCCGGGATGCAGGGCGGCAGCCGTCGTCATCGACAGCCGCTGGCCCGTTGACGTGCGAGGTGAGAAGCGGGAGCGGGCGCGGCCCGCGCCGCCGCCCGGTGCCGACTGGCCGCCCTTCTGACGCTCCGGCCCGTGGTTCACCGGACGTGACGGCGGCGGCCGGTCAGTCGACGCCCTCGACGATGCGCAGATCGCGCTCGAAGCCGGCGGGCAGGGCCGCCAGCGCCTTCTGGTACGCCTCGCTCTCGTATGCCGCGACCGCCTCTTCGAAGCTGTCGAACTCGATCAGAACGACACGGTGGGCGATTCCGGCCTCGTGGGCGACGACTCGAGCGCCACGGGAGAGGACGCGCCCGCCCGCAGCCCGGACCGCCGGGCCCGCCAGCTCGTTGTAGGCGGTCAGCGTCTCAGGGTCGGAAACGGCGGGGTAGACGCTGGCCCAGTAGCCCTTGGCCATGGAGACCTCCTGTGATCGGCCAGATGTATAAACGATTCATATAAATCTTGTATGCTTCACTCATGAGCCGTCAAGACCCCACCCGCGGCGCGTCCACTGCGATCGGGTCGGCCCTCTACGGGCTGGCCACCAGGGCCGTGAGGCGCCTTCCGCGCGACATGAGCATCACGTCCGCCGCCACCCTGGCCACCCTGCACAGGACCGGCCCGCGACGGATCACCGATCTGGCCGCGATCGAGGGTGTCACCCAGCCCGCGATGACCGTGCTGGTCCGGGTGATGGAGGAGTCGGGACTGGTCGAGAGGAGGGGTGAGGCGTCCGACCGGCGGGTCACGCTGGTGTGTCTGACCGAGGCCGGCGCGTCGTACGTCCGGACGCGGCACCAGGCGGGCGTCGAGGCGTTCGCGCGGCTGATCGACGAACTCGCCGACGACGAGGTCGAGGCCCTGGTGGCGGCGCTTCCGGCGCTGGCGCACCTGGCGGAGCTCGAAAGCCAGTACCACGAAGGGCCGAAGCGGTGACCGGGCGCACCCCTGAGCGGTCCGAGGCGCGGTCGCTGGTCCCCGCCCTGATGTTCATCGCCCTGGTCGTGGCGGCGGTCGGCAGCCTCGGGACGCCGCTGATCACCAGCGTGGCGACCACGTTCCACGTGTCGCTCGACAGTGCGCAGTGGACGCTGACCGTCGCACTTCTCAGCGGCGCCGTCGCCACGCCCGTCCTGGGCCGGCTCGGAGCCGGCCCGCACCGGCGGGCCACGATCCTCGCCACGCTGGCGATCGTCGTCGTCGGCAGTGCGCTCACCGTGCTGCCGCTGCCGTTCGCGGGGTTGCTCGTCGGTCGCGCGGCCCAAGGCGTCGGGCTCGGTCTGACGGCGCTGATGATGGGCGTGGCCCGGGACCACCTTCCCGAGGAGCGCAGCGCGGCGACGATCGCCCTGATCTCGGTGGTCTCGATCATCGGCGCCGGCGTCGGCTACCCGCTCACCGCGCTGCTCGCCGAGACGGGCGGCGTGCGGGCGGCCTACGGATTCGGCCTGTTCGTCACCGCTGTCGCCCTCCTGACCGCCTGGCGTTCCGTACCCGCGGCTCCCGAAGGCCGATCCGCCCACGTGAACCTGGCGGGCGCGCTCGTCCTGGCGGGCGGGCTGTTCCTCGTCCTCTTCCTGGCCGGCCGGCAGAGCCTGTGGAGCCGTCACCTCGCCGTGGCGGTGGTCCTCGCCGTCGCCGCCGTGTTCCTGCTGTGCGTGTGGACCGTTTCCGAGCTGCGCAGCAGGACGCCCCTGGTCGATGTCCGCGCGGTACGGCACCCGGCGGTCGCCGGAGCGAACATCGCCATGTTCGTCGGCGGGAGCGGCATGTACCTCCTGCTGACGCTCATCACGCGGTACGCGCAGACGCCGCACAGCGCCGGCTACGGCTTCGGACTGACCACCTTCGTCGCCGGGCTGGTCCTGGTCCCGTTCTCGGTGCTGGGGTTCGTCGCCGGCAGGCTCACGCCCCGGGTCCGGACGCTGGTCGACGCACCCGTGCTCCTGGCCGGCAGCGCGGTCGTCGTCGGCGGCGGGTTCGTCCTCTTCGCCGCGGCCCGGTCGAACCTGGCCGAACTGCTCGTCGCGATGGGTGTGCTGGGCTTCGGCGTCGGCAGCTTCTCGGCCGCGATGCCCGGTGTCATCCTGGCCGTCACACCACAGAGCGAGACGTCGAGCGCGATGAGCTTCAACTACGTCGTCCGCAGCGTCGGGTACTCCCTGGGCAGCGCGATGGGCGGCCTGGTCCTGGCGGCCGGCACCGACACCGGTCGTCTCTTCCCGAACGACCACGCCTACACCACCGCAGCACTGGTCGGCGTCGCCGCGATGACGGTCACCGCCCTCACCGCCGCCGCCCTCGCCCGCCACCGCCCACCGAGGCTCACCCCCGCCCCGGCCACGGCCGCCATGCCGAGTCCGGGCCGGTCGAGCCGATGACCGCCTCGCCGGAAGGGCGGCGGGGGGTCAGGCGTCAGGGTCGACGTCGGGGTGGGTGAATCGCACGGGCTTGCCCAGCGAGCGGGCGTAGGCGATTTCGGCTCGGGTGCTGTCGCCGATGTAGTCGCCGACGACGAGGACCTCGTCAGCGAGCCGGATCTTCGCTCGGTGCAGATCGTCGAGTCGAGCCTTCAGCGCCTCGGCCTCGACCGGATCGGACCAGAGTGCGTGCGGCGACTTCAGGTCGCAGCCCGGTTTGACGACGATCCTTCCGGCGGTGGTCTCCCGCAGATCGGCCTCGTTCATCTCCGTCATGAAGCGGGTCGAGCCGCAGACGACGACGATACGCGGGAGGCTCAACAGCCTCTTCGCGTCGGCGAGTTTCTCCTCCGGGGTGGGCTGGGTCACCGGTTCAGCCGTCGGAGAGCCGGTCGGCGCCGGTGGCCAGGCCGAGGACGAGGGCGCGGATGATGGCCCGGGCGTCGACGTCGGAGCCGAGGGACTGGATGGCGGCGAGACCGTCGGCGGCCGCGGCCAGCGCCTCGCCGAGGGTGAGTGCGTCGACCCCGCCCTCACGTTCGGTGGACAGCACCCGGAACAGGTCGACGAAGCAGGCGCGCCAGCGGGCGTACTCGGCTTCCAGGGATTCGCGCACCCGTTCGTCGGTCAGCGAGAACCAGTGCAGCGCGGAGTGCATCCGGGCGAGGTCGGCGGCCTCGGGGTGGGAGAGCAGGTCGACGACGCGATCGGCCCGGGCGGTGAAGTCGCCCGGTTCGGCGACGGCCTTCTCCATGGGGGTGACCCACTCCGGGCGGATGTCCTCGATCACCGCGACGATGAGGTCGGTGCGGTCCTTGAAGTGGTAGTGGCACATCCCGTGGGTCACCCCGGCCAGGGCGGCGACGTTCCTGGTGGTGAAGGGCACGTCGTCGGCCCCGGCGAGCAGGCTGCGCGCGGCGGCGATCAGGCGGGCGCGGGTCTGCTCGCCCTTGGCCGACACCCGGGGCTTCCGCGCCGTGCCGACCGGCGTGCGGGCCGCCACGGGTGCGCTGTCGTTCACGTCGTTGCCTGCTGCTCCAGCCACGCGCCCACCTTAGCCATGCCGTCACGGGGACCGGGGGCGAACCGCCCTCGTGCGCAAGATCTCGGCCGAGCGCATGGCCAGTTATAGCAAGTCCGCCTCGGCGCGTGCCCGAGCGCGCCCACGGCCCGACCGGTCCGGCCGGTCAGACCAGCGCCGCTCCCGGCGCCCGGGCGGGCCGCTCCTCCTCCGGGGGTGGTTCGACCGTCAGCCGCGGCAGGCGGCGGTCCAGCCAACCGGGCAGCCACCAGTTGGCCCGGCCGCAGAGGTACATGACGGCGGGCACCAGCGCCGTCCGCAGCACGAAGGCGTCCAGCGCCACGGCGGCGGCCAGCCCGACGCCGAACTCGGCGATGCTGCGCTGGCCGGTGAGGACGAAGGCGGTGAACACCGCGATCATGATCAGCGCGGCGGCGGTGATCACCCGCGCGGTGTGGGTCACCCCGGCGAGCACCGCGCGGGCGTTGTCGCGGGAGTGCGACCACTCCTCGGCCATCCGGCTCACCAGGAACACCTGGTAGTCCATGGACAGGCCGAAGAGGACCGCCAGCACCAGCTCGGGCAGGTAGCCCTCGATCGGGCTGGGCGAGCCGAGGCCGAAGGCGTCGGTTCCCCAACCCCACTGGAAGAAGGCGGTGAGCACGCCGAACGAGGCCGCCGCCGACAGCAGGTTGAGCACCGCCGTGAGCGCGGGGACGAGCAGGCTGCGGAAGGCGAGCACCAGCAGCAGGAAGCTGAACCCCACGACTGTGGTCAGCAGCCAGGGCAGTTCGGCGGCGGTCACCGTCGCGAAGTCGGCGAAGGTCGCCGTCAGGCCGCCCACGTGGACCTCCAGCGTGGTGCCGCGGACGTACCGGGGCAGGACGTCGCCGCGCAGCCGGTCGATCAGGGCGGCCGTGGCCGGGTCCTCGGGGGCGGTGGTGGGGACGACCTGGGTCACCTCGGTCTCCGGCCCGGCACCCGGCGCGCCCGGCCCCGTCTCCACCGCGGCCACCCCGGGCACCGCGGCCAGCGCGTGGTCGAGCCGGTCCAGGGCGGCGCGGTCGGCCGCGGACCGCGTTCGGGCCACCAGGAACAGCGGGCCGTTGAAGCCGGGTCCGAAGCCCTGGGCCAGCATCGCGTAGGCCCGGTGGGTGTGGGTCGACGCCAGGGTCGTTGGAGGCGTCGGCGAAGCCGAGCCGCAGGTGGAGCACGGGAACGGACACGACGAGCATCACCGCGAGCCCCAGGGCGGCCAGGGCGGCGGGGAAGCGTCGCACGGTCCGCGACCAGCGCGCCCACGGGCCGTCGTCCCGCTCCACCCGGACGGGGCCGGCGGCCGGGAGCGCGCGGCGTTCCCTGCGGCTGAGGACCCGATGGCCGAGGACGCCGAGCAGCGCGGGCAGCAGGGTGACGGCCGCGAGGACCGTGCACACCACGGTGACCGCCGCGGGCACGGCCAGTCCGTCGATGAACCGCAGGCCGACCGAGAGCAGTCCGAGCAGCGCGATGCAGACCGTGCCGCCGGCGAAGAGCACCGCGCGGCCCGAGGTGTTCAAGGCCTGTACGACCGACTGCTCCGGATCCATCCCCGACCGCAGGCCGCGGCGGTGCCTGGTCACGATGAACAGGGCGTAGTCGACCCCGACGCCGAGGCCGACGAGTGCGCCGAGGATCGGCGCGATGGCGTTGACGGACATCAGATGGCTGAGCGGGGCGATGAGCAGCAGGCCGCTGCCCACGCCGGCCACCGCGGTGACGATCGGCAGCGCCATGGCCAGGACCGAGCCGAACGCGACCAGCAGGATGACCGCGGCGGCGACGATCCCGATCAGCGACGCGTTCGAGGCGGGAGTCTCCTCCGCGCCCGCGATCGCCTTGCCGCCGAGCTCGACCGCCAGGCCCGGCGCACGGGCGGCGGTCGCCGTCGCGATCACCCGCCCGACGTCGGCACGCTCCAGATCGTCCGCCGCCCCGGTGAAGGTCACCGTGGCGTAGGCGGTGCGCCCGTCCCGGCTCGACCGGACCTGTCCGCCCGGTCGGTAGGGGCCGACGACCGAGGCCACCTCGGGCAGCCGGGACACCTGCGCGAGCATCGCCGACACCCTCTGCCGGACCGCAGGGTCGGCGACACCGCCCCGGCTCACCCGCCAGACGATCTGGTCGGAGTCGCCCGCACGGTCCGGCGCGGACCGCTGCAGCAGTCGCTGGGCGCTGCCGGAGTCCGTGCCCGGCAGGGTCAGCGTGTTGTCGTAGGAGGTCCGCACCGCCTGTGACAGCACCGCCAGGGCGAGGAGCAGTCCGACCCAGGCGGCGATCACGACGAGGCGGTGCCGCCAGCACCAGCGGGCGAGGGCCGACATGATCAGTGCTCCTTGACGACGTGCAGCAGGGTGACGCCGAGCCACGGGCCGCCGTACCAGTACCCGACCCCGAGCGGACGCAGGGTGCCCTGGCCGAGATGGGCGGCGTAGTCCCTGGCCGCCCACCAGATGTCCGCGATCAGCAGCCGGCCACCCGGCCGCAGCACCCGCATCGCCTCCTCCACCGCGCGGCGGCGCGCCTCGCGGGCGGGGATGTTGTGGATGGCCATCGCACTCGTGACGACGTCGAAGGAGGCGTCCTGGAAGGGCAGCTCCGTCATGTCGGCGGTGTGCACCTCCACCCGGTCGGCCACCCCGGCCGCGGCGGCGTTGGCCAGCGTCGCCTCGGGGCGGTTCCCGCTCTGGTCCGCCCCGGACCAGAGGTCGACGCCGTGGGCGCGCCCGGCAGGAAGCCGCCTGGCCGCCTCGACCAGCACCGCGCCGCGACCGCAGCCGAGATCCAGCAGCTCCTCGTCGCCCTTCAGCCCGATCCGGTCCAGCTCCCCGGCCCAGAAGCGGAGTTTGCCGCGCAGGGTGGTGTGCAGATAGACGCCCGTGGAGGCGAGCAGCACACTCCCCGCGAGCGCCGCGGGGATCCGTCCGCGCCGCCAACGAGCGGCGGCCAGGCAGGAGGCCGTGCCGGCGGCGCCGGTGAGGGCCACGAATCCGGGTGCGTCGACGCCGAAACGGGGACCGGAGAGCGAGAGGGGCGGGGGTGGCGACACCGGTGCGCCGCTGAGGTTCTTCGACATACCCGCAGCGTGACGAGCCCGGGGGGCAGGCGTATTGAAGAAATGTTCCCGGCGTCGGCGTCGGCGTCGGCGTCGGTGCGCGCGTGGGCGTGGGCGTGGGCGTCAGGCTCGCCGAGGGTGCCCGCTGCCCGGCCAGGCGATCTCGTCGACCGCCAGCCAGGGCTCCCTGGCCACGGTCGCCGGGGTCGCCCCGGAGAGCGCCACGACGTCCCGGTGCAGGTGGGACTGGTCGGCGTAGCCGCTGTCGGCCGCGACTCCTGCCGCGCCGTCACCCGCCACCAGCCGGTGGACGGCATGGTCGAACCGGACCAGGTTCGCCGCGCGTTTGGGCGGCAGACCGATCTGTGCCTGGAACCTGGACCACAGCCGCTTGCGGGTCCAGCCGACCTCGTCGGCCAGTGCTTCGATCCTGACCAGGCCGCAGCCGAGCACCATACGGCGCCAGACCCAGGCGACCTCCGGGTCCACGGCTGGTCCTGCCGCGGCACGTCGGGCGAGCTGCGCGTCGGCCAGCGCGAAGCGCTCCCCCCAGGAAGAGGCGTCGTCCATCTGTTCGCGCAGCCGGGACGCCTCCCTGCCCCAGAGGTCGTCCAGCGTCACCACGGCGCTGTCCAGCTCGGCCGGTGCGACGCCCAGCACCGCGCGGGCGACGACCGGGGACAGCCGCACCTGGACGAGCTCGAATCCCTCACCGCGCACCCGGACCGTGCCTCGCGACCCGGTCCCGAGCGCGCAGACCAGACTGCCGTGATGCCGCCGGCCGTCGGCATCCTCCACGCAGGTCGAGCCGGAACCGAACTCCAACGCCAGCATCACGGTGGGATGCGGGATCACCCTGAGGTCCACCGGCAGCACGCGCCGGTCCCGGAAGCCGGCCATGGTCACCCCGGCCAGTGGGCTCGGCCCCTGGGGACGCGCGACATCCCACATGGCCGTGCTGCCAGTCCCGCCCCCGCCGGATCGCATGCTGCCATGCTAACTCGTCCTGACGGACCATCAACTTGTGAAGGTGTCAACGCCCTGCTCGGGAGACGGAAGTCGGGCGATGGGGTCCGGAGGCCGAGCGCTCGCCTGTCGGTGTCTTCAGTCCTTGAAGGCGGCACGGTTATTGACGCTGCTCCGTCATGCCTGGCTTGATACTCCTACGGCCCCGCCTGGGAGCGCTCCCAAGCGCCGGGGCCCACTTCCGCACCTCTCGACGACGAAGGGACGACGCATGTTCGGATCCGCCCTGCGCGCAGTCCGGCGAGCCGGTGTCTCGGTCGCGGTGCTCGCCGCGTCCTGCCTGCTGCCACTGGCGTCCGCCGGCGTGGCGCACGCCGACACGACGATCTGCGACAAGTTCGGCAGCGCCGCCGTGTCCGGTGGCGCGTACATCGTCCAGAACAACGAATGGGGTGACTCGATCCAGCAGTGCATCGACGTCGCCAACGACGGCTTCACGGTCACCACCGGGAACCACAACGTCGGCACCGGCGGCGCCCCGGCCGCCTATCCCTCGATCTACGCGGGCTGCCACTACGGCAACTGCTCCACCGGCAACGGCCTGCCGCAGCAGGTGTCCGCGTTCGCCGACCCGCAGTCCAGCGTGGCCTTCACGACCACCTCCGGCTCCTGGGACGCCTCCTACGACATCTGGTTCGACACCCAGCCCAACCCCTCCGGGCAGAACGACGGTGAGGAGCTGATGATCTGGGCCAACCACTCCGGCCCGCCCGCTCCGTTCGGCAGCAAGGTCGGCACCGTCTCGCTGGAGGGCGCCACCTGGGACGTCTGGTACGGACGCCAGGGCAGCAGCCCCGCCTGGAACACCGTCTCCTACGTGCGGCAGCAGCCGACCGACGCGCTGACGGTCGACATCAAGGACTTCACCAACGACTCGACCGCCCGCGGTTACCTCCAGCCGGCCTGGTACCTGACCAGCGTCCAGTTCGGCTTCGAGCCCTGGCAGGGCGGCCCCGGCCTGGCTGTCAACTCCTTCTCCTACACCGCCAACGGCAGCGGCAGCAGCAGCGGCGGTGGCGGCGGAGCGGGCGGCGTCAGCATCGTCGGCCAGGGCAGCGGGCGCTGCCTGGACGACCAGAACGGCAGCACGGCGGACGGCGCCGCCGTCCAGCTATGGGACTGTTACGCCGGTTCGGGCACGTGGCCCAACCAGCGGTGGACCCGCAGCGGCGGCACCTTCGTCAACGCCACCTCGGGCAAGTGCCTCGACGTCGCGGGCGGCGCGACGGCGAACGGGACCCAGGTGCGCCAGTGGACCTGCAACGGCTCGGGCGCCCAGCAGTGGCAGGTGAACGCCAACGGCACCGTCACCAACCCCCAGTCCGGGCGCTGCCTGGACGCGGACGGCCAGGGCACGGCGAACGGGACCCTGCTGCAGATCTGGGACTGCTACGGGGGCGGCGGCACCCAGGCCAACCAGGTCTGGACGCTGCGCTGACCACGGCCGGGGCGGAGCCTGCCCGGCCCGCCCCGGCCCGTACCGTTTGTGGAACTGAAAAGCGGTCAGATGAGCTACGGGGGACGGTCACGACGAAGGAGATCGGCATGCTCCTGCTCGGCCTGCTGCTGCTCTGCGGGGCGGCGGCCTTCACCGGACTGCTCATCGCGAACAACATCTCCGGCGGCCAGGACCAGACCGTCGTGCTCTTCGGAAGCACCACGGTGACGATGAACGGCCTGGAGATCTTCCTGGCTGGGGCGGCACTGGCGCTGGTCTTCGGCCTCGGCCTGGTGACCGCGGGCGCCGGCGCGAGCCTGCTCCGTCGCCGCCGTACCCGCCTCCGCACCGCCCACCGCGCCCTCTCCCGCCTCACCCGCCGCCCGGCCGGCGCCCCGGGCGCTCCGGGCGCCTCCCTGCGCAGCCGACTGCTCCAGCGATTCGGGCACTGACGCCCTTCCTGAGGCGTCCTCGGCGCCCGCGACTCCGTCGGACGGGATCGCGGGCGTTCGCGTGTCCGGCCGGCGGGAGCCCGACGGGAGCGGTGATCGCCGGGGAGGATTCAGGCGCAGGCCTGCAGAACCGGGCATATGGCCTCCCATCTGCGGCGGAGCCCTCCAGAACCCGGTGTCGCGCTGTCAGCGGAGTCGGTTAACCTGCGGCTGCCGACCGCGCGCGAACCGCCGAGCGGAGTCGGCCGTTGTTGGAGGAACACGTGTCAAGCTTTCCGCTGGTGGTGCCTGCCGTGATCGCGGCCGGCGCCGCGGTCCGCGCGCTCGCGAACCGCAAGCCGACCCCCGCCGCGGCCCGTGGGCCCAAGCCGGTTCCGATCGACCTCACCTTCGGGGACCCGGAGCTGGCCGCCCTGCGGCAGGCGGTGAGCTCGGGGAACTGGCCCGCGGCCGAGGCGATCCTGCAGCCCTGCCGGGACCGTGGCGACCATGCCCGGCTCACCTGGCTGATCGGCGGCATCGAGGAGAGCGGCGGGAACTTCCTGCTCGAGCTGCCCCGGCAGCACCCCGACAACCCGCTCGTCCGCACCGTCTCCGGCGCGCGGCACGTCGCGTGGGCCTGGGAGGCGCGGGGTCGAGCCTCCGGAGCCCACGTCTCGCAGGACCAGTTCCGGATCTTCCACGAGCGGCTCAGGACCGCTGAGGAGCACCTCTACGCGGCGATCGAGCTGGATCCGAAGTCGGCTGCGCCCTGGTGCTCGCTGACCACCTCCTCGCGCGGTCTGCAGCACGGGCACGATGTGACCCGGCGGCGCTTCGAGGCCGGAGTCCGCCGCGCTCCGCACCACGTGGCGCTGCACGCACAGATGCTGCAGCAGGTGTGCGAGAAGTGGGGCGGCTCGCACGAGGAGATGTTCGCCTTCGCCCGCAACGCGTTGGCCGAGGCGCCGCCGGGCAGTGCCATGGGCCTGTTGGTCGCCTACGCGCACCTGGAGCGCTGGCTCGACCTCCCCAAGGGTGAGGACGCCGCCTACATCAGGGGCGCCGAGGTCCGCGCCGAGCTCAAGGCGGCGGCCCAGGCGTCCGTGCTGCATCCGGCGTTCGCCCCGACCGAGTCGCCCTATGTCGCGCTCAACGCCTTCGCCGTGGCGTTCTGGCTCGCCGGTGAACGGGCCTCCGCCACGGAGATGTTCCGGCGCATCGGCGACCACCCGACCCGTTTCCCCTGGGCCTACGTCGGGGACCCGGCACGGTTGTTCGCCAAGGCACGGCAGGAAAGCAAGAAGAGGAAGTAGGAACCGCTCCAGTGACCACACCCCAGCCGCCGGGCCACACCTTCCAGGTCGACCTGCGCGGTCTCGTCGACCTGTTGTCGCACCATCTCTACTCCTCGCCGAAGGTCTACCTCCGGGAGCTCATGCAGAACGCCGTCGACGCGATCACCGCGCGGCGGCTGCTCGACCCCGAGGCTCCGGCGCGGATCACCATCCGTACCGGCGTCGGCGGCGGCATCGTCGTCGAGGACTCCGGCGTCGGGCTCACCGAATCGGACGTCCACACCTTCCTGGCCACCATCGGCCGTTCCTCCAAGCGCAGCGCCGACGGGGAACTCGACCTCTCCGCCGCCCGCGCCGACTTCATCGGGCAGTTCGGCATCGGCCTGCTGGCCTGCTTCGTCGTCGCGGACGAGATCACGGTCGTCTCGCGCAGCGCGCGGGAGGCGGGCGCGCCCGCCGTCGAGTGGCGTGGCCGCAGCGACGGCACGTACAGCATCCGCACCCTGCCCGCCGGCACCGTGGCGCAGCCCGGCACCACCGTCACGCTGACCCCGCGCGCCGAGGGCAGCGAGTGGCTGCAGCACGGCCAGGTGGTGGGCCTGGCCCGGCACTTCGGCTCCCTGCTGCGGTACCAGGTCGAGGTGGTCGACCGGAACGGCGACCTGATCCGGGTCAACGACACGCCGCCGGTGTGGGAGCGGCCGTACGGATCGCCCTTCGCCCGCCGCGAGGCCTTGGCCGCGTACGGCAAGTCCGTCTTCGACTTCACCCCGCTCGACACCATCGACCTGGACATCCCGCTGGTCGGGCTCAAGGGCGTGGCCTTCGTGCTGCCGACGCCCGCGCACCCGACCAAGCGGTCCGGCAACCGGGTGCACCTCAAGGGGATGCTCCTGTCCGACCAGGCGACGGAACTGGTCCCCGACTGGGCCTTCTTCGTCTCCTGCGTGGTCGACACCACCGGTCTGCGCCCGACCGCCTCACGCGAGGCGCTGTACGAGGACGAGACCCTGGGCGCGGTCAGGGACGCCATCGGCGAGCGGATCCGGCAGTGGCTGACCGGACTCGCGGCCTCGGACCTCTCCCTGCTGCGCCGCTTCCTCGACGTTCACCACCTCGCGGTGAAGGCGCTGGCCCGCTACGACGACCAACTGCTCCGACTGCTGCTGCCGTGGCTGCCGTTCGAGACCACGGACGGCACCGTCAGCCTGGACGAGTTCGCCCGCGCGCACCCCGTGGTGCTGGTCACGCAGTCGGTCGAGGAGTTCCGGCAGGTCGCTCCCATCGCCGCTGCCGCCGGGCTCGGTGTGGTCAACGGCGGCTACGTGTACGACCGGGAGCTGGTGCACCAACTCCCGCAGGTCCGGCCCGGCGTGACGGTCGCGGACCTGGACCCTGAGACCGTCAGCGCGCATCTCGACAGCGTCGACCCGGCGGCGGAGCTTGCGGCCGCACCGTTCCTGGCCCGTGCCCGCAAGGTCGTGGACCGCTTCGACACCGACGTGGTGCTGCGCTCCTTCCAGCCGGTGGGGGTGCCGGCGATGCTCGTGGACAACCGCGAGGCCAGGCACGAGCGCCGGCGCAGCGAGCTGTCCGCGGGGGCGGACGAACTGTGGGCCGGGATCCTCGGGTCGCTCAGCTCGTCCGCGCCGCGTGCCCAACTGATCGTCAACCACCTCAATCCGCTGATCCGCAAGCTCGCGGAACTCGCGGGGACGTCCCACACGGAGCTGTCGGAGACGGCGATCGAAGCGCTCTACGGGCAGGCCCTGCTGCTCTCCCGGCGACCGCTGCGGCCGTCGGACCACGCGCTGCTCAACCGGTCCTTCCTGGGCCTGATCGACTTCGCGGCCCAGGCGGCGATCGGCGGCGGGAACACCAACGACAGCGGACACAACAACGGCAGCGGAGACGGGAGGGCACAGTCATGACCGCACCCACCATGACGCCCACCACCAGGGACGAGTTCTTCCAGGCCCTCGGTGAGAACCGGGAGCGGCCCAAGGGGCGCCCCACGGCCGCGATCGCCGAGGACCTGGTGGAGGCCGCCGAGGCCTTCGGCGACGACGAGGTCACCGTCTCGGCCCTGGTGGAGCTGATGCGCGCCTACCACGGCAGCGGCGAGTCGGTGAAGTACCCGGTCGCCTTCGCCCGCCTGCTGCGTCTGTGGGACGCCAACCCCAAGGCGTTCAGCGAGGACGAGGTCTACCGGCTGTTCTGGTTCTTCAAGTGGGTCGGCACCGGCCTGCTGACCACCCCCGACGTGCCGCTCGCCTCGATCCGCGGCTGGATCGCCGAGATGCGGCGCCGCTACCAGGAGGCAGGACACGAGCTGCAGCCCGTCTACGCACAGGAGTTCTTCCTGGCACGGCAGTTGGGCGACGGCGAGGAACTGGCCTACGAGCTGTGGGCGACCAGGGGGCGGACGCAGTTCAGCGACTGCGCCGCCTGCGAGGCGAGGTCCCGGGCGGGCTACCACTTCCGCTGCGGAGAGGACGAGCGCGGACTGGCGGAGCTGCGGCCGACCTTCGACGGCGAGCACAGCTGTGACGAGGAGCCGCACAACAGCCAGGCCCTGGCCCTGCTCCCGCTGCTGCGCCTGGGGCGGCTCGAAGAGGCCCGGGCCGCGCACCTCACCGGTTACCGCAAGGTCCGCGGGAACGAGGCGGAGCTCACCCCGGTCGGTCAGCACCTGGAGTTCTGCGCACTGACCGGAAACGCGGCACGGGGCCTCGAACTGCTGGCGCAGAACCGCGCGGCGTTCGGTTTCGCCGCCGATCCGTCCAGTCGACTCGAGTTCCTCACCGGCGTCCAGGTGCTGCTGGCCCGGCTGGTCGGGACCGGCCACGGCGAACTGCCGTGCGCCGGGCCGCTCGGCACGGAGTGGACCGTCTCGTCACTGCGGGATGCCGTCGCCGCGCAGGCGGACGAGCTGGCGTCGCGCTTCGACGCGCGCAACGGCAACGACGCCGTCTCCGCGCGCCGAAGGGAACGGCTTGCCGGCCGGCCGCTGACCGCCTCGCTGAACCTGGGCGTCCAGACCTCGGCGCTGCCCGGGGCCGATGCCGCGGCGACCGCCGCGCCGACCGCTGCGCCGACCGCCACGGAGACCGGCACCCCGTCGGCGCCGTCGGCGACCGAGGTGCCGGAGGACTTCACGGAACTGGTGGCCGCGGCGCGTGCCGGTGACCGGATCGGGGGCCCGGCCGTCCGGGCCCTGTGGGACGCCGTGCTGGAGCGCGTCGCCCGTGCGGACGCGGTCGGCGGTGACGCCGAGGCTGCCGCAGCCGCCGTCGACGGGGACGAGCTGCTGCCGGGGGAGGTCTCCTCGGAGCTGGCCCAGCGCGCGGCCGACGCGCAGGACTGGGACGACTGCGCCGCCCGCCTGCGCGAGGCGATCGAGCACTACCGGCGGATCGGCCGGACCGCCCGCGTGATCGCGTCCGAGGCGAGGCTCGTCTGGTGCGAGTCGGTGCGGAGCGACGTCGCGGACGGTGTCGCCGCCGCTGAGGCGGCGATGCCGGAGCTGGACGAGCTGTTGACGCGCATCGACGCGCTCGCGGCAGCCGGGTCCGGCGGCCGGGAGGACGAAGGCGAGACGCTGGACCGGCGGCTGGTGGTCCGGCAGAGCCGGGTCCTGACGGCTCGCCACGCACTGTTCCGCGCCCAGGGTCCGGAGCAGCACGCGCGCTGGGCCGAGGTGTTCGCGGCCGAGGCCGAGGCCGGGATCGCCGAAGGAACGGCCGCGGGTCGGCTCCGGCAGGTGTCGATGTCGCACGAACTGCTCGCCGAGTTCCGGGCCCTGCACGGCGCCCCGATCGAGGGTGAGGCCTCGGCCCGCGCGGCGATCGCGATCTTCACCGAGCAGGGCTGGCCGTGGCGGCTGCCCCGCGCCCGTCTGCTGCTGGCCCTGGCGCTCGATGCGCAGCAGCGTCACGGCGAGGCGATGGCCGAGCTCGAGCGTGGGCTCGCCGAGGCTCCCTCGGACGTGCCGCCCAACGAGCTGACGCCGCTGCACCGGATGCTGGGCTCCGTCGCGCTGCGGGCCGGGCAGCATGCGACGGCGGTGCGGGCGTTCTCCGAGGCGGCGGCCCGGATGGACCGCGAGGGCGAGGTGCAGCAGGCGCGCGAGACGCGCTGGGAGCTGAGCCGGGTGCTGCGGGCACAGGGCGCGACCGGCGACGCGGCCGCCGTGCTGGAGTCGCTGCTCGACGCGCCGTCCGCTGGCGCCGCGAAGGGCGCGGGCCAGGACGGTGCGGACCAGGACGGCGCGGACCAGGACGGCGCCGTGGAGTCGTCCGGGCCCTCCGGCGCAGAACAGTTGACCGCGCAGATCCGCATCGATCTGGCCAACTGCCTGCTGGCGCTGGAGGAGCCGCGCGACGCCGCGCGGGAGTTCCTGCTGCTGGCCGACATGGTGGGCCGTTGGCCTGACCAGGGGCCGCTCACCTCGGCCGCCGCAGCCGCGGCCGCGGCGCTGGCGCAGGCGGGCAACTGGGACGGCGCCCGCGCGGCGCTGGAGCGGGCTCTGGCGTCCAACGCGGAGGCGCCCAACCTGCCCGAGCTGAGCGACGCGCTGCGCACCCTCGCGTTCGAGCTTGTCCAGGCCACGGGCAAGGAGGCCATGGAGGAGGCCCTCGGCTACCTGGACCGGGCCGACCGGCTGCGCGAGGAGTTCCCCGACGCCGCCCGCGAGCAGTTCCGCAGCGTCGAGGTCGATGTGGCGCAGTGCTGGTACACCCGCGGGCAGGTGCACGGAACCGTGGGGGAGGGAGAAGCGGCGCTGGCGGCGTTCGAGCGGGCCATCGCCGTCTACGAGCAGGCGGGCCACGCGGCCGCCCCACCGCGCTTCGAGGCGATCCGGCTCGCCGCCATCGTGGAGAGCCGGGTGCTGGACCGGTCGGGCGCGGCGCGCGAGCGACTCGACAGGGCGATCGCCGAGGCGGACTCGGCGCGCCTGCCCCAGGCGGCGCAGACGCTCCGCCGCCTGAGGGACAGCCTCCGCTGAGGGTCGATCAGGCAGCCGCCCTTCGCCCCCGTGGGCGGGGGCGGCTGCTGTGATGTGCCCTTGTCAATGCAGGGGCGATGCGATCAGGATGTGATGCGTACGCGGAGTGAGTCGGCGCACTCGCCCCGCATCAGCCATGGCACTGGGCGGAAGGCGCATGCGGCGAATGGGCGGACTCCTCGAACTGCGGGCACTCCTCGACCGGGCGAGAGGGCTGCGTCTCGACCCGGAGACCTACCTCGCCGACTTCGAGGACAGGTTCTGGCGTATCGGCCCCGAGGGCTTCTGGAAGCTGGAGAGCCTCCAGGACTACCAGGAGAGCGGGTGCACCAGCTGGGAGGCCTTCCAGGGCGGCGACTGGGAGAAGTCGCTCAGCCTGATCCGGGAGTCGCAGCCCGACATCGAGCGGCAACTGGCGAAGCTCGCCGCGGCCGGGATCGGGCACCGTCGCGCACGCGTGGTGGCGGAACCGCTGAGTCCCTACGTGCAGTGGGAACTGCACGTCCTGCACGCCAAGGACCGCTGCGGCGAGAACGTCTCCGTGCTGACCGACGACCAGGCGGCTGCTCTCGTCGGCGCCGGCCCGCTGCCGGATCTGGTGGTGCTCGGCGACGAGGCGGTGTACCAGATCCACTACACCCCCGGAGGCGCTCCGGACGGGGCCACCCGCTACTTCGAGGCAGAGGCCGTCCGCAGCGCCCGCGACTTCGTCCGGCGGCTGCACCACATCGGAGAGCCGCTGCAGACCTACTTCCCGCGCGCGATCGCGGGCCTGCCCGCGCCGCGGCCGTAGGGCCCGCGACGGCGTCCCCGCCCCTCGTCACCGCCACGTCACAACTGCGGCACCGATCGGGACCAGGCGATCTCCGGGTGCGGCGCCCGCGGTCGCGGCTCGTAAGGTGAGGGGCGCCGCCCGCCGGGGGTGGTCCTGCGGAGGGGCGTCGATGTTCTTCAAGCACAAGCACCTGTTGAACGAGCTGCGCCGCGACGGACGCAGTGCCACGGCCGAGATCCTGTCGATCAAGACGGTCGGCAGCGGCAGCAGCATCCGGGCCGTCTGGGCGTCCGACACGGATCTCTCCTCCGGCTGGACGGACTGCTCGATGAAGCTCAGGGTGGTGCCCGAGGACCGGGCCGAGCTGCCGTTCGAGGCGAGTGTGCTGACCCGCGTCCACACGATGAAGCTGCAGGGCGGCCATGTGCCGGTCTGGTACGACCCGGCCGACCACAGCAGGGTGGTCGTCGACTACGAGGCCGACCTGCGCGAGAAGGTGCACCTGAGCGCCGACCTCGACCGGCTCGCCCACCGCTACGACCAACGGCTCGGCATGGTCTGGACGCCCGTCGCCGACACGCTGCTCCCCGTCGCGGTGATGCTGACGCCCGGTAGGGGCCGGGTGACCGCCACCGGCGCGCTGGGCGTCGTGCTGCAGCACGACGCCGAGACCGCCGTCGCCGCCGTGCGCGCCCTCGCCGGGCTGCTGCTGCCGCAGCTCCCGGCCGACTGGTTCGCCCGGCACGACCTGCGGATCGACGAGCCCTACGGCGACGTGCCGCCCGGCGCGACCGCCGAGGACGTCGCGGGCGCCGCGCTCGCGGTCGCCGTCGCCGTCGTCTCCCTGCTGAGCGGCCGCATCGCCCGCGCCGAGGTGGCCGTGACCGGCGGCATCGCCGCGACCGGTGAGGTGCTGCCCGTCACCGCGACGAAGAGCAGGGCCCGGGCGACGAGGAAGGGCTACTCGACCGTCCTGGTGCTTCCCGCGGGCAACGAGGCGGACGCGGCCCGCAAGGAACAGGGCCTGGAGTTCAGCCTCGTCGCCACCCTGCCGGAGGCCGTGCGCGCCACGCTCGGCAAGCACGCGCTCAAGGGCTTCGTGCCCCCGGCCTGAGTCGCCGGTTCACGTCCCCGAGGCCGACCGGCCACCCTGCGCACCTGCCGGTCATCCGGGCCTCCTACGATGCCTTTCGCATTCCGACGCTCGACCCCGCACGGCAACGGAGCCGTGCCCCAAGGAGGAAACGTTCATGCACGCCCGGAGGATCGGCGCGGTCGCCGCGACAGCTGTGGCGCTGGTCGCCGCCCGCGACCTCATCCAGAAGAGGCACGCACTGCTCCGCAACTTCCCCGTGGTCGGGCACGCCCGGTACCTGCTGGAGACCATCGGGCCGGAGCTGCGGCAGTACATCGTGACCTCCAACGAGGAGGAGCGCCCCTTCAGCCGTGACCAGCGCAGCTGGATCTACGCCTCGGCGAAGGAGGAGAACAACTACTTCGGGTTCGGCACCGAGGTCGACGTCGAGCACGTGCAGGGACACGCCTACATCAAGCAGCGCACCTTCGCCGGCGCGCTGCCCGACGCGCACGACCCGCAGTCCCCGCTGCCCTCGGCCAAGGTGCTGGGCGGGCCGCGCGGGCGCGCCAAGGCGTTCCGGCCCGCGAGCGTGGTGAACATATCCGCGATGAGCTTCGGCTCGCTCTCCGGCGCGGCCGTCACGGCGCTGAACAAGGGCGCGGCGCAGGCCGGCACCATGCACAACACGGGGGAGGGCGGCCTGTCGCCGTACCACCGCAACGGCGGCGACCTCGTGCTGCAGATCGGCACCGCGTACTTCGGCTGCCGCAACGAGGACGGCAGCTTCAACCTCGACAAGCTCAAGGACGTCGTCGCGAGCGCCCCGGTCAAGGCGCTGGAGATCAAGCTCTCCCAGGGTGCCAAGCCGGGCCTGGGCGGCATGCTCCCGGGAGCCAAGGTGACCCCGGAGATCGCCGAGATCCGCGGCATCCCGGTCGGCAAGGACTGCGCCTCCCCTTCGCGGCACTCCGCGTTCGGCGACGTCGACTCGATGCTCGACTTCGTCGAGCTGCTCGCCGCCGAGACCGGCCTGCCGGTCGGGGTGAAGAGCGCGGTCGGAGAGATGGGCTTCTGGCAGGAGCTGGCCACGCTGATGGAGCGCGGTGACCGCGGTGTCGACTTCGTCACCGTCGACGGCGGCGAGGGCGGCACCGGCGCCGCGCCGCGAATCTTCGCGGACTCGGTGGCGCTGCCGTTCCGGATGGGCTTCTCGCGGGTCTACGGCACCTTCGCCGAGCTGGGGCTGACGGATCAGCTGACCTTCATCGGCTCGGGCAAGCTCGGCCTGCCCGACAACGCCGCGGTCGCGTTCGCCCTGGGCGCCGACATGGTCAACGTGGCCCGCGAGGCGATGCTGTCCATCGGCTGCATCCAGTCGCAGAAGTGTCACACCGACAAGTGCCCCACCGGCATCGCCACGCAGAACCCGTGGCTGGCCCGCGGCCTCGACCCGAGCTCGAAGTCCACCCGGGCCGCCGTCTACCTGCGCACTCTGCGCAAGGAGCTGACCAAGGTCTCCTCGGCGGTCGGCGTCGCGCACCCGGCGCTCATCACGGCCAACGACATCGAGATCCTCAACGGCGACTACGAGGCCCGCACCCTGGCCGGCGTCTACGGCTACAAGGACGGCTGGGGCGAGCTCGGCCCGCACCTCGCCGAGGAGATCACCGCGCTGCTGACCGGCAGCAGGTCCGACTGGACGCCGGCCGTCTGACCTGTCCTTCCGCCGCCCCGCCCGCGTCGTCCGCCCCCCGTTCCGCGCACAGTTCCGCCGAAGTGAGCCCAGCATGAGTGAAGATGTGAGATTCAAGAGCGTCGTCGGCCCCGAACTGGCCGGGACGATCGACCTGCCCGAGGGGGAGGTCAGGGGCTGGGGCCTGTTCGTGCACGGATTCACTCTCGGCAAGGACTCGCCCGCCGCCTCGCGGGTCAGCAAGCAGCTGGCCCGCGAGGGGATCGGCATGCTGCGCTACGACAACCTCGGGATCGGGGAGTCGGACGGGGACTGGGGGGACGGCTCCTTCACCGTCAAGGTCCAGGACACCGTCCGCGCGGCGGCGTTGATGGCCGAGCGGGGGACGCCGGTGGACCTGCTGGTCGGCCACTCCTGGGGAGGCGCCGCGGCCATCGCGGCGGCGTCCGAGGTGCCCGGCGTCCGGGCGGTCGCCACGATCGGCGCGCCGGCCGATCCCCGCACCGTCGAGCGGCAGTACGACGCCGTCGTGGACCGCGTCATCAGCGAGGGCTCGCACGAGTGGTTCGTCGGCGGACGCACCCTGGTGCTGAAGCGGGCCTTCGTCGACGACGTCCGTCAGGCCCGCCTGCGCGACCGGATCCGCGAGTTGAACCTGCCGCTGATCGTCCTGCACTCGCCCGCGGACGACACCGTCGACATCGCCAACGCCGGGGAGATCTTCCGCGAGGCGCGCCACCCGCGCAGCTTCGTCTCCCTCGAAGGCGCGGACCACCTGCTGACCGCCCGCGGGCAGGCGAAGCGGGCGGCCCACATCATCAGCGCCTGGGCCGACCAGTACATCTGCGCCTGACGGACCGGCGTGTCCGCCCCGGCCTCACGGGTTACCGTGCCGGGGCGGGACGTCGTGGTGCGGGACGTGGTGCGGGAAGCCAGGGGCGTTGGCCTCGCGGATCACCGCCCCCGCCAGGCGTGGGGACCGCAGCGCGATCTCGCGCGGCGGAACGGGCCGGTCGTTCACCTCGGGTCGGTGGACCGCGCTGGACGCCTTCGACATCGGACGTCGCGGCCTCACCGTCGTCGGCCCGCTGGGCGTCGCCTTCGCCAAGCCCCACGCCGACCAGCGCGCCGACGCCGAGAAGGCTCTCGGCGCGGTCACGGCGGGCACGCTCAGGCCGGAGGTCCACGCCGTCCTGCCGCTGGAGCGGGCGGCCGAGGCCCACGCGGCCCTGGAGGACCGCCGCAGCGTCGGGGCGGTCCTGCTGAGGCCCTGACCGGACGGCGGGCGCCGGGTCAGTCGCAGAAGACCGCCGTCTCGGCCGGACCGAAGGCGCCGGACGCGGGCACCGGCCGCTCGTTGCGCAGATCCTGGCCGAGGTCGAAGACCGTTCCGACCAGGACGAGTTGGCGGTCGGCCCGGCCCTCGGCCGAGGTGAGCGAGAGGCTGGTGAAGCCGGGTCCGCCGCCGTCGGTCTCCCAGACCGCCGCCGTGCGGCCGTCGCCGCAGTCGACCGTGGACCTGGTCACGCCCAGCGCGTAGCCGTCCTCGCCGGGCACGTCGGGGACTGTCTCGAGGGCGCGCTGCTCGGCCGGGGGCAGCAGCCGTCCGGCGAACAGGGCCCGGTCGAAGGCGGCCAGGTCGGCCAGGGTGGAGATCATCGCGCCCGCCGTCCAGTCGTAGGACGGGCTGAACACGGTGACGTCGCGGTGGGAGAGGTCGTAGCCGTGCAGGTGACGGCCGTGGATCCGCGGATCGGTGCGCGGCAGTGTGGTGCGGGTCAGGCCGAGCGGGCGCAGGATCCGGTCGGCGATCTCCCGGCCCGCGCTGTGTCCGGTGACCGCCTCGATCACCAGACCGGCCAGCAGGTAGTTGGTGTTGGAGTAGTTCCACCTCGTGCCCGGGGCGAAGAGCGGCGGGTGGGCCGTCGCCTCGGCCACCACCCGGCGCGGGGTGTAGACGTAGCCCATGTCGTGGCGCTGCAGGTAGGGGGCGAAGAAGGCCGGGTCGGTGGTGGGGTCGTAGAGGCCGCTGGTCTGGTTCAGCAACTCGCGCAGGGTGATCCGCCGACCGTCGTTGCCGGCCCCGGAGACGACGCCCGGCAGCCACCTCTGCACCGGGTCGTCCAGGCCGAGCCGGTGTTCGGCGACCAGTTGCAGCAGCACGGTGGCGACGAAGGACTTGGTGTTGCTGGCGATCCTGAACCGGTCCCCGGCGTCGGCCGGGCGGCCGGTCGCGAGGTCGGCCGAGCCCGACGTGGCCGTGGCGCTCGCGTCGCCCCGGCGGGCGTAGGCGATCGCGGCGGGGTAGCCGTCGGCCACCGCCCGGGCGGTCGCGGTGCGCAGCGCGGCGGCGAGCGGCGCGGGTTCGGCGCCCGACGCCGCGGCGGACGCGCTCGCGGGGACGGCGGCGCAGACCAGCAGCGCGGCGCAGAGGGCCGGCAGGAGGACGCGAGGGCGGCGCATGGGTGGGGACCTCGTCCGGACGGGTGCGGTGGTCGCCTTCAGCCTGGCAGTCGCCGAGCCCGGCGCCCATGGAGCCTGCCCCCGACGCGCCGGTGGGGACAACCCCACGCTCCGGTGAACGCCGGACGCGCCTTAGGGGACTGTTAAGAAACCTGTCTATTGACGATCCGTATTGGTCTGGACCATCTTGGAGGAGCCGCGCGGTTCACCCCCACATCCCTCGTGCGGCGCGGCCCCACACCGCGCCGTCACCTGACACTGTCGAGGAGGACTCGCCCATGAGGCGCGTCACTCTGTCCCTCGCCACGGCCGCAGGGCTGCTGGCCACGCCGCTCACCGCCGCGGCCACCGCGACCACGGCCCAGGCGGCCGGGGGACTCACCGGGCTGATCGCGAACTACGCGGTCACCTCCACCTGGTCGAGCGGCTTCGAGGCCGGTTACACCGTCACCAACAACACCAACGCCGCCGTCGCCACCTGGTCGATCTCCTTCGACCTGCCCGCCGGGGAGACGGTCACCAGCGCCTGGAACGGCACGCTCACGGCCAGCGGCACGCACTACACGATCTCCGCCCCCAGCTGGGCCGGTCCGCTCGCGCCCGGAGCCACCGCCGCCGTCGTCGGGTTCGACGTCTCCAACGGCAGCAACCCGCAGACGGCACCCGCCAACTGCACCATCAACAACGCCCCCTGCGCCGGACTCCCCGCCGACACCACACCGCCCTCGACGCCTGCCGGACTCAAGGTGAGCGGCAGCGCCCCCGGCGCGTTCTCGCTCTCCTGGAACGCCGCCACGGACAACCAGTCGGTGGCCGGCTACCACCTGTGGGCCAACGGCGCGGTGCTGGCCACCGTCACCGGGACCAGCGCCACGGTGACCGGGCTGATCCAGGGCAGCAGCCTGGCGGTCAGCGTCTCCGCCTTCGACCCGAGTGGCAACGAGTCCCCCGCCTCGGCCGCGGTCACCGCGGTCGCCGGCAGCGGCACGGTCCCCGGCGCGGCCGCGCCCTACGTGGACCTGGGCGCGTACCCGACCCCCAGTCTCAGCACGCTGGCCGCCAACAGCGGGCTCAAGCAGTTCTCGCTGGCCTTCGTCATCAACGGCAGCACCGCGTGCAGCGCCAGCTGGTTCGGCGCGTACGACGCCACCGCGGGCTGGGACAAGGCCGACATCGATGCGTTCCGGGCCACCGGCGGCGACGTGCGGGTCTCCTTCGGCGGGGCCAACGGCACCGAGCTGGCGCAGTCCTGCACCACCACGGCCGCGCTGGAGACCCAGTACCAGAAGGTCGTCGACGCCTACGGTCTGGACCGGATCGACTTCGACATCGAAGGCACGGCCGTCACCGACCACGCCTCGATCGACCGCCGCTCGCAGGCCCTCGCCCAACTGCAGGCGGCCCAGGCCGCCAAGGGCCGGGACCTCAAGGTCAGCCTGACCCTGCCGGTGCTGCCGTCCGGGCTCACCGCCGACGGCCTCTACGTGCTCCAGTCGGCCAAGGCGGCCGGGCTCAAGGTCGACGTGGTCAACGTGATGGCGATGGACTTCGGCGACTCCGAGGCCCCCAACCCCTCGGGGAAGATGGGCGCCTACGCGATCCAGTCGGCCCAGTCCACCCGGGCCCAGATCCTCTCCGTCTGGCCCACGCTGACGGCGGCCCAGGCCTGGGCGATGGTCGGCGTCACCCCGATGCTCGGCCAGAACGACAACACCTCCGAGGTGTTCGGCCTGTCCGACGCCTCGCAGCTGGTGGCCTTCGCGCAGCAGAACCACCTGGGCGAGCTGGCCTTCTGGGAGATGACCAGGGACGCCAACGCCTGCACCGGCGGTCTGTCCAAGTGCACCAACGTCCCCCAGTCGCCCTACCAGTTCTCGAAGATCTTCGCCGGTTTCACCGGCTGACCCCGGTCGGCCGGCAGGCGGCGGCGCCCCGCGCCCACGCGCGGGGCGCCGCCGCCCGTCGGCCCCTCCGGGCCCTAGAATCGGCTCCGTGGCGGAGCCCTCTGCGTTCTCGCGGGTGCGGCTGGCGGAGCTGCTGGCGGTGCTGTCGCTCGGCGCGGACCTCGGCATGGGCCAGCCCATGGAGCATGTGCTGTGTCAGTGTTTGGTGGCGCTGCGACTGGCGGGCGAGCTCGGCCTGGACGACGCCGATCGGGAGGTCGTCTACTACGCCTCGCTGGTCTCCTGGGTGGGCTGCCACGTCGACGCCTACGAGCAGGCCAAGTGGTTCGGCGACGACACCGTGCTGAAGGCCGACTTCCGGCGCACCGACTTCTCCGGGCCCGCCGTCGAGGCCCGGTTCATGCTGCGTCATCTGGGCGGCGGCCCCCAGCCGGCCGGGGTCGGCGGCCGGGCCCGGCTCGGCCTCGCCTTCCTCGGGCCCGGACGGCGTGACGCCGAGGCCATCCTCAGCAACCACTGGCAGGCCGCCGACGCTCTCGCCGCCCAGCTGGGGCTCGCCCCCCGGGTGCGGGCCTGCGTGGAGCAGACCTTCGAGCGCTGGGACGGACGCGGCGCTCCCAAGGGCGCCCGCGGCGAGGAGATCCTGCTCACCTCGCGGCTGGTGAACCTGGCCGATGTGGTCGTGGCCTACCACCGCTCGGGCGGGACGGCGGCCGCGGTCGCGGTGGCGCGGGAACGGCGCGGCACGCAGTTCGATCCGGCCGTGGTGGACGCGTTCACCGCGCGCGCCGCGCAGCTGCTGGCCGACCTGGACGGCGGCTGGGACCAGGTGCAGCGCGCCGACCCGGCCCCCGGCACCCCCCTGACCGAGGCCGAGCTGGACGCCGCGCTGCTCGCGGTCGCGGACTTCGCCGACGTCAAGTCCCCCTGGACGATCGGTCATTCACGCGGGGTCGCGGAACTG
This sequence comes from Streptacidiphilus rugosus AM-16, assembly GCF_000744655.1. NCBI lineage: Bacteria > Bacillati > Actinomycetota > Actinomycetes > Kitasatosporales > Streptomycetaceae > Streptacidiphilus > Streptacidiphilus rugosus. Next base: position 5,036,008 of record NZ_JQMJ01000004.1, on the reverse strand, counting down.
GTGGAGGCCGCCGCAGGGCTCGCCGGGCTGCCCGCCCCCACCCGCGCCACCCTGCGCCGGGCCGCGCTGGTCCACGACCTCGGGCGGCTCGGCGTGCCCAACACGGTCTGGGACAAGCCGGGGCCGCTCACCCTGGGGGAGACCGAACGGGTGCGGCTGCACCCGTACCTGACGGAGCGGATGCTGGCCTGCTCACCCGCCCTGGCGCAGATCGCGGCGGTCGCGGTGCAGCACCACGAGCGGCTGGACGGCTCCGGCTATCCGCGCGGCCTGTCCGGCGCCGCGCTGACCCCCGAGGGCCGGCTGCTGGCCGCCGCCGACCTGTACCGGGCGCACACCGAGGGCCGTCCGCACCGGCCCGCGGGCAGTCCGGCGGAGGCGGCCGCGCTGCTCCGCGCCGAGGTGCGGGCCGGCCGGATCGACGCCGGAGCGGCCGAGGCGGTGCTGGGCGCAGCGGGCCACACCAGACCGCGCCGCGGCACCTGGCCCGCCGGGCTGACCACCCGTGAGGTGGAGGTGCTGCGGCTGCTGGCCCTGGGCCTTTCCACCCGCCGGATCGCCGAGTCGCTGCACATCTCCCCGCGCACCGCCGGGCACCACATCGAGCACATCTACGCCAAGACCGGCGCCACCAACCGGGCCCTGGCGGGCCTGTTCGCCGCCCGCCACGGCCTCGGTCCCACGACGGGCGCCGTCCAGGACGCGGGCTCAGCCGGCGGCGGCGACGACGGACTCGACGGTCTCGGGGCCCGCGACGGCTGAGGCGTCCGGCTGGTACCCCGCGCACAGCAGCCGCAGCCAGCCGATCCGCCCGTCCTCCCCGGCCTCGTAGTAGACCTGCTGCTCGACCAGGTAGTCCGCGCCCTCGCGGCGTACCCGCAGCTCGTAGGCGACGTGACGGCGCTGCGCGACCTCACGGTCGGCCAGCATCCGCAGTCCGCGCATCTCGGCGGACGGGCCGAACCAGTGGCCCAGCACGAACTGGTCCACCACCTCGTCGGGGTCGCCGGACTGCCAGAAGCGGCCCGGGGTCAGCGCCTGGAAATCCACTCCGGGGGCCAGCAGCGCGTTCAGCCCCTCCCGGTCCTTGGCGGCCAGCGCCTGGGCGAAGCGTGCTCCTGCGGTGCCGGTCATGGCCTCGGCTCCTCTCGTGTCGACGGACTCGTCTCCGTGCTGCCACGAGAATCCGCCGCCGGGCCGCCCGGCACATGGGGAGAGCTCCCCATCTTCGGGGACGCAGGTTCGAGGACCGACCAATGATGACAGGAAGACTGTCGACCTGAAATAGTTGTAGGGCACATTGACCGAAGGGAAGCCCGTATGGCCAGCTCATCCGCCGCCTCGCCGTCCGGCGGTCCGACCTCCTCGCCCGACGTGGCTTCCCCGGCTCCCTCCGAGGTCGAGGACCGGCACGGGCCCCACTACAAGTGGATCGCACTGTCGAACACGACCCTCGGCATGCTGATGGTGATGATCAACCAGTCGATCGTGCTGATCGCCATGCCGAACATCTTCGACGGCATCCACCTCGACCCGCTCGACCCGCACAACACCAGCTACCTGCTGTGGATGATGATGGGCTTCATGGTGGTCACCGCCGTGCTGGTGGTGACCTTCGGGCGGCTCGGTGACATGTTCGGCCGGGTCCGGATGTACAACCTCGGCTTCGCGGTCTTCACCGCGTGCTCCGTCGCCCTGTCGTTGACCTGGGGGAGCGGGACACAGGCCGCGCTGTGGCTGATCGGCTGGCGCGTGGTGCAGGGCGTCGGCGGTGCGCTGATCTTCGCCAACTCGACCGCGATCATCACCGACGCCTTCCCGGCGCGGCAGCGCGGGACCGCCCTGGGCATCAACGTGATCGCCGGTATAGCCGGGGCCTTCATCGGGCTGATGCTCGGCGGCGTCCTCGGCCCGGTCGGCTGGCGCTGGGTGTTCCTGGTCTCCGTGCCCGTCGGCGTCTTCGGCTCGGTCTGGGCCTACCTCAAGCTCAAGGACACCGGCCACCGGCAGCCCGCGGCGATCGACTGGTGGGGCAACATCACCTTCGCGGCCGGTCTGATCACGCTGCTGGTCGGCATCACCTACGGCATCCAGCCCTACCACGGCGCGACCACCGGCTGGGGCAACCCGTGGGTGCTCGCGGCGATGGGCGTCGGGGTGGTGCTCCTGGCGGTGTTCTGCGTGGTGGAGTCCAAGGTCGCCGAGCCGCTGTTCGACCTCTCCCTGTTCCGGCTGCGGACCTTCGCCGCAGGCAACCTGGCCAATCTGCTGACCGCGCTCGGGCGCGGCGGCCTCCAGTTCATCCTGGTGATCTGGCTCCAGGGCATCTGGCTGCCGCTGCACGGGTACAGCTTCGAGCAGACCCCGCTGTGGGCCGGGATCTACATGATCCCGCTGACCGTCGGACTGCTGGTGGCCGCGCCCGTCTCCGGTCTGCTCTCCGACCGCTTCGGCTCGCGGCTCTTCACGATCGCGGGCGCCCTGCTGAACGCGGCCAGTTTCGGCCTGCTGATGGTGCTGCCGGTCGACTTCCCCTACCCCGCGTTCGCCGCCATCCTCGTGCTGAACGGCCTGGGCGCGGGACTGTTCGCCTCCCCGAACCGTGCCGAGATCATGAACGCCGTCCCCGCCCGCCAGCGCGGCGTCGGCGCGGGCATGACCGCGACGTTCCAGAACGCGGCCATGGTGCTGTCGATCGGACTGTTCTTCAGCCTGATCGTGCTCGGTCTGGCCCAGAGCCTCCCCGGCGCCCTCGACCACGGGCTGGTCGCGCAGAACGTGCCGGCGCCGGTCGCGGCGAAGGTCAGCCAGCTTCCCCCGCTGGCGGTGCTCTTCGCGGCGTTCCTCGGCTACAACCCGATCCGGCAGCTGCTCGGCCCGCAGGTGCTCCAGCACCTGCCGCCGGGGCGGGCGGAGTACCTGACCGGCCGTGACTTCTTCCCGCACCTGGTCACCGGGCCGTTCAGGGACGGCCTCGCGGTCGCCTTCTGGTTCGCCCTGGCGGCCTGCCTGGTCGCCGCCGTCGCCTCGGCCTTCACCACCCGCTCCGTGCCCGCGCGGGACGCGGTCAACGGCTGAAGGTGCCCAGGCCGGCGGCGTCCAGGTTCTCCAGCGTCACGCTGTCGGCGGTGCCGCCGGACCCGAGGTGGAAGGCGACGCCGGACAGGCCGACGGCGTTCTCGCCGCGGGTGCGGTAGCTGAAGGTGTTCCCGCTGTAGTGCTGCAGCGGGAACGACTGCTTGTCCGGGCCGAGCACCAGGGTCAGCTGCCCGTCGCGGCCGGCGGTGACAGTGGCCGGTCCGTAGAAGTCGTTCCCGAAGTTGCCCGTGTAGGCGCTGTTCGCCATCTCGGGCGCCGGGGAGGTCGGCGGCTTCGCGTAGTCGGTGGGGGAGACGCCGGCGCCGGTGGCGCTGCCCAGGACCTTGCCGTACAGGCTGAGCCAGTCGACGGTCTGCCGGCCGTTCTGGGCGATGTCGAAGAAGGCGGCGGCGACGGCCTCGGGAACGCCGATCGGCTGCCCGTTGCTGAGCACCACGATCCCCAGCCGCTCGGTGGGCAGCAGGGTGACGGTGGTGGCCGCGCCCAGCGTGAACGCGCCGAAGTGGTTCAGCCGCAGCCGGCCGAGCTGGTCGTAGTTGACGTTCCAGCCCAGTCCGTAGAACTGGGGCTCCCCGCCGCCGGGGGAGCGCGGCGGGGCGGCGACGGAGTGCGGAACGCGGGTCTCGTCCAGCGCGGCGGCGTCGACGAGCTGCCTGCCGCCGTAGGACCCGTTGTCGAGCTGCAGCCGCATCCACCGGGTCAGGTCGTCCACCGTCGAGCTCGCGCCGCCGGCCGGAGCCTGGGAGTCCGCGTTCTCGGTGGTGGAGGGCTCCCAGTGTCCCCCCGCCTTCACGTGCGCGGACGCCCTGTCGGCGGCCCGGTCGTAGTCGGCGCGTCGGTAGCTGCTGTGGTCCATCCCGAGCGGCTGGAACAGCGACGCGGCGGCCAGATCGGGCCAGGAGGACTTCGCCGCGGCGGCCACGGCGAGACCGGCCGCGGTGACGCCGTAGTTGGTGTAGGCGTAGCTCGCCCGGAACGGGTCCAGCGGCTCCAGCCGCAGGTGCGAGACGATGTAGTCGCCGTCGTAGCCGAGATCCTCCAGCAGGTCGCCCGCGTGGTCGGGCAGGCCGCTGCGGTGCGAGAACATGTCGGCGACCGTCACGTGAGCGGTCACGTAGGGGTCCTTGAGCGCGAAGCCGGGCTCGTGCGCCACCACCGGGGTGTCCCAGCCGACGACCTTCCGGCCCACCGCCTCCGCCACCACGGTGGAGGCCAGCGGCTTCGACATCGAGGCCAGCTGGAACACGGTGTCGGGGTCGACACGGTCGGGTCGGCCCACCTCGCGCACGCCGAACCCCTTCGCGTAGGCGGTCCTGTCCTGGTACACGACGCCGACCGCCACCCCGGGCACGCCCGTGCGTCTCATCGCCGCCTCGACCACCCCGTCCAACTGCCCGAGCGCCCCCGTGACCTGCGCCTGCGACAGCTGCGGCGGCTCCTGCGCGGGCGGCGCGGCCGACAGGCCCGCGGACGGAGCGGTCGCCGGTGACGAGGCCCCGGGCGGCGAGGCGTCCTGCGGCGCGCCGGTACAGCCGGTCAGGCCGTAGAGCCCGCCGGGAATCGCGAGGACCGCGGCAGCGCCGACGAGGACGGGAAACCGTGAGAGTCGCATCGTCCGAGCTCCAGGTCAGGGCGTCGAGGGCCGGCGGACGGGACCGCCGGACCGGCCCGCCTGGCTCGACCGTGCCGCCGCCCCGTTCCGTCCGCCACCGCAGCGGCGCACGATGTGACGCTGTGTGACCAGTCGGCCCGGGTGGGCACCTCCCGTGGCTCTGCAGTGAAGCCGGGGGATGACCGGTGGGTCCCGACGCCGGGTGAGCGGGGCAGGCGGCGAAGGCCCGGTGGGAGCCGACGGAGTCGAGCCGGTCGTTCGTGATCCGGTCGAAGCGATCAGGTCACCGTCCGGTGAACCGCCGGGCCGCCGTCCAGTCGGCGGCCAGGGCGAGGAAGGCGGAGTTCTCGGCGGCGAGCCCGACCGTGACGCGGACGCCCTCCCCGGGGAAGCCGCGCACGGCGACGCCGCGGTTCAGGCAGAACTCGGTGAAGGCCGAACTGGCCTCCCGCAGGGGCAGCCACAGGAAGTTGGTGTGCGAGGAGGGGACCGGGTAGCCGAGCTCGTGGAGGTCGGACATCACCCGCTCGCGCTCCAGCAGGGTGAGCCCGACCCGGCGCGCCACCTCGGCCCGTTCGCCGAGCGCCGCCACGGCGGCGTCCTGGGCCAGGGCTCCGACACTGAAGGGGAGTTGCGCCTTGCGGACCTCGGCGATCAGCTCCGCGGGGCCCACACAGTAGCCGACCCTGAGGCCCGCCAGTGCGTAGGCCTTGGAGAAGGTGCGCATCACCACCACGTTGGGCCGGTCGCCGAGCAGCGCCAACGCGTCCGGCACCGCGGTCGCGGCCGCGTACTCGCGGTAGGCCTCGTCGACCACGATCAGCACCTCGGTCGGGACCCGGTCCGCGAAGGCGCGCAGCGCGCTCGCGTCGAGCGCCGTGGCGGTCGGGTTGTTGGGATTGCAGACGAAGATCAGACGGGTCCGGTGCGTGACCGCCCGGGCCATGGCGTCCAGGTCCAGCTTCTTCCTGGCCAGTGGCACCCGGACCGGCGCGCCGCCGGCCACCATGGTGAGGATCGGGTAGGCCTCGAAGGACCTCCAGCCGAAGACCACCTCGTCGCCGGGGCCCACCACCGTGTGCAGCAGCTGACTGCACACCTCCGAGGATCCCGCGCCCACGGCGATCCGGTCGGCCGGCACCCGCAGATGTGCGGCCAGGGCGCCGACCAGTCCGGTCGCGTGCGGATCCGGATAGCGCGAGGTGGCGGCGTTCGCCGCGGCGAGGACCCGGGCCACGGCCGGAAGCAGTCCGAACGGGCACTCGTTGCGGGCCAGGGAGGCGGTGCCCGGCGACCTTCCCCCCGGCACCGAGGCGGGGACACGCAGGAGGGTCGGTCGGACTTTCACCATGATCTGCTTGCTTCCTGGCTCTCGTGCGGTGCGGTCTGGTGCGGCGGTGACTGCGCCGGCCGGCGTGGCCTGGCGCGCTCGTGGGCGGGCTCGCGGGGTCAGGGCGTCACGAAGCGCAGCGCCTGCTTCTGGTGGGTCGCGAACTGCCGGACCGGTTCCCCCTCCGCGGCCCAGGGCCAGGAGGTGACGACGGGGCCGATCCGGAGGAAGACCAGACCGGCGTCGCGCAGCCGGTTGGCCTGGACCAGGGCGAAGGCGAGGCCGTTGAGGTCCGCGAGCGCCCCGGCGTGGTGGAGGAACCCGGGCCTGGTCCACTGCTCGACCGCCCGGTCGAGGAACCGCGCCCGGCGGGGCGACTGCCACCAGCGGTCCGCCAGCAGTCCGCCGAGCCCGGACGTGTCCGCCGACTGGCCGGAGCGGCCGAGCGTCGTGGCCAGTTCCAGTCCGATTCCCGGGGCGTCGGCGGGCATCTCGAAGCAGCGGCGGTCGACGAAGTCGTCGACCCGCCAGTGCGAGGAGTCGTCGACCGTCGTCAGGTACGACAGCATCTGCAGGTCGGCCTCGCGGTTCCAGGGGTCGCGGGCCACCGCCTCCTGCCACAGCGAGATGACCTCTCCGGCCGGTCGCCTGAGCAGCCGGCACAGGCCCAGCCTGACCACCCAGGGGGTCGGATCGCCCGTCCGCAGGGCGGCGGCCTGGGCGCAGTCGTGCATGGCGGCGGCCGCCTCGTCGGTGAGGGAGCGGTCGGAGCGCAGCCGGACGTAGGCGACCCTGGCCCGGAAGATCCGGGCGTCCGCGCTCCTCGGGTGCCGCATCACCCAGGAGCGGGCGAAGGACGGATCGGCGAACTCCTCGGCGAGGACGGACATCCGGTGCCCGATCCGGTCCCAGTCCCCGGCGGCGCTGTCGAAGAGGCGGGTCGCCGCGTCGACCTGATTGTCCACCGCCCCAGGCATGACAGGTGTATTGCACAGCTGTCGGCAGACGATTCCCAATGGCTCGTCATCGAGCTCAGGGGCGAGGCGGGGAATGGTCCGCCGACCGCGTGCCATGAAGGTCATGGAGCGACGCTACGAGCCGGACAGGCTCTTGCGAAGCCTTTGGAGTGGGCCAATACGACGAGCAGCCTCAAATTTTCCTCAAATGGCGCCCGATTCCCCCTCCGCAGCGCCTCCTGGGCCCCCGGCCATGACTTTTTGATAACGGGGACTTTCTGTGTCAGGTAGCGACACCTAACGTGATCCGCACTTTCGGGAGCCCAGGACGCGAACAACGAGGAGTTCCATGGTTTTCGATCAACTTTCCGGTCCGGTCACCACCGCGCGGCGATCGGGGAACCTGCGCCGGGAGGTCGGCCTCATCGGCCTGATGTGGGCCTCGGTCGGCTCGATCATCGGCTCCGGCTGGCTCTACGGAGCCAAGAACGGCGTCACCGCCGCCGGCCCCGCGGCGCTGATCAGCTGGGGCGTCGGCGCGGTGGCGATCGGCCTGCTCGCCCTGGTCCACGCGGAGCTCGGCGGGATGTTCCCGGTCTCCGGCGGCACCGCACGCTATCCGCACTACGCATTCGGCGGCGTGGTGGGCATGTCCTTCGGCTGGTTCTCCTGGCTGCAGGCGGTGACGGTCGCCCCCATCGAGGTCGAGGCGGTCATCGGATATGCGGGTCACTGGTCCTGGGCGGCCGGACTGCAGCACGCGGACGGGACGCTGACCCTCTCCGGCTTCGTCTTCGCGACCGTGCTCATGTGCGTGTTCGTGGCCGTCAACTTCCTCGGCGTGAAGGTGTTGGCCCATACCAATAGCACGGCCACCTGGTGGAAGATCTTCGTGCCGCTGCTCACGATATTCGTGGTGGCCCTCGCCCATTTCGACACCGGCAACTTCACCTCGCACGGATTCGCGCCCTACGGCTCGAAGGGCGTGCTCGCCGCGATCAGCACCAGCGGCATCATCTTCGCCCTGCTCGGCTTCGAGCAGGCGATCCAGCTCGCCGGTGAGAGCAGCAACCCCGGCAGCCACATCCCGCGGGCCGTGCTCGGCTCCGTGGTGATCGGCGGGGTGGTCTACGTGCTGCTCCAGGTCGTCTACATCGGAGCGCTGCCGAGCGCGGCGCTGCGGCACGGTTGGGCCGCCCTGGCCTACCAGGGCATCTCCGGCCCCTGGGCCGGGCTGGCCGGGGTGCTCAGCCTCGGCTGGCTGGCGACCTTCCTCTACATCGACGCCGTCGTCTCGCCCGCAGGCACCGCGCTGATCTACACCACCTCCACCTCGCGCGTCTCCTACGGCCTCGCCGCCAACGGCTACTTCCCGCAGGCGCTGGCCAGGACCAACCGACGCGGCGTCCCTTGGCTGGGACTGCTGGTCTCCCTGGTGGTCGGCGTCGTCTGCTTCCTGCCGTTCCCCAGCTGGCAGCAGCTCGTCTCGTTCATCACCTCCGCCTCGGTGCTGATGTACGCGGGCGCGCCCCTGGCCTACGGCGCGCTGCGCCGCAACCTCCCGCGCCACCACCGTCCCTACCGGCTGCCCGCGGGCGGCGTGATCTCGCCGCTCTCCTTCGTGATCGCCACGCTGATCATCTACTGGTCCGGCTGGGGAACCCTCTGGCGGCTCGGCCTCGCGGTCCTGCTCGGCTACGGGCTGATGGGCTGCTACGCGCTCTACGCGCGGGCGATGAACCTGCCCCAGGCGCCGAGCATGCAGATGCGTCCGGCCCAGTGGCTGCCGGTCTACCTGCTCGGGGTGGGCCTGATCTCCTGGCAGGGCGGGTTCGGCGGCGCCGGCCGGATCCCGCTGGGCTGGGACATCGCCCTGATCACCGTCCTGTCCCTGGTCGTGTACTACTGGGCGGTCGCGGTGGCCCTCGGAACGGCGGAGATCCAGGCAGCGATCAGGAACGCCGAAGCCCTCTGACCGGCCGCCCCACGGCGGGTCGACCCGGCCGGCCCGCCCCGAATGGGCGGGGCCGGCTGCCATACGGGCTATGGACGTCTGAAGAAAACTCCCGCATTCCTGTCGCCCGACCCCGGTGCGAAGATCGCCCCGTGGCTCAGCAACAACCCTCCCTCTCCCAGACTTCCGCCCCCTACGCCGAGGCGTTGGCCGCCCATGGACAGGTGCCCTGGCTGCGACTGCACGTCCCCGGACACGCGGCGAGCTCCGAGGCCTTCGCCGGGCTCGCCGACCTCGTCGGCGCCGTGCCGCTCGGCACGGACGTCCCCCCGCTGATCGACGGCATCGATCTGGGCGCCGACAATCCGAAGGACCAGGCCCTCCGGCTCGCCGCCGGAGCCTGGGGTGCCCGGCGCACCTGGTTCCTGACCAACGGCGCCTCGCAGGGCAACCGCATCGCCACGCTTGCCCTCGGCCTGCTGGGGTCGCGGGTGGTGGTCCAGCGCAGCGTGCACGCCAGCGTCATCGACGGCCTGGTCCTCTCCGGCCTGAACGCGGTCTTCGTGCACCCCAGCCTGGACGACGACCTGGGCATCGCGCACGGCGTCACGGCCTGCGACGTGGAGGCCGCCCTCGCGGCGCACCCGGACGCGGTCGCCGCCTATGTCGTGACGCCCAGTTACTTCGGCGCGGTCGCCGACGTCCGGGCGCTGGCCGACGCGGCCCACGCGGCCGGAGTGCCGCTGGTGGTGGACGAGGCCTGGGGCGCGCATCTCGGGTTCCATCCGGGACTGCCGCCGAACGCCCTCGCGCTCGGAGCCGATCTGGTCGTCTCCAGCACCCACAAGCTCGGTGGCAGCCTCACCCAGTCCGCCATGCTCCATCTCGGACACGGCCCCCATGCCGACGCCCTGGAGCCCTTGCTGGAGGAGGCGTTCCGGCTCACCCAGTCCACCAGCGAGAGCTCCCTGCTGCTCGCCTCCCTCGACCTGGCACGGCGTCAACTCGCGACGGACAAGGTCGGGATCGGCCGCTCGCTGCGCGCGAGCGATCGGATCCGCGAGCGCATCAGGGAGCGCGGCCGGTTCGGCGTGGTGAGCGACGGATTCGGCGACTTCCCCGACATCGTGGCGACGGACCGGCTGCGGGTGGCGGTCGACACGCGCGCCGGCGGCATCACGGGCCACGAGGCGCGGTGGCGGCTGCAGTCGGAGCAGGCCGTCCTGGTCGAGATGGCCACCGACTCCGTCGTGGTCGGTGTGGTGGGGGCCGGCGCGGTTCCCGACGTCGACCGTTTCGTGGACGCGCTGCACGACCTGCCGGGCGGGTGGGCCACCGCACCCCTGGGCGGCCGCCGCATCAAGCTTCCCGTCCCCGGCGAGGTCCGCATGACGCCGCGTCAGGCGTTCTTCGCCGGCGCCCGCAGCGTTCCCGCCGCCGAGGCGATCGGTCAGGTGTCGGCCAGCACGCTGGCCGCCTACCCGCCCGGCGTCCCCAACGTCCTGCCCGGTGAGGTGATCACAGCCGAGCTTGTCGACTTCCTCCGGAACACCGCCGCGACCCAGGGCGGCCATGTACGCGGAGCGGCGGACCCCGAGGTCCGGACGTTGCGCGTCGTCACCCCTCGAAGATGAAGGACCACGGATGAGACACTCCCGACGCACCAGCGCCACGACCTCTGCCGCGATGATCGCCCTGTCGGGCTCGCTGCTCCTGACCGGCTGCGGCAGCTCCAAGATCGGCGGCAACTCGGGTGCGGCCCCCGACGCCACGCAGTCCGTCAACGCCGAGGGCACGGACGCCGCGCTGGTCGCCATGGTCCCCGCGGACCTCAAGGCCAAGGGCACCGTCACCATCGCCACCGACTCGACCTACGCGCCCTCCGAGTTCAAGGACGCCGGCGGCAACATCGTCGGCATGGACATCGAGCTCGGCAACGCGATCATGAAGAAGCTCGGGCTCAAGGCCAACTGGCAGAGCGCCGACTTCTCCAGCATCCTCGTCGGCATCACCGCCAAGAAGTACGACCTCAGCTTCTCCTCCTTCACCGACACCAAGGACCGCGAGAAGCAGGTCGACATGGTCCAGTACTACAACGCTGGCGAGGCCATCGCCACGCTGACCGGCAACCCGGACAAGCTCACCGGCAACGCCGCCGACCTGTGCGGCATCAAGGTCTCCGTCCAGACCGGCACCACCGAGGCCGACGAGATCAAGAACACCGTCAACCCCGCCTGCAAGAAGGCCGGCAAGCCCGAGGTCCCCAACAACGGCGACCAGTTCAACGCCCAGACCGACGCCACCTCCGCCCTGATCGCCAAGCGCGACCAGGCCATGATGGCCGACTCCCCGGTCATCGACTACGCCGTCAAGCAGAGCAACGGCCAGCTCATCAAGATCGGCCAGGACTACAACACCGCCCCCTACGGCATCGCGCTCCCCAAGGGCGACGGCCGGCTCGCCCAGGCCGTCCAGGGCGCCATCAAGGACATCATCGCCGACGGCACCTACACCCAGATCCTGACCAAGTGGGGCGTCGAGTCCGGCGCGCTCACCGCGGACAAGGTCCTCATCAACGCCGCCGCCGGCTGACCGCTCCCCGCGCTCCCCACGAGAGACATTCTTCATGACGATTCATCAGAAGGTGGGCTCGCCACCCGTCGACGCCCCCGAGGCCATCGACGCCGTGGCCGTCCGCCACCCGGGCCGCTGGGTCGCCGTCGCCGTCATCGGCGTGCTCACCGCGATGCTGGGACATCTGGCCCTCACCAGCAGCGTCCTGCACTGGGACGTGGTCGGCCAGATCTTCACCTACCCCACCGTGATCGCCGGCCTCGGCCGGACCATGGGACTCACCGTGCTGGCCATGCTCATCGGCCTGGTCGGCGGCGTCCTGCTCGCCGTGATGCGGCTCTCGGGGAACCCGGTGCTGTCCGGGGTCTCCTGGATCTACATCTGGGTCTTCCGCGGCACCCCCGTCCTGGTCCAGCTCTACGTCTGGAACTTCCTCGGCGCACTCGTGCCCAGGGTGGGACTGGGCATCCCGTTCGGTCCGACCTTCGTGTCGTGGAGCTACAACGACCTGATCGGGCTGTTCACCGCCGCCGTGCTGGCCCTCGGCCTGAACGAGGCCGCCTACATGGCGGAGATCGTCCGCGCGGGCATCCAGTCCGTCGACGAGGGCCAGACCGAGGCCGCCCACTCGCTCGGCCTGACCCGGATACAGACCCTGCGCCGGATCGTGCTGCCGCAGGCCATGCGGGTCATCATCCCGCCGGCCGGCAACGAGACCATCTCCATGCTGAAGACCACCTCGCTGGTCTCCGCCATCGCCCTGGAGGACCTGACCCGCGCCGGCCAGGACATCGCCTCGCGCACCTTCTACGAGATCCCGGCCCTGGTCGCGATCAGCCTCTGGTACCTGCTGCTGACCTCGGTCCTGTCCGTCGGCCAGTACTACGTCGAGCGCTACTACGCACGGGGCGCCAACCGGCTCCTGCCCGACACCCCCTGGCAGACCGTGCGGAAGAACCTCTTCAGCGTCAAGCGTTCCGGAGGTACCGGATGACCGTCGAACCCATGGTCCGCGCCGAGCAGGTGCACAAGTCCTACGGACCGGTCCAGGTGCTGCGAGGCATCGATCTGAAGGTCATGCCGGGGCAGGTGTTCTGCCTGGTCGGCCCGTCCGGCTCGGGCAAGTCGACCTTCCTGCGCTGCATCAACCACCTGGAGAAGATCAACGCCGGCCGCCTCTACGTCGACGGCAAGCTGGTCGGCTACAAGGAGAAGGGCGGCAAGCTCCACGAACTGCGCGACCACGAGGTCGCCGAACAGCGCCTCGACATCGGCATGGTGTTCCAGCGCTTCAACCTCTTCCCGCACAAGACCGCGGTGGAGAACATCATCGAGGCGCCGGTCCAGGTCAAGGGCGTCCCCAAGGCGGCCGCCCGCGAGCACGCCATGGAACTGCTGGCCAGGGTCGGCCTGGCCGACAAGGCCGGCAACTACCCCTCCCAGCTCTCCGGCGGCCAGCAGCAGCGCGTCGCCATCGCCCGCGCACTGGCGATGGAACCCAAGCTGATGCTCTTCGACGAGCCCACCTCCGCCCTCGACCCCGAACTCGTCGGCGACGTCCTCGACGTCATGCGGCAACTCGCCGAGGACGGCATGACCATGATCGTGGTCACCCACGAGATGGGCTTCGCCCGCGAGGTCGGCGACTCCCTCGTCTTCATGGACGACGGCATCGTCGTCGAGTCCGGCCACCCGCGCGAGGTCCTGACCAACCCGCAGCACGAACGCACCCAGGCGTTCCTCTCCAAGGTCCTCTGAGACCGCCCTCGTTCGGCCCGCGCGCTGAGCGCGGGCCGCTCCGCCCTGCTCCTTCGACTCTCGCATCTGGAGGACTCATGCCTGATCAGTCCCTGGCCGGGCGGGCCACCACCCCGGCGGGCCGGCCGTGAACGACTTCGACCATCTGTACGTCGAGGAACTCCCCGACCGGCTCGTCGTCACTCTCGCCGACTCCCGCGCGGGGCGCGGCGTCAGTGAGGGTGCCGTCGCCGAACTGCACGAGGTGTGTCTCTCCCTGGAGGTCGACCCCAGGCTGCTCCTGCTGACCGGATTCGACGGCGGTGGTCCCTCGTCCGGGCGGGAGAGCCCCGAGGTGCACGAGCACGGCTGCGACGACGCGGAGCACAGCGTCACCAGCCGTCTGTTCACCCGGATCCGGCGACTGCCCATGCCGACGCTGGCCGCCGTCGACGGTCGGGCCCTGGGCGGTGGGGCGGCGTTGGCCTACGCGTGCGACGTGCGGATCGCCACCGAGCGGGCCGTCTTCGGCAGTCCGGTGCCGGGGTGCGGCGTCCTCTCGGCCGTCAGCGCCTGCTGGAGCCTGTCGCAGCTGGTGGGCGAGTCACTGGCGATGCAGATGCTGCTGGCGGGGCGAAGGCTGGACCCGGCCGCGGCCCTGACGGCGGGCCTGGTACTCGCCGTCATTCCCGCCGGGCAGCTCCTCGACCACTGCCACAGCCTGCTCGACCGGATGAACCGGATGTCCCCCCAGGCGCTCAGGCTCACCAAGCTGGTCGCCGTGAACCCCGGCAGTTCGCCCTCGGAGGCGCTCGCCCAGCGCCTGTGGCCGCGTCGGCCGGGCGAGGGGGAACCCCGGGCGACCTGGTTCCTCCCCCGTCAGAAGGGCTGGATGTGACGGCTCGTCCCATCTGGCGCGCCGGCGGCCGTCAGGACGGCTCACCGGGAGTTCCTGGCACGCCTCGACCCGCGGCGCGCGATCGCTCGGGCTTCGAGGCGGTGCTCGCACGGGACGAGCGGATCGAGCCGGGGGACTGGATGCCCGAGGCCTACCGGACGGCGGTGGGGCGGCAGATCGCGCAGCACGCCCGGCACTTCGCCCGCGGCCTCCGGGCGGAGCGGGAGTGGATCACCCGCGCGCCCACACTGCAGCACCGGGCGTCCCTGTTCGCCAGGGTCCAGGCCAGAGCCGCCCACGTGCTGCATCTCACCTCGACAGCCGACACGCTCTCCGCCGACCGCTCCGGCACGGCGGAGCGACTGCTGACAGGGCCTCAGGGCGACTGCTCGATCCTCGGCCGCCCGGCCCGCGGCTTCGCCGAGGTCGGCGTCATCGGCTGGCTCGTGGACGGCGCCGCCCTCTGCCTCCTGGCGCCGCTGCGCCGCAGCTCCTACGGTCCGCTCGCGCGCGCGACCTTGCTCGTCTGCCGCGGCGAGTTCTTCCACCGGCGTCAGGGCTACGAGCTGCTGCTGACGACGACGCACGCCTCCGCGCGGCAGCGGGCCGTGGTCCAGGCCGCCGTGGACCGCTGGTGGTGGCCGGCGCTGCTGATGTTCGGCCCGCCGGGCGCCGGCCCGTCCGGCGACGCGCGGGCGGACGCCTGGAAGGTGGCGCGCCCGAGCGGCGAGGAGCTGAGGCGGAGCTTCGTGGCGAGGACGGCGCCCCAGGCCGAGCGGCTGGGGGTGCGGCTGTACGACCGGCAGCCGCCCTGAGGGCGAAGCGACCGTGAGGCCGTCGCGGTGGCCGGTCCCGCCCCGCGTTCACCGACGGAAAGGAAGTCTCCACCGGATGACCGAGCAGCATGCCCCGCCGATGCCCGACGACAACGAACTGCTGGCCGTGCCCGGGGACCCGGATCTCGCGGGAGGCCATCGGCACTTCGCCCGGCCCCTGTTCGGAGTCGACGTCTCCGTCCCCGACGAGGTCGACCGTCAGGAGACGGCCGCGCTCTGCCTCGCGTTGGGCGACGACGCGCTGGTCACCGCTCTGCGTCTGGGCGAATGGCTCACCGGCGACCTCGGGCCCGCGGACACGGCGGCACTGGCCGGCATCGGCCTGGACCTGGTGGGGCAGGCCCGCATGCTGCTCGCGCGGAGCGGGCAACTCGACGGCACCGGGCGGACGGAGGAGGAGCTCGCCCGGGGCCGTGCCGCCGAGGGGTTCAGGAACGCCCTGCTGTGCGAGGCGCCGACCGAGGACCTCGCCTTCGGCGCGGGCCGCCTGCTGCTGCTCTCCCTGTGGCGGGCGGTTCTGTTCGAGACGCTGGTCGACGCCGCGGACCCGGTGCTGGCGGCCGTCGCCGCGATGGGGCTGCGGGAGCTCGCGGGTCACGCCGACCTCGCCGCGCGCTGGGTGGTCCGGCTGGGGCGGGGCGCCCGGACGTCGCACCGGAGGATGGGAGAGGCGATGAGCGCCGTCGTCTCCCATCTGGACGAGCTGTGCGAGGCGTCGCCGCCTTGCGGTCTCGACCCGGCGGCGGTGCGTTCGGAGCTCGAGCGCCGACTCGCACCGGTGCTGAGCGCTGCGGCGCTGACCGGCCCCGACGAATCGCCGGCACACCGACGCGCCCATCCCGGCGGGGGCCGTGCCGGACAACACCAGTACCTGGAACAGATGCTGACGGAAGCTCGGCAAGAGGTCCCACTCCACGCGGCGGCATCGCGGTGACCCGCCCTCCGGGCGGCGGCGTCGACCGGGCGGAGCTCGCGCGGCGTGTGGTCGCCCTGGTCCGCGACCCGCTCCTGCGCGTGGTGACCGTGAGCGACCTCGGGGTGCTGCGGGGCGTCGCCGTGGACGCGGCCGGACACGTCACCGTGGAGCTGACGCCGACGTACGGCGGCTGTCCCGCCGTCGCGGCCATCCGGGTCGCGATCCGCGCCGAGCTGCGCGCCGCCGGATTCGACAGGGTCGACGTCGTCACCCTGCTCGTGCCGGCGTGGAGCTCCGACTGGATCACCCCCGAAGGCCGGCGGAAGCTGGCTCGCCACGGCATCGCTCCGCCCTCGTCGGCGCCGAACCACGACCGTTCGACACCCCTGTGCCTCGGTCCGCTCCGCCCTGCGGTCCGCTGTCCCCGGTGCCGATCCCTGCGGACGCGGGAGGTCGCCCGGTACGGTCCGACGGCCTGCACGGAACTGCGGTCCTGTCGTGACTGCCGGGAGTCCTTCGCGCACGTCAAGGAGGTCTGAGGGGGCGGTCAGGCCGCCGAGCGGGCGCGTTCGTCCCAGGAGGCGGTGATCCTCGAGGCCTGTTCGGAGAGGGCCTCGCGCAGGGCGTGCGCGGAGTCCGACACGGTGGTGCGCAGCATCGCCACGCTGATCCGCCTGGCCAGCGGCGGGCCGTCGAGGGCGCGGATCACCAGGTCGAGATCCGGCTCGTTGCCGGTCAGGGCGAGCCTCGGCACCAGGGCGATGGCGGTGCCGGCCGCCACGAACCCCTTGAGCATGCCGTAGTCGTCCGTCCTCATGACGCGGACGGGCTCGAAGCCCTCCTGCGCGCAGGCCCAGCTGAGGACGCGGTCGCTCGGATCCCAGTCGCAGGCCCCCATGATCCAGCCCTCGTCGCGCAGGCGGCCCAGCGGAACGCTGTCGAGGTGCGCCAGGGGATGGGCGGCGGGCAGAGCGAGTTGCAGCGGATCGTCGAGGAGCGGGTGCAGCACGAACTCCTCGCCGAGGTCCAGCGGCTCGCCCGGCTGGGAGTAGACCAGGGCGATCTGCAGCCCGCCGGTGCGCAGCGCCTCGACCACGGTGGGCAGCTCCCCCTCCAGCAGGGAGACCTTGACGCCCTTCTCGGCGAGCTGGCGCACCGCGGGCGGCAGCAGCTGCGCTCCGGCGGTGGGGAAGGTGCCCACCCGCAGGGTCCGCGTTCCGTGGTCGATCAGCGCGTGGACCTCCTGTTCCGCGAGGCCGACGCGGCGCAACGCCGCCTCGGCGTGCGGCAGCACCAACTGCCCGGCCTCGGTGAGGTGGACTCCGCGCGGGCTCCGGTGCACCAGCGGCACGCCGAAATGCGACTCCATCGCCGCGAGGTGGTGGGCGATGGTCGGCTGGCTGTAGTGGAGGGAGCGAGCCGCCGCCGCGAGCGAGCCTTCGCGCGCGATCGCCCGCAGCACCTGGAACTGGCGCAGTTCCAGCATGGTGATCACCTTACCTCGTATGGAGCCCAGCCAGAGGAATCAAGCATTCCTCTTACTGGGCTTCCGTGACATCATCGATCACATCTCCGGGAAATGCCACCCCCTGCCCGGCAGCCTCCGACGCGGCGCGATCCGCCGGTCGATGATTCCGGCCCCGAGCCGGACCCGTGCCCGCCTGCCGCAAACGCGTGAACCGCCGGAGATTCCCATGGAAGTGCACAGAAAGCCGTCCCAGCACACCCGCCTGTCATGGAGGGGCAGGAGTCGCTGCCCGAATTCCGCCATGTATCTGCGTTGCTACCCCTTCGACGACGGATACATGAGAAGTCACCAGGACGCGCTGCTGGCCCAGGCCGAGCGGCTCGGGCTGCCCGTTCCCCTGCTGTTCATGGACAACGGCACCCGGTCGTCCGGACCCGGTCCCGCCCTCCGCCGCCTCATGGTGCTGGTGGACGAGCGGGTGGTCACCGTACTGCTCATTCCGGGAAACTTCGTCTTCTCCCTCCACGACTCCGCCGCCGGGGCCATTGCCGCCCGATTCGTGGGGGCGGGCTGCCACCTGGTCGAACTTCTGGGCCCGCGCCGGGCCGCGATCGTCGCCGACTGACGCGATCATGCCGCCACGTTAGGGGGGAAATGCGGCGCGCAGAAGTCCCCGCCCGAATTCGCCGGGCCGACGCCTCAAATCCTGCTCAAATCTCTGCCCCCACGAAAAGTGGTGCGGGGCGGCCGCCGAAAAGTGCATCCGTTCGATAACAGGGCGTGGTCCGGAATTCGACGGGGGCTCCCGCCCGGGCAGCGCAACGGCCCGGGGCTGCGCCGCCCCGGGCCGTTCCTTCGTCGCGGTGCTCAGTCCGCCGCGTGCGGCAGCTTCGCCGCGATGAGCTCCATCACCGAGGCGTCGGTCAGCGTCGTGGTGTCCCCGAGGGCGCGGTCCTCGGCCACGTCGCGGAGCAGCCGGCGCATGATCTTGCCCGAGCGGGTCTTGGGCAGCTCCTGCACCACCTGGATCTGCCGGGGCTTGGCGATCGGGCCGATCTCCTTGGCCACGTGCGCCTTGAGCTCGTCGGCGAGCTCGGCCACCTCCTCGTTGCCGCCCCGCAGGATCACGAAGGCGACGATCCGCTGCCCGGTCGTCTCGTCCGTCGCGCCGACCACCGCCGCCTCGGCGACCGCCGGGTGCGAGACGAGAGCCGACTCGACCTCGGTGGTCGAGATGTTGTGCCCGGAGACCAGCATGATGTCGTCGACCCGGCCGAGCAGCCACAGGTCGCCGTCCTCGTCCTTCTTCGCGCCGTCCCCCGCGAAGTAGTAGCCCTGGTCGGCGAAGCGTGCCCAGTACGTCTGGCGGAAGCGCTCCTCGTCGCCCCAGACGCCGCGCAGCATCGAGGGCCAGGGCTGGTCGAGCACCAGCAGTCCGCCCGCGCCGTTCGGCACCGGGGTGCCGTCCGCGTCCACGACCTCGGCGGAGATGCCGGGCAGCGGGGTCATGGCCGAGCCCGGTTTGGTCTCCGTGACGCCGGGCAGCGGGCTGATCATGATGGCGCCGGTCTCGGTCTGCCACCAGGTGTCCACGATCGGGCACCGCTCCCTGCCGATGTTCTCCCGGTACCAGATCCAGGCCTCGGGATTGATCGGCTCGCCCACGCTGCCCAGCAGGCGCAGCGAGGACAGGTCGTAGCGGGCCGGGACGTCGGTGCCCCACTTCATGAAGGTGCGGATCGCGGTCGGCGCGGTGTAGATGATGGTGACGCCGTAGCGGTCCACGTTCTCCCAGAAGCGGCCCTGGTTGGGGGTGTCCGGCGTGCCCTCGTACATGACCTGCGTGGCGCCGTTGGCCAGCGGACCGTAGACGATGTACGAGTGGCCGGTCACCCAGCCGATGTCGGCCGTGCACCAGAACACGTCCGTCTCCGGCTTCAGGTCGAACACCGCCCGGTGGGTGTAGCCGACCTGGGTCAGGTAGCCGCCGCTGGTGTGCAGGATGCCCTTCGGTCTACCGGTGGTGCCGGAGGTGTAGAGGATGAACAGCGGGTGCTCGGAGTCGAAGAACTCCGGTGTGTGCGCGTCCGACTGACGCCCCACCACCTCGTGCCACCACAGGTCCCTGCCCTCGGTCCAGGGCGTCTCCGCGCCGGTGCGGCGTACCACGAGCACGTGCTCGATGCTGTGCGCGCCGCCCTCCGCCTGCACGGCCTCGTCGGCGTTGGCCTTCAGGGCGACGACGGAGCCGCGACGGTGGTAGCCGTCCGCGGTGATCAGCACCTTCGCCTGGGCGTCGTCGATGCGCGAGCGCAGCGCGGCGGGGGAGAAGGCGGCGAAGACCACCGAGTGCGGCGCGCCGATGCGGGCACAGGCCAGCATGGCCACCACGGCCTCGGGGATCATCGGCATGTAGATGGCGACCCGGTCGCCCGCGCGCACCCCGAGTTCGGTGAGCGCGTTCGCCGCGCGGCACACCTCGCCGTGCAGCTCCGCGTAACTGACGGAGCGTCGGTCGCCGGGCTCGCCCTCGAAGTGCAGGGCGATCCGGTCTCCGTGGCCCGCCTCGACGTGCCGGTCCACGCAGTTGTAGGCGACGTTCAGCCGCCCGCCGGTGAACCAGCGGGCGAACGGCGCGCCGCTCCAGTCCAGGACCTGGTCCCACTCGCGTTCCCAGTCCAGGCGTCTCGCCTGCTCCGCCCAGAAGCCGAGCCGGTCCGCACGGGCCGCCTGGTAGGCGTCCGCGCGGAGGTTGGCGTGCTCGGCGAATGCGGCGGGAGGGGCGAAGCGACGCCCCTCGTGGAGCAGGTTGGACAGCGTCTGTTGCGGGGCCGCCTCATCCGCAGCCATGGGTGTTGCTCCCTCCTGTTCGGACGGGCAGGTGCGGTCGCTCAGGCGCCGGGGAGCGTGGGCAGCGGCAGCAGGGCCCGCTTGTGCTGCGCGTTGACCACGGTCGCGGCCGAGGCGTAGAAGGCGGCGGCGGCCGTGATGATGCCGAACCACCCGCCCACCTTGGTCATGGCGTCGGGCGCCGGGGTGCCGTTCTGGAACGAACCGATGCCCAGCAGCAGGAAGGTGACCGTCAGCAGCACGAACACCGCGACCACCGCGAGGTTCGTGCGCAGCGAGGCCAGGGCCAGGTAGGCGGTGATGATGCACCAGCCGATCAGGTACAGCCCGACAGCCTGGTGCACGTCCCCGCTCGCCGCGGAGAGATGGGTGACGATCCACCAGTACGAGAGCCAGAACGCTCCGTACGAGCAGAACGCCATCAGACCGAAGGTGTTGCCGCGTCGCCACTCCAGGACGCCGGCGACGAACTGCGCCAGGCCTCCGTAGAACGCGGCCAGGCCCAGCACGACGACGATCGCGCCGGTCTCCTTGATGATGTCGGCGTTGACGAAGGAGAGCAGCAGTGTCGTCAGCGCGAAACCGGCCAGCCCGAGGGGTGCCGGGTCGGCGTGGGCGGGGGTGGGTGGGGTCGCCGTGAGGGGGCTCGACGGCGCGGGTGTCTCGTTGCTCATGGCTGTGATCCTTCCGAGCGGCTCGATCAGGACCTCACATTTATCAACTTTACGGCGGCTTTATGTGGGAGACCAGAGCCTGGTCGATGTAACGGGCAATGAATCACCGGTACGAGTGTTTCCGCAGGTCATATGGGTAATGCGGGTATCAGGGCGCGGCGCGGTGCCGGGACGGCGTGGTCCCGAAGGCGGCTTTGAACGCCTCGATGAACGCGCTCGGGGTCGCATAGCCGCAGTCCGCCGCGGTGGCCGTGACACTGCGTCCGGCCGCCAGCCGGTCCAGGGCGTGGTGCAGCCGCAGCCGGGTCCGCCACTGCGGGAAGGTGAGGCCGGTCTCGGCACGGAAGAGGCGGCTCAGCGTGCGCTCGCTCGCGCCGACCGCCGCGCCGAACTCGCGGAGCGACCGGGGATCGGCAGGATCGCGGTGCAGCAGTGCGGCGACCGCGCGCAGGCGGTCGTCGACCGGCGCCGGCAGGTGCAGCGAGAGGCGTTCCGCGCGCGCCAGCCGGTCGGCGGCGGCCTGCTGCAGGGTGGCCAGTTCGGCCTCGGTGCAGCCGGGATCCGGCTCGGCCAGGGCGGCGACCAGCTCGCGCAGCAGCGGGGCGACGACCAGCACCGCGGGCTGTGCTCCGCCGACCGGGTCGGTCGCGGCGGGGAACGAGAGCGAACGCATGCGCGTGGGCGTCCGGGCCACATGGGCGTGGTCGGTGAAGGCGGGAATCCACACGGCCCGCTGCGGCGGCACGATCCAGCTGCCCGCCGGGGTCTCCACCTGCAGCAGGCCGCTGCCGGGATGGATCAGCTGGTGCCGGTCGTGGTGGTGCCAGTCGATCCGCTCGTGGCGCGCGAGCCGGTTCAGCCGGGGGCCCGGCAGCTCCAGGCGCGGCGTCGGAACATGGCGGTCGGACGACATATGACGGCAGGATAGCGACAGCCCGCAACCCGCTCCGACGGCGATCCTGGTGGCCATGACCTCCGCCGTCGAATCCAGAGCTCCTCTCGCGCCGACGCCTTCACCGTGGCGGCGCATGCGTGTGTGGGGCGCCGCCCATGCCGTGGACGACCTCTACCAGGGGCTCGTTCCCGCCGCCGTCCCCTACTTCGTGCTCGACCGCCACTACGGCTACCTCGCCGCCACCGGCCTCACCCTGGCGGCCACGCTCGGCAGCGCGGTACCGCAGCCGTTCCTCGGCCTGGCCGTGGACCGGTTCCGGCTGCCGTGGCTGGCCGGCGCCGGGGTGGGCCTGGCCGGGCTCGGCCTGGGGCTGGCGGGCCTGGTCGGACCGTACCCGGGGGTGTGGTGCCTGATCCTGCTGTCCGGCCTGGGTGTCGCGATGTTCCACCCGGCCGCCGGCAAGGCCGCCCGGCTGGACGCCGGGGACAGCGCGGCGGCGATGAGCGTCTTCGCGGCCGGCGGCAGCGTCGGCTTCTTCCTGGCTCCGGTGCTCGCCACGCCCGCGCTGGCCGCCTGGGGCGTCGGCGCGACCGTCCTCTTCCTGCCGCCCGCCGCGCTGACGGCCTTCGTGCTGCTGGCCCGCGCCCGCCGCACCCCTCCGGTGGCGCCACGCGTCGGAGCGGCGGACGGAACGGACCGGTGGGGACCGTTCGCCGTGCTCACCGGGGTCGAGGTGCTGCGTTCGGTGGCGTTCTTCGGGATCAGCACCTTCGTCGAGCTGTACTGGCTGCGTGACCTGCACGCCTCCCGCGGCCTCGCCGGGGCGGCGCTGACCTGCTTCCTGGCCGGCGGCGTGGCAGGGACCCTGACGGGCGGACGGCTGGCCGACCGGTGGGGGATGGTCCGCACCATCCAGTGCGGTGCGGCTCTGGTCCTGCCGTCGCTGGCCGCGCTGCTGCTGGCGCCGGGGGAGTGGGCGCCGCTGGTGTTCGCGCTGCTCACCGGGGCGGCGCTGAACCTGCCCTTCGCCGTGCTGGTCAAGCTCGGCCAGGACTACCTGCCCACCCGTCCCGGCACCGCGGCCGGCGTCACGCTGGGTCTCGCCGTCAGCGTCGGCGGCCTGATCTCGCCGGTGCTGGGACTGGTCGCGGAGGCGCACGGCCCGCGCGGCGCCCTGCTCGCCCTCTGCGCGGTCCCGCCGCTCGCACTGCTGCTCGGTCTGCTGCTGCCCGAACCGGAGCCGAATCTCTGAAGTTTTTCTGGGCGTTATCGCCTGACACTTCGTGATTCTTCAGCCCGGCCCGACGATCCGTGCCACACTCCGCGCCGCACACACCCTTGCCATGAAACATGTCAGTAGGCAAGCTCTCCTCCGTCGCCCACACCGCGACCCGCGTAACGAGCGTCCTGATCGTCACTCACGAAGGAGCCAGCATGCGCAGATTCCTGATACGCGTCGCCACCCTCGCGGCCGCAGCAACCCTCGCCGCCCCTGCCGCGCCGGTCACCGCGGCGGCCGCTCAGGGACTGTCGTTCCGCCCCCTGCACTACAACATCAACGGCTACAACTGGGGCGGTTACGCCGCCACCGGCAGCGGCTTCACCTCGGTCTCGGCGACCTGGACCGAACCGCGCGCGACCTGCAACTCCACCAACGACCTCTACGCCCCGTGGGTCGGCATCGACGGCTACGGCACCTCGACCGTCGAGCAGACCGGTGTGGCGACGGACTGCTCCAGCGGCAGCCCCGTGGACCAGGCCTGGTACGAGATGTACCCGGCGAACCCGGTGTACCTGAGCCTCAGCTCCTACCCGGTGTCGGCCGGCGACAGCATCACCGCCTCGGTGACCTACGCCGGAAGCCGCAAGTACACCCTGAAGCTCACGGACTCCACACGCGGCTGGACCTACACCACCTCGAAGTCGCTCTCCGCCTCGCGGGCCAGCGCCGAGGTCATCATCGAGTCGCCGACCGGGGCCTACCCCAACTTCGGGACGCTGAACTTCAGTTCGGCCACCGTCAACGGCAAGTCGCTCGGGTCCTACAGCCCGGTCGCCCTCGACCCCAGCTCGAACGGCACCACCGAGGCCCGCACCGGCGCGCTCGGTTCCAGCGGCACCAGCTTTGCGGAAACGTATCTGCACGAGTAGGCGCAGTGGCGTCCGGCAAGCCGTCCCGTCCTGGAGACCTCACGGTCTCCAGGACGGCGGTGTTTCAGGACGGCGGTGCCTCCGGTCCGTGGCGCCGTTCAGGGCGTGACGATCGGGAAGGCGCGGTCCGGCCTGGTGGCGTAGGACAGCAGCCGGACGAGCAGGCCGGGGTCGCCCTGCGTCGCCACACCGTCGAGCCCGCCTCCCGCCAGGACGCCCAGCAGTCGCGGCTTGTCCAGGGTGAGGGTGAGCCCGGCGGGTTCCCTCGGCTCCTCGTCGACGGATGACCGGCGGTGCGTCAGCGCGCCGTTGCTGAGGATCAGCCGGTAGCGCCGCCGCTCGTCCGTGAGCACCAGGTCGACGGTGAGCGCGTCGTGCCAGGCGCGCGGCCCGTCCAGGGAGACGGCCAGGGAGTCGATCAGCATCCCGACGGTGAGGGCCATGGCCATCTCGGGATTGGTGGTGTCGACCGCCTGGGCGACGGGGGCGTCGCGCAGTTCCTGGGCCCCGGTCAGGTAGAAATTGCGCCAGGTCCCGTTCTCGGCGCCGTGGCCGAGGGCCGTGTAGACCTCGGCGAGGGCCTCGCGGGCCCTCCCGTCCTCCGGTGCGGCGAAGACCACATGGTTCAGCAGGGTGGCGGCGAAGCGCAGGTCGCCGCGCTCGGCGTACCCGCGCGCCGTGGCCAGCGCCTGCTCGGGACCTCCGGCCAGGTCGACGTAGCGCCTCGCCAGCTCGACCGGCGGGTGCTCCCACAGGTGGGCGGGGTTGCCGTCGAACCAGCCGAGGTAGCGCTGGTAGACCGCCTTGGCGTTGTGGCTGAGCGACCCGTAGTAGCCGCGCGCGTGCCAGGCCCGCTCGACGGCCGGGGGCAGCTGGATGACCTCGGCGATCTCGGGACCGGTCAGGCCCTCGTTCAGCAGCCGCACCGACTGGTCGTGCAGGAACGCGTACAGGTCGCGCTGGACGGTCAGGTACTCCGCGACCCTGTCCGCTCCCCAGGTGGGCCAGTGGTGGGAGGCGAAGGCCACGTCGTAGCCGCCCTCGAACCAGGTGAGCGCCTCGTCCAGGTAGCGGGACCAGATCCGCGCGTCGCGCACCAGCGCGCCGCGCAGGGTCAGCACGTTGTGCATGTTGTGGGTGGCGTTCTCCGCCAGGCACAGCGCCCGCAGCTCGGGGAAGAGGAAGTTCATCTCGGCCGGCGCCTCGGTGCCGGGGGTGAGCTGGAAGCGGATGCGGACGCCGTCGACCGTCTCCTCCTGTCCGGTGCGGGTGATGTCGACGGTGGGCGGGATCAGCGAGATGGTGCCCTCGGAGACGCCGATGCCCAGACCGGTGCTGACCTGGCCCTCCGGGGACTTGGGCAGGTTGCTGCCGTACATCAGGATCGCGCGCCGGACCATGGCGTTGCCCGCGTAGACGTTCTCGCTGACCGCGTGCTCGAGGAAGCCCTCGGGGGCCAGGATGGGCACGCCCTGCTCGCTGCCGTGCGGCAGCACGCCGCGGACGCCGCCGAAGTGGTCGCCGTGGGAGTGGGTGTAGACGACGCCGGTGACCGGGCGGTCCCCCCGGTGCCGGCGGTACAGGCCGAGCGCGGCGGCCGCCGTCTCGGTGCTGATCAGCGGGTCGATCACGATGACGCCGCGGTCGCCCTCGACGAGGGTCATGTTGGACAGGTCCAGGCCGCGTACCTGGTAGATCCGGTCGGTCACCTGGTACAGGCCCTGCTTGGCGCAGAGCTGGGCCTGCCGCCACAGGCTCGGGTTGACCGTCGGCGGGCACTCCGCGTCGAGGTAGGCGTAGGCGTCGCCGTCGAAGACCACCCGCCCGGCGGCGTCCCTGACCACGCCGGGCGACAGCCGGTCGATGAAGCCGCGGTCGGCGTCCTCGAAGTCGGTGCGGTCCTCGAACGACGGGTGGGCCGGCTCGGTGGTCATCGGAGCTCCGTTCGCGCGGGTCGGCGATCCGGGCGAACGGTCGGCGTTCCTCGCGCATGCCACCCCCTGCCCGGCTCTTGCTGGTGAGTCAAGCAGGGGGTCCACGCGGGCGGCGAGCACGGCTACGCCGTTCGGGCGACGCCGCGCCGGCGCCGCCCGAACGGCGCCGCGTGTCCGCGCCGTGGCTAGAGCAGTCCGCCCAGCCCTCCCAGCACGCCCAGCCCCGGCTGCTGCCGGTCGCCCTGGTGCGGGAGGCCGGAGCCCGGGCCGCCGACCGCCGGCGGCTCGTTCATCAGCACCTCGGTGGACTGGAGCAGCACCTGCCCGGCGCCCACGAACTCGTACTGGTGCTCCTCGCCCGAGGCCCCGCCGATGCCGGTGAACCGGCGCACCCCGCCCAGGAAGCCCCGCATGTAGCTGTGGTCGTAGTGGTGGCAGGGGGAGGGGCAGTCCGCCCAGCCGACCAGGGCCTGCGGATCCACGCGGATGGGCGGCTCCACGAAGTGGACCGGACCGTTGGAGGCGGCCACGAACCTGCCCGAGCCGATCAGGGTGAGGAAGCCGGGGATGATCGACTGCTTCAGCGTCAGGGTCGGCGCGAAGGCGAGCAGATTCCCGGCCCGCACGGTGAGGTTGCCCCGGTCCAGGTCGTAGGAGTTCACGTCGTAGGCGCGGTCCGCGAGGATCATGTGACCGCGGCCCTCGGCCACGACCCAGTCGCCGACGTGGAGCGGCGAGTGGAAGCTGGTGGAGATCAGCGTGTCCAGGGGGCCGTAGCCGATGGGGTGGAAGGCGATGTCGCCGTAGTAGGCGACCATCTTCCCCTTCTGCAGGAACCAGCGGCCGTCGAGCGCCACGGAGAAGGCGTACGGGTTGACGTTGTCGTCGGCGGGGAGCGTCGACGGGTCCCAGATCACCGGTCCCGCCGCCGGGCCGGGGTAGGGGGCGCTCACAGTTTCTCCTCGCTGGCCTGGACGAAGACGGTTCCGTTGCCGGTCAGTTCGAGCTGGAAGGCCTCGCCGGAGCCCCGGCCGACGGCCTCGCGCCAGCCGATGGAGGCGGTCACCTTGCTCTGCACCTCGCCGCGGTGGGCGACGTACGCCTGCGGGTCGACGTGGACGGGGTGCGCCGGGGTGATCGGGATCTCGAAGACCCCGCCGTGGGCCAGCACCGCGGCCGAGCCGTGGCCGGTCAGGGTGGTGGTGAACAGGCCCTGCCCGGTGGCCTGGCCGCGGATGATGCCGCGCAGACCGCCCTGGGAGCCCATGAACATCGTGGACTGCCGCAGCGAGCCCTCGAAGACCAGCAGCCGGTCGGCCTCCACGTAGAGGGTGTCGCCGGTCAGCTCGATCAGATGGATGTGATGGCCACCGTGCCCGAACATGACGCTTCCGCTGCCCTCGACGGTCATCAGCGGGGTGTCCTCGTTGGCCAGCCGCCGGCCCAGCATCGAGCCGAAGCCGCCCTGCCCGCCCATCAGGTCGGGGGTGAAGGTCACCTGGCCCCGGTAGGCCAGCATCGCGCCGCGCTGGCTGTACAGCCGCTGCCCGGGGACGACGGCGGCCTCCACCATCTTGCTGTTGATCTGGGTGAACGCCGGTGCCATCAGACCTCACCCGCGATCGTGCGGCGCTCGGACGGCTGTACGTAGACCAGCCCCTCGCCCTCGAACTCGATCTGGAAGCTCTCGCCGCCGGTCTCGCCCACCAGGGCGCGCCAGGTCACGTCCGTGCGGAAGCTCTGCCGCAGACTGCCCGTGTGGGCGACGTACGCGCCCGGGTCCACCCGCAGCGGCAGGCCCGGCATCACGCGCAGGATCACCGCCGGGCCGTCCGAGGTGATCGCGGCCCAGCCGTGGCCCTCGACCTTGGTGGTGAACATGCCGTTGCCCTCGGAGGCGCCGCGCAGTCCGGTGAACTCGGTGCCGGTGCGCAGCGTGGCCTCGGTGCAGAGCAGGTTGCTCGCCTCGACGTGGAGCCGCTCGCCGTTCAGCCTGACCAGGTTGATCTCGGTGGCCCGCTCGGCGAACCAGCAGGTGCCGTTGCCCTGGACCTCCATCACGGTCATCTTCTCGCCGGTGATCCGCCGGGTGACCAGGCCGCGCAGGCCCTCACCTCCTCCGGTCATCCGTTTGAAGGTCATCTGGCCGTCGTAGGCCACCATCGATCCGTTGCGGGCCTTCACGCTGTCCCCCACGAGATCGACCGCGAGCACCCGCGATCCCTGCATCCGAAACTGAGCCACGCGCCACACCGTACCGGCGTCGGCCCGCCGGCCGGTGGGCGCGGTGCCCGGCCGGCTCGATGATGCGGACCGGGTGCCCTCGCACGGGGACCGGGGACGGTGTGTCAGAGCCCCTCAGCACAATGGGCAGCACGCGGGAACCGCCCGAGCGGCCGCCCCGTGTCAGTGAGGGTGTCGTGGTGCGCCGGCCGGCGTACCGAACCGTGTGCCGCAGAGATCGTCCGTAGGAGTCCGAGTGCTGCCTGTCTTCGCCGAGTTCGCCACCGCCGTCCCGCGGACGGGCAACGCCGCCGTCCGGTCCGAGAGGGCCCGCTTCGCGCGCGACCACGTCGCCCTCGGCGGCGGAGGGACGGTGACGATCGAGTTCCAGGTCCCCGAGGAGGGCGTCACGGACGAGCTCACGGTCAAGGTCCGGGCCCTCGTCTCGAAGCTGGGCCGGCACCCCGGCCACGCCCCGCTGGAGATCTCCGTCAACGGCAAGGCCGTGGTCACCGGTTTCCGCATACCCGGCGGGGGTGACATCCCGCAGCAGCTCACGTTCGCCGTGCCGGCGGACCTGCTCGTCCCCGGCGCCGAGAACACGCTGACGGTGGGGAGCGCCGCCGACGCGCGGACGCAGCTGTGGCTGTACCGGGTGCTGGTCGAGCCCGTCTGGGACCGCGACGCCGCGGAACGCGCCTGGCTCGCGGACTCCTTCGCTTCCTCCCTGCTCACCTACCGCACCGACCGGCGCGCCCCCGGCGCCGCGGAGTGGGAGCCGGCCGGCGACTGGCGGCTGCACGTCGACGGCGGCGAGGGCGCGCTGCCGTCGCGCCTGGACTGGCGGGCCGGGACCGGGGCCGAGGCCTCGGTCTGCTTCGCCCTGGAACTGCACACCTTCTACGGCCACACCCGCGACGCCGACGGCCGGTGGTACGAGCTGCGCGGGACGTTGACCGACCGTCAGGCCTTCCCCGGTGACGCCGACCCGGCCGCCACCCTCGCCTTCACCACCCAGGCCGGCTGGGGCGGCCGCTGGCACGAGGGCGGCCCGCTCACGCTCCACCTCGTCACCGGCGACGGCCCCTACGACCGAATCGCCTGGACCGATCAGCGGGCCTGCTCCGCGTCCGTCGGACTCGCCCCGGACGGAGGCTCCTTCCAGGGGTGGTCCCAGCGCGTCAACGAGGGCCCGGTCGGCTACCGCGGCGCCGCCGTCGTGGCCGAGCCCGAGCCCGAGCGCCCGAAGGACGCGGACCACGCCGGGCCGCCCACGTTCGCCGCCGACCTGGACGACCTCGCCCAGGCGATCACCAAGGTCGCGGACACCGCCGTCAGGTCCCTCGGCTCCCTGTTCCGCCGGCCCTGAGCGCAGCGCGCGGCCCGGCGCCCGGCCCCGGGCCGCCGGTCAGGGATCCGCGGGGTCGGCGGCCTCGGTCGCCGAGACGTAGGCCTTGTCGCGGAGCGGGAGCTCCCGCAGGAACCAGGACAGCACGAAGGCGGCGAGCCCCAGCGGCACCCCGGCCAGGAAGACCGTGTGCAGGGAGTCGTCGAAGGCCTGGATGAAGCCGTGCCTGATGGGCGCCGGCAGCGCGTTCAGCTGTTCGGGGCTGACCGTCACGGTGCTGCCGTGGATCTGCTCGACGGCCTGGGGCGGCAGGTACCTGGGGAGGTTGGCGGTCAGCCGGCGGTTGAACACCGCGCCCAGCGCGGCGACGCCGAACGAGCCGCCGATGGTCCGGAAGAAGGTCGTCGACGAGGTCGCCGCGCCCAGTTGCTCGCGTGGCACGGCGTTCTGCACGGCCACGACGAGGACCTGCATGACCAGCCCGATGCCGAAGCCGACCACGAACATGTAGGCGGAGGAGACGGCCAGGCTCGTCTCCGGCGTCAGCAGCGAGAGCAGCCAGACCCCGAAGGTCATCACGGCCGTGCCGACGATGGGGAAGATCTTGTAGCGGCCGCGCGCGGTGACCAGGCGGCCGCTGGTGATGAAGGTGATCAGCATGCCCAGGATCAGCGGAAGCAACTGCAGTCCCGAGCTGGTGGGGCTGGCCGCGTGCACGGTCTGCAGGTAGAGCGGGATGTAGATGATGACGCCGAACATGGTCGCGCCGATGAGGAAGCCCATCGCGTTGGCGACCACGAAGACCGGGGTGCGGAAGAGGCCGAGCGGCAGGACCGGTTCGGCCGCCCGCCGCTCGACCAGGACGAACAGGACGATCAGCGCCACCGCGCCGACGGCCAGCGCGAGGATCACCGGGGACGTCCAGCTGTAGGTGGTTCCGCCCCAGGTCGTCAGCAGGATGACCGCGGTGGCGGCGGCGCCGAGCAGTGCCGCGCCGAGGTAGTCGATGGTGTGACGGGTGCGGCTGCGCGGCAGGTGCAGCACGGCGGAGATCACGAAGACGGCTGCCGCTCCCAACGGCAGGTTGATGTAGAAGACCCAGCGCCAGCTCAGGTGCTCGGTGAAGAATCCGCCCGCCAGCGGTCCGATGACCGAGGAGGCGCCGAAGACCGCACCGAAGTACCCCATGTACCGGCCGCGCTCGCGCGGGCTGACGACCTCGCCGATGATCGCCTGCGCGCCGACGATCAGGCCGCCCGCGCCCGCGCCCTGGATCGCGCGGAAGGCGATCAGTTCGATCATGTTCTGGGAGAGCCCGGACAGGGCCGAGCCGATGAGGAAGATGATGATCGCGGCCTGGAACAGCTGCTTGCGGCCGTAGAGATCTCCGAGCTTGCCCCAGAGCGGGGTGGAGATCGTGGAGGTCAGCAGGTAGGCGGTGACCACCCAGGACAGGTGGTTCAGCCCGTGCAGGTCCCCGGCGATGGTGGGCAGGGCGGTCGCCACGATGGTCTGGTCGAGGGCGGCCAGGAACATGCCCATCATCAGGGCGGAGAGGATGATCAGGATCCTGCGGTGCTCGGCGCGGGGGTCGGGCGCGGCGCCCTCTCGGTCGCTCCCGGCGACGCCGGCCCCCGTCCCCTCGTCGGCGGACCCGGGGCGCTCGGGCGTTCAGCTGGGTTTCCGGCCATCTCGCCGCCTCCTGCTCCGTCGCCGCTCTCCAGCGTAGTCAGCCGCCCTGGCCGGCGCCGGGTCGGAGCCGGGCTTCCTCGCGGGTGGGCTGGAAGAGCTCGACCGGGTTGCCCGAGGGGTCCTCCGCGATCACCTGGTTGCCGCCGACGCCGTGGACGACGTCACTGCGAAGGCGGACGCCCGCCTCGCGCAACTCCGCCACCAGATGCTCGAGATCGTCGATCTGGAGCATGAACCGGTTCCAGCCGCCGGGGGTGGGCAGGGTCCCGTCGGGCA
Organism: Streptacidiphilus rugosus AM-16; assembly: GCF_000744655.1. Classification (NCBI taxonomy): domain Bacteria; kingdom Bacillati; phylum Actinomycetota; class Actinomycetes; order Kitasatosporales; family Streptomycetaceae; genus Streptacidiphilus; species Streptacidiphilus rugosus. The sequence goes on along the minus strand of NZ_JQMJ01000004.1, from coordinate 5,004,585 downwards.
GGGCCTGGCCGCCTCCGGGTCCGCCGCCCGGCGCGGAGAGCACCAGCCGCAGGTCGCCGCGGGCGAGCATGGCGAATCCCGGGGCCGGGTGCATGACCTCGGTGAACCCGAGCCTGCGGGTGTAGAAGGAGATGGCTTCGTCCACGTCGTGGACGATGTAGCGGACGCTCACAGTGGCCATGGCTGCTCCCGCACGCGGCGTCGAGGTGCCCCGCGCTGGTTCGAGCCTATCCCCGTCCGGGCCGATCAGCCGGTGGGCCCGGCCCGACGTGACGGCCGCGGGCCCCCGCCGGCGCCTGTGACGCAGCTCACGGGAACTGCCGGGCGGCGGACGCCCAGTATCCCGGTGTGGAACCAATCGATCGTGAACTGCGGGAGCGGATCCGCGCGGGCGACCCGGCGGCCTTCGGGCGGCTCTTCGACGCCTGCGCCCGCGCCGTCTACAACCACGCCTATCGCATGACGGGTGACTGGTCGACCGCGGAGGAGGTGATGGCGGTGACCTTCCTGGAGGCGTGGCGCTGCCGTGCCCGGGTGGAGCCCGACGGCGGCCCGCTGCGGCCGTGGCTGCTGGGCATCGCCACCAACACCTGCCGCAGCCTGCGCCGTGCCGCCCGCCGCCACCGGGAGGTGCTGGCCCACATGCCGCCGCCGGTCGACGTCCAGCCGGACTTCGCGGACGAGGCCGCGGGCCGCCTGGACGACGCCGAACGCCTCGCGGTCCTCCGGCCCGCGCTCGACGGCCTGCGCCGCTCGGAGCGCGAGGTGCTGGTGCTGTGCGTCTGGTCGGGGCTCGGCTACGCCGAGGCCGCCGAGGCGCTCGGCGTTCCGGTCGGCACCGTCCGCTCCCGGCTCTCCCGGGCGCGGGCCAAGCTGCAGCGGCTCACCGAGCGGGAACTGACGCGCTCACAGCGCGGCCGGGTCCCCGCGCGAAACCGGCGGGAACCGGATCCCGTCCCACGCCAGGAAGAGGGTGGGCGCGCGACAGCGGCCCCGTCCACGCAGGAGGCACACCGGTGACCGAGCACGAGACCCTGCCCGAGCGCGACCTGCCTCCCGGACGCCACGCCCAGTACCGGGAACTCCTCATGCGACACATCACGGCCGAGACCGCCGCACACTCCGGGCCCGCCGCACCGGCGGCCGGGCCGCGCACCGCACCACGCTTCCGCACCGTCCTCGTCGCCGCGGCGACCGCCGCCGCGCTGGTCGGCGGGGCCGTGGTGTACGGAGCCGCCGCCGACCGCGCCGCCGTCCACGGCCCGCAGGCCGACGGGACCCGCCCGGTCCAGTACGTCGCGGTGGAGCCCGGCAACGCCCAGGCCGCCGCGTTCACGCTCCAGCGGATCGCCGCCGCCGCGTCCGCCGCACCGCAGTTGACGGTCCGTCCGGGGCAGTGGGCCTATGTCAGGTTCCTCTCCGAGTTCACCGAGCCCACCGCGGACAGGACCTTCGACTCGCCGTGGCGGATGGGCCCGATGAAGACGCGCGAGGACTGGCGGACCCAGGACCCCGGCAAGGGCGTCGACATGTACCGGGAGAACGGCGGCCCGGACGTGGAGATCGACGACAGCACGATCACCACCCCGATCCCGCCGGGGGGCGACATCGGCCATCCCACCTATGCCTGGGCCTCCCGGCTGCCGACCGACCCGGCGGCCCTGCTCCAGGAGATCTACCGGGAGACCGCCGGCAACGGCTCCACCGCCTCCGCGGGCAAGGAGGAGACCGCCTTCGAGACGATCGGCGAGCTGCTCTGGTTCAACGTGCTCCCGCCGCAGGCGACCGCCGCGCTGTACCGGGCCACCGCGCTGATCCCCGGCGTCGAGCTGGTCCCCGACGCGGTCGACGCGGCGGGTCGGCACGGCCTGGGCATCGCGCGGGTGGAGTCCGGCGGCGAGCGCCACGAGTGGATCTTCGACAAGTCCACCTACGCGTTCCTCGGAGAGCGCGACTACCTGGTGCGCACGACGGTCAACGGCAAAGCGGGCATGCTCATCGGGCTGACCGCCATCCTCGGGCGGGCGATCGTCGACCACCGGGGCGACGTCCCCTCGGGCGGAACGGCCACCACGGCGAGCTGACCCGCGGACGGGACGAGCGACGAACAGGGAGACGAACAGGGAGGGGAGGCCGTGACGACCTCCCCTCCCTGCGACCTGCTCGCTTCGGCGACCGCTACGTCGCGGAGAAGCTGAACCAGTGGACGTTGACGAAGTCGCCGCCGTTGCCACCGCTGAAGGTGAGGAACACGTCGTGGACGCCGGTGGCCTTGGCGCCGAGGTTCATCGGAATGGTCTGCCAGCTCTGCCAGCCGCCGGTGCTCGCGAGGTCGATCTCCGCGAGCACGGGGCCGCTCGTGCTGTCGAGCCGGAACTGGACGGCGCCGCTGACGCCCGCCGCCGCGCCGGAGGCCAGGCGCGCCAGCACCCGCAGCGGCGAGGTGCCGCCGAAGTCGACGCCCTTGTAGCGGAGCCAGTCGCCTGCGGAGATCCAGCCGACGTCCTGGCCGCCGCCGGTGTCGGAGCAGGACTCCGTGGCGGTCCCGCTCTGGGCCGTGAAACTCGCGGCCTGGATGGTGGAGTACGCGCTGACGGTCGACCCGCCACCGCCACCGCCGCCTCCGCCGCCCGATCCGGTGACCCCACTGCCGAGCGAGATGGTCCAGGAGGTCGGGGCGTAGTCCTGGAGGTGCCCGTCGACCGGCGCGCTGCCGGTCGGGCCGACGTCGTCGTACGGGAAGGCGTAGCCGATCGACGCGTGCTGGTGGACCAGCCTGGCGTAGTGGTTGGTGACGGCGTTCGTGTAGTACTGGGCGGCCGTGACCCCGCCGGGCTGGTTCTGGCCGCCGGCCAGCAGCAGCGTGCTCCGGTTCAGGGCCGCGCTGAGCCGCGCGGCCACGGCCCCGCGGGCGTCGCCGCCGGAGTTGTAGAACGGACCGCTGTTGCAGCTGAAGATGTCGGCGGCGCTGGGGCGGGTGAAGGCGACGCCGTCGTCGTTCAGGCCGGAGAAGGTGAGCACCCCGCCGGAGACGGTGCCGGTGAACGTGCCGAAGGACTGGGTGTCGATCGTCAGCGGCGTACCGGCGAAACGGCTCCACACCTGGTCCAGGTAGGAGTTCCAGTAGCCGCCGAAGTCCGTGGTGGCGTGGATCGGCGACATGACCCGCAGCACGGCGCCGGAGCTGTCGGTGGCCACCAGGGTGTTCCACGGCGCGCCGTCGGCGGCGTGCTGGGCGTTCAGCCCCGAGGCGATGGCGGCCAGCGCCCCCGCGGGCAGCGGGCTGACCGTCTGGGTTCCCGAACTGCCGGTCGTCTGCATGGAGATGGGTGAGGCGACCAGGTCGACGTAGCTGATGTTCGCGTACAGGTTGGTGCTGTTGTAGGTGAACTCGCAGAAGGTCCAGTCGGTCAGCCAGTTGGGGTCCGAGCTGGTGAATCCCGGCTGCACCAGGCCGGGAACCGCGCCCGGGTTCACAAAGAACTGGATCTTCTTGCCGACGGAGAACCAGACCCGGCCGCTGATCACGTAGTCGGTCAGCGTGAGCGTGGTCGAGGTGCCGGACGCGCCCAGCGCGATCGAGTAGTCCGGGACCGGCGTCAGCGTCGCCGAGGGGTTGGGCAGCCGGTGGAAGGCCCCGTCCGGCCCGACGAACCCGGGCCACCCGCTGCTGTCCGCACCGGATATGTAGGCGTAGACGGCCGCGCCGGAACCGGAGTTGTTCTGCAGCGTGACGGGGAGGGAGACCGCGGCGGACGCGCTGGAGGCGAGCCCGGGCAGCCAGGCCGGCGCGGTGAGCGCGGCCGCCGCCGTGGTGGCGGCAGCAGTGAGGAAGGTACGTCGTGAGAGCAAGGGCACTCCAAGGAAGAGCCGGACCGCGCCCCCACGCGCGGCTGCACAACTCGTGCAGGACGGGCTGAGGTTACCGTCCGGCAACATGCTCCCGTCAAGCCTTGTGACATGACAGCTCTTCAAGCTCGCCTTGCGTTCAGATGTTGAACAGTCGCTGATCTGCGTCGGCTCCCGCAGTCGCCCGCCCGGCCCAGTGGGGGCGGCGTGTGCGCCCTCCGGGCCTCATGCTGGACTGGTGACCATGATCGAGCGAGCGGCAGGCCTCAGTGACACGGACATACGCACCACGCAGCGGCTGATCGACGACGCCCGCCGTTCCGGTCTGACCCGGTTCCAGGTGCTGGCGCTGGTGCGCCCGGGCGACGCCGAGGACCTGGTGCTCATGCTCGACCGCGCCGAGGACGACGTCTGGACGGTGCCGGTCGCCTGGGTTCACCCCACGGAGACCTTCGCGCACGCGCTCGACTGGCTGTGCGAGGAGCATCTGGGCCTGCTCGACTGGGCGGTGGGCTTCGCCGGGACGGTCGGCTACGAGTCGCCCGACGGCGTCGAGACCCTGCAGCTCGCCTTCGACATCACCGTCCCCGCCGACGGCACGCTGGCCTGGACGGGGCCCTGCCAGTGGTGGCGGACCAGCACCGAACCGCCCGTCTGCCACCCCCTGACGCGCCCCATCGTCGAACGCCTCCGCACCCACGCCGACCCCACCCACGCCGACCGCGCCCAGGACGACGCCGACCAGGGCGGCCGGGGCCGCGGCGACCGGGCCTAGCCGGCCAGTGGGGGCCGGGCCGCGCAGACCACGTCGCGCGGGGGGACGCCGCCCCGGCCGCCTCCCGGCCCGGCCGCCCCGCCCCAGAACGAGGCGGGCAGTTCCCGCGGCTGGTGCGGGGTGAGCCACAGCCGCAGCAGATGACGCCGCCCGGACGGGTCGGGGCCGTCCTCGAAGGCCTCGCGGCTGTGCAGCACCGCGTGGTTGTTGAGCAACAGCACGTCGCCCACCTTCAGCTCCAGGCCGTGGCGGAACTCCGGGGACGCGGCCAGCTCGTCGAACAGGTCGAAGAGCTCCTGGTCCGCCGGCTCCCGGCGCGGGGACTGCGGGAAGCGCCGGACGGAGTCCAGCCGCAACCGGTCGTAGCGCAGGCTCAGCCGCCCGGCCTGCCAGGCGGCCAGCGGGAGCTCCTGCCAGGGGCGCTCGCCTGGCGCCTGCTCCTCCCTGCGGTCCAGTCGATGGCGGCGGAACAGGCGGGCGGCCAGGTCGGGCCGACGCTCCAGCACCGCGTTGTGCAGCGCGCCCGAGCTGACCAGGGAGGTCCGTCCGCCGCGGCGCGGCGCGCTCAGGTGCAGCAGCGCGGTCAGATCCGCCGGGTCGCTGTGGAAGGGCAGCGCGGCGCGGGTCTGGTAGCCGCGCGTGGCGGGATCGGCCAGGTCGCGGCCGGTGTCCCTGACGTGACCGAGCATGTGGCCGGCCGCGTTCTGCGACACCGCGGTGCCCAGATGGCGGCCCACGGACCAGAACACCGTGCTCACGTCGGCCGGCCCGAGCCGCTCGACGGGCAGGCCCCTGAGCACGACGAATCCCCGCCCGTGCTCCAGCTTCTTCGCGATCCGGCGCAGCAGCGCGCCGGTGCGCGGCAGTGGGAAGTCCTCCGCGGTGAGCCGCAGCAGCGGCACGCCCCGCCGCCTGGCGGTCCGCAGCGCCGACTCCAGCTCACGCACATGCCCGGGGTCGAGCTCGGCCGTCGTTACGGTCGCGCTGAGCTCCGGGCCGCGCCAGACCGCGGGGCCCTTCGCCATCGGGAAGGGCGGGTGGAAGGGCTGCCGCCGCAGTCGCGGACGCTGAGTCATGGGATCCTCCTGGACGCCGGGGGAGCGACGACGGCGTTCACCCGGTGGCACGAACAGTAGGCAGCCGAGCGGCCGGGTGCTTGTCCTGGCGGGACGGATCGCTTACCTTCTCGGGACACGGGGGCGTCGAGAGTCCTGGAGACCCGCCTGTGAAACCGCTGGTCCGCACCGCCGCGCTGCAGGGTTACGTCGAACTCAGCCGCTCCCTGGGCCTCGACCCGCAGACGCTGCTGCGGAGCGTCGGACTGGACGCGGCCGCGCTCGCCGTCCAGGACCGCTGGATCTCCGCCACGGCCTGCGTGCAGCTGCTGGAGCTGTCGGCCGCGGCGTCGGGCCGCGAGGACTTCGGGCTGCGCGTGGCCGAGTACCGGCGCCTGTCCACGCTCGGGCCGATCGGCCTGGTCGTCCGCGAGGAGCCCGACGTCCGCAGCGCGGTGGAGCTGCTGCTGCGGCACGAGGACATGTACAACGAGGCCCTGCACACCCGGCTGGTCGAGGCCCAGGGGCTGGCGAGCCTGAAGGTCACCGTCGATCCGGGCGAGTGGATGGAGATACGGCAGTCGACCGAGCTCGCCGTGGCGGCGTTCCATCGGGTGCTGCGCGGCTTCATGGGCGGACGCTGGCAGCCGCTGAGCGTCTGCTTCACCCACCGCGCCCCGGCCGACACCGCCACGCACCGACACGTCTTCGGCCCGGTGGTGGAGTTCGAGCGCGAGTTCAACGGCATGGTCTTCTACGCGGCCGACCTGGACACGCCGAACGCCCTCGCCGACCCCCAACTGCTCACCTACGCACGCCAGTTCTTCGACGCCATCGCCTCGCCCAAGGACGAGGCCACGGCGGTCGACCGGGTCCGCGAGCTGATCGAGGTGCTGCTGCCGATCGGCAACTGCTCGGTCGAGCAGGTGGCGCACAGCCTGGGCGTCGACCGCCGCACGGTGCACCGCTGGCTCGCCGAGTCCGGCGAGAGCTTCTCCACGCTGCTCAACGCCACCCGCCGGCAGCTGGCCGAGCAGCTCGTCGCCAGTCCGCGGCGGTCGCTGACGGAGATCTCCGGGTTGCTCGGCTTCTCCTCGCCGAGCGCGTTCTCGCGGTGGTTCCGCGAGCAGTTCGGTGAAAGCGCCCGCGACTGGCGCGCCCGGCGCGGGTGATCGCACCGCCGTCCCCGCGGCCCGATCCGAGGGATGTCCCGAATTGGCAAGTACCTCGTCTCCGGGGGTAAAGCGCGGTCCTTCCGGCCGACCTACGGTGGCTGCACTCCGCCGCCCCCTGCTTCAGCGGCCGGCCATCCCCACCCCTCTGAGGAGACGGACCGTGCACTTCCACGACGACTCGCTGTACCCGGAGAACCAGGAGAAGCTCGTCATCCAGGCGGCCCCCTACGGGCCCGAGTGGCTGCCCGGCGACGCCGAGGACATCCCGCTCACCATGGACGAGCACGTTCAGGCCGCGGTCGACTGCTACAACGCGGGTGCGACGGTCCTGCACATCCACGTCCGCGAGCTCGACGGTCACGGCTCCAAGCGCATGTCGATGTTCAACGAGCTGATGGGCAGGCTGCGCCAGGCCGTGCCCGACATGGTGCTGCAGATCGGCGGCTCCATCTCCTTCGCCCCCGAGTCCGACGAGGACGGCGCGCAGGCGAAGTGGCTCAGCTACGACACCCGCCACCTGCTGGCCGAGGTCGACCCGAAGCCGGACCAGGTCACCATCGCCATCAACACCAGCCAGATGAACATCGTCGAGCTCTTCGACGACGAGGACATCGAGGGCACCTCGATCGGCGCCAGCCCGGCCCTGCACACCGCCTACCGCAACATGGTGGTGGAGGCGGGACCCGACTTCTACCTGGAGCACCTGAAGCGCCTCCAGGCCAACGGCATCCAGGCGCACTTCCAACTCGCCACGCTCGCCCAGCTGGAGACCGTGGAGCGGCTGATCCGCAAGGGCATCTACACCGGCCCCCTGACGCTCAACTACGTCGCCATCGGCGGCGGCTTCGCCGGCCGCCACCCCGCCGACCTGGTCGAGTTCATCCGCCGGGTCCCGGACGGCGCCACGCTCACCATCGAGGCGTCGATGCGTGCCGTCGCGCCGATGTGCGCGGTCGGCATCGCGCTCGGCCAGCACGTCCGCGTCGGCAACGAGGACAACCTGTGGGCCCGCAAGGGCGAGCGGATGACCACGGTCCGGCAGATCGAGCAGATGGTGAAGATCTCCGAGGGCCTGGGCCGCGACATCGCCACCGGCCGCGAGGCCCGCGAGATCTACCACATCGGCGAGTACTACGCCGACGCCGACGAGACGCTCGCCCGCCTCGGCATGGTGCCCAACCGTCGCCCCGGACAGCGCGGCTTCATGCTGCGCCCCGAGGGCGACCGCGCCCTGGTCTGACCGACCGGGGCCCCGACCGGCGGTCACGGGAGGGAGGGTGCCGCACCGCCCACTCTCGTCACGCGGCACGCCCGTGACCGCCCCCGGCCGATCCGGCGTCTCCTGCGGTCCCCACCGCCGGATCGGCCTCCCGCCCGTCCCACCGGGCCCGACCTGTCGGCTCTCGCGGTCTCCCGCCCCGGAGCCTGGGTCCAGGGATCCCTGCCTCGCGGCCTCCGGCTGCCGGGCCCGGGGCTCGCAGGCCTCCGGCCTGGCGGCTCTGGCTTCGCGGCCTCCGGCAGCCGGACCCGGGTCCAGGGCTTCCGGGTTCCCCGCCCGTGGCCTTCGGCTTCCGGGTTCGGAGCCCGCCGCCCCCGGCCTGGTTCCTCCGGGCTCGTGTCCTCCGGCATCGGAGCCTGGGGCCAGGGTTTCGGGGTCTTCGGGTTCCCTCCCTCGCGGCCTCCGGCCGCGCATGCGGGCGGCTCCCGTGGGAGCACGGTCCTTCCTCGCGGCGGCGGCAAGGCCGTCGCCGTACGCACCATCGAGCATCGGAGTATCCCCGTGGCCAAGGCCATCCGTTTCCACGAGACCGGCGGCCCCGACGTGCTGCGCCTGGAGGCCGTCGAGGTCGGCGAGCCCGGGCCGGGAGAGGTCCGGGTCCGGCACGAGGCCGTCGGGCTCAACTTCGCCGACACCTACTTCCGCACCGGCCTCTACCCCGCGCCGCTGCCCGCGGGCATGGGCGTCGAGGGCGCCGGCGTGGTCGAGGCGGTCGGCGCCGGGGTGACCCATGTCGCGCCGGGCGACCGCGTCACCTACACCGGAAGCCCGCTCGGCGCCTACAGCACCGAGCGCGTCATGCCCGCCGACTCGCTGATCCCGCTGCCCGCGGCGATCAGCTGTGAGACCGCGGCCGGGATGACCATGCGCGGCCTCACCTCCGCCTACCTCATGCGGCGGATCGCGCCGCTGGCCGCAGGCGACACGATCCTGGTGCACGCGGCGGCGGGCGGCGTCGGGCTGATCGTCGCCCAGTGGGCGAAGCTGCTCGGGCTGACCGTCATCGGCACCGTCTCCACCGAGGAGAAGGCCGAGCTGGCCCGCGCCCACGGTGTCGACCACGTGGTCTTCTACCGCCGCGAGAACCTCGCCGAGCGGGTGCGCGAGCTGACCGACGGCGCCGGCGTGCCGGTGGCCTTCGACAGCGTCGGCAAGGACACCTTCGCCGCCTCGCTGGCCTCGCTCCGCCGCCGTGGCCTGCTGGTCTGCTTCGGCACGGCCTCCGGCCCGGTGCCGCCGATCGACGCGATGCTGCTCGCCCGCGCCGGCTCGGTGTTCGTCACCCGGCCCGCGCTGGCCGACTACATCGCCGACCCCGCCGAGCGGGCCGAGCTGGCCGGAGAGCTGTTCGGCCACGTGGCGGCCGGGCGCATCGCCATCGGGATCAACCAGCGCTACGCCCTCGCCGACGCGGTGCGGGCGCACCAGGACCTGGAGTCGGGCCGCACCACCGGCTCCTCCGTCCTGATCCCCTGACCGTCAGGAGAACCAGACCATGACCCAGACACTGACCACCCCGGCGTCGCCGCAGGTCCGCGGGATCGTCGAGGCCGAGCCGCTGACCACCACCATCGGCGCGCAGCTGCACGACGTGAACCTCGCCGACGCCATCGGTGACGACGAGCTCTTCACCGAAATCCACGCGCTGCTGCTCAGACACCGGGTGCTGTTCCTGCGCGACCAGACCTTCAGCCGCGCCGAGCACGTCGCCTTCGCGCAGCGCTTCGGTCCGCTGATGGACCACCCCGTCGCCGGCAGCGACCCGGACCACCCCGGCCTGGTGCGCATCAGCCGGGGGTCGGAGCGGAAGCCCGACTACGAGAACGCCCTGCACACGGACGGGACGTGGCGCGAACGGCCGGGCCTGGGCGCGGTCCTGCGCTGCGTGGAGACCCCGCCGGTCGGCGGCGACACCATCTGGGTCGACATGGTCGAGGCGTACCGGCGGCTGCCGGAGCACGTCAAGGCGCAGCTCGACGGCCTGCGGGCCCGCCACAGCATCGAGGCCACCTTCGGCGCGGTGCTGCCGACCGAGCAGCGCCACGCCCTGGCGGCCCAGTTCCCCGACGCGGAGCACCCGGTCGTGCGCACGCACCCGGAGACCGGCGAGAAGGCGCTGTTCGTCAACGCCTTCACCACGCACTTCGTCAACTTCCACACGCCCGAGCGGGTCCGGTTCGGACAGGACTACGCGCCGGGGGCCGCCCAGCTGCTCGGCTATCTGATCAGCCAGGCGGCCGTCCCCGAGTACCAGGTGCGCTGGCGCTGGACGCCGGGCTCCGTGGCCATCTGGGACAACCGCTCCACCCAGCACTACGCCGTCCAGGACTACTGGCCCGCCGTTCGCAAGATGGAGCGCGCGGAGATCGTCGGCGACAGACCCTTCTGAGTTTCGCTTCGAACCGGATGAACCGGGAAAGGTGAGGTGGCGACAATGGGGTTCCCCACCACCGTCGGGGCCGTGCCGGGGACGACGTCGTCCTCAGGGCCGGCCGTCTCCAGGCAGTACGCCTGGCTGGTCTTCGCTCTCTCGTTCGGCCTGCTGCTCAGTGACTACATGTCACGGCAGGTGCTCAACGCGGTATTTCCGCTCCTGAAGGCTCAATGGCTGCTCTCCGACGCCAAACTGGGGTCGCTGAGCGGTGTGGTGGCGCTGATGGTCGGCGTCCTCACCTTCCCGATGTCCCTGCTGGCGGACCGCTGGGGACGGGTGCGCAGCCTGGTGCTCGCCGCCACGCTGTGGAGCCTGGCCACCATCGGCTGCGCGCTGGCGGCGAACTACGGGCAGCTGTTCCTCGGCCGCGTCTTCGTCGGCATCGGCGAGGCGGCCTACGGCAGCGTCGGCATCGCCGTGGTGCTGAGCATCTTCCCGGTGACCCTGCGGGCCACGCTCTCCGGCGCGTTCATCGCCGGGGGCGCCTTCGGCTCGGTCCTGGGTGTCGCGCTCGGCGGCGCGATCGCCCAACAGGCGGGCTGGCGCTGGGCGTTCGGGGTGATGGGCGTCTTCGGACTGGTGCTCGCCGCCGTGTACGCCTTCGTCGTCACCGAGCAGCGCCTGCGGCCCGCGCAGGAAGCGGGCGAGGAAGGCGGGTCCAGGACTCCGCTGCGCGGGCATCTGCCCAAACTGTTCTCCTCGGTCTCGGTGGTGTGCGCCTACATCGGCAGCGGGCTCCAGTTCGCGGTCTGCGCGGCGCTCATCGCCTGGCTGCCCAGCTTCTTCAACCGCTACTACCACATGGCCTCCGCCAAGGCGGGCGCCACCGCCGGGGTGTTCGCGCTGATCATCGGGATCGGCATGATCGGCGCGGGCATGCTCTCCGACCGGCTGGACCGGATCGCCCCGGCGCGCAAGTGGACCGTCGCGATGGCCTGCTGCCTCGGCTCGATGGCGTTGCTGACCGGCGCGTTCCAGCTGCCGAACGGAGGCGCGCAACTGCTGCTGCTGGCCCTGGGTTCGCTGCTCTCGGCGGGTACCGCGGGACCCGCCGCGGCGATGGTCGCCAACCTGACGCCGACCGCGATCTCGGCGACCGCCTTCGCCACCCTCACCCTCGCCAACAGCCTGCTCGGTCTCGCCCCGGGCCCCGCGGTGACCGGCATGCTGGCCGACCACGTCGGCCTGCGGAGCGCCCTCGCACTGCTGCCGCTGGTCTCCCTCCCGGCCACGCTCGCCTTCCTGGTCGGCCGCCGGTACTTCCACCTCAGGCTCGTCGTCGCCCTCCAGCGCGACATCGCCAGCGACCGACTGGACCTCCTGTGATGATCCTTCCCGTCCCCACCGACCAGGCTCCCGCCGACGAGGTACCCTCCGGCCGGGGCGCGGGCGGCGAAGCCACCGTGATCATCGTCCCCGGTCTGCGCGACCACGTCGCCGACCACTGGCAGACCCACCTCGCCGCGGCACTCGTCTCCGCCGGGCGCGCGGTGCGCACGCTCGCGCCGCTGACGGACGACCGGCTCAGCTGCGCCGCCAGGGTCGCCGCCCTGGAGGAGGCGGTGACCTCCGCCGCAGGTCCGGTCGTGCTGGTCGCCCACAGCGCCGGCGTGATCACCACCGTCCACTGGGCCCGCGGGCACCGCACCGACCAGGTGCGCGGCGCGCTGCTCGCCACCCCTCCCGACCTCGACCAGCCGATGCATCCGCCGCATCCGAGTACGGAGGACCTGAAGGCCAACGGTTGGCTTCCCGTCCCGCAGGACCGGCTGCCGTTCCCCAGCGTGGTCGCCACCAGCACCGACGACCCGCTGGCCGCCCTGGACCGGGTGCTCGACCTGGCCAGGGACTGGGGCAGTCTCGTCGTCGGCCTCGGCGCGGTCGGGCACCTCAACCCGGCCTCCGGCTACGGCCCCTGGCCCCAGGCCGAGGAGCTGCTGAAGGAGTTCGACAGGGACTGACGCCCGATCGACCGCGGCAGCCGGAGCACGCCTGCGGCCCCGCGCCTGGACGGCTGCCGAACTCCGGAGGTCCGGCCGTTCGGCTCAGGCGCGGGCCACGGACTGCGGGAAGGCGAAGACGTGGTCCGGGTCGTAGTGCTGCGCCACCTGCTTCAGCCGTTCCAGGTTCTGGCCGTAGTACGCGTGGCCCCAGTCGGGCAGGCCGGCGTCGATGTAGTTCACGTACGCGCCGGTCGCGCCCAGCCTGGCCAGTCCGTCCCGGATCGCGTCCACCGTGCGGGTCGCCGCCTGTTGGCCGGACCGGGTCGCGCTCGCGTAGACCTGGGCGCTGGCCAGCGAGGAGCGGTGGGGGAACGCCGTTTCCCTGGGAGCGAGTTGGGAGACCGCGCCGCCGAGAGCGTCGAGGAGGAGGTCGACGCCGGTGCGGCCGGTCATCAGGGCGGCGACCCTTCCGGCGTCGAGGGGCCGCGGGCCGAGCATCCGGGAGACCGCGACGAAGGACTCGCGCGGGAGGCGGCCGCCCTCGGTGACGAGGTGGCAGTTCGCGACGGTGTCCTTGGAGCAGCCGGCCATGTACATCATCGCGCCCAGGTAGGTCTTCGGCTGCACGCTGCGCGAGCTCGGCCGCACGCGGGCGGCGGCGACCAGCTGGTCCAGCAGCCGGTTCGCGGCCGTGGGGCCGCCCACGTAGCAGCCGACCAGGCGGGCGGTGGGCGGGTTGCCGCCGGAGACCTGGCAGCTGGCCCAGAGCTCGAACGGCGCGTGGGCGATCCAGTTCTGCCAGGCCCCGATCACCTCCGCGGCCGAGCCGCGGGGGAAGGAGAGTGAGAAGACCGTCAGCGCGGGGGCGGGCGCGGTCCTGAAGGCGAACTGCGACACCACGCCGAAGTTGCCGCCGCCACCGCCGCGCAGCGCCCAGTACAGGGCGTCCTCCGAGCCCGGCGAGGCGGTGCGGAGACTGCAGTCGGCCGTGACCACCCTGGCCGCGGCGAGCCGGTCGCAGGTCAGGCCGTACTTGCGGGTCAGCACGCCGATCCCGCCGCCCAGGGTGAGTCCGCTGATGCCGACGGTGGGGCAGGAACCGCCGGGAAGCAGCCGGCCCGCGCGGGCCAGGGCCGCGTAGACCTCGATCAGCCGGGCGCCCGGACCCACGAACGCGATGCCGTCACGGCCCACCTCGACGTGGGCCATCAGGCGCAGGTCGATCACCAGGCCGCCGTTCGGGACGCTGTAGCCCAGGTAGCTGTGACCGCCGCTGCGGGCGGCGATCGGGATGCCGTGGCCGCGGGCGATGTCGAGACAGGCCTGGACGTCCGCCGCGGAGGCGCAGCGCGCGACGGCGGCCGGACGGTGACCGTCGTTCAGTTCGTTGTAGCCGAGCCGGTGGACGGCGTATCCCGGGTCACCGGGAAGCACCAGGCGACTGCCCAGGCGCTTGCGCAGCTTCGCCCAGTCGGGCGGCATCCGGTTCGTGGCCGGGGCACGACCCGGCCACGCGTCGACCAGTGCCGCCGCCGGGCCGGCCCCCGCCAGCACCGCCACTCCGCCCCCGCCCAACGCGGCGAGGAAGCTCCGTCGGTCGACCGTCATCCGCCTGCCTTCTTTCCCACGGGTCGGCGCGCCGCGCGGCCGACTTCGGGTCGATCCGTACCCGCTCCCACGCCACCGGCGCGCCGCCTTCCCCCGTTCGGCACGCGGCAGCACCCGGACGGACCCGTCCCAGCAGCCGATATGGCGGGTTGTCAGCGGAGGGACGGTCAGATCCCGTTGGCGAGAGCGATCACGAAGAAGAGTACGAACAGCACCAGGGCGGCCAGCATCGTCCGGGCCAGGGCCCGCAGCAAGACGCTCAGCGGTCGCGGCACGTCGGCCGTCCGCAGCCGCTGCCCGGGCGCCACCGGCGGATAGCGGCGGGAGGTCTGGACGAACAGGCCTCCGGCGAGTGCCAGGAACATCACCCCGAAGCCGGCGCCCGCCAGCGCGCCCGCCGTCCCGGCCGGACCGACCGGGTAGTAGGTGCCGCCGCCGGAGCGCTCCACGCGCACCTCGGTGCCGGGGGAGTAGTGGTGTGCCAGCACGGCGTCCTGGTCCACGACCCTGCCGTCGTCGGACCGGAAGGTGCCGAAGCAGTCGAGGTGCTGCCCACGACCCGAGCCCACCTGCGCGCAGGCGTCCACCCGCAGCTGCCCCGGGGTCCCGGTCAGCCCGGTCGAATAGGCCAGCATGAGCGCGCATCCGCCGACGAGGAGCAGGCCGATGACGCCGAAGACCAGCCCTCCCGCGATGTTCTTGCGGCGGCTGTTCGGCCGGGGCGCCGGCGGCGCGTACGAAGGCGCCGACCCGGACCGCGACCGGGGCACCCGGGCGGACGCGGTGACGGGAGCACCGTCGTGCGGTCGACGGTTCCGGTCGGACATCTCTGGCACTCTCCCTGTCCCCGGCGCCCTCGTGGGCCCGGGCGACTCCACCGGCAGCCCGGCCGCCGCAGGCCGCCCCTCGTTCGGGGCCGTGGGCGTGCCGGGCCCGTCCGCGCGGCTTAGCGTGGCGAGTGGTGTCCGCCACCGGAAGGCGGTGCGCGAGACGACGACAGGCCCCCTGGAGGTCCGCTCATGCGCGCCATCACCTACGACTCCTACGCCCCGGACAACTCGGTGCTGCGGTACGGAGAGCATCCGGACCCCAAGGTGGGCCCCGGCCAGGTGCTGATCCAGGTGCGCGCGGCGGCGGTCAACCCGGTGGACTGGAAGATCATGGCGGGCGGCCTCGACGGCATGATGGACACGGTCTTTCCGGTGATCCCCGGCTGGGACGTGGCCGGCGTCGTGGTCAGGACCGGCCCCGACACGCCCGAGTTCGCACCCGGTGACGAGGTGATCGCCTACGCACGCAAGGAGGCGGTGCAGGCCGGCACCTTCGCCGAGTACGTCGCGGTCTCCGCCCCCTCGGTGGCACGCAAGCCGGCCGCCCTCGACTGGGCGCAGGCGGCCGGGCTGCCGCTGGCCGGTCTGACCGCGCTGCGCAGCCTGGAACAGCTGGCGGTCGGGCCCGCCGACGTGCTGCTGGTGCACGGCGCGGCGGGCGGCGTGGGCAGCCTCGCGGTACAGCTCGGCCGGGACCTCGGCGCCCGGGTGATCGGCACCGCCTCGGAGCGCAACCACGCCTTCGTCCGCGAGCTCGGCGGCGAGCCGGTGAGCTACGGGGACGGCCTGGCCGAACGGGTCCGCGCGCTGGCCCCCGACGGAGTGTCGGCGGTGGCCGACTTCGTCGGCGGCCAGCTGGAGACCACGCTGGCCGTGCTCGCCGACGGCGGACGGCATGTCTCGGTCGCCGACCCGCAGGTGGAGCAGCACGGCGGGCACTGGATCTGGGTCCGCCCCGACGGCGCCAGACTGGCCGAACTCGCGGCGATCGCCGACCGCGGCGCGCTGACCGTGGAGGTTGCGCAGACCTTCCCGCTGGACCGGACCGGCGAGGCGTTCGACGCCAGCCGCACCGGGCACACCCGCGGCAAGCTGGTCGTCGTCCCCTGACGGACGACCCCCGCGCCGCCCACGGAGCGGGCCCGCGGGACGACGCCCTGCGGATTCGCACCCATGGCCACTTGACCCCCTGCGATGTCGTCATGTCACGCTGGCCCCGGCGACGTTCGGCGGAACTCGCCGGTCGCTCTGGGGAGGGCTCGTGGCGGGTTGGCAGGTCGGGGACGTTCTGGCGGGGCGTTACCGGCTGGAACAGCGGCTCGGCGCGGGCGGTATGGGCCGGGTCTGGCGGGCGTTCGACCTCCAGCTGCGCCGCGCGGTCGCGGTCAAGGAGCTGCTCCCGCCCGAGGGCGCCGACGCACCGCTGCGCGAGGAGCTCGTGCGGCGCATCCGGCGGGAGGCGCGCTCCGCGGCGAACCTGCGGCACGCGTCCCTGGTGGCGGTCCACGACATCGTCGCGGACGCGGGCGGGGTGCCGGTGCTGGTGATGGAACTGGTCGACGGCGAGCCACTCGACGCGCTCGCCCGCCGCGAGGGCCCGTTGGGCGTGCCGTCGGCGACGGAGATCGCCCGCCAGATCCTGGACGCGCTGCGCGAGGTCCACGCGGCGGGCGTCGTGCACCGCGACGTCAAGCCCGCCAACATCCTCTGGGACGGGCGACGCGCGGTCGTCGTCGACTTCGGGATCGCCACGCTGCTCGACGCGGAGGCGACGAGCCTCACGCAGCCGGGCGTGCTGGTCGGCACCCAGCCCTATCTGGCGCCCGAGCAGTTCCGCGGCGCGCCGGTGACGGCGACGGTCGACCTCTGGGCGCTGGGGGTGACCCTGTTCGAACTCGTGGAGGGGGAACGCCCGTTCCGTGCGGACACCCCCGAGGCGTTGATGCGCGCCATCCTCGACGCGCCGACGCCCCCGCCTCGCCGTGCCGGCGCCCTGGCCCCGCTGATCACCGCGCTGCTGGAGAAGGACCCCGCGCTCCGCCCTGACGCCGCGACCGCGGCGCAGCTGCTGTCCGCGCCCGCATCCGCCGCCCCGCAGGCCCACGGCCCCCGGCCCGACACGGTCCGCCTGCGCGCCGAGGCGGGCGTCGCGGGCGGCCGGCGCGGCCTGTGGCGTCGGCCGGCGGTCGTCGGCGCCGCGGCGGGCGTCGTCCTGCTCGCGGCGGCGGGCGTCACCGCGCTGGCGCTCGAGGGCGGCGACGGGCGGAACAAGGTCGTGCTCGGGTTCGAGACCTCGCCCTCTTCTGCGGGCCGGACCATGATCGACGCCGTCCGGGGCCAGGGCGGCGTGGTCTACGCGGTGCCCTTGATCCCCGGCCTCGGCTCGGTCGTCGTGTGCGTGCACGCGGACCGGGCGGACCAGGTGGCAGCGGCGCTCCGCCGCGCCGGCGCGGTGAACACCGTCGTGCTCGGCGGTCCCGACGCCGCGCTCCCCGCCGCCCTCCCGGCCCAGGTGAGCGCCGCCACGCGGCAGAACATCCGCCCCTGCTTCAGCGGCGGCGCGAGCCCGGCCGCGAGCGCCTCCGGGTCGTGAGCCGTACGGCGGGTCCGGCTCTCAGGGGAGGCGCTGCTCCGCCCAGATGATCTTGCCACGGTCGGTGTAGCGGGTGCCCCAGCGCTCCGACAGATGGGCCACCAGGAACAGCCCGCGCCCGCCCTCGTCCGTGGTCGCGGCGTAGCGCACGTGCGGTGAGGTGCTGCTGGCGTCGGCGACCTCGCAGACCAGGGAACGGGTCCGCAGCATCCGGACGGTGATCGGGCCGCTCGCGTAGCGGATGGCGTTGGTGATCAGCTCACTGAGAATCAACTCGGTGGTGAACGTCAGGTCGTCCAGGTCCCACTCGTGCAGCCGCCGCGCCGCCGCGGCGCGGATCTCCGCGACCGCGGCCGGGTCGGTGGGGACGTCGAAGCAGGCCACGTGGCCGTTGGGAAGCCCCTTGGCCCGGGCGACGAGCAGGGCGACGTCGTCCGGCGTCCCACCGACCGCGTCGTCAGGCAGCAGCGCCTTGATCACGTCGTCGCACAGGCGGCCGGGGGAGGGGTCCCCGTCCTGGCGGACCGCCTGCAGCAAACGGTCCAGCCCCGCGTCGATGTCGCGGTCCCGCCGCTCGACCAGTCCGTCGGTGTAGAGCAGGAACCGGGCGCCGTCGGGGAGCGGCAGCTCGACCGTCTCGAAGGGCATCCCGCCGAGGCCGAGCGGCGGCCCGGCCGGAACGTCGGCGAAGGCCGCCCGGCCGTCGGGCTGGACCAGCAGCGGCGGCACATGCCCGGCGCGGGCCACCTCCAACTGCCGGGCGACCGGGTCGTAGACGGCGTAGATGCAGGTGGCGCCGATGATGTCGTTGTGTCCCCCGGCGGCTCCGCGCTCCTCGTCGAGTCGGCTCACCAGGTCGTCCAGGTGGGCCAGCAGCTCGCCGGGCGGAAGGTTGAGATGGGAGACGTTGTGGACGGCGGTGCGCAGCCGTCCCATGGTCGCTGCGGCGCTGAGGCCGTGGCCGACCACGTCCCCGACGACCAGGGCGATCCGGGCCCCGGACAGCGGGATGACGTCGAACCAGTCGCCGCCCGCGCCCGCCTGGGCGGGGAGGTAGCGGAAGGCGGTGTCGAGGGTCTCCAGCTTCGGCAGGTCCCGCGGCAGCAGGCTGCGTTGCAGCGCCGCGGCGAGGATCTGGTTGCCGGTGACCGCCGAGACGATCTGCTCCTGGCTGGCGTAGCGCGTCTCGAAGACCCCGGCGTTGCGGCCCATGCGCAGCACGGCGACGCGGTCGGCGACCGCCAGCACGTCGTCGATGTTGTGGCTGACCAGGACGACCCCCAGCCCGCTGCGCCGCAGCCGGCGCACCAGGTTGAGCAGGAGGGCGCTCTGCTGCGGGTCGAGCCCGGCGGTGGGCTCGTCCAGCAGGAGGAGGGCCGGATCGTCGATCAGGGCGGCGGCGATGGCCACCGACTGGCGCTCCGCGGCGGTCAGCGTCGCCAGCGGCGCCCGCAGGTCGGCGATGTGCACGTGCAGGCTCTCCAGCAGCCGCCTGGCCTTCTGCTCCATACCGACGTCGTCCAGCAGCCCGAAACGCCGCATCTCCCGCCCCAGGAAGAGCTGGGAGATCACGTCCAGGTTGAGGCACAGCTCGGGGTCCTGGTGCACCGCGGCCACGCCGAGCCGCCGGACGGTCCGCGGCCTGGACAGGTCAACGGCCCGGCCGTCCCACCTGGCGCTGCCCGTGTCCGGCGCCTCGACCCCGGCCATCACCCGGATCAGGGTCGACTTGCCGGCACCGCTCTCCCCGACGACGGCGACCACCTCGCCCGCCTTCACGTCGAGGTCGACGTTCACGAGGGCGTGCACGGCGCCGAAGCGCTTGGAGACGTCTCGCAGGGAGAGCAGCGGTGAATCAGCCATACGGCGCGGAGTCCTTTCCCGGAGCGGGTCCCTCCAGTCTCCCGCGAACACCCCGCCCCGCCGATAGATGCGCGCCGCGGCTTTCGCTGCCGGATACGCCGTACGGGTCCGCCGGCGGCCGCGTGTCCGGCTCAGCCGGGCGCGCCGGACCCGAGCGGCGGCGGCACCAGCGCGGCGACCAGGCGGCGGATCAGCGCCTGCCGGTCGGCCGGCTGGGCGCTGTCGTGCATCAGCAGATGGTGGACGGTCCCCGCGAGAGCCAGCGCCAGCATCGCGCCGTCCGTGTCCGCGGGAATCCGGCCCAGCCGCTGTTCGGCCGCCAGATACCTGGCCATCGCGTCCTCAACCGCGCCCGGTCCCGGGGCGCCCTCGGCCCACGCCTGCCGTACCCGTTCGGCCACGCCGTTCCGGGACACCGCGGCCGCGGCGATCGCCGGGCCGTTCGCGCCGAGCAGGGTGAGCGCCGCCTCGGCCAGGTTCTCCCTGACGTCCCCCCGGCCCGCCTGCTCGGGCAGCGGGCCGACCTGGGCGGCGATCCGCTCGAAGCGGTCGAGGACGAGTCGGGCGACGAAGTCGTCCAGGTCGGCGAAGTGGTTGTAGAGCAGGCCCTTGGCGCACCCGGCCTCCTCGGTGACGGCCCGGTTGGTCAGCCCGGCCGGCCCCTCCCTGGCGAGCACGCGCTCGGCCGCGGCGAAGAGCCGCTCCCTGGCATCGGGGATGGCTACGCCACGCGGTGACATCGGGTCCTCCGGATCGGCTCTTGCGAGTATGGGCACCTGCCCATACCGTGGAATGGGCAGGTGCCCATACTAGCTCTCCGACAGGAGCGATCCGATGCGCACGATCGTCAACACCGCACAGTCCGAGGCCTGGAACGGCGACGAGGGCCGCTACTGGAGCGACCACCACGACCGCTGGAACGCGGTCAACGAAGGCTTCAACCCGCTGCTGCTCGCGGCGGCCGCGATCGGCCCCGCGGACCGGGTCCTCGACGTCGGCTGCGGCGTCGGCCAGACCACCCGCCTGGCCGCCGCGACCGCCTTCCGGGGCTCCGTCCTGGGCCTGGACCTCTCCGCTCCCATGCTGGCCAGAGCCCGCGCCCTGGCCGCCGAGGAGGGCCTGGACCGGATCGTCTTCGAGCAGGGGGACGCCCAGGTCCACCCGCTCCCGAGCGCCGCCTTCGACGCCGCGATCAGCCGTTTCGGAATCATGTTCTTCGCGGATCCGGTCGCCGCGTTCGGCAACGTCGGCCGCGCCCTGCGCCCCGGCGGCCGCCTCGCCTTCGTCTGCATGTCGGACCCGGCCCGCACCGAATGGGTCCAGGTGTACGGCGCGGTGCGTGCCGCCCTGCCGCTTCCCTCGCCGGAGGAGGCCGGGACGGAGGGTCCGGGGATGTTCTCCCTCGCCGACCCCGAGGTGATCCGCGAGGTCCTCGACGCGGCCGGCTTCGCCGAGGTGCGCACCGAGCCCGTCGAGGCCGACGGCGACTTCGGGCGCGACGCCGACGCCGCGGCCGACCTGCTGCTGGGCTCCGGCCCCGGCCGGCACCTGGTGGGCCTGCTCGACTCCGCGGGCGACCCCGACGCCGCCGGGCGGGCCAGGGTCGCCCTGTCGTCCGCCCTGGCCGGGTACCAGCGCCCCGAAGGCGTCCGCCTCCGCACCGCCGCCCACCTGGTGACCGCCCGTCGGCGTTGAGGGGCGGGCGGTCGTGCTTCGGCCCAGGCCGAATCGATCGACGCGGCCACCCGCCGACGCGGAAGCTGATCGCGTCGACAACCGAGGGGAGGTGCGCCTGTGCCCAGTTGGAGGATCGTCTTCGGGTGGGTCCTCGGCTTCTGACCGAGTCCGGTCCGGTCCGGCTCCCGCTCTCCCGGAGCCGGACCGGACCGTCGTCCCGACGTGGCAAAGGCCGCCGGCCCACCGGGATGGCGAGCCGTCATAAACCTGTCACGGCACCGCGTACGAGAACCTTCATCCGGGCGCGGCGCGGAGTTCGCCGAACCGTCAGAACGTGTTTGTGTGAGCCGCCGGACCGACTGCTTAACCTGCGGTGACCGCTCCTCTCGTGGAAGGGCACCGCCCATGAAGCGCGCCACCAAGATCTCCGCCGTAGCCGCCGGACTGGCCGTCCTGGCCGTCACGGGCACGGCCGTCGCCGACAGTCGTCGCAGCGACAACGACTGGCCCTATGCCGCCCACCACAGCGAGGCCCAGACCTACACCCTGGCCGCGGTCGGCGACATCGCCTGTGAGCCCGACGACGACGAGAACGCGTCCACCCCGGCCGCGCTCAAGTGCGGCAGCGCCACGCTGGGCGGCATGAGCGCCGAGTTCGCGACCGCCGGGCAGGCCACGAGCATGCACCCCGATGCGGTGGCGCTGCTGGGCGACGAGCAGTACCAGGTGGGCAAGCTGACCGACTTCGAGCAGTCCTTCGAGCAGGCGTGGGGCGGCCTGAAGATGCTCGAGCGTCCGGCGCCGGGCAACCACGAGTACTACCCGTACGCCAAGAAGGGCGACAACGAGGCGGGCCAGAACGGCGTCGGCTACTTCGGCTACTTCAACGGCCACAACCAGGTCGGCGCGCCGGCCACCCAGGGCCAGGCCGGCGACGACACCGCCGACCGGCAGGGGTGGTACTCCTACGACCTCGGCAACTGGCACATCATCTCGCTCAACGCCGAGTGCGGCTCGGACGCGTTCAACCACGACTGCTCCACCACGGACGGTGGCCTCCTGGCCCAGGAGACCACCTGGCTCTCCAACGACCTGGCCGCCAACTCGCGTCCGTGCACCATCGCGTACTGGCACCAGCCGACCTTCAGCGCCACCACGGCCTCGACCGCCACCGTCCCCGCCTCCGCGGTGGGCGCGGGCGGCGCCGAGGGCGCCGCGGCCGACGCCTGGTGGAAGCTGCTGTACCAGAACCACGCCACGCTCATCCTCAACGGCCACGAGCACGCGTACGCGCGGCTGCGCCCGATGAACCCGGCCGGCGAGTCGGACCCGAAGCACGGCATCCCCGAGTTCATCATCGGCTCCGGCGGCGAGGCCCTGGACTCCCTCGCCGGCACGCCGGGCAACTACGACAACCCCAACGTGGTCACCGCCCAGGCGGGCGCCTTCGGCGTCATGAAGTTCACGCTCAAGGCCCACGGCTACAGCTGGGACTACGCGCCCGCGCTGGCCGGTCCCGGCTTCGACAGTTCGGCGCTGCAGTACCGCGACACCGGCAGCGGCAGCTGCAAGTAGGCAGGCAGGGGCGCATGCACGGCACCGCACGACGCCGTGCATGCGCACCGGAAACCCGCGTCCCTCGCGCCACGTTGGGCATTACGCGTCTCTTACACCACCCTGCGCACCGGCGACCCGGGGCCCCCGCGGCGGCAGTCTGTTCCCCATCCGAGCGGAAGGGAGCAAACATGCCCGGCAAGCGATTCACGGCCAACAGGGTTCGATCGGAGCGGCGCAGGCGCCGCCTCCTCTTCGGTTTGCCATTGGCCCTGGGGGTACTCGTCGTCGGAGGCCTGGCCTTCGCCGACGTCGCCCCGACGGCCCGTCCGGTCACCGGCGCGGCGGCCCCCACGAACTGGGGCACCGTCACCAGCCAGATGGCCACCAACGCCCCGACGATGACGAGCGGCAACGTCATCGCGGCGAACATCTCGGTGTCCACCATCAAACTGAGCAGCGCGTTCAGCTATCTCTCCCCGAACGGCAACGGCATGCCGCAGTGGACGCGCACGGTCACCGCCGTCGCCCCCGACGGCATGCTCGAAGTGGCCTGGCAGGCCGCGAACTCCGTCCACGTCACCCCCGTCGACCGCCGGCTGCGCCGCACCGGCCCCGACGTCGTCATCACCGGCGCCCACGAGATCGGCGGCCTGGTCGCCTTCGACAACGGCTTCGCCCTGCTCACCCGTGTGGCCGACCACAACCGCTGGGGCGAGACCGCCGCCGCGCTGATCCGGGTGCGGAACGGCCACATCGCCTTCGCCGTCAAGCTGACCGGAGCGGCCGGCCACGACACCGCCCCCATGCTCGACGGAAAGCTCAGTTGGAACGGCAGCCGCTACGCCGCCCTCTTCACCGTGCACGGAGCCGGCGGTTCCCGGAACGGCCGGTGGGGCGAGAAGATGGTCTACGTCAGCGACTCCGGGCAGATGCTGTCCGGCGGTCACGAGTGGAACTGCCGGGGCGACATGGGCCGTACCCTCGGCTGGTCGGGATCCTGGGCGGCGTACAACTGCTACGACGACGGCAGCGCCACCGGTTCGGCGATGGCGAGCGGCGACGACATGGTGCAGACCGGCCGGGGGAGCTGGGTGACCGCGCTCTCCGCCCAGGGGCCGGTCTCCTCCCGGGCGAACAGCCTCACCTGGAACGCCGCGCCGCGCTGGAGCACCGACCAGGCCGTGCTGTTCTTCGTCGACTCCGCCCGGCACACCGCGCGTTCGGTCGTGCTGACCAGCACGCCGGGAACCGCGAACGTCAACGTCCACGTGGCGCCGTACGGGAGGTCGGCCCTGCTGGTCACCTGGGAGTCGGTCCGGCGCGGCGCCTTCACCGGCACGCACTTCCGGCTGATCGACCTCACCGGCAGGTTCCTCACCCCGGACCTGGTGCTCACCGTCCACGTCTCCGGCCCCCTCACCGTGCTGGCCAACGGTGACCTGGTCTGGGCGTTCGTCCGGCAGACCCCCGTCTACGGACACCGGATGCACAGGTGGCCGACCGTCACCTCGCTGTTCCTGGCCCGCCTGCACCTGAGCCTCACCGTGAGCGGCCTGCCGTCCCCCGCCCCGACGTCCACCGCCATGCCGACGTCCATGCCCACCGCCATGCCCACCGCGATGCCGACGTCCATGCCCACCTCCGTGCCCAGCCTCCCCGCTGCCCCGAGCACGGCCATGGGCACGCACTTCTGACCGACCCCGTCCCGACTCACGGCCCCCGCGACGCGGGGGCCGTTCGCCGTGCCATGACGGCTGGTCAAGTGCCGTCCGTCGCAGGCCGAACGGTTTCGGGGAACGGATTACCGATTTCTAACGTAACCCTCTCCCGGCGAGGCAACCCGGGTTCGATCTGCGAGGCTCGCCGCCGGGGGGAACCACTTACGGCACACACGGCCCTGTGCACCCCACCGGTCACAGGAGCCGGGTGGATCGCGGCCCGTGGTCGGTGGGCCGGATTGGAGTTGAGTCGTACATGCGCCATGCGGACAAGCAACACTCACGCTTCGCGCCGGACCGACGGCGCCGACGCCGCGGGAGGAAGTCCACCTGGATGGTCCTGCTGATCGGACTGCCCCTGGTCGCGGGCGGACTGGCCACCGCGCTGGCGGCGAACAACCAGCCGGCCGCCGCGGCCGCCAACCCGAACTGCACCCTGGTCGTGCCGCCGAACCCGCTCAGCGCGCAGGGCCTGGCCACCCCCTACCAACTGGTGGCCACCGACGCGGCCGCGGGCCCGTGCAACGAGGCCAACGCCGGTCAGTCCGCCTTCGTCGAGGCCGCGATCGTCGCGCCCGGCGGACAGGTGACGCTGTACGACCCGCTGGTGATCGACCAGGGCACCCAGGCTGCCGCCGCGCCCACTCCGGCCACCGTCCCCGCGGGATCGACGGTCGGGATCTGGTTCGGCTTCAACGGCACAAACCTGACCCTGACGAACACCGGCGGTACCAACTCGCTGGCCCAGGGCCGGTGCGTGAACGGACTGCGCGGCTCGATCTTCGGGCAGTTCGCCGACTGCAACGCCCCGGCGTTCTTCCGCAACGCGAACCGGCAGATAGCCGCCAACCAGCTGCAGGTCCCACCGGCCGGCACCGCCAAGGACGGCCTGCCCTGTCCGACCACCCGTGACTTCTCCGTGGTGGACCAGGACCAGAGCGACAACGTGGTCACCCACTACCTGGCCACCGCCAACGGTCAGATCGCGCAGAACAACGCCGCCAACAAGGCCGCCCTGCAGAACCAGCAGCTGGTGGACCTGGCCAACGGCAGCGACAACCTGCTGCTCACGCAGTTCATCGACCCCACCCTCGGCTGCACTCCCTGGACCCGCCCCGACCAGTCCAGCGACGGCATGGCCGCCGCGGCCCTGCCCCTGGACGAGCTCTCCGCGGCGGCGAACCAGCAGGCCCCGATCGCGCTCGTCCCGGTGACCGACCCGATGACGCAGAACAACGGCAACGGCAGCAACACCAAGACCAACCTGTACCGCGCGGGCGTCGACATGACCCCGATCGGCGCCGCCGACAACGGCGGCGGCACCACCTACTGCCAGAACCTCTTCGGCAACGCGATGGGCATCCAGCGCGTCTTCAAGGACCAGGCCATCTTCATGAACGGCCCGTCGGTCGACGCGGCGATGGCGAACAACCTCTTCACCTTCCTGGCCATGCGCGCCAACCAGTCCTTCACCAACCTCAACTGCGGGGCCCTGCTCAACGTGGCCAACCCGATCACGCTGACCACGGACGGCAACGGCGTGGTCGTCAACGCGACCTTCACCCCGCTCGGCCAGACCCCGGCCGCCCCCGCGTCCGGCGCGGCGACCCCGACGGGGCCGCCTGCACCAGCGCCGCCCCGACGGCCCCGGCGGGCACCACCACGGTCGCTCCGACCGGCGGCGCCTCCACCGCCCCTTCCACCGCCCCGATGACCGGTCAGCCTGCTCCCGCAGCGCCCACCGACCCGGCCGCGTCCGCCTCGGCTCCGGCCGCCGGCTCGGCCTCGGCCCCGGCAGCCGGCGGACAGATCGGCTCCGCGTGGACCATGCCCAGCGACTCCGCCACGGCGACAGGGTCGATGACCTCCGCGGCGGCGACCCCGGCCGCGGCTGCCTCCTCCCCGGCAGCCGCGGCCACCTGCACCACCCCGGTCCCCGTGGTGACGAACACGGCCGCCAACGGCTCGCCCATCCCCACGGCCTCCGCCACCCGGTCGGGCAGGCACCACCACCGCATGAGGTGGTGACCTGACCCGCGCGTGGCCGCCCCGCAGGCACCGGACGCCCCAGGCGTTCTCCCCGCACCCTGCGGCGGCGGCCACGCGTGCGTCGCGCCCCGTGCGAATCCGGCGGAAGCACCGCGTCCGGGCGTTCCGCACCCGTACCATCGGCGCGACGTTCCGTACACGACTGGGGGTTCCGGTGCGACTGTTCATCACCATGAGCCGATCGACGGCCGGATTCGTCGGCGGACTGCTCCTGCTCACCGCCACGGCATCCGGGCTCGGAGCGGGCAGCGCCGCCGCCGCGCCGAGGACGACGCCGCTGGAGACGATCGCCCAGCTGTCCGCGCAGCGGGTCACGGTGGCCGACCAGGTGGCGGCGGCCAAGTACGGGACCACCAGCCCGATCGACGACCCGGCCCGCGAGGCGGTCGTGATCGCCGACGCCGAGCAGCAGGCCACGGCCCTGGGCATCGACCCCGCGCCGGTCGCGAAGATCTTCCGCGACCAGATCGAGGCCAGCAAGGTCGTCCAGCGCGCGCTGTTCGCCGAATGGGACGCCGATCCCTCGCTCGTCCCGACCACCAGGCCCAGCCTGGCCACCATCCGGGTCGAGCTCAACACCATCGACACCGAACTCGTCCAGGCCATCGCCGCGGCCGACGGCGCGCTCCGGGCGCCCTCCTGTGACGGCAGGCTGACCGCCGCGACCGTCCACGCGCGCCATCAGCAGAACCTCGACGTCCTGCACTTCGCCGCCCTGCTCCGCGCCCTGCCGTCCGTCTGCGCGGACCGATCCGCGGGCTGAGCCACCGGGCGCGGCGACGGGCGCGGGCCGACCCCCGGGGCAGGCGGGTCGGCTCGAGGGAACTAGGGTCCTCGGGATTGTCGTCTGCCGCTGACAGAACGTCTGTCCGCGCCACTCCCGAGGAGCCCGTCTTGATCCGTCGTATCGCCCTGGCCGCCGCGCTCACTCTCACGGCCACGGTCGGCGTCGCGGCATGCAACAACGGCCCGGCGTGCGCCGCCACCATGACGGCGCCGATGCGGAGCCACCATCACGGCAGTAGCGGCAGCAGCTCGCACAGCAGCACCCACCACCACAGCCACTCCGGGTCCAGCAGCGGCTGCTGACGCCGGGCCCGGTGTGCCCGCACCTCGCGCGCGAAGCATCTACTTTCATAATGGAAAGTAGATGCTATTCTTCAAGCATGGATGATGAATTGAGTCCGGAAGAGGCCCTCGCCGTCGCCGCCGCGACCCGTCGGACGGCCGCGGTACCGCGCGTGCCGGGCTGGTTCCCGGTCTACGCGGGGGGCACCTTCGCGCTGGCCATGGCGGCGATCGGCGTCTCCGACCTGGCCGGGAGGAGGTCCGCCGCGGCCGTCCTCGGGATCGCCGGCCTGGTGCTGCTGGTCGCCCACCTGGGCATGTACGCCGAGATCGTGCGCCGCTGGCGCCGCGGCGGACTGGTCCCGCTGACCGACATCTGCCGCCGGCGCACCCGGCGCCGGGTCTCCCAGTGGCTGGTCTTCGTCGGGTGCGCCCTGGGCTTCGGCTTCTTCGCCGCCGGGAGCCTGGGCTGGGGGACCATCTCCTTCGGCCTGATCCTCGGGCTGGAGACCTGGTACCGGATCTCCGGCTCGGTCCGGCCCCGATGAGCGACGCCCCCCGGGCGCCGCTTCCGAACGAGGCCTTCGGCACCCTGCCGAAGCTCAAGCTGGCCGCCTTCCTGGCCGGCTGCGCCGAGGCGGACTTCGCCACCGTCTCCGAGACCTGCCAGATCGCCGCGCCGACCCTGTCCAAGACCGCGGTGGCACTGGAGGACGTCGGCTACGTCCGGGTCCGCAAGGGACACGTCGGCCGCCGCCCCCGCACCTGGCTCTCCCTCACCGCCACGGGCCGTCGGGCCTTCGAGTGCCACCTCGCGGCGCTGTCGGCCCTCACCGAGCAGGGCCGCGCCCACCGCGAGGACGACGAGGCGGGGGAGTGAGGGGGGCCGATCCCGGCCGGTGCGGACATCACCGTGTTTTGACGCCCGCTCAGCGGTTAGACGCCTCTCGTTCGGAAGGACCGGCCATGGCCGAGACCGGACAGCGGAGCCCCCGGCGTGCGCCCCCCTGACGTGCGGGGGCTCCGCTCGGCCGCTGTGGGCTCCGATGGCGACAGCCGGCTCAGCGCGGCGGCGGTTGGCCGATCAGCAGGACGGTGACCAGGAGGACGGCCGTCACACCCACCAGTTCGAGCAGGGCGGCGCGCCGCAGCACCGTCGGCGGCCCGCTGTCCGGGCGCAGGGCGTACCTGCGGGTGACGGACGCGGCGAGGACGACCAGGACGACGATCACCGTCTTGACGAGGAGCAGCCTGCCGTACCAGGTGCCCGTCAGCTCGCTGGAGCGGCCGATCTCGCGGAACGCCTGGTAGAGCCCCGTGGCGGCCAGGACCGCCACGGCGGTCAGGGCGACCCGGGAGAAACGCGTCACCGTCAGCGGCGGCAGCCCGGAGCCCGAACCCCTCGACAGCACGAGCAGACCGGACAACCCGCCGGCCCAGACGGCGAACGCCGTGACATGCAGGGTGGTCACGGCCAGGGACAGTGGCACCAGGCTCCCGCTCGACGCGTGGCTCGTGCCGCTCCAGGTCGCGGCCAGCCCCAGGACGAGCAGGACCGCAGGGACGGCGCCCCGGCGGTGCCGCAGCAGCGGGTCGCCGATCGTGGCCACCAGTGCCAGCAGGACGATTCTGGCGATCAGGAGATGCCCCTCGCGGGTCGAGAGGGTCGCGCCCAGCAGCGCCCTGTCCGTGATCCTGGCCACCGCCTCTCCCTGGGTGGCGGGGCCGTGGACGAAGAGCTGCACCACGGTTCCGGCGAGAAGCACGGCCCAGCCGACGCTGCCGGCCCGGCGGAGGGAGGGTGCGGGCGGCGCCGGGTCCCGGCCCTGCGGAGCGCACCGGCGGATCACCGCGCTGCCCACCAGCAGGGCCAGCCCGGCGAAGCCGAGCCAGACGGCCGTGTCGAGGACCGCGTCGGTGACGCGGTCGGGCGTCCCGAGGCCCTGCCCGACCGGGGTCCGGCTGGGTGCACCCACCGAGAAGCTGAGCGTGCCCGAGGTGGCGTGCCCGTCGTCGGCCGCGGTCGCCAGCCACTCCAGCACGTACGTGCCCTGCTGCGTCTCGGGGGCGAGCCCTACGGCGATGCGCCGGTCACCCGGGGGCACGGCCTGCGGCGGCTGCCGGTCGAGCCGCCGCCCGTCCGGACCGATCACCCGGACCGAGCTCAGCCGAACGGTGACGTCCTCGGAGAAGGCCAGGGTCACCTGGAGTGGCTCCCGGGCGATCACGGAGCCGTCCGCGGGTGAGCAGGAGACCAGCTCGGCATGGGCGACCGCCGGCCCGGCCGAGGCGAGCAGCCCGCCGATCAACAGGGCCGTCAGCGCCGCGAGCGCCCGCAGGTCAGGGAGCCACCGGTGTCGCGGCCGCGGTGCTCCGGACCGGTTCAGTGGCACGAGCCCGCCGCCCTTCGCTTGCGGACCAGCGCGTCGACGCCCAGCCGGTAGTCCGCCAGCGAGGCGGCGTCCGGCACGAAGCGCCAAGAACCCGCCTGGTAGAGGAGCGTGTTGCTGCCGACGGCGTCCGCGCGGCGCCAGTCGACCCGCACCGTCTCCTGGTCGATCCTGGTCGTCGCGGCGACCACGTAGGGGACGCCGAGGGCCGGTCGGCAGACGGTGTTGAGCCGGACGAAGTCCGCCTGCCTGATGACCTGCTGGGCGCTCGCGTTCCACAACGCCCAGGCCTGGGCCCACCCCCCGCCCGCGAGGAGCCCGAACTCCCGGGTGGCGACGGCGTCGGCCTGGAGTTCCAGGGGGATCGGTGCCCGAGCGGGAGCGGTGCTCCCGGCCTCGGGAGCGCTCGCGCACCCGCCGAGGGAGAGCATGGTGATCAGTGCCGCGGTGACCGGTGTGACGGCCCGCTGCAGGGGTGTACCGGCGGGCAAGGTCCGCTCCGTTCCGCTCCGCTGGCATCCGGTGGGGAGGGCCAGGCCGCCCCGGTGGGACGGCCTGGCCCGAGGGGCTAGTTCGTCAGCCGGTTGGTGCCGTAGTGCTCGATCAGCGACTCGTTCGCCGCCAGGTCGAGGTCGGCCGTGAACCTGAGCGAGTCCCGCATCTGCTCAAGAGTGATCGCCGGGTTGGGGACGCCGCCGAGCGTGTACGTGAACGACTGCCCCGGTGCGACCTGCCGCTGGGAGAGCGGCACGTCGTGGAAGTCGATCCTGGCGATGTAGAACGACGTCCCGTCACCCCGCGGGACCTCCAGGTAGTCCTGCTGGGGGTGCCCGTAGGCCTGGGTGGCGGTGTAGCCGTGATTGTCGGAGCCGGACGGGGCCCGGAAGACCAGCACGGCGCAGTCCGTGGCAAGCACCTCGGAGGAGGTGTTGGTGAACGTGAACTGCCAGTTGCCATACCACTGGTTGCCGGTGAAGGAGACGGCTTCGGACAGGCCCACGTTGCTGGTGAACTTGGTGGTGAGCGGTTCGCTCAGCACCGGGTTCGCCCCGCCGACGGGGTGGTTGACGCCGTTGGCGCACCGTTCGAGCGGCTGGCCGTACTGGGAGGGCTGCCCGGCGGGCACGGCCTGGGTGAACGTGGACGGTCCGGAGCTGACCGCCGAGGTGGAGTTGGCGTCCGCCTGGGCGGAGCTCCCTGTGGCGAAAGCCGTGATCCCGGCGAGCAGCAGCACGGTGCCGAGCCCTGCCAGGCCGGGTTTGACGGACTTGATCCGCATGACGAAGAGATCCCTTCGATCGCGAGCGTGCCGCACGCTGCGGTAGCCGTGCGGTCGGTGGGGGTGTCGCGAGAACGGTGGTGCACGCCCAGGGTGTCCGTGGGGCCGTCCAGGCACGTGGGGGCGAACCTCTGGACGGCGTCGCGGGTTTCCACCGAGGGCCGCATGTTCACGTTGGCACCTTGACGAAGGGCCGTCAAGAGGAAGGTCTAGTCCAATAGGCCGGATCAACACGTCGGCGGGTCGGACTGTCAAGCCCTGTGCAGGGGCAATGCCAGGCGGGTGGCGAACGGTCATGTAACCGACAGAGAAATTGCACCGATGTTCTTGACTGGTCTGGACCAATGGCGCTTTGCTGCTGGGATCCCCACTCACCCCCACTTCTGGAGTGGCACATGCGATCCCTGTCCCGAAGGCCGCACCGCAGCGCGCGCATCGCGTCGGTGCTGGCCGTCCTGGTCGGCAGCATCGGTTCCTTCACGGTTCTGAGCACCGCGAGTCCGGCGATGGCGGCCGACTGCGCCGCGGCCTGGAACTCCGGCTCGGTCTACACCGGCGGCATGACCGCCTCCTACAACGGCGACAACTGGCAGGCCAAGTGGTGGACGCAGGGCGAGACGCCCGGCGTCGCCGACGTCTGGGCCGACCAGGGTGCCTGCGGCGGCTCCGGCGGCACCACGGGTGGCGGCTGCAACTACCCCGCCTGGGCGGCCGGACAGTCCTACGCGACCGGCGCCATCGTCCGGTACACCCCCAACGGCCAGTACTACATCGCCACCCACGACAACCCCGGCTACGACCCCACCATCAGCACCTGGTTCTGGTCCCCCTACACCTGCTCCGGCGGCTCCGGCGGCGGTGGCACGGGCGGCGGCACCGGCGGATTCGTGGTCAGCGAGGCGCAGTTCGACCAGATGTTCCCGAACCGGAACTCCTTCTACACCTACAGCGGTCTGGTCGCCGCGCTGAGCGCCTACCCCGGCTTCGCCACCACCGGCAGCGCCACCGTGCAGAAGCAGGAGGCTGCCGCCTTCCTCGCCAACGTCGACCACGAGACCGGCGGCCTGGTCTACATCAACGAGGTCGACCAGTCGGGGAACTACTGCGCGAGCGAGCCCTACGGCTGCCCCGCCGGCACCTACGCCTACTACGGCCGCGGTCCGATGCAGCTCAGCTGGAACTTCAACTACAAGGCCGCCGGCGACGCCCTCGGCATCGACCTGCTGGACAACCCCGGCCTGGTCGCCTCGGACCCGGCGGTCTCCTGGAAGACCGGCCTCTGGTACTGGAACACCCAGACCGGCCCCGGCTCGATGACCCCCCACAACGCGATGGTCAACGGCGCGGGCTTCGGCGAGACCATCCGCAGCATCAACGGCAGCATCGAGTGCAACGGCGCCAACGCCGCCGAGATGCAGGACCGGGTCAACGACTACGTCTCCTTCACCTCCATCCTCGGCGTCCCGACAGGCTCCAACCTCACCTGCTGACACCCGCCCGTCGGAACGTCCGCCCGCCGGCCGTCCCGATCAGGCGAACCGCGAAGCTCCCGGCGCCCGGGTTGTCGCCCAATCCTCCCCGCCGGGAGCTCCGCCCGTCCCACCCTTCGCGGGGCGACCGGAAGGAACCGTCGCCGCTTTCGTGCTGTCCTCCCACGGGACGGGCGTACTAGTCTCTGTTCGAACGCCGTCGCCGACACGGGGGTTGATGTGGCGATCGAGCTGCCGCAAGTCGTGGCCGACTTCCTGAACTTCATCGGGATCAAGTGGCCGCAGGTCAACGAGGACGCCGTGCGCGACTTCGCCGGACACGTACGGACCTTCGCCTCCGGCATCGAGGGGACGCACCAGGACGCCACGGCGACCCTGCAGGCCATGAACTCGGCGTACCAGGCCAACTCGTACGACCTGCTGGTCTCCAAGTGGGCCCACCTGTCGCAGGGTCACATGCAGGACCTGCTGAACGCCTGCTCGTTCCTCGCCGACGCGCTGGAGGCGGCCGCGGACTACATCGTGGCGATGAAGCTGGAGTGCATCGGCGAACTCGCGGTGCTGGCCGCGTCGTTCGTCGCCGACCAGGCCGCCGCCGTGGCAACGCTGGGCCTGGCCGAGGCGGCGGAGGTGGCCATCGTCGAAGGGGCCAAGAAACTGGTCGAGTTCCTCAAGCAGGAGCTGATCCAGTACCTCGTCGGCCAGGTCATCAACGCGGCGCTGACGCCGTTGCTCGGCGTCGTGGAGAAGGCCGTGGCCGGCATGAGTTACAAGGCCCTGGAGGACATGCTCGGCGTCTCCGGCGGTGGCGCGGGCGAGGGGCTCATGGTCCACCCCGACCAACTCCGGGAACACGCCTCCGCCTTCAGCGGCCACGCGGAGATGGTCCGGATGCACGCGCAGACCTTCAGCACGAACCTGTCGGGGGTGAGCTTCTCGTGAGCGACCCGTTGGTCGAGCCCCTCGAACACACCCTGGAGAAGACCGGCAAGGCGCTGGGCCAGGACATGGCGCACGCCCTCGGCGGGGTCTACGACGAGACCGCGCAGAACGTCCACACGATCGCGAAGAACGTCGAGGAGAACGAGCAGAAGGTCGTTCGCAAGTACTTCATCGACGACGACGGCACCGTCAAGGAACTACGAGGCGGCAAGCTCGAGGCGATCGAGGCCGACGACGACTCGGGCATCCGCGGGATCCTCGACAGCAACCGCAATCCCGACGGCGTCAAGAACCTGACGAAGAACGAGAGGGGCAACCTCTCCGCGCGTGACGCGAAATGGAAGAAGCTCGGGCGTACCGAAGGGAAGGAGGGGGAGTGGGTCGAGTCGAAGAAGATCGACCAGCCGACCGACCTCTCCCAGGCCTGCGAGGAGGCCCGCCGCGCCCGCGGTGATTACGGCGGCAACAACTACGCGGCCCTGCACTACCGCTCCGAGGACGGCAAGGAGGAGTTCGTGCTGATCGGCCGGAGCAGCCAGAAGCGCAACGACTCGGAGCGCTCCATCGGCTATCCGATGGTCCATCAGGGGAAACAGTTCCAGGTCGACCGGATCTACACGGAACGCAGGCCGTGCCAGGACAACATGAACTGCCGCCGATGGCTCAACATGCACATCTACCATCCGACGCTGAACTCCAAGCTGGAGGTCACCCACGGCATGGAGTACGACAACGCCATCGAGAACACGGTGGACCGGAACAAGCCGTTCGGCCGCTACATATCCGAGCTCCAGTCCGGTCACGCCGCAGGCAAGTACGGCGGCGGCCTCGCCGGGACCAGGAACTTCGACGTGTAGTTTTTCCTGACGACGCCACCTCCCGAGAACCACCGGCTCAGCGGTCCACCCCTGGAGATCCCGTGCTCTTCCCCCTGACCTCGGACGACCTCGCCTCCCTGCTGCCGCCGGGACAGGTGGTGCTGACCGATCGGTCGGTCGCCGAGCGGGTCATCGCCCGCGCCGACGCCGTCGCCTTCCTCAGCGAGGTGGGGGTGCCGAGGTGCAGCGGTCTCTTCGAGATGGACGCGTCGCTGGCCGCGGCGTCCACCCCGGAGGACTTCGTGGTCGACGACGAGGACGCCGCCCCGGTGATCGAACTCGCCTCGACGGGCGAGCTCGGCTCGCTGGGCTGCCTGCAGGACGCCTCGGTGTACGTCCGTCGGAGCGACGGTGCGGTCTTCGCGGTCTGGGACGACGAGGACGAGGACGTCGAGCAGTTGAACGCCGACGTCTCGTCGCTCGCGAAGCTGCTGCTCCTGATCGAGTCGAAGGCGCCCGACCCCGCCCTCGGCTACACCGAGGCGCTGCCGCTCTACTCCCGGGCCGCCCAGGAGATCAAGGACGAGATGACGGCCGTGGACTCCGCCCCCTTCGCCGACCCCGGCGGATTCTGGACCGGCTACCTCGACTCCTTCGCCGGCGGCATGTTCCCCCGAGAGGCGCGGTAGGAGACCGGTGGGAGCGGTGGAGACGCGGACCGCCGACCGGGCCCAGGCCGCGGATCCGGCCCCGGCGGCCACGGTAGCGTTGCTGGCTACGTCCCGGCTTCGCATGGAACCCCGGAAGGAACCGACATGAGCACCGATCCCGGCCGTGCGCTGCTGGAGCGCTTCGGCGTGCAGGGCCTGCGCCGGCTGGCGTGGCCGGCCGAGGCCGGACCGGGCGGGGCCGGGTGCGTGACCGAGGTCGGGGTGCCGGTGCAGGTCGGACGGTACTTCAGCGCGCCGGACGCGGAGGCCGAGCCCGCGCCGACGACGGCGCAGGGGCGTCCGGTGCTCGGGTACGACGGGCCCGTCGAGCTGTATGTGACCCCCGAGGGCGCGGTCCGTGGCGGCTTCGACGGCTTCGCGCTGCCCGAGATGCCGGTGAACAGCGGCGTGGACCGGTTCCTCCTCTGCCTGACCGCCCTGGACAGGGCCGTGCCGCTGATCGCCGGGGCCGAGGACCAGGGCGACGCGCTGGCGGTCTACCGCGAGCTGCGGGCCGAGCTGACGGCTCTCGACGAGGAGGCGTTCGCCGACCGCGAGGGCTGGTGGCCGCGGGTCCTGGACGACCTGCGGCACCCGCTCAATGTCCGTTCCTCGGCCGCGATCGGCTACCGGGACGCCCAGGGCGAGGAGCAGATCCTGGTGGCGACGACGGGACCGGGCCTGCCGCATCCGGAGGAGATCGCCTGGGACCGGCTCGCCGCGGCCGGCGTGCCGGGGGAGGCGGTCACCAGCGTCTTCACCGAGCTGCAGGCCTGCTTCATGCCGGGCCACTGGTGCGCGCTGTGGATGCCGGCGGAGTTCCCGCAGGCGCGGTTCACGCACCGATTCGACTACGGGCGCGACGCCGGGTCCCGCGAGGCGGGCGTGAAGGCGCTGATGCTGCACATCCTCGAACAGGACTGACCGACACAGACAGCCGCCGGCTCAGGGCGACCGGGGACAGGGGACGAGACGCGATGGAACGGACACCGGTGCCGCCGCTGCCGGGCGGGCGGAAGCCCGCCGGGGCGGCGCTGTTCGGATGGCTGGCCGATCCGCTCGCGCCGCGACTGTGCGTGGTCACCGGCGCGCCGGGCTCGGGCAAGAGCCATCTGCTGGCGTGGCTGACGACGGCCTGCTCCGCCGACGACGCGCCGCAGGAGCGGCGCGTCCACGCGATGGTGCCGCTGCTCGGGCTGACCGTCTCCTCGGCGGTGTGGATCGCCGCCCGCCAACTCGACCTCTACGCACGGACCCCGGCGCAGCTCGTCGGCGCCCTCGCCGCCGACTCCCGGCCGACCGTGTTCTGCCTGGCCGACCTGCATCGCGCCGGCGGGCCCGCGCTGCCCGACGAGCCACGCCAGGTCCTGGACGAGCTGGTCCTCCCGCTGCTCGAACTGCCGCAGGTGCGCATCGTCGTCGAGACCGACGCCACGACGGCGGCGCTGCTGCGGGAGGCGACGGGCGCCGACGACGTGCCCGCCGCCGTCATGGACCTCGACGCACCCCAGTGGACCGATGCCGAGCGGTTCGGTCGCTGGTACGCCGGGCTCCCGGGCGCGCCCGCGACGGCGCGTCCGCCGGCCGAGGCCGCGTACCCCAGCCCCGGTCTGGCGCGACTCGCCGCAGGGCTCGGCGAAGGGTTCGGCGCTGGGCGTCCGTCGGTCGAGCTGCTCGACCGCTGGTGGGCCGGGACGCCCGACGCGGCCCGGCCCGCGCTCGCCGCCCTCGCCACCGTGGACGCGCCCCTCACGGCGGAGGGCTGGACGCTGCTCGTGCCCGACCCCGAGGCTCGCCGACTGGTCGCGGAGCTGCTGCCCGTCGCGCCGTCAGGCGTGCCGCTGCTGAGCACCGCGCTCGCGGACCATGTCCGCCCGCACATGCCGGAGGAGCTGCCGCAGCAGCTGTGCCGTGCCCTGGTGCAGGCCGTGCCGCGGCGGTCGGACGGCCGCCCCGACCTGGACGGCGTGCCGGAGGAGCACCTGACCCTGCTGCTGACCCAGACGCTGGCGACCGGTCAGGCCCAGGACCTGCTCGGGGACCCGGAGTTCCTGGTGCGGGCCGACCCGCACCGGATCACCACCGCGCTCAAGGCCACCGGGGCGACCGGCCCGCTCGCCCAGGCCTGGGCCGAGGCCGGTCCCGCCCTCACGGAGGAGGACGACCCCGGCGTCCGCGCCGAGATCCTGCGCCACCGACTGCACGGCACCCCGCTCGCGCCCACGCGTGAAGGCCGGGCCGCCGGCGGCGGGCTGCGCACGCTGTGGCGGCTCGCGCGCGGCGCCGCCTCCTGGCCCGGTCCGGTGACCGCGCTCGCGGCGGGCCGTGCGGCGGACGGCAAGTCCGACGGCTCGCTGCTGATCGCCGACGCGACCGGTGGTCTCCACCGGCTCTCCCTGATCGACGGCAGCTCCCTCGGCCGCGTGCCGCTGGCACAGCCGCACCCGTTGCGGGCGCTGGACTACGGCGACGACGGCTCGCTGACCCGGCTGGACGTCTGGGGCACGTCGAGTCTCGAACTCCCCTCCGCCGCCCGGACGGAGAGCGAACTCTTCGCGCTGCTGCGCTTCGGTGACGCCTGCGTCCTGGGCAACGCCGCCGGCGAACTGACCTGGCACCAGTCCGGCGCGCACACTTCCCCCGATGCGGACGGGGGCGCCGACGCCGACCGGACGGAGCGGGTCCGCCCGCACACCGGCCCGGTCTCGTCGCTGGCCGTCGCGCAGCCGCCGGGACTGCCCCCTCTGGTGTTCAGCGGTGGCGCGGACGGCACGGTCCGGCTGTGGAGCCCCGGCGCGGAACCGTTCCCCGAACCGCTGGACCGGCGCGCCTGCCCGGTGCTCTCCGTCTCCGTGGCGGTCGGGACCGAGGCAGTGGGCAACCCGCTGACGCTCGCCGTGAGTTGGGCCGACGGCCTGGTCCGCCTGCTCCGGTTCGGCGGCGAGGAGGACCCCCGGGACCTGCGCCTCGGCGCACCCGTCCTCGGCCTCCTGCTGCTCGGGCCGAACCGACTGGTCCTCGCCTCGGCCGAGGAGGTCTCGGTCGTCGAGCCAGGAGGGTAGCGCCCGTCCCGGCCGTCTGCCGCCCGGACCACCACGGCCGCGCTGTCGCGGCGACGAGGCGCGCGGCGGCGTTCGGGAGTGTGTGGGCACGACGGCCAGGAGGCCGTCGTCGTAGGTCGGTTCGCCAACCGCCGACCGCCCGGGACCCAACATGGATGTCGTGTAATATGTTGCCCGATGAGGGAGGGGTGCCGATGAGGACCGCCGAGGAACTGCGCTACCTGATCCTGGCGATCCAGCGCGAGGGCAACAAACAGCTCGCGGCCGACCTCAGGCCCCTCGGCGTCACACCGTCCCAGGCCGAGGTCCTGCGGGTGCTGGGCGACCGCCAGCCGCTCACCCTGTCCGGGCTCGGGGAGCTGCTGGTCTGCGAGACCACCGCGAGCCCCAGCCGCCTGGTGGACCGCCTGGTCGCCCAGGATCTGGTCCGGCGCGACACCGACCCCGCCGACCGCCGCTACGTCACCCTCTCGCTGACGACCGAGGGCCGCGCCCTGGAGCGCCGGATCGTCGAGGTCGAGGCACGGCTCTACGACTCCCTGGACCACCTCACGGCCGACCAGCCGACGCAGCAGGGCCTCGACCTCCTCCGCAGCATCGCCCGGGCCTTCCCCGCAGGCGAGGCGCTGGCCCGCCGCATCAGCCCCCCGCCCACCGGCACGTCCGGCGCCGACGCGGGCTAGAGTCCTGCGTCGTGGACGCCGACGAACTCGCCCGTCAGGCCCGGACGGAGACCGCGTGCATCCCGCCGCAGCTGGTCGCCCGGCTCGTCGAGCTCGGGCACGGCGACGAGGTGGCGTACCAGGCCACCCGGGGGGAGTGGTTCTGCGCCCGTGAGTACGCAAGGCTGCTCGCCGGGCAGGACCGGCACCCCGAGGCCCTGGAGCTCCTCGCCCCTTACCTCCACACGGGGTGGTGGACGGCGGCCGAGACCGCTGCCGGGCTGCTCGCGGACTGCCGCAGGGCAGCCGAGGCGATCGCGCTGACCCACCCTCACGCCGCGAGCGGATACCGGCCCGCGCTCGAGTTCCACGCCCGCCTCCTCGCCCGCCACGGCCGCGGCGAAGAGGCGTTCGCCCTGCTGGTCCCGCTCCTCGACGACGGAGCCATCGCCGCAGCGCTCGTCGACGCCGCCAGGGACGCGGGCCGTGACCAGGACGCCGCCGCGCTGCTGGCCGCCCGCGTCGAAGCAGGCCACCACTGCGACAACGCCGCATGCCGCCGCACCTGCGAGCCGCACAACGCCGTGGACCTGCTCGCCGCCGTCCGCGAACGCCAGGGCCGCACGGACGAGGCCGTGGCGCTGCTGCGCACCCGGCGCAGCACGCCCGACGCCGACCACGACCAACTGGCCGACCTGCTGGCCCACCACGACAGGATCGAGGAGCTGCGCGCCTACGCGGCGGTCGAGGACCACGGCTTCGCCGCCCAGCGCCTCGCCGAACTGCTGGAGCGACGCGGGGACGTGGACGGCGCGGTCGCGGCCTACCGACAGCCCTGCGCCTGGGTCGGCGGCCGTCGCCGGATGGCACTGCGGCTCTCCGAACTTCTGGCCCGCCACGGCCGAGGCGCGGAGGCCGTCGAGGTTCTGCGCCGGCTTGCCGACTCACCGGACGGCGAGGAGCACCGGATCATCGACAGGCTCTGCGACCGCTACGCCGCCGAGGGGCGTCCCGAGGACGGCCTGGCCTACCTCGACGGCCTCACGTCCCGGCGCGGCGAGGAGGAATGGGAGACCTTCCGGGCACGGCTCAGGCTGATCGCGGCCGCCGGTCGCCCCGAGGAGGCCCTCGGTCGGGCACGCGCACACCGGCAGGGAGGTACCTGGTACGCGGCCCCGGCCGTCGCCGAGCTGCTGAAGCTGGCCGGACGCCCCGAGGAGGCCGTGACCGTCCTTCGGCAGCAGCTGCCCGCCACCCGCGTCGCCCTCGCGGAACATCTCGTCGACCTCGGTCGCGTCCGGGAAGCGGTGGCCGTCCTCCAGGACTGAGCGACTCCGCGTGCTTCGCGCAGAAACGCTGCACAAACGGTCCCGCTCGCCCGCGCCCGAGATCGGGCATCACCTGGAACGCGCAGGGCACCTTGTCCGATCAGAGCTGGGAGAGCGAGATGAAACTGCTCGACGAACTGCCGGTGGACCATCGCCTCGGCCAGGTCTACCGATACGGCGCCGGCCTGTGCGGGGTGGCACTGCTCGTCTTCGGCTGCCTCGGATTCGCCGACGGCCTGGCGTTCTTCAGCACCCACGGTGAGCAGGTCGCCGGCCTGTCCAGCAACGGTCTGCTCAGTTTCCTGTCCATCCTGTTCGCCGTCGCTCTGATCGTGGGCGCGGTCATCGGCGGAAACACGGCTTCCACGATCAACATCGTCGTCGGCGCCGCCTTCGTCCTCAGCGGCTTCGTCAACCTGGGCCTGCTCGACTCCAGCGCCAACTTCCTCGCGTTCCGGATGCCCAACGTCATGTTCAGCTTCATCATGGGCCTGGTCGTCGCCACCTTCGGCATGTACGGACGGGTCAGCTGGAAACTGCCTCACGACAACCCCTACTGGCGCGCCCGCCACCCCGAACGGGCCGACGCCGAGCAGCGACGCCTCTCCCTCCCCGCCGGCGGAACGGGACAGCGGCCACCCCTCACGCAGTGAGCGGTCGGCCGCGAGGCGCCCGCGGACGCCACCGCGGCCCGATCACCGAACGAGCTTTCCCTCCGCGTCGCGCGGGCGGACGGGGTGCTGACTGAGGATGGAGATCCTGTTGAACGCGTTGATCGTGATCGCCACCCACTCCGCGGCCACGAACGCGTCGTCACCGAGCACGTGCCGTGCTCCGGCCAGGTCCGCTTCCGCTTCGTCGGTCAGCGGCAGACTCGTGGCCGCCTCCGCGACGGCCAGCACCGCCCGCTCGCGCTCGGAGAAGACGTTCGCCTCCCGCCAGGCCGGCAGCAGATCCAACTTCTGCTGCGGAAGCCCGGACTGCCGGGCCTCCCGGCCGTGCAGGTCGAGGCAGAACGAGCACGCGTTCATCTGGGAGGCACGGACCTTGATCAGCTCCCTCTCCTGCGACGAAAGACCCCGGGCGGACGCGGATTCCGTGACCACGGCCGAGTAGGCCTGGGCCGCCTTCCAGATCTCCGGTGCGACCTTGTCCACGAACGGACGCATGAAACTCCTGACTCAAGAAGCCCGCCGGATGCGTACCGCGGTCGGCGGAACGGGCGCGTTGACTCGGGCGAGGAAGGCGGCAGCGAAGATCCGACCACCTGCCCTGTCGCGTTCCTCGAGTGGCCACCACCCTAAGCGACACGGGCCGGGGCAATTCCGATGCCCCGGTCGACGGCATCGTCTGCGGTCCTCAGGTGCGGGGACGACCGGATCGCAGAGCGCGAGGAAGGTCTCCGTGCTCGAACGCCGCATCGGACCGGTCGGCCGGCGCCGACCGCTGGGCCAGCGCCTTCAGCGCCTCCAGGCCGGCCGTGACGTCGGAGCGGTTGTCTGCCCGCTTCATCCACAGCGGCAGCCTGGCGAACATCGAGCCTGCCGTCACCAGCGGGCCGCTCTCGCGCAGCCGGGCGTCCACGAAGGCGGCGAGCGCGTCGACGTGTTCTTCGTTGTAGGCCCACAGGACCCGGCCCGCGCAGAACGTCTGCAGCCAGAGAGGCTGCCTGAAGAACGGATCCTGGCTGTCGCCGACCGCAGCGCCCAGGATCTGGGTCCAGGGGAGCCGCGGCTCCCAGTCGGCTGTGGCCCCGCAGCCGCTGCAGGCCAGACGCCGTGGGACGAACACTCTCTCAAGGGGAAGACCCGGCCGCGGAACCACGACTGCCCGGCCGCCGCACCGAGGGCAGACGACCAGGATTCGTCGGTGAGCGAAGCCGGCCAACCGACCTCCACGGTCGTAGTGACGACGAGGGCCGGTAGCCGGATCAACCGGATCTGAGTTCACGTCGGACAGCGTCGCAGACTCGCCACGCCGCCTGCGAACGGGGGCGCCCAGGCCAGGTCAGAGCGTGACCAGGACGGCGTCGGTCCTGGAGGTCTCCCGCTGCCAGCGCTCCAGCAGAACGCCGAGCTGGTCCTGGAACTCCTGCTTGGGCAGGCCGAAGCGGGCCTCCAGCAGACCCGGCACCCGGATCGGGGCCGTGCCCGCGCAGTGGAGGTAGGCGAACATCCGGGGCGTGCCGGTGGGCACGGTGACCCGGCGGCGCGCCTCGATGCGGGTGATCTCCTGCCAGGGGACGGTCCGGCGCTTCAGCCGGCTGTTCAGTACGACGCCCTGCGGAGTGAGGAGCGTGGCTTCCGAGGCGTACTCCAGCTGCTTGAAGGCCCCGAGGCCCAGAGCCGCGGCGAGCATGATCACCGTGCCGACCGGATCGACCTTCATCGCTCTGTCGAACCCGATTGGCGCGAGCACTGCGGCGACAGTCACGAGGACTGCCAGCCGGACCCACACTCTGCGCTTCTCACGTGGGCCGAAGCCGAGTCTGATCTCTTCCACGCGAGGATCGTAGGAGGTGAGGCCCGGATGTCAACTGTCGTGATCCGACGGCTGCGCCGCTGGGAGCGGTGGCAGCGCCGTGTGGTTCGGGCTTGACGGTCTCTCGGCATCAGAGGCCTCGTGGGACCTCAGGGCTGCCATGCCCGGTGGGTGGTGGGCACGGCAGCCGCAGGCCATGACGGTCGACGTGGACCGACGGCCGTCAAGGAACTCCGGTCGTGACGAGGGCGGGACGGGTGTGTTCAGCGCCCCCGCCGAACAGACCTACTCACCCAGGGGGTTGTAGAGCGGGACGCCGATGCGCGCACAGGCGTCGTCGGGTGAGGTCACCGGGCGGGCTCGGAGGATGGCGCGGGTCCGGGCGTCGGAGAGGCTGATGGCGTACCACGGGGCGTCCGGGGCGACCGCGTTGTCGCTGATGCCCTGCAACGCGCAGGCGCGCATGTCATCGGGGAGGCCGTCCAGCGCGGGGGCGGCGTCCGCGGACAGGTCGCGCAGGTAGCCGATGTCGATCTGGCCGGTCTGCCGGTAGCGGGCCACGTTCTGTTCGGCGATCAGCGCGTCCGGCCGGATCAGCCCGTACACCGCCAGGCCCACCGCCGCGCTGAGGACGACGGCACGCGGCAGCCAGGCCCGGCTGCTGAGGATCCCGCCCGCGATCAGCAGAACGAAGACGACGCCCAGCCAGATCTCCACGCCCGCGACGGAGAGCCGGAGCCTGCTCAGCCCGAAGGCGTCGACGTACAGCTTCATCCGGTAGAGCGCCGAGACCACGACCACCAGGGTGAGCGTGCACAACAGGCCCAGCATGGACTTCACCAACCGCCGATCCCCCGCAGTGGAGCGGGGAGCCCAGTACGTGGCGAGCGCCACCACCAGGAGGGTCAGCACCAGCACCCACAGCAACTGCCAGAAGCCCTGCCGGGCGTACTCGGCCGGGAAGAGGCCGGTGCGGCGGTAGATCGAGCCGCTGCGGAACAGCACCGCCAGCTGGACTCCCACGAAGACGCCGAAC
The DNA here is from genome assembly GCF_000744655.1 of Streptacidiphilus rugosus AM-16. Taxonomy (NCBI): domain Bacteria; kingdom Bacillati; phylum Actinomycetota; class Actinomycetes; order Kitasatosporales; family Streptomycetaceae; genus Streptacidiphilus; species Streptacidiphilus rugosus. Next base: position 4,960,914 of record NZ_JQMJ01000004.1, on the reverse strand, counting down.
AGCAGGTTGAGCAGGCCCAGGGGCAGCGCCCACTCCAGGCGGCTGCGCTGCCTGCCTGCGGGGATCCGCGTCCTGTCCCAGCGTCTGGGCGCCGCCGCGGTGTGGGCGGCGGTCAGGGCCAGCAAGGTGCCGAGGGCGAAGAGCAGCACCCGCAGGGGCGTGTCGCCGACGCTGACGGTGGGCAGCATCGAGCCGAGGATCGAGCCGACCTGGGAGTCGGCGGTGCCGAAGAGCAGCCCGAAGACGATCAGCAGCACAGCGGTGACAGCCGCCGTCCTGACGGCCACCGCGAGCTTGGTCCGGCCCGGGTAGCGCAGGGCGCGCAGAGCGGCCGCGGCCCAGCCGACGGCGGGTCCGAGGTGCGCCCACAGGCCGAGCAGGCCGAGCCCGACCCCGGCCCAGCGGCGTCCGCCGTGCAGGGCCAGCGAACCGATGCCGAGCGCGGCGCAGACCGCCAGGAGCGTGGGCCAGGCGGACGCGGAGACGACGGGCACCGCGAGCAGCGCCAGCACGGCGACCGTCCACAGGACCGTCCAGGGCCGGATCCTGCGGCCGGTCCGGTGCGCCGTCACGCCCGCGCCGCCGGCCAGGACGGCCGCGCAGACGAGCAGGTTGGCGCCGATCCCGCTGCGCAGAGTGACAGCGGCCGCCAGGCCGGTGAGCGCGGCGGAGGCCAGGACGCCGACGCTCGGCGGAGCGGCCGGGCGGGACAGGGTGGCCCGGTCGACCGGGCGCGCCGACGCGGGCGGAGCGGGCGGCTTGAGCAGGAGTGGCTGCACACCCGCGGACGCAGGCGTGACTGCGGGTGTGGCTGCAGGCGTGGCTGCCGGTGTGTTGGCGGGCGTGGTGGCAGGCGTGTCGGGCATGGCCCCCCTCGGGCTGTCGGGGCGGCCGACACTAGCGGCCCGGCAGTCGAATTGAACAGGTTCAAATCGATCTCCGGGCGGTGCTGTCGCAGAACTGTGACAGAGCGCCGAGCATGCGTCAGCCGATGGGCGGCGTCGCGGAGTCGGCCGGGAGTCATCCTCCAGACGTCATCGGCTCGAACATCCGGAGTCGCCGCCGCGTGGGTCGCCGGGCGGCCCCGGCCCTCGGCTCAGGGGGTCGGCGCGGCAGTGCCTGGGTGTGGAGGCTCTTGTTGTGCGTCCATTGGACGCATAACATGCGTCCAATGGACGCACAGCGCGTCGGATCGGCAACCGCGGCCGGAGGGGCAGTGCCACCATGACCGAGATCGCCAGCTCATTCGTTCCGGTCCAGCAGGACCTGGAGTTCAACCTCCCCCCGTCCTTCGACAACCCGGCTGACGAGCGAGAACACCGCAAGCAGCGACTGGCGGGCGCCTGCCGCATCTTCGGCCGCCTCGGATTCGCCGAGGGCGTGGCGGGCCACATCACCGTCCGCGACCCGGAGTTCCCCGACATGTTCTGGGTCAACCCCTTCGGCATGTCCTTCCGGCACGTCACCGTCTCCGACCTGATCCTGGTCGACCACGAGGGCCAGGTGCGACACGGACGCCGGCCCGTCAACAAGGCCGGATACGTCATCCACTCCGCCATCCACAAGGCCCGCCCGGACGTGGTGGCCGCCTGTCACGCCCACGCCGTCCACGGCAAGGCGTGGTCGAGCCTCGGACGCCTCCTGGATCCGATCACCCAGGACGCCTGTGCGTTGTTCGAGAACCACGTCGTGGTCGAGGACGGCGCGGGAGCCGTCGTCGTGGACGAAGAGGCCGGCGAGCTCCTGGCGCGCGGACTGGGCAGTCACCGCGCGGCCATCCACCAGAACCACGGCATCTTCACCGTCGGTGAATCCGTCGACGAAGCCGCCTGGTGGTTCATCACCATGGAACGCAGCGCCCAGGCGCAGCTTCTGGCCGAAGCCGCGGGCACGCCGAAACTGATCGACGACGAATCCGCCCGCTACACCCGCCAGCAGACCGGCTTTCCCCTCGCTGGCTGGTTCTCCTTCCAGCCGCTGTGGGACGAAATCGTCCGTACCGACCCCGAGCTCTTCGCATGACCGGGACGGCCCGTCCGCCCGCGGACACCGGAAACGCCCACGAGCCGACCACCGCCGCGGCCTCCACTGCCGTGTCGGCCACCGCCGCGCCGATCCCCGGCTCGGCCGGCTGGTGGAAGCAGCGCTACCTCGTCCGCTCGCGTCAGCGCCCCCGCCCGGGCGGGCTGACCCTCGCCGCCATCACCGGAGCCGCTCTCCAGATCACCGACCGCGAGGGGTTGGACGCTCTGACGATGCGGCGGCTCGCCGACAGCCTCGACGTTCGGCACACCAGCCTGTACCGCCATGTCGCCAGCCGGGAGGAACTCCTGGTCGAGATGGTCGACCACATGCTCGGCGAAGTGCGTCTGCCGCAGCCGGACCCGGGGTGGCGTGCCGGCACCGAGGCGGGCGCCCACGAGTACCGCCGGGTCTTGCACGAACACCCCGCCGTGGTACCTCTGATGACGACGGGCCAACTGCTGGGCCCCAACGCGCTGCGGGCACGCGAGCAGGGGCTTTCCGTTCTGAGCCTCGCGGGCTGGCCGCCACGCCGGGCGGTGCAGATCTATCTCACCGTCACGCACTTCGTCGTGGGCACGGCCATCTGGGAGACCAGCGGCGCTGCCCGCACCACGGAGCAGCGAGCCGCCATGAGCGACCTGTTCGCCTCCCTGCCGTCCGGGCGGCTGCCGACGCTCAGCGCGCACGCCGCACTGCTGGGCGCGCCGGACGGTGACGAGGAATTCGATTTCGGCCTGCGCTGCCTGCTCGACGGCATCGCCCGGACGTGGGACCTGCCGTGACTGAGCCGGACCACACCATGCCGCCGCTGTCGCGCTGGCACGCCGACGGAAGGACGATCGCCCTGAGGGGACGCGTCGGCCCGCACATGATCTTCACCAGGCAGGACGGCCCGGTGGACGGCCTCCCCGTCACGCTCGTCCACGGCTTTCCGACCTCCTCGCACGACTGGGCTCCCGTCGTCCCGCAGCTCGCCGCCGCGGGATTCCGGGTCACCACGCTCGATCTGCTCGGCTTCGGCAACAGCGACAAGCCCCGGCGCCACGTCTACTCGATCACGGAGCAGGCGGATCTGGTCGAGAGCCTCTGGGACGAACTCGGCATCGACCGCACGGCACTTGTCGCGCACGACTACGGTGTCAGCGTCGCCCAGGAGCTTCTGGCCCGCCGCCCCGAACGGATCACGCGAATGGCCTGGCTCAACGGCGGCCTGTACGCCGACCTGCACCGGCCCCTCCTCGTCCAGCGGCTCCTCCACGGCCCGCTCGGCCCCCTTCTCTCCAGAGCCGTGACCCGGCGTGGCTTCCGCTCCTCGATGCGCCGCGTCCTCGGCCGCCCCGTGGCCGATGCCGACCTGGACACCATGTGGACCGCCATCTCGGCCGCCAACGGCCACCTCCTGGCGCACCGGCTGCTCCGCTACATCGACGACCGGCGTACCCATCAGGCCAGGTGGGTCCACGCGCTGGAAACGTACCCCGGTCCCGTCGCCTTCGTCTGGGGCCCGGCCGACCCGATCAGCGGGGCCCATGTGCTGGCACGCATCCGCGAGCGCATGCCGCACGCGGCGATCGACGAACTGTCGGAGCCCCCAGCCGTCGGCCATTACCCGCAGGTTGAGGCACCGGAGGCGGTGGCAGGGCACCTGGTGAGTTTCCTGAGCGCCGGCTGAGCTGCCGGGAGGGGATCGTTCGCCCACACCGGGTTGACGGCAAGGCAGGTCGGCCGGGCCTCGACGCGCGTCCACGCGGATGGCCCCGGGCCTGCCCATCCCAAGGGGATCAGCAGGCCCGGGGCCGGGAGCCTCGCCGATCCGGGCGAAACGGCGAACGGGTGAGGGGCCAGCCGCAGCGGCGGCTGGCCCCTCACCCGTCAACGGTGCGCGGCAGGGTCAACTGCCGACGGCGATCTCGCTTGCGGAGTCACCGACGGCGGTCCAGCTGGTCCCGCTACCGGTCCAGGTGGAGACGGCCGAGAAGTCGCTGGAGATGCCGTACAGGCTGCTGGCTCCGACGGCGTAGGTGGCGCCGGGGCCGCCGACGACGGTCCAGGATCCGGGTGTGCCGTTGTACTTGCTGATGCTGCCGTCGTTGGGGTTGGTGGCGAAGAGGCCGAAGCCTCCGGCGTAGATCTGGGTTGCGGCTCCGCCGATGGCGGTCCAGGCTCCGGGGCCGCTGCCGGTGCCGTTCCACACGGACACGGCGCTCTTGTCGCTGGAGAGCCCGTAGAGGTGGTCGTTGCTGACGGCGTAGGTGGCGCCGGGGCCGCCGACGACGGTCCAGGATCCGGGTGTGCCGTTGTACTTGCTGATGCTGCCGTCGTTGGGGTTGGTGGCGAAGAGGCCGAAGCCTCCGGCGTAGATCTGGGTTGCGGCTCCGCCGATGGCGGTCCAGGCTCCGGGGCCGCTGCCGGTGCCGTTCCACACGGACACGGCGCTCTTGTCGCTGGAGAGCCCGTAGAGGTGGTCGTTGCTGACGGCGTAGGTGGCGCCGGGGCCGCCGACGACGGTCCAGGATCCGGGTGTGCCGTTGTACTTGCTGATGCTGCCGTCGTTGGGGTTGGTGGCGAAGAGGCCGAAGCCTCCGGCGTAGATCTGGGTTGCGGCCCCGCCGATGACTGTCCAGGCTCCGGGGCCGCTGCCGGTGCCGTTCCACACGGACACCGCGCTCTTGTCGCTGGAGAGCCCGTACAGGCGGTTACCGCCCGAGGGAGCCACCGTGACGCCCGTCGCGGCGTAGCTGTGGTCGGCCCCGTCGATCTCGTTGGCGACGGGCTGGACGGAGTAGGTGCCTGCGGTCAGGCCGTTGGTGTTCCAGGTGTAGGCGTAGCCGGTCGTGTTGGGGCTGGCCGGCCCGCCGCCGGCGCGGAAGGTCTGGTTGTAGCCTCCCGGTCCGGTGATGACGTAGTTGACGTAGTTGATGTAGCCGTTGGCGGTGACCGTGGAGGTCAGGTTCACCGTGCTGCCGTCCTGCTGGGCGTTGGCGGTGACGCTGAATCCGGCGGGGATGGCGGGGGCGAGGTTGTTGGAGCGCAGGAGTTCGAAGGAGCTCTTGGGGTAGCCGTCGATGGAGGTGTCGCTGGTGCTGGCGGAGTACTCGCCGGTGGTGACGGAGGGGTTGTCCTCGGCGATGTAGTGGAAGGTGCCGGCGGACTGGTTGATCCAGCCGGCGAAGAGGTTGATGTGCTCGCCGGCGACGGCGAGGGCGTCGCCGGGCTGGAGTTGGGACCAGCTGGTGAGCTTGGTGCTGTAGGTGGAGGAGTCGATGCCGGGGGAGGGGGTGGTGACGACGGGGCTGCTGGTGAGCTGCCAGGCCATGTCCACGAGCCCGCCGCAGTCGGTGCGGTAGGGCCCGCCGACCTCGGCGTCGGAGAAGGACTGCCCCTGGTTGTAGCTGACGTTGTGGCTGACCCAGTCCAGGGCCCGCTGCACCATCTGCGCGCCGGTCAGCTTCTGTCCGACGCCGGTGCCGAGCGTGCCGGTGGAGGTGGGCGTCGCGTTCCCGTTGTTGACGTAGGTGCCGGTGTCGGCGTGGGCGGGGCCGGAGACGAGCAGCCCGGCGGCGACCGCGATGGCGGCCAGGGTCGCGGTGCGGATACCGGTGCGACGGGCGATGTTGCTGCGCATGGGGGAGTCCTTCGGGTCGAGGTGAGAAGTCGGGCGGGCGTGACGAACCAGGCCGGTCACGGCCGATGCAGTGGGGCGGGCGCTCAGCGGCGCGGGCCGACGGACCCGGTCAACGGGCGCGGCGAATTCGGTGCAGGTGAGGCGCGGGTCGCTCGAGACGGCTGTCCTGCAGGAACAGCGGTCACCGGGGTGGAACGTCACTCCGGGCGTGGTCGGGTGACGGGGGCCCGCTGGTTCAGGGGGTTGTGCCGTGGGTGTCCGACTGCTGGGTCCCGGGCCCGCGCGGCGTGAGGCGGCGGTCCTGCAGCAGCGGTGTGGCGCGGTGGGCGCGGCGTGTCACGTCGGCAGGGTGACGACGTCCATCCGGGTTCAGCCCCAGGTGCCGTTGTCCGGGGCGGTGGTGGGGGTGGCCGTGGCTTGGGTGGTGATGGTGGTGGTTGTGGTGGTGGGTGCGGCGTTGGCGGCGGTGGGGAGGAGGAGGACGGTGGCGAGGGCAAGGGTGGTGACCGCGGTGGCCTTGGCGAGTCGGGTGCGGAGCATGGTGGTGGTCCTTTTCGGGTGAAGGGGCAGCTGTTTGCGGTTCCGGTTCTGGCGTCCCGCGGTGACGCTCGGTCCGGTGGTTCTGCGGGTTGTTCGTGTTTCCTGCTGGCGATGACCAGCTTCGTCGTGGTCGGTCGTCCGGGGAAGGAGTTCCGGGTGTCGTCAACACGCCTGTCGGGAAGCAGACATCATGACGCGTACGCGTCAAGCTTGTGAGTCGTGTGGAAGGGAGTCCGCATACCGGTCTGACCTGCGACGAAGCCATTTGGGCGAGACGTTGCCCGGCGTCCGCATCCTTGGCGAGGTCCTCGTCGCCTCCCACTGATGCGGGCCGGCATGATCCGTCGCAACCCACCTTGCAAACGCCGCATCCCGCGGCTCCATGGTTCGGAGCCGCGGGATGCGAAGGGCCGACCGGCTTACATCATCTGCCAGTTGCCGAAGGCCCCGCCCACGCTGAACTGGCTGACTCCCAGGACGTCTCCGACGCCGTCCTTGCTGTAGACCGCGACCGTCTCGTCGGCGGCGAACAGGGCAGTCGGGTCGCCGACGGTGCCGGCAGCCACAGGGTTGCTGTTGCCGACGCCGTTCCAGTTGCCGAAGGTGCCACCGGCGCTGAACTGGGTGGTGCCGTACAGCCAGCCGTTGGTGTTGTGTGCGTACACCGTGATGCGGCCGGCGGCGTCCTGGATCACCGAGGGTCGGCCGGTCATGCCGGCGGGTGCGCCGAGGGACGCCCAGTTGGAGAAGGTGCCGCCGACGGTGGCCTGGCTGGTTCCTGAGACGTCGCCGACGCCGTTGGTCACGTAGATCGCCACGGTGCCGTTCCGGGTCAGCAGCACCGCCGGGTCGCTGACTACGCCGGAACTGCCGCCGACGCCGTTCCAGTTGCCGAAGGCACCGCCTGCGCTCAGCTGTGTGGTGCCGTACAGCCACCCGTTGGTGTTGCGGGCGTACACCGTGATGCGGCCGGTGGAGTCCTGGATCACCGAGGGTCGGCCGGTCATGCCGGCGGGTGCGCCGAGGGACGCCCAGTTGGAGAAGGTGCCGCCCACGGTGGCCTGGCTGGTTCCTGAGACGTCGCCGACGCCGTTGGTCACGTAGATCGCCACGGTGCCGTTCCGGGTCAGCAGCACCGCCGGGTCGCTGGCCACACCGCCGTTGCCGCCGACGATGTTCCAGTTGCCGAAGGCACCGCCTGCGCTGAACTGAGTGGTGCCCCAGACGAAGCCGTCGGCACTGCGGGCATACAGCGAGATGGCACCACTGGAGTCCTGGATCGCCGCGACCTTGCCCGTGAACTGGATGCCCGAAGACAACTGGGCCCAACTGTTGAACGGACCGCCGACGGTGTTCTGGTTGGTGCCGTAGACGTTGCCGTCGGTACCGACGTTGTACACCGCGATCGTGCCGTTGGCGGCGCGCAGCACGTTGGTGCCCTGCGGTTCCTGCAGCGTGAACGAGCCGCCGACGTAGGTGTGGTTCTGCCCGTCGATCTCGTTGGCGGTCATCGACACGGTGTAGGTACCCGGTGCCAGCGGGATCGTGTCGAATGCCAGGGGGTAGTACGACGCGCCTCCGGCGCTGGGGCTCAAGGGACCCGAGTTGTAGCCGTTGGGGCCGGTGATCTGATAGGTGAGGGAGTTGATCACGCCCTCCTGGGTCGGGTGAGCCGTCAGGTTGACAGTCCCCGACAGCGTCTGGCCGCTGTTGAAGCCCCACAGGTTGACGTTGAAGCCGGCCGGGATCGGGGTCCAGGAGGTGTCGTGCATCCAGTGCACGTCGCCGGAGCCGCCCAGGACGTTCTCCACCATGCCGTTGCTGACGGTGATGCCGTCCCACTCCCCGGGGGTGGAGGCGACCGCGTTCCAGTTCTGGTGGACCATGTCGATCGTGCCGTTGCCGTTGGCGTCGACGTGGCTGGCGATGACGACGCCGGTATGGCCGGCCCCGCTGTCGTAGTAGGCGATCACGTCGCCCGGCTGGGGGGCGGTGTGGTCGGACAGGGAGTTGCCGCGCAGCACGAAGCGACCGGGGTGGATCTTGTTGAGGGCGGTGGTGAGGTTGTCGGCCTGGTCCTTGCCGTTGCCGCCGTCGTTGCCGGTCAGGCCCCAGCGCTGGATGGCGTAGCGCATCGGGAGCTCGGCGCATTCCCATTCGTTGCTGCCCCAGCCGGTGGCGCGGTCGTTGCCGTTGCTGTACCCGCAGACCTGCAGGCCGGCGATCTTCTGGTTGAGCAGGCTGTCGAAGCCGCCGTCGCAAGTGCCGTTGCCGTGGTTCCAGTAGCTGGACGGAGGCGCGGGCAGCGCTCCGCCGAAGGAGATGGCCGGGTCCCCGGTCGTCGTGGTGGCCATGGGATGGCCGTGGGGGTGGGAGCCGGTGTTGGCGGCGGTGACGTCGACGGTGGTCGGCGTCGTCAGGTGCCCGGAGGTCACGGTGATGCCGGCGCCGAACCGCGCCGGGACGTTCGGCTCGGCGTGTTCGGCGCGCACCACCCAGACCCTCTTGCCCGCCTCGACGATCCACTGCACGGTCAGGAGTTTGCTGGTGCCGTCGGTCTCGTGCCTCACCTGCCCGACGACCTTCTGGCCGAACAACGTGGCGACCGGACCGCGGGTCGAGGGGCCGCCGACCGACCGCCAGGCGGCGGCGCCACCTGATGCGGCGACGGGGAAGTCGGACTTCGGCAACTGCTCACCGAAGGGCACCGCGGTGACCGAGAAGAACCGGAACGGAGCGGGCGCCTCGACCGAGGCGCTCTGCACGGAGTCCCCGGGCTTGGCGGCGAACGACGCACCGACCGGCATGTCGGGATTGGTGACGGTGAGCGCGACACCGTCGACGGTCATGGCGTGGCGCGAGGTCGCGGCCTCTGCGGTGGCGGCCGCCGCCGCGCCGGTGGGATCCGCGGCGTGTGCGGCGGACATCGCCCCCATCGGAGCGGCCAGGGCTGCAGCGAGGACGATCGCGGACAGGCTGCGGGAAGCGCGAGGCATGGACGTCTCCTCAGTCGGAGTCAGGAAGGGTCTGTGTCAGTGCTGTTGCAACCGGTCGGCTGTGCGAGCCGGGGACGGGGGGGGAACGACGGGGTGCTCCCGCGGCCGGCGATGACCCCGAAATCCCGCGGGGTCCGTCCACGCCGGTGATGCAGCGGGGGTCGCTCGACGGTGCGGTGGTCCGGGATCTGCCGGGTGCGGATGTCCGCTGCCTGCCGCCGCCTCGGTCCGGGCGTCGTCTGCGCGGTGCCCGGACCGGGTTCCCCCTGCGGGTGGGGCACGGCGGCCGCAGGTCCGGCCTGCGGCCGCGCGCGCCGTGGATGCTTCGCGGGAGCCGGCGTGGCGTCAGGCGACGCCGAGGGCGAACGGGGCGCCGTCGGCGGTGATGGTGCTGCCGGTGCCGGTGGCCAGCCACAGGCTGCCGTTAGTGTCGCGGCCCTTCCACTCGGCCTCGAAGGTGCCGTTGGGGAGGGTGACCAGGGAGGGGCTGGTGCCGGCGGCGACGCCGAGCGCGAAGGGGGCGCCGTCGGCGGTGATGCCGGCGCCGGTGCCGGTGGCCAGCCAGAGGCTGTTGTTGGCGTCGCGGCCCTGCCAGGCCACCTCGAATCCGCCGCCGGCCGTCGCGGCGACCGAGGGGCTGGTGCCGGCGGCCACACCGAGGAGGTTCGGGTCGCCCTTCGCGGTGATGCTGATGCCACTGCCCGTGGCCAGCCAGAGGCTGTTGTTGGCGTCGCGGCCCTGCCAGGCCACCTCGAATCCGCCGTTTGGCAGGGGGGCCAGCGACGGGCTGGTGTTCGCGGCGACGCCGAGCAGCCAGGGGTCGCCGTCGGCGGTCAGCGAGGTGCCGTTCCCGGTGGCGAGCCAGAGGCTGTTGTTGCTGTCCCGGCCCTGCCAGGCGACCTCGAATCCGCCGCCGGCGAGCGGGACCAGGGAGGGGCTGGTGCCGGCGGCCACGCCGAGTGCCATCGGGTCGTTCTTCGCGGTGATGCTGGTGCCGCTGCCGGTGGCGAGCCAGAGGCTGTTGTTGGCGTCCCGGCCCTGCCAGGCCACCTCCCACTGGTTGTTGGGGAGCGCGACGATGGAGGGGCTGGTGTTCGGGGCGACGCCCAGAGCGTAGGGGTCGGCGACGGAGGTGATGGTGTTGCCGCTGCCGGTGGCGACCCACAGGCTGTTGTTGGCGTCCCGGCCCTGCCAGGCGGCGACCCAGGTGCCGTCTGCGAGGGTCGTGATCGACGGTTTCGTCCCCGCCGCGACCCCGAGCAGTTTCGGGTCGCCGTAGGACGAGAGCGAGGTGCCGCTCCCGGTGCCGACCCAGAGGCTGTTGTTGGCGTCGCGGCCCTGCCAGGCGACGTCGAACCCGTTGTTGGTCAGTGGGGTGAGGCTGGAGCCGCCCTGCAGGGCGGTGGAGACAGGTCCGCCTCCGCCGCCGGAGCTGGAGGCGCCGGAGCTGACGTAGCCCAGGACCCACATCTCGTAGCTCTGTCCGGCGAAGAGGTGGGTGTTCGGATTCCAGGGGGCGCCGTTGCCCTCGTCGACCTGGACGCTGCTGGTGGACCACCAGGGGCTTCCACCCCCGCCTTCGTCGCCGCCGATGTCGGACAGCATGCCGTTGCTGTAGTTGGTGACCAGGGCGATGTGGGAGCCCTGGGTGGGGTACTGGTTGTCGCCGAAGACGACGGCGTCGCCGGGCTGGGGGGTGTAGCCGCTGCCGAGGGCGTGGTACGCGGAGGTGCTCATCCAGGAGGGAACCGACGCCGGGTTGCTCGCGGGGACGGTGATGCCGGCCTGCTGCCACACCCAGGAGACGAAGTCCCCGCACCAGTACTCGCCCGTGCCGCCGTTGGCGCTGCAACTGCTGTCGAAGCCGGTGCCTCCTGCGCTGTTCGTGTCGCAGTAGTGCTTGCCCAGGTTCGCGTCGGCGATGTTCACGATCTGGGTGCCGGTGGCGGCGGACGCGGGAGTGGCGCCCAGGCCCAGGGCGGCGATGCCGCCCACGGCGGCGGCGGTGAGGCCGGCAAGGGCGCGGAGCTTGGTGCGGTTGGTCGTCGAAGACATGACTTCTCCAGGTGGCGTGAAGAGGAAAGCGGTGACGTGACGAGGAGGCACCGGTGTGCAGCCGCCGCCGGGGACTGCCGGAACAGGGCGCGGACACGCCACAGGCAGGCAGGAAGGTGGGCAGCGGGCAGCGGGCAGCGGGCAGCGGGCAGCGGGCAGCGCGGACCGCCGGGCCGGCGGTTGCGTGGGGCAGGGGACGGCGGTCGGACGGCTGTCCTGCAGGAACAGCGGTCACCGGGGTGGAACGTCACTCCGGGCGCGGCCGAGTGAAGGGGACCTGCCGGTTCAGGAGCTCGCGCGGTGGGTGTCCGGCTGCTGGGTCCCGGGCTCGGGCGGCGTCAGGTAGCGGCCCCGCAGCAGCGGTGAGGCACGGTGGGCGCGGCGCATCAGTGCGACGGCGCGTTGTTCGGCGCTGTGATCGGGCTCCGTGCCGTCGGCCGGGAGAAAGAAGAGGAGGAGGTCGAGCCGATCGGCTTCGGCACGACCGCCCGCGTGTTCGAGGCGGTCGTCGGGCTCGGCGTGGGCCCACAGGACGTCCACCGCTTCGCTGACTTCGGCGGTCTGGTCCGCCACGGGTGCGCGGCGGGTCAGGAAGGTGTAGACGACGTCCATCCGGGTTCAGCCCCAGGTGCCGTTGTCCGGGGCGGTGGTGGGGGTGGCCGTGGCTTGGGTGGTGATGGTGGTGGTTGTGGTGGTGGGTGCGGCGTTGGCGGCGGTGGGGAGGAGGAGGACGGTGGCGAGGGCAAGGGTGGTGACCGCGGTGGCCTTGGCGAGTCGGGTGCGGAGCATGGTGGTGGTCCTTTTCGGGTGAAGGGGCAGCTGTTTGCGGTTCCGGTTCTGGCGTCCCGCGGTGACGCTCGGTCCGGTGGTTCTGCGGGTTGTTCGTGCTTCCTGCTGGCGATGACCAGCTTCGTCGTGGTCAGTCCCCCGGGGAAGGAGTTCCGGGTGTCGTCAACACGCCTGTCGGGAAGCAGACATCATGACGCGTACGCGTCAAAAGCTGGGGCGCGACAGCCCTGAGTCGCGCGGAAGAAATCCCGCATACCGGCTTGACCTGCGACGAAGCGCCCATAGCCCTTCTTGATCGGAGCCCGGTCGGCTGCGAGCATGACCCTGCCAGGCGCGAGCGGGGGGCCGCGCCACCGTCATGAGGACCCGTCACCATGCTGGAAGCACTGGGCCTGACCACCACCGCCGCAGACGTCTACCGGGCCATGCTCGACCACCCCGGCTACGGCGTGAGCCAGCTAGCCGACCTCACCGGCCTGACGCCCGGCCAGGTCCACGACTGCCTGAACGAACTCACCCACCTGATGCTGGTCCGCGCGTCCAGCGAGCACCCCGGACAGATGCGCGCGGTCACCCCGGAGGTCGGTCTGGCCGACATGCTCGCCCGCGAGGAAGCCGACCTGGCCGCCCGTCAGGCCCAACTCGCCGCCTCCCGCGCCGCTGTGACCCGCATGGTCGCCGACCGCGCCGAGACCCGGCCCGGGCACGGCGAACGCCTGATCGGCATGGACGCCATCCAGAACCGCCTGGAGGTGCTGATGCGCGAGGTCCGCACGGAGTGCGTCGGCGTGCACCCCGGCGCGAGCCAGCGCCCCGAGGACCTGGCCGCCGGCCGCGAAGGCAACGCCGCAGCCATCGCCCGCGGCGTCACCGTCAAGTCCCTCTACCAGGACGCCACCCGCAACGACCCCCACACCACCGCCTACGCCCAGTGGCTGCTCAGCCTGGGCAGCGAGGTCCGCACCGCACCGGTCCTGCCCCAGCGTCTGGTCATCATCGACCGCACCCAGGCCCTGGTCCCCATCGACCCCGCCCACACTCGCAAGGGCGCGCTCCACGTCACCGAACCCGGCATCGTCTCCGCCCTGGTCGACCTCTTCGAACAGGCCTGGGCGACCGCCATCCCCCTCGGCGCCGTCCGCACCGAGGACCCGGCCACCGGCCTGAGCGTGGCCGAACGCGAACTCCTCCGCCTCCTCGGTTCCGGCCTCACCGACGAGACCGCAGGCCAACGCCTCGGGCTGTCCTCCCGCACCGTCAGCCGCCACATGTCCTCCATCATGGAACGCCTGGGCGCCGCCAGCCGCTTCGAGGCCGGCATCAAGGCCGCGCACAACGGCTGGCTCTGACCGGACCAGGTGGCCGGTTCGCGCGACGGTGCGTCAGGGGAAGACGTTCTTCGGGGTGATCACTGAGGTCAGCGCCGTGGCGAGCAGGTCGCCGGGGGCGTCGGCCGGGTTGTTCCGGTAGGGGACGTCCGTGTTCACCATGACCACCAGGGTGGCGCGCTCGGACGGCAGGTAGACGTCGACGGTCTCGTAGCCGGGCACCTCGCCGTTGTGTCCGATCCAGCCGTTGAAGTCGGCCACTCCCAGGCCGTAGGCCAGGCCGGGGGAGCCGGTGGGGATGAACGCCAGCCGCTCGGCCTGGGTGTGCCGCGACAACAGCCGGCCGCGATAGAGGTCGTACGCCCAGGCGTGCAGATCCTGCAGGTCGGAGACCATGTCGGCGTCGGCCCAGCCCCAGCTGGTGCTCCAGCCGGTGGCGTCCGCGACCGTGCCGTTCAGGGTCTGCGCGGTGTAGCCGTGCGGCCGGGGCCGGGGCAGGTAGGTCGTCGGGGTCATCACACTGCGGTCCAGGTCGCTGGGCGCGATCACGTGCCGACATACGTAGTCGCTCAGCGAGGTGTGGGTTACCTTCTCGATGACCAGGCCCAGCAGCACGGTGTTGGAGTTCGAGTAGAGGTACGCGCTGCCGGGCGCGAACAGGTTCGGGTGCCGGAACCCGTAGGAGAGCAGTTGCTTCGGGGTGAACGACCGCTTGGGGTGGGACAGGAAGTCCTTCAGGAACCCGTTGTCCGCGGTGTACGGGTACAGGCCGCTGCGCATGTCGGCGAGGTCCCGCAGCGTGATCCTGCCACCGTCGGGCACACCGGCGACGTACCTCGAGATCGGGTCGTCCAGGTGCACCCGGCCCTGGTCGACCAGCTCCAGCAGGGCCGTGACCGTGAACGTCTTGGTGACGCTGCCGATGCGGGTGTTCATGTCGGTCCGCATCGGGGCCCCGGTCTTCTTGTCCGCGACGCCGAACGCGCGCACGAAGCGCCCCCGCCCCGGGAGCCAGATCCCGACGACCGCACCGGGAATGGCGTAGGTGCGCATCGCGGTCCGGACCGTGCGGTCCAGCTGACGTTCCAGCGCCGGGGAGAGCTCGTGGCCGTCGCCGTTGTCGCCCGCGTCGGCGCCCGCAAGGGCGAGCGCCGCACGCGCCGCGATCGCCCCCTCGGGAGCGGACGCGCCGGCGGGAGCGGTCGCGAGCGGGACGACCGCGGCGGCCGCGCAGACCGCCGCCAGCAGGCCGCGAAGACGCGCCCGTCGTGGAGCTTGGACCAGTTTCACCAGCACGCCTGCCCTTCGGTTCGTGAGAGCCCCCAGAAGGGAACGCTGTCAACGAACCCGGGCCATGGCGGGCCAGGGCGCGCCGCACCCGGCCGAAAAGCCGTACACATCCACTCGACCGAGGTGCCGGCGGGCGCGGTGTTCACTCGGGCGGGGGCGGCCGACGGGCCGGCCTGCTCCACCACACGGGAGCTGACCGGCCCGGCCGCCACCCTCCGCGTCCGCTCACATCACCTGGATGCACATCACGCCGCAGTGCGACGCCTGAACACCGCTGAGGAAGTGGACCACCTCCCAGTCTTCGCAGTCCTGGCTGCCGAACTTCGCGTCGACGAAGATGCCGTTGACGGTGTAGCCCTCGTTCTCCATCAGTTTGCGCAGGTAGCCGCCGGGATCCGCGCGAAGGGCCTTCCGCTCGCCCTCGTCGAGGTCGAGACGGAACGCCTCGATGGAGATGTCTTCGGTGCGTGTCCGGGTGATGCGCGCCATGGGTCGGCGTCCTTCCTGGTCAGGGTCCCCCGACGGGTTCCAAGCTAGGTCCGGGCTGACCGGGGTGCGCGTGGTGTCCGGCCGAACAGAGCAATCCCGCGCCCGCCCCGAATGCCGCGCAGGCCGGAAACCCGGGCGCAGGGCCGGCCCGAGGCGGGCCCTGCGCCGAGGGGGCTCCGGCAGCGACTCCAGCGCTGTCACCAGGCTGGGTAGCCTTGTGCCGCGAAGATGACCATCGGACGACCTGGCCGGAGGCTGCCTTGAGCTCATCGCCGTCTCAACTTGGATTGAAGGCGGATGTCCGCCGACTGCTCGAATCACCCACGAGGGACAGGGCGTCGCGGAAGCTGGCCAGGACCCTTGCTGGATCGCTCGAGTCGCTGGCGGCCGGCGGAGATGCCGAGGCTTCGACTCTGCTCGGTGCACTGTCGCTGGAGATCCTGGGAGACGGACGCGCTGCGATGCGCTGGTTCTCGCAGGCGGCTCAGGAGGCCGATCGGGAGGCGATTCGGAGCCTCGGATTCATGTACGCAACGGGAGTCGCGGTGAGACCTGATCCAGTTCGGGCATATGAACTCTTCTCTCAGGCCGCAGATCTGGGAGATCCGGTAGCAAAATTCAACCTTGCATCCCAGAACATTCGGGAGGAAGGGCAGCACTTCGGATTGGCGCGGACGGTTTCCCTTCTCGAGGACGCGAGTGCGGCGGGCATCGTTGAGGCAGAGGCGAGACTCGGGGACCTGCTCGCGGCTGCGGAGTTCCTGGACGATGCCCTTCGTTGGTACATACGTGCTGCCGAGCACGGCCATTTCGGGGCGATGGGCGTACTGGCCACGGCTTATCGAGACGGGGCGCTGGGGGTCGTTGACCCGGTCCTGTCCCTCCGCTGGTTCCTGGGAATGCTGTCCGTCGGCAGAGGCGACGGGATGTCGAGCGCGCTGGACTTGGCTCGGGGTCTGAATGATGATCAAATTCGCGAAGCTGCGGTGATGGCAGGTGCGGAATCCTTTGGCGAGGCCATCATTTCCACCGTCCGGTAGGGCGGTTCCGACGGGACATCCGCCAAGGGCCCCGCGTGGTTCATCTGGTGGACGTTCCTGGGGCTCCTCCATAGGCGCCATAACGGACCCGCCTAGGAACTCCACCACGCCGGCGTCAAGGCCGGCGCCCAGGTTCGCCTGTTGAAGGCCGCCGAACTCGCCGAGCCCGGCGCCATCGAGTCCAACCCGGCCTGGGCCGCCAACCACGCCG
The DNA here is from genome assembly GCF_000744655.1 of Streptacidiphilus rugosus AM-16. NCBI lineage: Bacteria > Bacillati > Actinomycetota > Actinomycetes > Kitasatosporales > Streptomycetaceae > Streptacidiphilus > Streptacidiphilus rugosus. The sequence goes on along the minus strand of NZ_JQMJ01000004.1, from coordinate 4,944,526 downwards.
CGACCCGGGCCATCCCCGAGGCGAGTGCCGAGGACATCGAGTGGGCCGACGCCTGACCGATCGTCGCCACAGCATCAGAAGGAGAAGCCGTGAACGAATTCCTCGTCGAACTCACGACCACCGTGCCCGAGGGCACCGACCCGGCCGAAGTCGAGCGCCGGCGCGCGGCCGAAGCCGTCCGGGCCGCTGAACTGGCCCGGGCCGGTCACCTGGTCAGACTGTGGCGCCCTGTAGGGGAGCTGCGCAGCATCGGCCTCTGGCGGGCCGCCGACGAGGCCGAGCTGTACGAGAAGGTGCTCGGCACACTTCCCCTGTGGCCGTGGATGACCTCGACGGTCACCCCCGTCCAGTCGCACCCCAACGACCCGGCCGGAACCGGCGAGGCCGGCTGATCCCCGCGCCGCGTCGGGACGGCGGAACTGCCGCGAGCGCCGCTCCGGCGCGCTCGCGGCAGGGCGAAGCCGGCTGATCGTGCGGGCGGATGCGCAGCTATCCGTTCGGCCTCCACTCACCGGCTTTCCGGGTGGAAGCCCTCCACGAGCCGTTCGGGTGCGGCCTGCTTCCAGGAGTCCACCAGGATCTCGTACAGCTCGGCACTGCCCTCCAGAGCGCCGAGGCGCACACGGACCCAGGCGGAGGACGCCTCGTGCGGCGGCACCCAGAACTTCCGCGGCTCCGCAGCGATCAACTCTGCCCGATCATGCTTGGGACACCGCACGGCGAATGACGTCTGGTCGTCGGGAACCGTGACGAACATCTTCCCGGCGACCCGGAACGTGGGCATGCTCCACGCCTCCTTCTCCACGGTCTCCGGGAGGGACAACGCGATGCGGCGGACATCATCGGCATCTACCATGGCCACCACCCTAGACGCGCAGGGTGACCGCACCGGCGACAGCCACCCTGGCAGGGCCGTGGCCCCAGGTCGGTGTCCGGGCGTCAACGTGCCTGGTCCTCGGGAGCGGTCAGCCGACCGAGAAAGCCACCAGGGCCCAGGCGCAGACCTGTCGCAGCAGGGCAGGCCGGCCCGATGGCCCCTCCGCAGTGTCACCGCCCTCGTGGCGAAACAGCCGGAGAGCCGGCCGGCGCCGTGGCCTCCGAGATGCGCCCCGGATGTCCGATGCCATTGCCGCGGATCTTGTTCGAGCCTCTGCGTCGTGCGGCAGGATGTGCGGACACGAAGTTGCGGAGGGGCGTCAAGTGACGGAACTGTCGATGCAGGAGCTGGCCGAGACCGTCGTGGACAGCGCGGTGCCGATGTACCCCGCGATCTCGCCGGACGGCCGCGCGGTCGCCTACGTGGTGAAGAGCCTGGACGCCGGAGAGCGCGTGGTGAACGCGCTGTGGGTGGCGGACGTCGACGGTCGCGCGGCCCGGCGGTTGACCGACGGTTCGAGCTGGGTCGGCGCGCCCCGGTGGGCCCCGGACTCGGCATCCCTGTACGTCCTCACGGCTGGTCAGGTGCACCGCCTGGGGCTTGATGACGCCCCGGCCGAGGCCGTGACGGTCCGGCAGGGGGGTATCGCCGGCTTCGCGCCGCTCGTCGACGGCCGGACTCTCGCCCTGACCGCCTTCGACGAAGCCGGTGACGGCACCGATGTGGGCGACGTGTTCGTCTGGGACGGGCGCAGCCGCCCCGCGCGGTTGTGGTTCCTCGATCTCGACAGCGGCGAAACGCGCCTGGTGGCAGGGCTGGGAGACCGGCATGTCGCCGAAGTGGTGCAGCGGCCGGACGGCGGCCCGTTGGCCGTGCTCACCTGGGCCGATTCGGACGAGGACACCGGCGCCCTCGCCCCCGAGCTGCACCTGGTCGACGTGGCCACAGGCAAGGTGCGGGACCTGGGACCGGTCGGTGCGGACACCTGCGCACCGAGGTGGTGGCGGTCCGGCGATGCATGGCACGTGAGCTATCTGGCCGTCACACCGCCCGATCTGGTGGGTGGCACGGCGGTCTTCGACCTCACCGTGCCGGAGGCCGGCCCGGTGGGAGAGCACCGCAACCTGACCGCCGGGATGGGCATGTGCCCGACGGAGCTCGTCCAGGTCGCCGACGGCCCGCCGTTGGTGCTCGTCGCGGACGGGCTGGACACGGCCCTGTACCGGCTGATCCCCGACGAGACGGGCCTGCGCGGGCTGAGCGGCTGGCGGGGCATGGCCCACGCGCTCAGCGCGAGCCATGACGGAGCGAGCATCGCCGTGCTCGCGGGCGCGGGCAACGAGCCGAAGAACGTCCGTGCCGGGACGGTCGGCGGCACGCTGGTCCAGGTCAGTGACACGCGACCCGAGCTGCGTACGGTGCGCTGGGGGAGCCAGGAGCGCCTGACCTACCGGGCTGCCGACGGGCTGGAACTGGAGGGGCTGCTGCTCCTGCCTCCCGGCAGGAGCCGTCAGGACGGCCCACTCCCTTTGATCACTCTGGTGCACGGCGGGCCCTACGGGCGGTTCGCCGACGAGTTCCAGTTCCACATCGAGCTGCCGCCCGCTCAGTGGCTGGCGCTCGCGGGCTACGCGGTATTCCTGCCCAACCCGAGGGGAAGCCAGGGCCGCGGGCACGCCTTCGCCGCCGCAGTCGCGGGCGCTGTCGGCGGCGCCGAGTGGAGCGACATCACCGATGGCATCGACATGCTCGTCGAGAGCGGAGTCGCCGACCCCGGCCGGCTGGGGATCGGCGGATGGAGCCACGGCGGTTTCATGGCCGCCTGGGCGGTCGCCCACACGGACCGGTTCAAAGCGGCCGTGGTGGGCGCCGGGATCACCGACTGGGGTCTGCAGACAGCGGCGGGCGACCAGGGCGCCACCCGGGAGGCCGCCCTCAGCGGCAGCTACGGCTGGGAGGGTCCGGGCCCGCACCCGCACGACCGGGTCAGCCCCGTCTCCTACGCATCACGCATCCAGACCCCGGTGCTCATCCTGCACGGAGAGGAGGACACCAACGTCCCGGTGGCCCAGGCCGTCTTCCTGCACCGTGCCCTGCGCCGTTTCGGGGTCGAGCACGAACTCGCCCTCTACCCGGGCGAAGGACATGCAATCTTGGGGCGCGGTCACCGACTCGACCTGCTGCACCGCACCCGGGCATGGTTCGATCGCTGGCTCGGCCCCGCGTAGCGCGCGGAGGCGAGCGGCCGTCCGACCCCGGGAAGTCGCTCGGCGGCATCCGACGGCCGAGATGCAGCGTCGACTCCCGTCCGGCGCCGGATCGCCGTCCGCGTGCGGCTCGGATCCGTCCACGCGCCGTAGGGCGGTTGGAGTCCCGCACGGGACTCCAACCGCCCTACGGCGCATGCGTGGCTTAGGACGGCGGGTGGGCCCGCCCGTCAATCGGCCTGGTCGGGGTCAGCGTTCGCAGACCTGGTGGGTGGGGACCCAGGTGCGGGTCCAGTAGCCGGGGTGCCGCTTGCCGTGCCGGTCGCGGGTGGCCGGGTGCCAGGTCCGCTCGAAGTGCCCCTGCACCACCTGGCAGCGCTGGTGGTGGTGCCCCGGCTCGTGGTGGCTCGGCGCCGCCGACGCCGTCCCCACCGAAGCCACCAGCGCACCGCCTGCAAGCGCGACCGCCGCCACAACCCTCGTGAACCGCACACCCATCATGAGCATCGCCTTTCCTCAGCGCCGGCACCTTTCGGCCGGACACCAACGACAATCCAGCACATGGCGCCGCGAATTGCGCGAAACACCGCCCCATGATGAAACTCTCAGAGAACCTCAATCAAACCAAAATAGTCACACATCACTATTTTTTGGATCTGGTGTCAGTTCGCGGGCTGCGCAGTCCCCAGGCGCCACCGGTCCTCGGCCCCTCAGCGACCTGCAGCGACTTGATGACGGCGGAGTCCGATTTCGCCGCCCGCCTCTCCGCAGGACTCTGCCCGCGATGGCGGAGGGGCCGGACGACTGACCGTGGGGGACGGCGCACCCCGACGGTCAGGTTCTGCCGGCGAGCCGCCAGGACTCGATGTCGCGGTAGCGGATCACTCCCGGGCCGCGGCCGATGTTGCTGCCGACCAGGTGGAGGCGCTCGGCCTGCCAGGTGCGGCCGGCGAATTCGCTGAGGCTCGCGGCCGCCGACAGGATGTCGGACTGCTGACCACGCCGTCCCCGGGCCAACGTCAGGTGGGGGCGCAGCGGGCGCTCCTGGAACGCGATGCCGCAGGCCCGCACCGAGTCCCGGACGTCATCTGCGAGGTCGTGCAGTCGGTCGAGCTCCCCCTCGACCCCGCTCCACAGCAGCCGCTCGTCGAAGTGGCCGCCGCCGTTCAGGTCCAGGCCCAGGGACGAACGACCCGCCGCCAGCCGGGCGAGAGCGGGCCTTAGGAGCGGGACGACCGTGACCGGGAGCTCACCGAGAAACGCCAACGTGATGTGCCAGTCCTCGATCCGATTCCACCGCAGGTGGGAGTACTTCGCGTAGGCGTCCTGCAGGGCATCCGCCAGCTCGTCCTTGGCATCGTCCGGTGGGGCCAGCGCAACGAACAGCCGCACGGTCGGGGAATGCTGGGCATGATCGGTCACCAGGGCTTTCTAGCATCCCGCCCTCACCGCCGTCTCGACGTCGGTGATGGGCAACACCCTGCACGTCGTCGTGCTCAACCCCTCCAATGTCGCTGCCGAGACCGTCTGCACGGTCAACCCCGGCCCGAGCACGTCGGCCGGGTGCACCGCCTTCACGACCCTGCCGCCGCGGCCGTAGGTCCCGACCGCCGCTTTCCGAGATGACTGACCTCCGTTGGTGACGGCACATCATCCGCGGCCGGATCAATGCAGTGATCGTCGGGCCGCGCTGCGGCGTCCAGGGCCTACAGTGGGCCCGTGGGTGCTGAAGATCTTGGAGAAGCGGCGGCGATAGGTCCGTTCCGGGTGGAACGGCAGCTGGGCGCGGGTGGGATGGGCGTGGTCCATCTCGCGCTGTCGCCCACGGGGCGCCGGGTGGCCGTGAAGGTGATCCGCGCCGAGTACGCCGCCGACCCCGACTTCCGTACCCGCTTCGCCCGGGAGGTCACCGCCGCCCGGGCGGTCAGCGGCGCCTACACCGCGTCGGTTCTCGACGCCGACGTCGACGCGGAACGCCCGTGGCTGGCCACGGAGTTCGTGGACGCGCCGACGCTCGCGGCACGGGTGAGACAGCGCGGTCCACTGGCCGCCGCGGAGGTCTGGCAACTGGCCTACGGCCTCGCCGAGGCGCTGCGCGACATCCACCGCGCCGGTGTCGTGCACCGGGACCTCAAGCCCGCGAACGTGCTGCTGGCGGAGAACGGTCCGCGCGTCATCGACTTCGGGATCTCGCGGTCCCACGACGGCTCCACTCTCACCACGACCGGACGCCTCATCGGCACCCCGCCCTTCATGGCGCCGGAGCAGATCCAGGACCCCGCCGCCACCGGCCCGGCCGCCGACCTCTTCGCCCTCGGCTCCGTACTCACCTACGCCGCCATCGGCCGGGGGCCGTTCGACGCGGAGGAGATGTACGCCGCCGCCTTCAACGTCGTCTTCAAGGAGCCGGCCCTCGGTGACCTCCCGGACGACCTCCGGGCGCTGATCACCTGGTGCCTGCAGAAAAACCCGGAGGACCGGCCGGGTCCGGACGAGGTCCTGGAGTTCCTCCGCTCACCCGACGCCCGGACCCTGCCGGCCCTGGGGACCGTGCCGTCCCCGACGGCTGCCCCGGCCACCGCGCCGGGCCCCGCAGCCTCGCCCGTCCCGAAACGGCGGCGCCCGGCCCTGCTGATGTCCCTGGGCGCGGTCGCCCTCGCGGTCGTGACCGTGCTCGGCTCACTGCTGTGGAACTCGAGCACCGGCCAGGCACGCTCCTCCGCGGGGCCGACCGTCTCCTCATCCACCGGGAGTCCGGTCGCGAACAGCTCCCGGACGCCCCCGACGGTCACGGAGCCGGCGGACGCACCGCGACCGCGCGGCTGGGCCGTCTGGGAGCGGAGCTGGTCCGCACTGAACCTGCCCGCCGACGGCCCCAGCGCGTCGCTTCGCGTGGGCTGCCGGTCGGCCGAGCCGGTACTGGTCTGCGTCGCGGACACGCGCTTGGTGGCCGTAGACCCCAGGACCGGCCAGGCCCTGTGGCATGCCACCGCTCCCGGAGGCGGTCACTGGGGCGCGTCGGAGGTCAGTGCCGACGCTCGCGTGGTGGTCGTCCTGGCCCTGTCCAACATCACCGGCCTGCCAGGTCAGCTCACCGCGGTCGGCCTGTCCACGACCACGGGCGCCGTGCTGTGGCGCTCCCCCGCCCTTTCCATGCGCAACGACATGACCGCCACCCCTGATGCCGTGGACGCCGGCCACACCGTCCTGCTGCTGGGCGACCACTACCTGGCACTGGACACCACCGGGCCCACCGCCCGGATCCTGTGGTCCCGCCCCTATCCCCAGGGCGGGCTCACCTACGCCGTGCAGGGCGCTCCGGACGTCGCCGTCGAGCGTTCGTCCAGAACCGCGCTGATCCGCTTCGACCTCGGAACCGGGAAGATCCAGTGGCGGCGTGTCATACCCGCCCACGCCTCGCTGAACCTGCCGAGCCCTCTCCCGTCCAGTGGCGGCGCCCTCGTGCTCCCCGAGTCCGGACCGGAACTGTCCCGCGTGACGGCCTACACCACCGTCAACCTCACCACCGGGGCCACGACCTCGCGCCCCCTGTCCCGTCCCCTGGACGGTACCGCCTACTTCGGCACAGACATCCTCGTGGCGGTGCGGGGTGACGGGCACGTCGCGGTGGCGAGTCTGGCCACCGGCCGACCCGGCTGGACACAGACACTGAACGACGACGTCGCCTCGACCCTCGTCTCCGGCGACCGCGTCTACCTCCGCGACCGGCTCGCGAGGATCACCTGCCTCTCCCTCACCGACGGACGCCTCCTGTGGTCCAGCACCCCCCGCCAGAGTCCATCAGGACCGGACCTCCGGTCGGACGCCCTGCTCTCCCTGGACGGCGGCCTGATCCTGACCACCACCGGCCGCAGCTCCATCGTCGCCCTCCGCCCGCCGACCTGACGGTCGCGCGCAAGCACCTACCCAGGTACAGCGGCGGGTGGCGCGGCTGCGTGCCTCGGTTTGGTGTGGGCTCGGGCCGCAGCCACCAGGACTCAACGACGACGAGAGCGTCTCGCGGGCGCCCGCGACCCGTGCGGGTGGCGAGAAATGCGGATCTGCTCTGTGCGGGGTTGGGACCATCCTCACCGGACAGCCTGCGGCCGTGTCGGTGGTGGCCGCTACGTTTCGTGCGTGGCGAACTCCTACACCGTGCTGTGGACCAATGACCTGTGTCGCGAGTTGATACGCGGCGGCTTCACCGGACAGCGTCCGACCGTGCTGTTCGGCGGCCCCCACCAGTCCCGCCCGAGCTTCCGGCGGGCGGGAGTCGTACCTGGTGACCGCGTGTTCGCCGTCCGTGCCTGGCAGGCCGCGCTCCACACGGTTTGCGCGATGGAGGTTCGCCAGATCGTCGACTACGACCAGGCGGGCGTGGAGCTGGCCGACGAGGACTACCCCGCGCTGACCCACTGGCGCCCGTTGAAGAGCGGCTGCATCTCCGAGGTCGTGCTCGGCTCGCCGGGGACCGCTATCCGGTTCGACGCGCCTTTGCCAGGGGACTGCCTGGAACAACTCACCTTCACCTCGCGCCGAGGCGAGCGGAAGCTCAAGTATGTCGAGGACGGGCGGCTCCTGCGCGCGCTCAGCCTGCAGGGCATCTACCGGCTTGCTCCGAGTTCCGCGGACATTCTCGACCGACACCTCGGCCGTCAGGAGCCGGGGGCATGAGCGACCTTTCGGATCTCGTACTGCGCGTCCGTGAACGCGTGCTCCAACAGGCGGAAGTCCTGCCGGCCTGCGTTACCGAGAAGGACATCGCGGCAGCCGAGCGTGAACTCGGATTCACGCTGCTGAGCCTGCTGTACCGGCAAGTGGCCAACGGGGGCTTCGGCCCGGAGTACACCCTGCTGCCGCTCATCGGACCCGGACGAACGGCTGTGTCCGAGTACGGGCCGCCCCGCAGCACTGCGGCCTCCGAGTACTGGCCGCGCGGCGTCCTGCCGATCCTGGACTGGGGCTGCGGCATGTATGCCGCCGTGGACTGCCTCGATCCGGCTGCGCCGGTTCTGCTCTTCGAGCCGAACGCCGGCCCCGAGGACTGGGCCGACGCATGGTTTCTCGACTCGCCGTCCCTGGCGCAGTGGCTGAGCTCCTGGCTGGACGGGACGGGCTGGTGGGAGGAGGTCATGATGGCCGAGGACGCGCAGGAACCCGTGCCCTGGCCCGATGCCTCGCGGCGTCTCGCGGCGGACAGCTGAACAAACCACACGACGCGTGGCCCGGCAAGAGTCGACAGAGGACACGAGGGACCTGATGGAGACGAGCAGCTGCGGCTCTTCGCGGACTACTTCCAGATCCATGTGATGGACGAGAACGCCGAAGATGATCTGAGTGACGCCCGGACCGACGAAGCGGTGTCGGACGGCCTCGCGGTATCGGAGCAGACGCTCGGCATCGGGACCGAAGTCAACATGTACGTCGACGTGACGGTCGAGCTTCCGGACCGCTCACCGAGCGACGCTCGTCACGCATTCGACCATGTGGTCGAGGCGAGCATCGAGGTGTCCTTCGGACGCCTGGCCATCCTGGGCTGCATCGAGTACCTACCGGATGCCGCACGCTTCGAGGTCTTGGCGAAGGCAGAACCTGACGGCCCTCAGTGACGTGCCGGGGCTTGTCCGGACAGCGTGTTGATCCGCTCGGCGCCGACGAAGAGGTTCCACGGCTCGATGCCGGCGGTTCGGAGGTGACCGCTGAGGGCCCAGGGGTCGTCGGCGAGTCGTTGCCGGATCTCCGTCTCGTTGTCCGCATCGACGATCAGCAGCGCGCGTAGGCGGCCCTTCTCGGTGCCGGACAGCGGACCTGCGAACAGGACGAAGCCTGTTCCGGCGAGGGTGTCCATGAAGGCGGCGTGCTGCTCGAGCCGCGGTTGTGCGGTGATGCCCTGGCCATCGGTCCAGGCGGGTCCCGCTTCGCGGGTGACGGCGAAGTAGCCCATGGTGGCCATCTCCCTGGGGGTTCGGTGCGCTCGGGCGGCGTGTGGCCAGCTCAGGCGCGGGCAGTGATGATCAGCCGGGTGGCTGACGGGTACAGGACGCCCTCGGGCGTGCGATGGGCCTCGATGCTCGCGCGCAGATCGGCCAGGGCACGGGTCCGGCCGGCGTGGTCGAGGCCGTTGAGTAGCCAGCCGAGCAGGCCGGTGACGAACCGCTGCGCGGTGTCGGGATCGGCGCCGAAGTGCATCGGCGCGGTGAGCTCCTCGATGTGCGGCGCGTGGAAGCCTGCGTCGGTGAGCAGTCCGCTCACGCGGTCGGCGTCGGCCAGAGCGAACGGCCCGGGCGCATTCGGCGGCTGGACGGGGAGGCCCCGGCCGGCGGCGAGCGCGGTGGTGAAGGCCGTGAACCATTCGTTGCGCTGTGGGGGCTGCCAGACCAGCTGGACGAGTCGGCCGCCGGGGCGCAGGGATCGGGCGATGTTGCGGAAAGCCGTGAGCGTGTCGGCGAAGAACATGGTGCCGGTCCGGCTGATCGCCACGTCGAACTCGCCCCGGGGGAACTGGCGCACCTGGGCGTCGGCCTGCTCGAACGTCACGTTGGGCAGTTGTTCTGCCGCTCCGCGCTGCCGCGCGACGCGGAGCATCTCGCCGGACAGGTCCAGGCCCAGGGCGTGGCCGGCAGTGGCGCGCCGTGCTGCGTCACGGGTGGTTTCACCTGTACCGCAGCCGATGTCCAGGACCTGGTCTGTGGGGACGATCGCGGCGGCGTCGAGGAAGCGGGCCTGGTATCCGCGCAGGGCGCGGTCGAACTGGTCGGCCTCCTGCGCCCAGTAGTCACCCTCCTGGCCGTCCCAGGCGCGGGCTTGATCCGCGTTGGATGGGTCGATCTGGAGCGTCCCGGTCATTACGACCATCTCCCTTATACTCCCTTTGGGACTAAAGTCTGGATTACGCCTCGGAGGCGGCGATGTCAAGCGACCCGGCACTCACCACCACGTCCTACGCGATCCTCGGTCTGCTCTCGGTGCGCGCGTGGAGCACCTACGAGCTCGCGCAACAGATGGATCGCAGCCTGGGACGGATTTGGCCCCGGGCGAGGAGCAAGATCTACGAAGAGCCCAAGAAGCTCGTCCGTCTCGGGCTGGCACGGGCCGAGCGGCAGCTGGTGGGTCGCCGGCCGAGGACGGTCTACGCCATCACCGAGGAGGGCCGGGAAAGGCTCGTGGCCTGGTTGCACGAGCCGGGCGAGGGCCCGGTGCTGGAGTGCGAACAGCTGCTGCAGGTGTTCTTCGCCGAATCCGCCTCGCCGGCCGCCACCCTGGCCACCCTGCGCGCGGCACGTGCCTGGGCCGTCGAACGCAACCAGGGCAACCTCGCAGCGGCCCGCGACTACCAGTCGGGCGCCGGGCCCTTCCCCGAGCGCGCTGCCCAACTCCTCCTCGTCGGACGCTTCCTCACCGACTACTACCGGCTCGTCGCCGAATGGGCCGGCTGGGCCGCCGACGTCGTCGCACAGTGGCCCGAGGAACTCCGCGACGCAACCGTCGACGCCGAGCAGTTCGCCGAAACGGTCCGCCGAGCCGACTGGAACCCGGACTGACCCGGCGCGCGACCGGTGATGCCCACGTGCCGCGCGCGAGCCCGCGAAGCTGTCATCCTGTTCGGCGGCTGGTGGCGTGCGGCGGTCAGTCGGGGGAGGGGGTGGCGCGGTCGGTCGCCGCTTGGTCTGCGGCGGAGGTTCGAACGGGGTCGGTGCGGCTCGTCGAGACGATTCGGTGGAGTCGCCCGTCGGGCGCGAGGTTGCCGAACAGCCATACCTCGGAGACAAGTTCGGGGCCGCGGCGCATGGTGGTGCGTAGCGTGTAGTGGGCGGCGACGCGGTCGCCGTCGACGAGGGCGTCGTGGACGTTCAGGTGCAAGGCCGTCACGTTCCTGCGGGCCGGACGGGTGTGCGCGACCAGCTTGTCGCGATCGAGTAGCGCCCCGTCGTGCAGTTGCTCGAAGTCCGGAGTGTGGAAGCGGTCGAACAGGACGTCGGGCGGTTCGTCGCCGAAGACCGCCCCGGTGAGGTAGGTGTGCAGGTAGCCACGGAGGTCCTGCGCGGGAGAGATGGGTGCCGGGTTCATGCCGGGGTCCTCTCTGCGGTGACCGGTGCGATCCAGCTCTCGATGCGCTCGACGGCCGTGATCGCGCCGAAGGCGAGCACCCGGACCAGGTTCGCGTCCGTGCCCTGCTCCTGCGCGCTCGCGCGCCAGGACGCCACGTCCGCCTCGGTCAGTCGGTAGGGGGCGAGCGCGGCGAGCAGCGCGAGCCGTGCGGCGGGGCGGTCCGCGGCCGGCAGGCCGGCCAACGGCGTGTCCAGCCAGCCCGCGCCAAGGGGCGCATGGGCTCCGTCCCAGGCCGCGACGGTCGCGCCGACGCGTGCTTGCGCCTCCGGCCCGAGCAGTGCGGCACCACCTGCCGCGACAGCGCGCAGCGTTGCATACGCCACGCCGACGGGGGAGCCGCCTGCCCAGGCGGGTGGCACGGACGTCGGCAGGCCGGCGAGCAGCTTCAGACCGGGGCCCGGCTGCAGGGGCCGGCGCGCGGTGCGTCGGACGGTCAGGCCGGCGAGGCGACGCAGCAGACCCGAGCTGCGCAGCGGCTGTGGAATCAACGCGTCCTCGTCCAGCAGCGAGGTGACCATCCGGTTGACGAAGTGGCTGACCAGGACAGTGCCGAGGAACTCGGCCGCGTGCTCGGCCGGGAAGGGCGGAGCGGCCAGGGCCGGGTCGCCGGGCGTCCGGGTGGCCCCCGCCCAGGCGACGACTGCCGCACCCGTGCCGTCCGACGGCACTGCCCCGCTCCGCGTGGCCTCGGCGAGGTCGTGCTCCCCGGCTCCGTGGACGAGCAGGGCATGTGCCTCAACGCAGAACGGGCACCGATTGGCGCGCGCGACCGCCCCGGCGGCAGCCTCCTTGGCGGCGCGCGAGGCCCGCCCGGCGAGCTCGGCCTCGCGCAGCAGTGCCCAGGTGGCAGTCAGGAGTTCTGGGGCGGGCGACAGACTCATCAGGGGGCCGTCGGCGAGCAGGAACTCCGCGCGCATCCGGGCATACACCTCGGCGACCTGTCCTGTTGCCAAGGACTTCGGGACCGCGGGGGCGAAACGATAGGGCGCAGGCATGGAAGTCCCCGTTTCCTGCGGCTGGAAGCCACATTGCGACTCGCAGTTGCGATAATTTGAGCGTGCCACGCCCCCGCCCTCAATGCAACTAGGAGTTGCGATGCAGCAACCCGCCTCGGCGCGCCGAGCAACGATCGGCCGCGGCGCCAAGGTGCGGACGGCTGTCCTCGCCGCCACGATCGACGAACTGGTGGAGCGCGGCTACACCACACTGACGGTGGACCAGATCGCGCAGCGAGCGGGCGTGCACAAGACGACCGTCTACCGGCGCTGGGCCGACCTGGACGCGCTGATCGTCGACGCACTCACTGAGCACATCGCCGCCGACATCCCCATCCCTGACACCGGTTCCGTCGCGGAGGATCTGCGACTGCTGGCCCGCGGCCTGGTCGCCTGGATCAGCAGCCCCATCGGCCGCGCGGTGCTCGCGATCATGGTGTCCGACGCTGCCGTTCGCGTCCCCGAGCTGGCAGAAAGCCGCCGCCGTATCTTCCATGACCGCATCGAGCGGGCCCGCCCTGTCGTCGACCGCGCTGTCGCCCGCGGCGAGCTGCCGCCGGACACGGACGCAGCCGAACTCATCAAGAACCTGGCAGCACCGGTCTACTTCCGAGTCCTGATCACCGGCGAATCCGTCGACCGGCACACCGCCGACCATGCCGCCGCCGCAGCCCTCGCCGCGGCGCGGGACGCCGGCTCGGCATCGGGCTCGTAGTGCCAGTGTGATCGTCCCTCTCGGGATGACGGCACGTCACCCGAGCCGACGCCTACAGGTCGCGGGTCGCGCCCGTCTGTACGAAGCGGACAACGCAGCAACGGATGTGATCAAGAAACCTCGCCATTGCGTTGTATCGCCAGCAAGGATCCGGGAGCAGCGCCGCAACGGCTTCGCGGCAGCCCCTGCGACCGCGCCGTACGGTGGCCGACATCGGCCGCCACCGCAGGAATCCCCGAATCGGACACCCCGCACCTCCGTCGCGGTCACGCGGGCAGCGACCCGTGGGGGCGCATTGTCGGGTCGCTGTCCGAATATTGGCATTTTGTGACGTATCGTCACTGATCGTACGCCGACATGCCAAGCCGGAGCCGGTGGCGCCACCGGATCATCCGCGATCGCAACAGTCCAGGTCCTCGCGCCATGACGCCATACCAACCGGGAACATGCGTCCACGAGGACCCTCCACCTCAACACGCCACGGAGGCCCTCAGCATGCCCGTTGTCCCTCGACGCCTCGGTACGACCATCGCAACGGCTGCGGCCGCGGCTGCCATCGTTGCCCTGTCCGCCCCCAGCGCTCCCGCCGCCGTCGGCGCGGCAACGCGCAACGCCGACGCCGGGCACGCGGTCTTCGCCCAGACCAATGACCTGTCGGGCAATCAGATCATCGCCTACCACCGCGACCGGCAAGGGCGGCTCACCCAGGCCGGCACCTACGACACCGGTGGACGGGGCGGTCAGCTGACGGGTTCGGTCGCCGACCACCTGGCCTCGCAGGGCTCGCTGACCTACGACGCGGAACACGGCCTTCTCTTCGCAGTGAATGCCGGCAGCAACACCGTCTCGGTCTTCAGGGTCGACGGTGACCGACTGAGGCTGCGCCAGGTCGTCGGCTCCGGTGGCCGTTTCCCGGTGAGCGTCGCCGTTCACGATCACGTCGTCTATGTGCTCAACGCCCTGGACGGCGGCTCCATCCAGGGATACGAGCTGGACGGCGACCACCTGGAGAAGAAGGACGACTGGTACCGCTGCCTCGGGCTCGACCCGAATGCCACCCCGCAGTTCACCAACACCCCCGGCCAGGTCGGCTTCGTCCGCGGTGGCTCGCAGCTGGTGGTGACGACCAAGGCCAACGGCAACAACCTCGACGTGTTCGCGATCGACCACCGGGGCGCTCCGTCCGACTCCCCGGTGGTCACCAACCTGCCCGGCGCGGTCCCTTTCGGGTTCGTCCCCAACGACCGCCGCGGGATCTTCCTGACCGAGGCCGGCCCCAACGCGCTGGCGACCTTCGACATCCACCGCGACGGGTCGGCGCGGCAGGTGGCCTTCGCCGCCACCGGCCAGGCGGCTACATGCTGGGTGGTGGCGATCGGTGACCTGCTCTACACGTCCAACGCAGGCAGTGCCACCATCAGCGGCTTCCGTGCTTCCGACGGCGGTCGCCACCTCGCCGCCCTTGGCAACACCGGCACGGATCCGGGCACCATCGACGCGGCGGCGTCGTCCAACGGACGCTTCCTCTACGTCCAGACCGGAGTCAACGGCATCATCGACGAGTTCACCGTCAACCACGACGGCACCCTGACCCAGTTCGGCACCGCGGCCATCCCCGGCGGCGCGGGCAGCGAGGGTATCGCTGCCTCCTGATCCCTGGGGCCTGGTCGCCGCCGGATCCTGGGGGACCAGCCGCGATCAGCCAAAGAGAGGACGCCGACAGTCGCTGGTTTTCCTGGTCTTCCTGGTGCGTGTGCACGGTGGGCGGGATCTGCCCACCGTGCACTGGCTTCGGTCAGGGAGCCCAGGGCTCGCTCCCTGCCGGAGCGACGGACGGTCTGCCGGTGACGGGCTCCGGTCGGGTCGACCGGGTGTCGGCGCTCTGCCGGATCAGCGGTGTTCGGGGTTGCCCGAGTCGAATCGGCAGCCGGCGTCCCGCTGCGAGCACTGGTCGCCGGACTCTGGGTGCGCCTGCCGAGAATGTCATCCGCGCAGCTCAAAGGCTGGTAGGGGTTGCGGCAAGATGATCACCTGTGTTGCTGCGCCATGCCTATCTGGCTGTCTCCCATGCCTTCGCCGCGGTGCGGTTGCTGCCGATGAGTGACCGGGAGAAGGACGTGGAGATCCTTATCCTGCGTCATCAGATCGCAGTCCTGGAGCGGCGGCTCGGTGGGGACAGGTTGCAGTTCGGTCCGGAGGATCGCGCGTTCCTCGCTGCTCTGCTGGTGCCGCTGCCTCGGGAATTCCTGCGTCGGCTGCGGCTGCTGGTTCGCCCAGACGCGTTGCTGCGGTCGCGCCGTGATCTCCTGCGGCAGAGCCACGCACGCACCTGCCGGCCGAGAAACCACCCAAACCTGGCGCACTCCGCCCCAAGAAACGGGCAGATTGACCTAAAAGCTCATCAGATGCCCTCTAAGTCCATCGAGTTGCTCAGCCCACACGTCCACGCCCTCGAAACCAAGAAGGGCCTGGAGAAGATAAACGTACGCGTTGGCATCATCAGCCAGCGAGGGATCGCCCAGGGCCTCCTCGGCGAGTTCCCGCAGCGCGGCGACGTCACCCGCGTGCCTCTCGTAAGGATCTTCATCCCCACGCGGACGATCCGAGCTCGCGACGATGGCGCCCGGCCAGGACGAGTGGCATTTGACGGTCTGCGGGCGACCACTGACGTGCCATCTGCGTCAACGCAGGCACGGCCGCGTAGCTCGCCGAGTAGACAGTGCCCTGATGGCACAGTCGGGACCAGAGATCATCCCATTCCGGGGCCCCTGGGTCTCGGGCCGCTCGATCGAGGAGGTCGGGGATGTCTTCCGCCGTGCCGTAGGCATGCTGGAGATGGAGCCAGTCCGTCATGCCGGTGATCTAAGCAGACGACCGAAGGCAGCGAAGCCTTCACCTGGCTGGCGTTCGTCGACCGATGGCTCTGGCCCCTTTCCCAGGCGCCAAAGGGACCACACGATCGCCTGAACAGCTCCTCATCCTGAAGTCGGCGCCAGAATCGGGCATACCGGTTCAGAATGTCCTCTCACACCACGGAGGCGCGATAGGGATCCGTGGGCTCGATCTCGTGCTCCTCGAAGAGCCGCTCCAGCGCTTCATGGCCGTGCTCACGGCGATACCCGAGTTCAGCCGCCGTCACCGGAAGGGCCCAGAGGATGCGGGCGTGTCCGTTCGGGAGCGGGCAGTGCTCCAGGTCCGGGTCGTGGAGGTAGGGCAGGCTGAGGAGCAGATGGTCGCAAGACGAACCAGGCATCCACGGCTCACCGATGGGCATACTGTGTTCAAGATCGAGGTGGTGGGCTGCATGGTAGTAGGCGATCTTGGCGAGCAGGTCGACGAAGCTCACGTCGCCAGCCGGAGAGGTCAGGACGAACTCAATTCCGTGGCCTTGCTTCTCGACCGCGGACCAGCAGCCGGCAGTGACGTACGTCCAGACGTTGCAGCGGGGGCCCGGGCTGGCCGCGATGATGCGCAGCCCAGGGACGGCTTCTCGACGCCCGGGCCCGAGGTCGTAGTCGTGGGCTTGAACCTGGTCGTGACCTGCAAAGAAGCCGCGCACGTGTGACTCGACGCCCGCGATGGCCTGTTGTCTGCGCTTCGCTTTGAACATGGCTTGGATGATCTCAGGTGTGGCGGTGGGTTTCTTCGCCGACCCATCAGCCTTCCGCGGAACTCCCCAGGGTCAACGGCAGGATGCTGCGCCGGGCGTGTAGGCGGTGGCGCCGCTGCACAGGGCGATGGCAGCGGCGGCGAGGGCAGCTCGGCGGAGTGGAAGTTTGATCACGACCGGCCCAACGATCACCCCGGCCGCGGGTTGTGCCGGATGGCGTGATGCCACGCAGGTGGAGCACTCTGCAACCGGACCGTCGGCCGCTCGTCTGGCATGACCAGCTGCACCTGCCCGCCGCCCGAACACGATCTCTGCGCGCACTGCGCCGGCTGGGGCCACGAGCCCGGCACCACCGGCCACGAGCTCCCGCCCTGCACCCTGCGGTGGGCACGGCGGCATCAGCCCGCCCGAGTTCGACTGCCCCGCATGGGAGCTGCACCCAGTGCGGTGACGGGCGATGCCTACGCGGTCCAGTACTCCTGTCGGCGAAGGGCCGTGATGTCCATCGCCTGCGCCGCTCGACCTCGCTCGCTCGGCACTTCGAAGCTCGCGCTCGTAACTTGGCTCAGGTCGCGAACTACGAGCCCATGGTTCCGGAGCCGGGTTGCGTGCTGGGGGACGGCTGAGCGGGCTGTTCTGAGGATGGCTCCTGCCGGTTGCGGCGGGTGGGCGGGATGGCCTCGTTCTTCGAGCAGGCGGAAGCGTGCGAGGACATTGCCTGGCTCGAATGGGGCGCGTGAGGCGACGGCTCTTCAGGTGAAGTCGCTAGCATCCACGCGTCGGCTCCACGCCCGGCGACACCCCTGCAGGAGGACGGCATGGCAGGAATGGATCACGGGTCCCTCGCGGGCCTGGACGATGTGCCGTGGGCTGAACTCTGGCACGCCTATGGACTTGCCGTCGATGTCCCCGATCAGTTGCGAGCGATGCAGGCGGGAGACTGGGAGGGCAGGTACCCGCCCATCGCTCAGCTCGCGAACCACATCGTGCATCAGGGGACGCGGTATCAGGCTGCGGTGCACACCATTCCGTTCCTCGTGCGCATGGCATTGGATGCAGGACAGACGCACCGGGACCAAATTGTCGGGCTGCTGTGCTCGATCGCGATCGGGCTTGAAGACGACCACCTGCCGAGCGGTTACGACCCACGCGAGGACGTGTCAGACCGGGAGAACCTGCGCAGCCAGGCCGACGAGTGGGCCCAGTGGATCGCAGAGGCGCCTGACGCCGACATACGCAAGCAGCGTCAGGAGTCTTGCCGGCAGTTGCTCGGCCAGGCTGAGGCCGCGGTGCGTTCCTACGATGCGGTGAAGGAGGCACTTCCCTCTCTCGCGGTTCTCCTCCGGGCTGACAGCCCGGAGCTGCGGGCAGAGACAGCGAATCTCCTGGCCTGGTTCCCGGAGTCTGCTCCGGTGACGATCCCGCTGTTGAAGGCGTTCATAGTCGATGAGGTCGTGCCCGGCGCGGCCGCGACGGGGCTGGTCGCCCTGGGGCTGCTGGGTGATCCGGCCGTCGTGTCCTTCCTCCAGGGCTACCTGGAGAGCGCGGTCGCCGAGCTGCGTTGGGCCGCCGCTTTCGCGTTGACAAGGTTCGGGATGGATGAGCCGGCCGTGGTCGACGTCCTTCTCCACGCGGCCGCTTGCCCGCCGGAGAAGACCAGGACAATGTCGTTCCTATCCGGTTCCTACTTGGGTCTGACGACGATGGCTCTGGCCGACACCTCCGAAGCCACGACGCCGCGTGGGGTCGGTGCTGTGTTGACCGGCCTGGCCACCTGTGTCGGCAGCCAGTGGTCGGAGGACACGCACTACACGGAGACGTCACTGATCCCGCGCGTGTTCCCAGGCGCTTCCGCCGAGGACGAGTCGCCGTGGCCGGCTGATCCTGTCGAACCGCGAGTTGCCTTCGAGGAGTTGAACCCGGCGCAGCAGCAAGTTCTGCGCTACATCGCGGACCAGGGCAAGACTTGGTCGAACTCCGGCAGGCATGCCCTGGAGCACTGGACAGTACCGACCAGCGCGGATGACCTGCGTGCCTACATCGCAGCAGCCTCGAATCCCGATGGTCGGGTGTAGTGAGGCGGCCTGGTTGGTTCATGCCAGCTGCGCACTGAGCCGGGTTCCGTTCGTCTCGAGCGCCGGTCGCGATCAAGCAGGCAGGGCGTACTTTCCGCTGGTCGGGGGCGGGGTAGAGGCGTTCGTGCTCACGGGAGGCGCGGAAGCGCCAGAGGTGGTCCAGATGGCCGTTGGAGACGAAGGCGCGCAGTCGGAGGACGGCTTCCGCTCCGTGCAGACCCCAGCGGGCGCCGGTGATGTCGAGGCGGTCGGCGATCAAGCGGCGGCAGGCGCCCTCGACCGCGCCGGTCGCGATGGGCCACCCGTTGTTGAGCGCGGTGTTGTCGTGCAGTGGTCGAGGTGGCCGGTCAGATAGCGATGGCAGGCGTCGACGGCCTTGCGCCGGGAGATTGTCAGCTGTTCCCGCTCAGCCTGGGCGGTCATCTCCGCGGCCACGCGGGCCGCATCGCCGGAGCCGTTCCGCAACACCTTGATGCACTACGGCCTCGACATGCGTATCCCGGCCGACGCACTCGACCTGGCAGACTCGCTGTTGGGCTGGCGCCGGTCTACTTCTCCTCATGCGCTGACTCCGGTGATCTGTCGACACTGGTAGACACGGCTCTCGCCGACACGGCCGCAGTTCTCAACGACTGGTCTGCGCTCCGCTGAGCCGCCGGGTAGGGGACGCACGTTGCACGCGGCACCTATCCGGGTCTTGCGGTGGCTCGGGCCTGGTCCCGAACGCCGTGAAGGAACGCCTCGATAGCTGATCGGCGCAGGCCAGCTGGCCTGCGAGCGGCAGAGTGGTCGCTCGGTGGTCGCACCCGGGATCAGGGGATCGAGAATGGAGTCCCTCCGTCAGCGCTGCTTGGGAGGCGATCACCATGCGTGCGATCGCAGGTCGTGGACGTGTCTACCGTCGCTGTGGATGCCGGGATCCCCAGCACCGCCAGCTCGGCGCCCGCTGCCCGACGCTTCTCTCGGACCCGCGCCACGGCACCTGGACCTTCGCCGTGGACCTGCCCGGAACCGACCGCCGCACCACGGTCCGTCGAGGCGGCTTCCCCACCGAGCCGGCCGCCCGTGCCGCCCTGCGCCGGCTGCTGGAGGGGACGGCCGTCGGCTTCAACGCCGACCCCAACCAGACGCTCGCCGACTATCTCACCGCCTGGCTGGAAGCCAAGCAGCTCCGGCTCAAGCCGACGACCTTGGCGCGCTACCGCGACTACATCAGGAACGACCTCATCCCCGCGTTGGGCGACGTGCTCCATGACGACCTCGGCTACGCCCACCTGGCTGGCTACGTCCACACCCAGCTCGAACGCGGACGCGGGAAGGTCACCGTCCACCAGATCCTGGCCACCCTCTCTAGCGCGCTCGGCGACGCCGTCCGCCACCACCGTCTCGCCCGCAACCCTGCCCGCCCCACCGTCATCCCCAGGCCGGCCGCCGCGGAACGCCGCATCTGGACCCCGGACGAGGCGGCCCGGTTCCTGCGCTGCTGCCACATGCTCGACCCGCTCTTCGCCGACCTCGTCGAAGTCATCATCGGGACCGGCCTGCGCAAGGGCGAAGCACTCGGACTGCACTGGGAAGATGTCCACTTGAGGGAGCAAATCCTCTTCGTCCGCTGCACCCTTTCGGCGGTGGACAACAACCGACTGGTCCTCACCAGTCCGAAGACTCGCAGCAGTAAGACCTGGGTTGCGCTCTCCGACCGCGTCGCCCGCGCCCTCGAAGACCGCGCCTCCCTGTGCGACTTGGTCGGCAACGGGGGAGAGGACCACGGAGGATTTGTCTTCAGTCGCGCCGACGGTCGGCCGCTTCACCCGGCCTACGTACTGCGGCGCTTCTACTGGCTCTGCGACAAGGCCGACGTGCCCCGCTGCGCCATCCACGACCTGCGGCACCTCGCCGCCACGATCTCCATCACCAACGGCGTGCCGCTCACCGTGGTCTCCAAGACCCTGCGCCACGCCACGCTCTCGACGACCGCGAACATCTACGCCCACCTCACCGCCCAGGCCGCCCGCCAGGCCGTCGACACCATCGACGACACGCTGGACCGCGCCGACCGCGCCATCCTGGCGCCTGCTGTGGTGCTCCGAGCGGTGTTGCGACCACAGGACGATCACGCGGCCGGGTGCCGGAACCAGCTGATCGAGCTCAAACCGATTCCAGGCCAGGCGAATTGCGAGAGTCGGTCAACGTGGCCGCCGCGGGCCGCGACCACACTGCGACCACCAGGTACGCACACAACGAAAAGGCCGTCCCCGCCTCTCGGTGGAAACGGCCTCCGACCTGCGAAAACGCTGGTCGGGACGACAGGATTTGAACCTGCGACCCCTTGACCCCCAGTCCAGCGAGAGCCTCACAAAACACCTCGTTGTCCAGGTTGTGCACGTCGATCACGGGTGTCAGGGTTGGGTTTGGGTAGATCGTGCGCGGGCGTGCGGAGTGTGTGGTCCCCAATTGGTCCCCAGGGGCGGCGGGCGTGTCCGCGACGATGGTGTCTCGGAAGCTGAGACGAGGCTGCCTCTTGGCCGGTGCTGTTGAAGGCGGCGAGTGCTACTGACCGTTACGTGGCCTTGTCCGTG
Organism: Streptacidiphilus rugosus AM-16; assembly: GCF_000744655.1. Lineage (NCBI taxonomy): Bacteria > Bacillati > Actinomycetota > Actinomycetes > Kitasatosporales > Streptomycetaceae > Streptacidiphilus > Streptacidiphilus rugosus. Next base: position 4,923,359 of record NZ_JQMJ01000004.1, on the reverse strand, counting down.
CACATGCCGCCAGGTTGATCACCTGGCGTCCGGCGTGGCTGTCGTGGACTTGAGGGGTAGGCTGAGGCCAGCCGATCGCTGCCGAGTTCGACGACCTCTTCGAGTGGATCCTGGACCCAGATCTCCGCTGAGTCTGGCCGACCGCGACCGAGACGCACGAGACCGGATACGCCTCCCTCGTCGAGGCCGAGCTGCCCTGGACCAAAGCCGACGACACCGACGTCGAGGTCAGCGAACGGGAGGGCACGTCGCCGCGCCTGGAACTGGCGCCCAAACCTCCTGGAACAGGAGGACAGTTCGCCATGCCTGGTATCTATGCCCTCATCGATCCCGACGGACGGCTCCATTTCCGTGACGGCGACACCCGCGCGATGCTCAACGACCCCAACGCCGCGCAGGCGAGCACCATCGCCTTCACCATCCTGCGCGCCCAGGGCAGAGCCCAAGGGCTGTGCGGCTACACAGAGGACGGCCTCCGTGCCTCCGGCCGGCAACCCAACCCGGTCGGCCAGGCGCTCATGGCCGCCTTCGGCAGCCCCGATCCGCCGATCCACGGCGCCCTGGCCATCTGCGGCACCCATGACATCCCCGGTGACACCATGACCGGCCTGTGCGGACTGAGCGAACCCCAGCAGCGACTCATCCGCTCCGTCCACGCCGGAGTGCGCCAAGAAAGAGGGGAAGCAGGTCAACGGCCATGACCACGCTGAGGGCCGAGTACGGAGTCGCGACCGCCGTACTGTGGCACATCGTCCCCGACGCCAACGGCGCCGCCCTCTGCCACAGACTGTTGTCATCTATCGCAGAGGTGCGCCCGATGACCGATGCTGACTGCGAAGACATCGAAGTCAGTCAGCTGTGTCTGCGCTGCCGTACCGCCCTGGCGCGGGCTCCCAGAGAGACCGATGACCAGAGCTGAGACCTTGCCTCGGGCAGGCCCGGTGTCGGCGTTCGCCGAGAACGGCAGGGGCACCGCAGCCGGTGTTCGGAAGACCCTCGGTGCTTTCAGCCCACTCCGCGCCGGGCCGGAGAGGACCGGCCCCAGGTCCCTGATCATCAGCATGGCACGGGGACAGTTCGCTCCGGGATCAGACCTCGCCCGGGTGTGGGTGGTCGCCGCCGGACGAACGGTCGGGGAGCGGACCGGGCGCTTCGGGGGCGCGTGTGGTGTCCACTGTGAGGTGCAGTCTCGTACCGGTCCCGTCCGGCCCCGCCGGATAGCTGCGCTGTTCGGTGCTCACGAACGTGCTGCGCAGCACAAGCGCGACCTGGCGCGCGGCGTCTGGCGTGGCTGCGATGACGCGGACGTCGGCGTGCCCGAGCGGCGGCAACGGCTCGTCCTGCACAGGTCCTCCACTCCCCAGGGACAGGTGACATGGTGTGGGCCGGTCGGTGGCCGACCGCCGGCCGGGCTTCCGGGGTCCGCCCCACCGTGGATCGTCGACCCTGCGACCGCCGGGAGCCACGGCAGCCAGGGGCAGGGCTTGGCGCGCCCGACGGCCTTCACGCTACTCCGGCCCCACCGGAGTAGCGTGGAATCGGCCCCGGAAGCGGCTCGGCGCGTCGGCCTCTGCCTGGCGGAGCGACGTCAGCCGTCGGGCGGGGTGGTCCGTTGCGGACAGGCGGTGTCCCATGAGTGTCGATCCTTCCATCACGCCGTCAGCGGGAAGGCTGCTGCCGGACGGGAACGACTGGCCGCGGGCGCCCGGTGCGGTGGTCCTGCGGCTGGAGACGACCGCGTCGCGGCTCGGGGCGCACGACGGGGCCTGGTGGCCGCGCTCACGCGACCTGGCTGCGGAGCTTCCGGCACTCATCACGGCGGTGACGGAGTCCGTGGGACCGATCGAACGGGTGGGCCTGGACGCCGTCGCGTGGGACGAGGTGCCGGGACGGATGACCGTCGACGACCGGGTCGTCCATATCGACTGGTTCCCGGTCGGCGACGACACGGTGATCCTCACCCGCGGCGCCCACGACCACTTCGTGCTCCTGGTCGTGCCGCCCGACATGGACCCTGCGGCCGCCCAGGCCGCCATGGCCGCGGCGGTGCTGGCCGGCGCCTCGGACTCGGCCCGGCAGATCTTCGTCAAGACCGGCATCGCACCTGCGGTGTGACCCGTGGACCGCCGGACGACAGGGAAGCCTGGGGACTACGATCCCCGAGATCCGGCTGTGGCCGTGTGGCATGTCCGTGACTCCACGCCGGACGATCTCGAGGCAGTGGTGCGGCTGGACGGCGAGAACGCCGGCGCGGACCCGCCCGCTGTCTTCCGTCTCTCGGAGGTCGTGGCCGCGCTGCAGGCCGGGAATCCGAGCGTGGTCGCGGTGGCCGAGGGACATCTCGTGGGTGCGGCGGTGGGCCGGGTGGACGGGGACCGGGCCTGGGTGCTGCGCGTCGCCCTGCATCCGGCCTGGCGCAACCTGGGCCTCGGCACGGCGCTGGTCTCGGCACTGGAGCATCGTCTCCAGGCGGCCGGAGCCAGGATCGTCGCCGCCGTTCTCTCGGCGGAGGCGACCGGTGCCACGGCGTTGGGCAACTCGGGCTTCTCCCCCCACCAGGGCCTGACGTACTTCGAGAAGGTCGCCGTGGTGAGCGCACAGGGCTCAGCGGTTCTGGCGTCGCTGGGGGGATCGGTGCCCGATGCCGGTCTCTGGGGGCAGCTGAGAGGCATGACCGACGAGAAGCGGCTCATCGAACGGCGTCTGGTGCTCCCGCTGGCCAATCCCGAGGTCGCGGACGAGCACGGCGTGGAACCTCCCCGGGCGGTGGTGCTGTTCGGGCCACCCGGAACGGGGAAGAGCACGTTCGCCCGAGCGGTGGCCGGCCGGCTCGGGTGGCCGTTCGTCGAGCTCTTTCCCTCACGGCTGGCGTTGGAGGGTGGGCTCGCCACGGGCCTCGGGCATCGTTTCGGGCAGATCGCGGAGCTCGACCGGGTGCTGGTCTTCATCGACGAGGTCGAAGAGGTCGCCAGTACGCGCAACCTCGCGGACCCGGCGTCGGTCGGCGTGGTCAACGAGCTCCTCAAGTCGATCGTGAGCTTCCGTGAGCGTGACGGCAGGCTGCTGGTGTGCGCCACCAACGCGGTCTCCGCCTTGGACCCGGCTTTCCTGCGGCATGGCCGCTTCGACTACGTCCTGCCGGTCGGGCCGCCGGACCGGGAGGCCCGCATCGCGTTGTGGACCGGGTACATCGCCAAGACGGGCACGGACGCCGACACGGAAGCCCTGGCGGACGCCAGCGACGGATTCACTCCCGCCGACATCAAGCAGGTCGCCCGGGGGGTCGCCCAGACGGTCTTCGAGCGCACTCTCGACACCGGCGAACGGGCACGTCCCACCACTGCGGACTACCTGGACGCCATCGGCAGCACCCGGGCGACGGTGACCGAGGAGATGGCCCGGGAGTTCGCCGACGACGCGACCCGGTACGGCCGGACCTGAGGACTCGCGGCGCAGGGGGGTGACACTCCGCAGGCGTCGGCCGCGTCCGGCCCTGCCGAAGTGTCGCGGTTATGGTCGGAGCATGGCCCGTACCCGGCTCTACCGAAGCGGCGTCCTCGCCCGCGAGGGCTTCCCGGTGAGCGACGTCTCGCGGTACCTGGCGGAGCCGGACGCCGTCGTGTGGCTGGACCTGTGTCGACCGGAGCCGGCCGACTTCGCGGCGGTGGGCGAGGAGCTGGGGCTGCACGAGCTCGCGCTCGAGGACGCCGTGCACACCGGACAGCGCCCGAAACTGGACAGCTACCGGTCACACCAGTTCCTCAGCGCCTACGCGGTCTCCGTCGCGCCCGACGGCGTGAGCCTGGTGACCAGTGAGATCGCCGTACTGATCACCGCGAACGCGCTGATCACCGTCCGCAAGGACACCGGTCTGCCGATCGACGAGGTGGTGGCCCGCTGGGACCGGGCGCCCGCCGCCGCTTCCCCGGCGCCCGGCGTGGGCCTGCTGCTGTACGGCCTGCTCGACTACCTGGTGGACGGGCACTTCGCTGCCGTACAGCATTTCGACGACCGCATCGAAGAGCTCGACGACCTGCTCTTCGGCGAGGAACGCAAGCAGATCCAGGAGGTGCAGCGGCGCTCGTACGAGCTGCGCAAGTCGCTGGTCCGCCTGCGCCGGGTGGTGCTTCCCATGCGGGAGGTCGTCAACTCGTTGATGCGCCCGGACCTGGGGGTGGTGCCGGAGCCGCTGATGCCGTACTACCGCGACGTCTACGACCACGTCCTGCGCGTCACCGAGTGGACCGAGTCGCTGCGGGACATGCTCACCTCCCTGGTGGAGACCAACCTCTCGGTCCAGGCCAACCGCATGAACATGATCATGAAGAAGGTGACCAGCTGGGCGGCGATCATCGCCGTCCCGACCGCGATCACCGGCTTCTACGGGCAGAACCTGCCCTACCCCGGCTTCGGGAACGAGTCGGGATTCCTCGTCTCCAGTCTCGTCATCGTCGTCCTCTCGGTGCTGCTGTACGTCGCCTTCAAACGCAAGGACTGGCTCTGACCGGAGTCGGGGGGCAAGCTGAATGGGGACATCCCGAGGAAGGGGGCCACATGGTGATCGAGGCTGCGGACATCCGTGAATGGCGCACCCGGGACGTCGTGGACCCGGGCGGCCACAAGATCGGCGTGATGGAGGCGGTCTATGTGGACACCACCACCGACGCGCCGGCCATGGCCACGGTGCAGGTCGGCCTGCCCACCCGTCACCGGCTCGTCTTCGTTCCCCTGGACGGAGCGGTCGTCGGCCCCGGGTACGTCCGGGTCAACTACGCGAAGTCGCAAGTGAAGGGGTGCCCGGCGATCGGGGTGGACGACGTCCTGCCCGCGACGGAGGAGGAAGCGATCTTCCGGCACTACGGCCTGTCCTACCAGCCCGGCGCGGCGGGCGAGCGGCAACTCGCACGGCGCTGACCGACATGCCCCGCACGGAAGGGTGGGCGTGATGGCTCTGTTCCTGTTCGTGATCATCGTGGCGATCGTGCTCGGGATCGTCGGCGCCGTCGCCAAGGGCCTGCTGTACCTCCTGGTCATCGGAGCGGTGCTCCTGGTGGCCGATCTGATCTACCTGGGCTGGCGCTGGAGGCGATCGGGGCGCCAGGCCCAGCGCTGACGCCCGCGCCGGGCGCCGGGAGCGGGCAGCGCGGCTGTGCTAGCCGGCCGGGGGCTGTGCCCCGTCCAGTTGTTCCTGGAGCCACTTCAGCGCTTCCGGCGTGGCCCCGTTCGCCCTCGCGTAGTCGAGCAGCCGCTCGACCTGGCCGTCGAGGAGAAGCCGGACGTCCTGCTGCTGCGCGACCAGGAATCCCGCCGCCATGCCCTTCATACCCCAGGCGGCGAGGGCCTGCTCCACGGCTGCCCGGTCGCCCCTGCGGGCGTCGTCCATGATCCGGTCGGTCAGGGCCTCCAGGTCGATGTCCATCGTCATGCACCCAGCCTGCGCGGCTCGCGGCGGATGTGCGAGACGACCCACCCCAGGTCACCCCGGGTACGCCCGGATGCCGCCCACCCCACCCTGGACCGGGGACGCCACGGCGGGCTCGTCGCCGTGCAGCAGGTCGACGGCATCGGCGAGCAGCGGAGCCACGGAGCACACCTGGAGCGGCAACCCTCCGGCAGGCTCCACGGGAAGGGTGTCGGTGACGACCAGACGGCGGATCGGAAGCCGTCGGAGCCGGTCCCGGGCGCCGCCGACGAGCAGGGCGTGGGTCGTGGCCACGGTGATGTCGGCGACGGCGCCGTGGGCGAGCAGGACCTTCACGGCCGTCTCGACTGTGCCTGCGGTGCTGATCATGTCGTCGATGATCACCGCAGGTCGCTCCGCGACGCGTCCGACCAGTTCCTCGGCCAGCACCTGCGTGCCGGACACACGTGTCTTGCGGACCACGGCCACGGGGAGGCGCAGCAGGCGGCCGTAGTGCTCGACGAGCTTGACCGCGCCGAGGTCGGGTGCGACCAGCACGGCGGCCCGGGACAGTTCCTGGCCCAGCGCGTCCGCGAGCAGCGGCACGGCGGTGAGCACTTCGACCGGGACGCCGCACATCGCCTCGAGCGCGGCGGTGTGCGGATCGATGACGACCCGCCGGTCGGCGCCTGCGGCCACCAGCAGGTCGGCGGCGACGCGGGCGCCCACCGGCTGCCCGGCGGTGGTGCGCCGGTCCTGCCGGGCGTAGCCGAAGTACGGTACGAGCGCGGTGAGTCTGCGCGCGCCTCCCCGGTGGCACGCGTCGAGCAGGAGCAGCAGCTCCACGAGGTTGTCGTTCACCGGCGGCCCCGTGGGCTGGACCAGGTACAGGTCCGCGCCCTGCACGTCGCCCACCACGGGCCGCAGTTCGCCGTCGGGGAAACGTTCGGTCTCGCAGGCCACCGGTTCGGTACCGAGCGTTGCCGCGACGGCCTGCGCCAGGGCTCGGTGGCCTGTCCCCGCGACGATCCGAGGCCTCATCGCCGATCCGCGTGTGCCACGACGACTCCTCTCCGCGACCCGCCCCCGGGCGGCCAGTCGGTCAGCTGCTGAGCTGCTCGGCGGTGATGACGCCCAGCGCGAAGCCGTCGGCGTCGACGACGGGCCAGACGTGTGCGTCGTGTTCGCGCATGGCGCTGGCGACGGCGTCGATCGGGGTGTCGGGGTGCGCGAAGGGTTCGAGCGGGCGGACGAGGTCGCGCAGCCGGGCGTGCTGGCTGTACCAGGGCTGGGACAGGTAGCCGCTGAGGTCGTCCTTGGTGACGAGGCCGACGCAGTGGCCGTCGTCGCCTCGGACGAGCAGGTGCTCCACGTGGGCGCTGTGCAGGATGTCCAGGGCCTTGTCGACGGCGGTGTGGTCGCTGACCTGCAGGTCGGCGGGGACCATGACGTCGGCGGCGTGGGTACGGTCCGGGGACTTGTCGAGGGTGGACGCCATCGGGGTCTCCCTTGGTGCTCGGGGTCGCTCCCGGCTTCGAGACGCTCGGGGTGTCCTGGCCAGGGAGGCCGGGCTCGAGGCCGGGGCCCAGGTCGGGGACTGGGCGGATTCGACGCCTGGGCGGAGGGATCAGGCAGGGTGGGCGGTGGCGCGTCCTGATGTGCCGACGGGTGGGGCAGACGACGCACCGCGTCTGCCGTCGTGTGCGTCATCCCCTCGAGTCCATGCTAACCCTGGGCGCTGTCCTGGCCGGAGGGGGCCGATCGGCGATACCCGGCTGCCGACCGGGCCGGCTCTTCCGTTCCGCGCGGTGTCGCCCCGTCGGCAGGCGAGCCCCGGCCGTAGCCTGGAGTCGGCCGTCATGGTGCGCCGGTGTTCCGCGGCTGCGCGGTGAGGCGTCGAGGGCGGCTCAGGCTCGCCCGTTGATCCGTGCCGTCGGCAGGAGCGGGACATGGACTTCGTTGTCGTCGTCGAAATCCCCCAGGGGAGCCGCAACAAGTACGAGATGGACCACGCTCTCGGGCGCATCCGGTTGGACCGGATGCTCTTCACCTCCACCCGCTACCCGGCCGACTACGGCTACGTCGAGGGCACTCTCGGACTGGACGGTGAACCGCTGGACGCACTCGTCCTGGGCGGCGAACCCACCTTCCCGGGGGTCCTGATCCGCTGCCGTGCGCTGGGGATGTTCCGCATGAACGACCAGCGGGGCGAGGACGACAAGGTGCTGTGCGTCCCAGCCACCGACCCCCGTATGAACCACCTGCACGAGCTCGACGACGTGTTCCCCCATGACCTCCGGGAGATCCAGCACTTCTTCGAGGTCTACAAGGACCTGGAACCCGGCAAGTCCTTCGACGGCGCCTCCTGGCTCGGCCGGTCGGCGGCCGAAGAGGAGATCACCTCGGCACGAGCCAGGCCGGCTACCGGCCCCTCGCGGGAGCACGAGTCCGGGGCGACCCCGACGCACAGCTGACCGGCGCCGTACGAACTCCGGTTCGCGCGGGCGGTCCGCCGCCGTCGCCACATCATGGCTCCCGCGATGGGTACTGCCGTCACATCGCGGTAGTCATGGATGACCTGAGCCCGCTGAGGAGGATGTCGAGACCGCGTTCGAGTTCCGCGGCGCCGTCGTAGGAGGCCAGGACCGAGGCGAGGCTGCGGAGCAGGGGGAACTCGTGGATCGGCAGGCGGTGCAGGCCCAGCCTTAGCAGGTCGTCGGTCTCGTCGGGGTTCTCGACGAGCTCCTGGAGTTCGTTGAGGACGTGTCCGTGCAGGAAGCCGAAGAGGGCGCGGTAGATGTGCAGGGCGTCGGCTCCGCTGAAGCCGGCGCGGGTCAGCAGGTCTAGGACGTCCTCGAGCGGGCGAAGAGTGCCGCGGGGGCGCAGTGCCAGTGGTGTGGCCAGCGGACGGGTGACCAGCAGGGGCACCACGTGAGGGTGGGTCAGCGCGATTCGGCGGAACTGGTGTGCCACACTGCGGAGTTGGGCGGTCCAGTCGGGGTCTGCGGGGTCCACCGTGAGCTCGGCGAGGACCGTCTCGGCGACGCCGTCGAGCAACGCGGCCTTGTTCTCCGCATGGCGGTACAGGCTCATCGGGTCGCGGCCGAGCGCGCGGGCCAGCCCGCGCATGGACAGCTTCTCGATGCCGTCGCGGTCGACGATCTCCAGCGCGCAGGCCAGCATTCGCTCGCGGGTGAGCTTGCCGTCCGGATGTGCCTCGGGTTCCCGAAGTGCAGCACCGATTGAGGACGTGTCCATGCCGTCACCCTCCTCCGCCGGGGGCGGGCTTCGTCGCCGTGCGAGAAGGCTCCGAGGCCCTGTAGACCTACGATCTCACATGAACTCGTAGATCTACACTGTAGACAGCGGTGTAGATCGGGAGTTAACTGTAGGTCTACGGCGTATATCCCATAATGGGAGGAAACGTCATGATCATTGTTCTCGGACTCCTCATCCTCGTCGTCGCGGCCGTCATGGCCGTGGCGGGAATCTTCGGCAACACCGGCAGCACCCACGCCGTCAACGGCGCGTTCTCGGTGTTCGGCCACCACATGACCGGCTCCACGGGAACGCTCTTCCTCTTCGGCATCATCGTCGGCGCAGCGGCCATGCTCGGGCTGGGCCTGCTCCTGACCGGCGCGCGCCGCACCTCACGCCGCGGCCTGAACGCGCGCAGGGACCTGCGGCAATCCCGCCGCGAGACCGTCGCCGCGGACAAGGACCGCGAGATTCTGGCCGGGCAGCGTGACACCGCCCGCGCAAGGACGGCAGCCGTCGCGCAGGAACGCGACGACCTCGCGGAACAGCGTGACGACCTGATCGACCAGCGCGAACTCGACCAGCGTAAACGCGTTCCTTCCGGATCGTCGGGTACGCGCGCGATCGCGGCATCGGATGGCGCTCCCGCGCCGTCGGGCGGAGGCACCCGCGGTCTGCATCTCTTCGGGTACCACCTCACGCGCCGCTAGGCCCCCGCCGAACGGCGAATCCCTCGCGAAAGGAACTCGGGCATGAGTGTCGCCAAGAAGCTCGCCCACAAGGCCGAAGCGGTCAAGGGCGGCGCGAAGAAGGCCGCAGGCCGCGCCACCGGTGACCGCGCCCTGGAGGCCGAAGGCCGCACCGACCAGGTCAAGGGCAACACCAAGCAGGCCGGCGCGAAGGTCAAGGACGCGCTCAGGCCCTGACCTGGAGTGCCACACAACCGCCCCCGGCAGCCGAATCGGCAAAGCCGCCTACGTCCACTGGACCTGGGCGGCGCCGGATTCGCCCTGCGCGCCCTGCGGCTGCTCGGCTTCGTCTTCCGAGGCCAGGGCAGCACCGCGGGCAGCCGCAGCCATTGGTACCGCTGGTAACGCTGCGGTAGGCCGCTCCGGGTCCCGGAGTTGGTGAGGTCAGCGATGCCGCGGTGATCGGGGGATCTGGTCGGTGTCGAACTCGCCGTCGGCGATCAGCCGGGCCAGGTGCGAGAGCTGGTGGTGGTGGGAGCGGGCGTAGGCGCGGAACGCTGCGAACGCCTGGTCCGGGGTGACCTGCCAGCGCTCGGCCAGGATGCCCTTGACCTGTTCCAGGACGATCCGGCTGGTGAGTGCGTACTGGAGCTGTCCGCGCTCGGTCTCGCTGTGGGCCAGGGTGCGCTGCTGCAGGATGGCGATGGTGGCCACGTCCGCCAGCGCCTGGGCCAGGGCGGTGTCCGCGTCGCTCAGGGCACTGCCCCTGGTCTGGAACAGGCCGAGCGCGCCGATGACGCGCCCGCGCAGCCGCATCGGGATCGCGTTGGTGGACAGGAAGCCGGACTGCAGGGCGGCCGGGGTGAACTGCGGCCACGCCTGCGAGGCGTTCGGGTCCGCGAGGTCGATGTTGGTGCGCGGCCGGCCGCTGCGGTAGCACTCCACACAGGGACCCTGGTCGTGCTGCAGGGCGAAGAGTTCCAGCAGCCGGGTGTTCTCGTCCGAAGCGGCCAGCACCTGCAGCACGTCGTGCTCGTCGGCCAGCAGCACCCCGCACGCCGCGACGTCCAGCAGTTCCACGCAGCGCTCGGACAACCGCTGGAGAAAGTCGATCAGGTCGAAGTCATCGATCAGGGAGTCGGCGGCCTCCACGAAGACCTTGGTCAGTTGCTGCTCGCGGGCCATGGCGATCAGTCCTTGTCTGAGACGGGCAACGGATTTCCGTCGCCGTTGCCGTTGAGGTCCAGGCGCAGCCGCCGCGCGACCACGTCCCGGGAGACGTCGGTGAGCGGCCGGCCGCTGCTGTAGGCGTGCGCGCGCAGCCGCACCAGAGCCTGGGGCAGGGACACGTCGAGCTGGACGCTGACCATGCCGGTGGCCTGGTGCACGACGGCGTGCAGCAGCGTATCGGCGGAATCGGCCGGAGCGGCCCCGTTCGGGCCCGGCACGACGCTGCCGAGCGCGCGCCCGGCCAGGGCATGCGCCAGGACCTGCGCGTCACCGACCTGCCCGTCGGTCAGCGGCCCGGCCGTCCGGCGTACCAGGGTCAGCACACCGACGCGGATCGCCCCGATGCCCATCGGGAAGCAGAACACCGCGCGCGCCGCCAGGCCGGCTGCCTCCACGCTCAGAGCCGGCCAGCGTTCGGGCCGCACCAGCGCGAGGTCGGGCACCAGCACCATCGCGTCGCCGCGCACGGCCTCGGGGCCGGGGCCCTCGCCGAGAGTGAACTGCAGGTCCTCGAAGCTGCCGGCGGCATCGTCGGTGCACCACATCAGCTCCGCCCGGTCACCCCCGGTCGCCAGGGAGACCGTCAGCCCGGTCACGCCCAGGGTCACCGCGGCCAGCACGGCGACGTCCGCTGCGGCGTCGAACCCTTCCTCGCGCTGAAGCAGCCGCAGAACCTCGGCCATGCCGTCACTGATCACCGGTTGTCCTGTTCCGGAAGGACCTGGGACGTTGCAGATCGCCACCCGACAACGAAGGGGCTGCCGAGTTGACGGCGATAGCGCGTGCCCCCGTATCCCTACGACTCCCGACCAGTGCGACCACCGTACCGCGCTCTCCGTCGCACCGGTGCCCAGGCGACGAGGCGAGCTTCCGCAACGGCGACGACGCCGAGGGGAGCAGGGCGCGGGTCTCGCTGGTGCGGCCCATCGCGACCTCCTCGCTGCGTCGAGCGGGTCTCCCCGTGCAACACAGAGAACTTATGGCAACACAGTAGTCGGGGATCTGCGCCACCGGCCCTGCCCGCGACGGAGGCGACGGAGGCTGGGCGGCTCTACGCCGTGCGCGCGGGCTGCGGCGCGAGCAGGAGGCTCTCGGTGTCGGTCAGGGCGAGCAATCGCGCAACCGGCGGTGCCGGGTGGTGCAGTCGCACGGATGCTCCGATGGCCGCGGCGCGGTGGTAGGCGTCCAGGAACGCGCTCAGGCCGCTGCAGTCGCAGAAGCCGACGTGGGTGAGCTCGACATCGATCGTGCGCGCGCCATCGAGCAGGCACCGCGTCAGGGCTCGGCGGACCAGTGAGACGGAATCCAGATCGATGTCGCCGATCAGGGTGATCTCCGCACTGCTCCCGCGATCGTGCCGCTCGACTGCCAACGTCGCCGCCCCCGCTCGGGGCTGGGGAAGGCTGTGGCTGACCATCAGGCGTCGAGTGACGACGCTTTCCGCGGACATCCAGATCTCCTCGGCTGTCTCGTCCGTGAGACCGCCGGGGGCTGGGGCAGCCGGAGCAAGGCCGCAGTTGCGACCTGAGGCCGGGCGTCGGGGGAGCCGCGTCGTACCGGCCTCGACCGTGCGCGCCGACCAGGCAAACAGGTGTTCTGCTGGGAACTCTACGACGTGCCGAGGCCGTCTGCTGTCACGCGGACCAGTCACGGACCCCGGAGCCTCGTCGCAGCGCGTCCCACTCCTCCCGCGGTCGGCCCGGGCCGGGCAGGGTCAGATCCGGGTGAGCGGTTCGTCGGGGCTGAAGGCAGTGGGCCATGAAGCGGCGCGAGTACGGGCGACGTCGGCGCGCAGGCGGGCCTTGCCCAGTTCGCCGAACGGCGGGGCCTGTGAGGGCAGCATCGCCGGCGCGGAGTCGAAGCCCTGCTGGACGGGGACGGGGTGGAGCAGGGCTTGCAGGAGCTCGGCGTCCGAGGGGGCGAGCTCGCGGCGGGTCTCGGCCGGGGCGGGCACCGGGCGGGACTGGGTGTCGAAGAAGCGCAGCATCTCGACGGGGAAAGGCATCACCAGGGTGCTGTTCTTCTCCGCAGAGACGTCCACGACGGTCTGCAGCAGCCGGAGTTGGAGTGCGCCGGGAGTGTCGGCCATTACGGCGGCCGCCTCGGAGAGTTTCTGGGAGGCCTGGAACTCGCCGTCGGCGGCGATCACGCGGGCGCGGCGTTCACGCTCCGCCTCGGCCTGCTTGGACATGGAGCGCATCATCTGGTCGGGCAGGGCGATGTCCTTGATCTCGACGCGTTCGATGCGCAGTCCCCAGGGTTCCTCGGTTGGGGCGTCCATGACCTCTTTGAGTTCGGCGTTGATCTGGTCGCGGTCGGACAGCAGGGTGTCCAGGTCGGCGCGGCCGATGACGGAGCGGAGCGAGGTCTGGGCGATCTGGGAGACGGCGTGGGGGTAGTTGTTGACGTTGACCAGGGCTTTGACGGGGTCGATGACGCGGAAGTAGACGACGGCGTCGACGGTGACCGTGACGTTGTCGGCGGTGATGGCTCCCTGGGTGGCGACGCCGAGGACCTCGGTCTGGACCGAGACCTTCCGCATCCGGTCGCCGATCGGGCGGATCAGCCGCAAGCCCGGATCGCGCATGCCCGGCAGGAGCCGGCCGAACCGGAAGACGACACCCTTCTCGTACTGCTGGACGGTGCGCAGGCTGAGCGAGACCAGGACGAGGGCGGCGATCGCGAGGAGTACCGCGACAGTGATCAGGATGATCACGATGTTCACATCCTTCGATGGTTCGTCACGCTTCGCCGCGCGGACGGGTGTCGCCAGCTGGGACACCCGTCCGCGCGGCGAAGCAGGTTCAGGAGCAGCGTCCGGCGCGTCGCCGTCAGGGACGGTGAAGTGTCGGCCGGGCCGCGGGGCTTCGTCGGTGGAGGCGCCAATGGTGCGGCTGGGCTGCCGTCGGCGACATGGCGTGGCGGGCGTTGGCCAGCTGGATCAGCAGCACGCCGGCGCCGATCATGGCGGCGATCACGAGCAGGGTGAGGAGCGTCGTCACCGTTCTCACCTGCCTGAGGACACGCTGATGCGGCCGATGGGCATGATCAGCGGAACGGACCGTGCCGCGCCGCCCTCGGATTCCCATGCGGCTTCCGCGCCGATGTCACGGGCCGGGGCGTCGGCCGCGTTGGTCGCGTCGTTGACGCTGCGGTCGCGTTCGGCGGCGAGCAGGGCGCTCGCAGCGGACGAGCCGGCCGGGTCGCCCGCGGCGGCCATCAGCCGGGCGGCGGCCGCCTGGCTGGTTTGCGGTGGGATGACGAGCAGGTCCCAACGGCCCGTGCGGTAGGACAGGAGCAGGAGCTTGTGCGGGTCCTGCTCGGTGGTGAACCAGCCGACCTTGACCACATGTCCCCGGACCGGAACCTCGCGGGGCAGCGACTCCCAGTGGCGAGGGTTCACGTTGACCCTGGTGATCCGCCCCCACACCCGGTCCAACGTGGGGATGAGTGAGGGCAGTTCGCGAAGGAGGTCGTCGGAGTGCGGCCACCAGGCGCCGTCCAGGGCGCCGACGGGGAGGCCGCCGCCTCCGGCGGCGGGCCGCAGGGCGAGGCGCAGCACGGGGGATTCCGTGCGGGGCGGGGGAAGGGCGACCGAAGGTGGTCGCATGAGTGACACGGACATGATGCGCGTCCTGTCCCCGGACCCGCGCGCAGGCCCGGCGTCGGCGTTCGCCGAGAACGACAGGGGCACTGCAGCCGGTGTGCGGAAAACCCTCGGTACCTTTGTTCTACCCTGCGGCAGCGATGTGAACCGATGCGAGGCGCCCGATCCGGCCCAGGCCACTCAGGCCGTACCAGGTCGGGCCGCCGGTGGCCGTCACGGTCGTCCTGTTCGTCGCCTTCGCCGCTGCCCTGTCCTGTCTCGGGATCGGCCGGTGCGGCGCGGCGCGCAGCGCAGCCCTGAGCCGGATGCAGGGCGGCACGCCGGGACGGCCGACTGGGCTGTCCACGCAGTCCGCCAGGACAGCCGGGCGCGGATGCCAGAAGATGTTCCTGGGCAGTCGAGGCTTCCCCGGGCGCCCGGGACCGTATGCAGGGGTCTCATCAGACCGCCCCACGTATCGTGCCGCAGGCCCGCTGAGGGCCGAGGACGAAGGAGCCCACTGGTGAATACCCGCGCGAACACATGGGCGACCTGGACCACCGAGGGCATCTTCTCCGGGCACGGTGGAGTGCAGACGGAGGAGGGGGACGTCCTCCAGGGCGAGGTGACCGTGCACACCACCTGGAGCGGCGGGCAGGCCAGCATCACGGTGCAGTACGTGGGGGCCGAGGACTGGTACACGCTGCAGGGCAGTCCGCTTCCGGCGGGCGACGAGGAGACCGCGCGGAGCCTGCACCAGGCAGCGGTGAAGACGGTCCAGCGGGGGCGCGGGGCGTAGCCGTGACGACGGACCCGGACGTCCTGCGACGGCGCCTCGCGGAACAGGAGCGACGGGACCGGGGCCCGGACCGGACCGGAGGCAGCCATGGCGCGGGTGACGATTCACGGCGGTGACCTGGTGGTCCGGCCCTCCTGGCGGGAACGAGCAGTGATGCGGCACGGGCTCGTGCGGGCACCGCTCGCCGCCGTGGCGCGCGTCGAGGTGCTCGCCGAGCCATGGCGTTGCCTGCGCGGCAGCAGAGAGAGCGGACTGTCGATCCCCGACAGGGCGTGGCTGGGAGTGTGGCGGCACCCGGCCGGGCGTGACTGGATCGCGGTACGTCCATGGCGTGGTCCTGTCCTGATGGTCGAGCTGCGGCCGCCGGCCGAGTTCGCCCGCGTCGCCCTCTCCGTTGCCGATCCGCAGGAGCAAGCGGCCCGCCTGCGCGGGGCCGTCGACGAGGCACTGGTGACGTGCGAGCCGCGCGGTGCCGACGCGGACCTGACTGCTCCGCCCCCGGTGTGATCACCGAGGAGCAGCCTCGTCCTCGTCGAGGCGCGGCTCTTCCTGAGACCGAGCGGTGCGGACCTCCGGACCTCACGGTCTACAGCGCCCGAACAGGGGCAGTGGGCATGCCCGTGGCCAGGGGCCCTAAGCGGTGAGTTCGTCGAGGAGAGCGTCCAACTCCCGTCGGCGTTGCCACCGGCGCCAGGGCTGCCAGTGGCTGCCGGGTTCGCGTGCTCCACGTGGCGCGGGGACGATCAGGACCGGGCACCCTGCCCGGGTGACGCAACGCAGGGCAACGGACCGTCGGGGCGGCCACCACGAGTGACGTCGACGCGGTCCGGCGACGACGAGCACGTCCTCGTCCCGGCACGCGACCGCCACCAGCGCCTGGTGGAGGGGAACGCTCTCGGTCTCGATGGACACCACGACGTCACGTGGCACACCGCCCATCGCCTGGTCGAAGGCATGCCGAGCCGCTGCCAGGGCGTTTCTCTCGAGCGCCGACCGGGGGTCCTGCGTTGCGAAGAATTGCGGATCCATCCCGTCCGTCCCGGTGTTCCACCCTCCGCTTCCTGGTTCCGGAGGGGGAGGATACGTGCGGACCGCGCACACCTCCATGCCGCGCAGACGTGCCATCTCCACGGCCTCGCGCAGTGCCCGCAGCCCGGCGAGCGAGTCGTCCACACCGACGACGACACGCCCGATGTGCCGCTCCCACACAGTCGATCACCGCCCTCACTTCACCTGGCCCGCAGTCACC
The DNA here is from genome assembly GCF_000744655.1 of Streptacidiphilus rugosus AM-16. Classification (NCBI taxonomy): domain Bacteria; kingdom Bacillati; phylum Actinomycetota; class Actinomycetes; order Kitasatosporales; family Streptomycetaceae; genus Streptacidiphilus; species Streptacidiphilus rugosus. Next base: position 4,907,147 of record NZ_JQMJ01000004.1, on the reverse strand, counting down.
GGCGATGAGACTCGCGGTTGTTGAGTATCCGTTGTCTGGCCAGTGCCGTCACGGCGAGGAGGGTCCACCAGGCCGCGTCCGCCAACAGGATCGTGACAGCCAGCAGCAGCACGTCCGCGCTGCGCACGGTGAACGCCACGGCGAGCAGGAAGGCGCCCAGTGCCAGCCCGGCCGGCCCGACCACGCGGCGGACACCGCGGCGGCGGTGTTGCGGCGGAGCCCAGGCATGGAAGCATTCCAGCAGGCGCACCAGCTCGGGTTCGCTCGCGCGCAGGTGTTCCTCGATGTCGGACAATGCGCGTCGCTCGTGCTGGGAAAGCATCGTGTGCGCCTCCCGCGTTCCGGTTCTTCGACACCAGGCGCCGACAACACGCGCCGACAACAGGTCGGCAGCGAATCGAACCAGCCCGGCCGAGATTCCTGAGATCAGCCGCAACCGGGTGCGTTCGGGCAGCGTCGTCGCCTGCACGATCTGCAGGCCCCCGAGGGTTTCGACGCCACCTGACCACATCCGCCCTCGTCGCCGACAACGCCCATCCGGCGGGTGAGCGGTCCGCGTTCGTCCTTGATCGCGCGGGTGATGCTGTTCGCGGACACCCGGACTCCTCGGCTGTCTCGTCTGGGACACCACCGGGGTCTTGGGCAGCTGGAGCGCTCGCCGCTGAAGCGGCCGGCTCAGTCGGTCTGCCCGAGACGCCGGAGAACAGGGCTTCGGGCGTCCGAACCCGCCGACAACGCACTTCCGCCATCGACTCTACGCTGTGCCGCAGCAGCCTGGTACCGCACAGAGCGGCCGGGGGAGCAGCCGAAGCAACGGTCTGCCAGGCCGGAGGGGTCGCCACTCGGTCCACCGTGCCGTCGTCGGAGCCGCGCACGACGAGACGGGGGGCGGGGCAGGGGGCCTGCCGCACGCAGCGTCGGCATCCGTCGGGACGAGTGCTGTCAGCAGTCCCCTCCTGCGCCTCCCAGGTGCAGCAGGGGGGTGTCGGTACAGGCCAGCGCGATCAGCCGGGCCACGACAGGTCTCGGGTCGCGCAGCCGCAAGGACACTCCGGCTGCAGTGGCTCGCTGGTAGGCCTGCAGCAACGCGCTCAGCCCGCTGCAGTCGCAGAAGCCGACCTGGGCGAGGTCGACCTCGATGGCGTGCACGCCGTCGGCCAGGCAGCGCGACAGTGCGTGGCGCACGATTGGCGCGGAGGCCATGTCGATCTCGCCGGCCAGTGTGATCTCGGCCCTGCCGTGCCGGTCGTGCCGTTCGACGGTGAGTGTCTCCGTCGGCACCGCGGCCCCGCACCGGGGTGGCGGGCGACGGCGGGCCCCCTTCGATCGGCCGGTGATGTGGTTCGTGGGCATCCAGATCTCCTCGGCCGTCTCCTCTGGGACGCCGCCGGGGTCTGGGGCAGCTGGAACGATCACCGCCGAAGCGGTCAGCTCAGTCGGTCGGCCGGAGGCACCTCGACGCAGGACGCTCGAATGCTCACACCAGCCGAGAACAGATAGTCCACTGTTCACCACGGACTGTACGGCTTGCCGGAGCAGACCGGTACTGGGCCGCATGGACACCTGAGTTCCGCCGAGGCCGTGTTCCTCTCGAGCCAGGTCCACGGGGAGTCGAAGTCCGCGCCCTAGGCCGGATGGGCTCGAAGATCTCGTCCGCCACGCCGCCCCTGGTGGCCGGCTGCATACCGTTCAGGTCTCACTCGCGAACGCCACGCCGACCCGGGTCACCCGGGTCACCACACGGTGGCCGCCCTCGCTCCGCTCGGTGATCATCTCGTTCTCGGCCAGGGTCCTCAGTGTTCGCCCCACGTCGTCCACCGGCATGCCGGTGCGCTGCACGACGTCCCGGTCGGTGGGGAAGCGCCGCAGTTCCTCGAACAGCTCGGCCAGCGCCCGCAGCACGTTCTTGAGGTCCTGCGCAGTGATCTCGCCGTCCACACGTCCACCGTAGGCCGGGGTCGTCCCGGCCGCCTCTCCGTGCGTTGGCTCGGGCCGGAGCCCAGCGCCGTACTCGGCACAAGGAGAGGGCGACCTGTCGGATCGGCCGCCACGCGTCGACCGCCGCACACGCTCCGCTGCGACTCATCCCGCTGCCCGACGGGCACGACTCCGCGAACGTTCGCGACGCCGTCACGGCCGCGACGGCGGCCCTCCCGAAACCGCGAGGATGACGCTGATGTAGGACCAGGGCATCGACACGGCCCGCCGCGACGAACTGGCGCCGCTTTTCCAGGATGGTGTCCTCTTCGCCTGCCCAGCCAGCCCCTGGCAGTGCGGCATGAACGAGAACATCAACGGCCCGCTGCGGCAATGCCTCCCCAAGGGCACGGCCCTGTCCGTCCGCACCGCCGATGAAATACGCGCAAGCGAGGAACGGCTCAACGACCGGCCCCGGAAGACCCTGGGATGGCGAAGTCCTGCCCACGCCTTCGCCGCCGCTCTGACAGCATGAGACCAGCAATGTTGCGACGATCATGCGAATCCGCCAACTGAACACGAGCGCTGGCGACGCCAAAACGGGCAGATCCCGACCGACCAAAGTGGGTGTCCTGCATCGAAACTACTCACGGCCTGAACGAGGGGCGGTCCGGTCCGCTGCGCAGGTCCGCCTCCAGTGCAGCCCGCAATTCCATCAGGTCCTCCAACTCGGCCAGCGTGCTGAACCGGGACAGAAGTTCCTGGGCCATCCGCGCGTCGCCGCACCGGACGGCCCGCACCAGGCAGGCGATCACCTGGGAGACAGTCAGCCTCGTCATGTCCGTCTCCGACTTCACCTGAGACAGCCCCGGCTCGTCCCGGTCGCCACCGCCGTGACGGACGGCGCTGCTGCCCGACCGCCCGAGTTTCCGCTGGTTACTCGGGGAGAGCCGGTCGATGAAGCGCACGAGGACAGATCCTCTCGCAGCCGCAACGCCTCGCGCCGCGATCTGCATATGCTCGCGACGGGCCTGGGGTCGTGCAGTCGCAACGCCGCCCCGACCACGGCCTCGCGCCGGTGGGCCTGCAGGAGTGCGATCAGGCCGCTGCAGTCGTCGAGGGCGACCATGGCGAGCCACCGGGATGCCGTGCACGCCACCGGCCAGACAACCGGCCGACTCCCGGCGCAGGAGCGGCCCGAGTCCCGGCCCAGCTCGCCGGTCAACCTGATCGTCGTCCTGCCCTGCCCGTCGTGACGCTCAACCGCGAGTGCGGCCGAGCTCCCGATCCCGCACCGGCGCAGGTGTTGGCGGTCAGCCGTCGATCGGGCATTGATGTCGCGCGCGCCCATCCAGGTCTCCTCGGCCGTCTCCTGTGGGACGCCGCCGGGGGCTGGGGCAGCTGGAACAATCGCCGCCGAAGCGGACCCTGTCGATCGGTCAGGCCGAGCAGTCACCCACGCACACGGATTCGCACGCTCACACCAACCAAGGAGCAGGTATTCCACCACAGACTGTACGGCTGATTCGGTCGGGCCTGATACTGCCCGGATTGCTCGAACAAGTGCCCGATCATCCCACGTAGTTGAGGGCGGACCCGGCGGCGCCACTACGTCCGGTGCCTGAACCGCTCGAACTCGGGCAGCTTGCCCACCTCGACATACGCCGGAGGGACCGGCTTGTCGGCGCCATCCACGCGTACCAACATGGCGACTGAACTGGCACGGATGAGGTTGTCGGCAGGCGCAGTGTCATCAGGCCGAACGGGCCTGGTGGGCCAGGCGACGGCCTTCTGCGTAGAAGGCTTCGAGTGCGGGGGCGTCGGAGAGTCCGCTCAGGGGACGTGCGGCGCCGAAGGGCGCGTTCCAGAACGCGTCCGACTGCGGCGGGGTCCACGGCCCGACGTACGCGTAGGGCTCGTCCGCGAATGCGTCGCCGAGGGAGATGCCGAAGTTGACCTCGTCCCAGGTAACGCTGAGGTCGAAGTGTTCGGGCCACAGCACGGCGGTCTCGTGCGGGGCGAAGTGGCCCAGCGCCTGAAGGCCGAGTGCGAGGACGTCGGAGATCCGCCCAGCGGACTGCGGATCGACCTCGATGGTGTCCTCGGTGGCGATGTCGCTTCCTTGGGGGTAGAGGTCCACCGGGGCTCCGGGGGTGATCCCGGCGGTGCGGGCCAGGTCCGCGTAGCTGCCTGCCAGGGAGAGTGTGTGTCCGCCCGCGATCAGGCGCAGGTCCTGCACCCTGATGTCCGGTTCCTTGGTGGTGGCGAATCCGCCTGGGATCACCCGAAGCCGGATCGTCCCGCTGCGGCGGAACTGGGGCCCAGCCATCAGCAACTCGGCGAGTCCGTGCAGGCTCCGCCTGGTCCGGACGAAGTCAGTGCCCGTCGCCCTGGCCAACTCTCCTCCGAAGTGTCAGATCTGACGATCGTCCGAGGCGGAGTGGCACCCGCCGGGCGACACTCCGCCGTTGCTCGTCGTCGAGGGGACGGAAGTGAGGTAGGGGTCTCAGTACCCGCCCCCGCCGCTCGTGGAGCCGGCAGATGCCGACGCAGACGCCGAGGCGGCGCTGGTGACCGGGGTGCCGCTGGGGCTGACCACGTACCAGGAGGCGCCGAAGGCGTTGACGCCCTGGCCGTTGGTTTGGCCGGGCTTGGTGTCCTCGGCGAAGTAGTAGAGCGGGTGGCCGTGGTAGGTCACCTGGGTGGAGTGGTCGGTTCGGGTGGTCGTTCCGACCTGGGATGCGGTCACTCCGCTGCTGCTGGGCTTCCCCGTCGTGGTCTGCGGCGGCCATGCCTGGGCACAGGATCCGTTGCAGGTCGAGGTCGTCCCGGTATCGGCCTTGAACAGGTACAACGTCCTGCCCGAGCCGTCGACCAGGATCTGGCCGAGCGGCGAACTCGCCGTCTTCACCGTGGCGGCGCCTCCGGTCGGGGTGGCCGCACTGCCACTGGGCACGGCCGAGCCGGTGGTGGTCGTCGAGGCACTGGTGCCGGCGGGCGAGGTCGAGGAAGCCGTGGTACCGGAACTGCTGCATCCGGAAGAACAGGCCGCGACGGCGACCATCCCGACCGCAAGTGTGATGGCACGATTCATGACAGACCTCTTGGCCCTGGGGAAGCGGTGGCGCCGGCCACCGACCCGCCGACGGCGAGTCGCGGAACCACGCTACGCACGAATGCCGCCCCGCTGCCCGGGGCGATCAGCCCCACGCCCGACCTTCACGCGTGCGGGTGACCAAGAGTCCGCAGTGGCGTCCGACTGCCGTAACCGGGGATGGACCCGTCGGGTATCGGCCGACCGGTGCCCCGGGGAGGACGACGCTGTGCACCCGATCAAACGGAGCACCTCCTCGGCGTGCGCCGGCTCTCGGTGGCGCGGGCAGCTCCTTGCGGCGCCTCTCGACGGCCTCGGCGCGGTTCCACTCGGCGGTGGCCACGACGCTTGAGCGTGTGCTCTCTCGCTGGGGGCGTGTCAGGAGCCGGCCGCAGGAAGCCGGGAGTGTTGTAGCGGCTTGTGGCGCCACGCGTTCGCGACCGCGAAGCCACTGCTGTCGGGTGCCGCTGCTCGGCCGGCGAACGTCCGTTGTCGGGGGCGGGCGAGGCCGAGGCCGGACCGGTGTGCGTGTCGTGTGCCGGCCCGACCGTGCGCGTGCTGTGATGGATCGCGACCGTGTGTGACGAGACGGTGAGGGTGGCCGTCCCCTGTTGGAGGTGGGCGTGAGACTCGGAATCCGCTGCAGGTCGCTGGTGGCGCCGATGCTGGCCGCCGGACTGGCCGCAGGAGCTCTGACGGTGACTGGAGCGTCCCCGGCCGGAGCCGCGGGATCGTTCCTGGGAGGGCTCCACCGCATCTCCACGGTGGCGTCCACCGTTCCGGGCAACGGGGACGTGAACCCGTACGGCACCGCCGTGGTCGAATCGTCTGTGGGCCGTCTGCACCGTGGCGACGTGTTGGTGAGCAACTTCAACAACGTCAAAAACCTCCAGGGCACCGGTACCACGATCGTCGAGGTCGCCCCCGGCGGCCGGGTCCGACCGTTCGCCCGCATCGACGCCAACCATCTGCCTGGGAGCTGTCCCGGTGGAATCGGGCCCACCACCGCGCTGGCGGTCCTGCCGGGCGGCTGGGTCGTCGTGGGCAGCCTGCCCACGACCGACGGCACCCCCGCCACGGCGAAGGCCGGATGCCTGCTGGTCCTGGACAGCCGCGGACACGTCCGTGAGACGCTGGCCGGCCACGGCATCAACGGCCCCTGGGACATGACTGCGGCCAGCTTCGGGGACACCACGGACCTTTTCGTCACCAACGTCCTGAACGGCACCGTGGCCGCCGGCGGCAGGACGGTCCACCGCGGCACCGTCCTGCGGATCACCCTGAACCGGTGCGGCGACGATCCGCCGACCTGGGTCGACACCCGCGTCATCGGATCAGGCTTCCCGGAACGGACCGATCCCGCCGCGCTTGTCGTTGGGCCCACCGGCGTCGGACTGGGCCGACACGGCACGCTCTACGTTGCCGACACCGCCGCCAACCGGATCACCGTCATCCCCGACTCCCTTCACCGTGACCGAAGCGCCGGCATCGGACGGGTCATCAGCAAGGGCGGCCACCTCAACGGCCCCCTGGGACTGGCCATCTCACCCCGCGAGGACGTACTCACCGTGAACGCCGACGATGGCAACATCGTCGAGACCACGCCGCACGGTGACCAGATCGCCTGGCGCCAACTGGACTCCAGCGGCACCCCGCCCGGCGCGGGCGCCCTCTTCGGCCTGGCCGTGAGCCTGAACCAGAACGCCGTCTACTTCGTGGACGACGCCACCAACCAGCTCGACAAGCTCCGCTAACCGGACCGCCATTAACGCCGCGTCTCGCGTGGCACTCGGTGCGGACCGCTGACCTGGGCAGACCTCCGTAAGGGGGCTGTCGGTCGAGTGGTTCGCTCCCTCGCACCGGCTCTTTGGACGGAGGATGGGCGGTGGACGCGGATGCGCACCGACGCAGGACGGGCATCGTGGTGGGCTCGGCTTCGGCACTGGCCCTTGCTGTGGCACTGGCGCTTTTCCTGGTCGGCCGCACCATCACACCCGACTACGCCAGCGGCCTCTTCGGGCAGCATCTGACCGACGCGGTGCGGCTCAAGGCCAGACTGGCCACGGCCATCCTCGGGCTGGCGATGGTCCAGCTCCTGCTGGCGCTGTGGATGTACCGGCGGCTTCCGCGCGTCAGGACGGTACCGAAGGCCGTTCCGCGCGCACACCGGGTGGTCGGTGCCCTCGTGTTCCTCGGCACGATCCCCATCACCGTCCACTGCGTTCAGACCTATGGTGTCGAACTCACTCCTGTGCGAGCGGCCGTCCATTCCCTCTCCGCCTGCTTCTTCTACGGCGCGTTCGCGGCCAAGGTGGTGTTCGTTCGCTCCCGGCTGCGGGTCGGATGGCTTCTGCCGCTCGCCGGCGGTCTCCTGGTGGTCGCGGTCGTCGTCATCTGGTACACGAGCGCGCTGTGGTTCTTCAACGACTTCCAGATGCCCGGGTTCTGAGGCAGGGCGGACTGCCCGAAGGTGCCGGTGCGTGGCGTTCACCCACCGTGTTCACGCGAGTGAGGCCTTCTGGGAGATTGATCTCTGCGGTGTGGTGCGTTCGGCCCGTCGGCCGTGACGGCGTTGACCGACCGGGTTGCCCGGATGCCCCACGTACCATCGGGTCAGGCTGGGCATCCTCGCCGTATTCCGGGTTTTGGGAGCCCTTCGAGACGACACTTGCCCGTTGGCGATTCGTGGACGGGCAGCGGTAGTTGAGCCCGACGTCCAGACGGAACTCTATGCCCGGGTGGGTTCGAAGCGCTCGACGTTGGCCCACGGCACGTCGTCGGGGCGAGTGGTGCTGGGGGTGTCCAGCCACATCAACTGGCGGTCGGGGCCGTATTCGGGCCAGCCCGGGTCCCTTGTGGTGGCGAAGTCGATCCAGGCCCGGTGAACACGCTCGGCAAGCTCTTGCGGCGGGTTCGGGCCCGCCATGCGGTCCGGGCCGGTGTCGAGGGACAAGGTGTTGAACATGAACGGCAGGATGAGGCTGTGGCAGGCGCCGAGCCTTCCGCCGAGGGCAGGAGATCGCCAGCCGAACTCGTAGAAGTGGGTGCGGCCCTGGTGGGCGGCGGCCACCCGCCGTGCGGGCAAGCGGAACGTCAGGTCCGTTTGCGCCTGGGTCAAGGCTTGCCCGGCCGTGGTCCCGGGCTGGTTCACTCCGTACAGTTCGAGGATCTCGGCGGCCTTCGGACGGATCGCCGACAAGGTCGCGACGGCCTGGTCGACGTCGAGGGCGTCGATGGCGCCGTTGGGGGACGGTGGTCAGGTTGAACTCGTTGAGTGCTGCACCCGCCTGATCCCCAAATCCAGATCACGCGCCTTCAGTCACGTGCCGGTGACCTCGCCTGACCGTCGTTACACCGGCGGGCGTCCCGGCCGAGGCCCAGCCGAACCGAAAAAGGGCCAGGGGTGCTCCGACGCGCGGTCGCATTGGTGTTTGCGCTGGTGAGAGCTTCGCGCGCCGGGCCGGGCTGGGTGATCGTATGGTGGCTTGCCGGGCACTTGTCCCTTTGTGATCACTTCGAGGGGAGTTGTCTTCATGACCGGCGGTGGGGCTCGTGGGCGGGTGTACCGGCGTTGCGGGTGCCGAGGTGGGGACGGCGGGCAGTTGGGGGCATCGTGTCCGCGACTGGCCGCTGATGACGCGCATGGCGTGTGGACGTATGCGGTGGATGTTCCGTCGCGGGACGGGAGGCGTCACACGCGGCGTCGCGGCGGCTATCTCGGCGAGGCGGATGCGTGGGATGCACTGCGGGTGTTCTTGGCAGCGGAGCGGACGGGGGTGCTGGAGGATCCGCGGGTGACGGTGGCCGGGTTCTTGCGGGAGTGGCTCGCGCTGAAGGAGCACACGCTGAAGTCGTCCACAATCGCGAACTACCGGGCTTACGTCCACGATGACTTGATTCCGGCGTTCGGCAGGATGCGGCTGATCGACCTGCGCGGGCGCCATATCGAGGAGTGGGCGACCGGCGAGCGGCTCAAGGGGCGCGGGCAGGTGACGGTCTACCGGATCAGCGCCACCCTCAGCAGCGCCCTGAGCCACGCGGTGCGCTCCCGGCGGCTCCCCTACAACCCGGCGCGTCACGCGATCACGGCACGGCCGGCCTCACCGGAGCGCGAGTGCTGGGACCCGGCCCAGGCCGCGAGGTTCCTGCACCACAACCAGCTCCACTACGCCGACCAGCTGTGGAACCTGTTCGAGCTGATCCTGGGCACCGGACTGCGCCGCGGCGAGGCGATGGCCCTGCACTGGTCGGACGTGCACTTCATGGAGCGCAAGGCGTTCGTGCGCTGGACTCTGGCTGCGGTCGGCAACAACGAACTGCATCTGGGCCCGCCGAAGACGACAGCAAGCCGGAACTGGGTGAGCCTGTCGCCCCGGGTGATCGCCGCCCTCGAGCGGCAAGCCTGCCACCAGGCCACGTTGCTCCCGCCTGGGTCGCCCTTGGAAGGGCTGGTGTTCGGGACCGTGGACGGCGCGCCACTGCGCCCGCAGTACGTGCTGGACCAACTGCGGCGCAGGTCGGCCGAGGCGGAGGTGCCGCTGATCGGCGTGCACGACCTGCGGCACACCGCGGCGACCATCATGATCATGCAAGGGGTGCCGCTGGGCGTGGTCTCCAAGACACTGCGGCACTCCACTCTCGCCACCACCCTCAACATCTACGGGCACCTGCTCAAGTACGCGTCCGACGATGCGGTCGACACGCTGGCCAGTGCGCTGGACGCAGCGCTGGGCGAGTCCGAGCCCGATGACGGCGACGACCCGGGTGGCTGCCTGAGCGTCGCCTGACGCATCGAACCCTCGGGCTCGGCGGGCTGCGCCTGAGTGCGGTCTGCCCAGCCCGAGGCACAGCGGCGTCGCGCCCGGAGTCGCGGAGGTCAGGCGGATGGCCGCCTGGCTCGTGCGGTCGGAGTGAGCGTGGTGAGCAGTCTGGTCACCGATTCGGGACACTGCAGGCGCACAGTCCCGGCCGGCCAGTCGGCGGACGCCTGGTAGGTGGCGATGGCCCCGGCCGCCCACGGGCTCAGCGGATCCCCGCCCAGGGTCTCGGCTCCGGCTGCTCCAAGGACAGGAACCCGCACGGTCACCGCCGGGCCGGGGACTTCCTGCTGATCTCGCGCGGCCTGGGCAGCTGCCGCGGCCCACCGCGTCGTCATCACGCCGACGGATTCCAGAGTCTGGGCCCGGCCTCGCCGGCGGGCGCCGAATGCGTCGTAGAAGACGGCGGAAGCCGCGGGTGCCGCCGCTGACGGTCCGTCCCAGCCGTCCAGACACGCTTGCTGCCACCGGATCCAAGCCTCCTGCATCAGCCACGGGGCGTCCGCGCCGAGCATGGCGAACACAGCACCGGTGTCCGGACTCGGATCGGGCAGGAGCGCCGCGCAGGCGGACTCCATCAGGGCGACAGGGTCGAGGAGAGCAGCGAACGCGTGACGCGCCTCCTCCACGCGCTCGGCCAGGCGCGCACGCAGTGGATCGGCCCACGGACGCAGCCACGGATACGCCTCCGCGAGCGGAGCGACGCGCAGCAACTGGGTCTGCCACTGCCGCCACTGACGGCACGTATCCACTCGGGACACCGGGCTGCCCGGCGCAGTGCCGTCGGGCGTCCCCGCACGGAGATGGCTCAACGCCTCGATGAACCCGATCAGAGGGTCGTCTTCCGGGATTGGCCACGCACAGTGACCACACAGACGGCCAAGCGCTTCTTCCAGAAGCCACTCCTGGCCGACGACCGCTGCGGCCGAACGCAATCGGCCGCATTCCCGCTCGCCGTGCAGCAGACCATTGCCGGATGCAGGAGCTAAGAATTCGAGCCGAGATTTCGCGAAAGGCCCGAGCGGAATAGTGGGGGCGAGGATCTGCCCCAGACGCATCCGCCGAAAAGGAGACGGTGGCATCAACGGCCGCCTCCGGGCGAACGCAAAATCGGGAACGGGCTGCATCCGTGCAGGGGCTTCCGCCCCGGCTCACTGTGGCTGACCAGGCAGGACATCGCGTGTGCGAGAGCCCAGGGGTTCGACCGTGGACCGGGCAGCGGGTTTGATGAACCCCAAAGGGGGAGCGCCAGGTCAGAACGACCCGAAGGCGCCGCGTGATCGCATGGTGGTCGCAGCCCGTGGGAGCCGTCCAAGGCTCGCCAGCACCATTCGGGGCCGGAAAAGCGGGACAAAGCGGGGCAGGTGGGATGCCGGATCGAAGCGCCTCTCCCGCGGACGTCAACCGGAAGCCCGCTGATCACCCTTGCGTGGAGGCTCTCATGCGTCGCAGGCCGGGCTGCCGATCGAGACACGAGCACCAACTCCGCTCACGTGCCGGTGAGTTGACCGCCTCGGCCGGCGGCCGTGCTGCGCTCCGCGGCCGGACGAGGTGCGACCACCCTGCGACCACCACCCCGCGACACGCACGAAAAAGCCGTCCCCACCCTCAGGTGAGAACGGCTTCCGACCTGCGGTTAAGCAAGTCGGGACGACAGGATTTGAACCTGCGACCCCTTGACCCCCAGCCCGGTGCACGGCAACCTGCTCAAGCAGCCGGCCGTCAGTTCGCCGTCGACCGGGTTGGAGCAGTACATCCACGGCACGTCGAACCCCCGGCCGCCTGCGCTGAAGGTGCGCCGAGGCGGGCGGCAGGGAGGCTCTGCCGCCGGGGGATGACAGAGCCTCGTCCGAGTCCGGCTTGATTCAGCCGACGCAGCGCGGGACGCTCCCGGCAGGCCTGCAGTTGTCCGGACGGTTGTCGCGGACCACCGTGTGCTTCAGTGAGACGGGGCCGCCGAAGTTGAAGATCCCGCCGCCGGTGTCAGCGGCGTTCCCGGTGACCCGGCTGTGGTCCAGGGTGAGGGCGGCCGGCAGTTGGCCGGGGAGATTGTTGAAGATTCCGCCGCCGTTGCCGCTGGCGCTGTTGCGGCTGATCTGGCTGTTGCTGATGGTGAGTACGCCGCTGTCCGGGATGGGGGAGCCCGGGGTGCCCAGGTCGGCGTTGAGGATGCCCCCGCCCCCGCCCTGGTGACCCGTTGCGTCCGTGGGTGCGGAGTTGCCGACCACGCGGCTGTTGTCGATCGTCATCTTTCCGTGGTTGACGATGCCGCCGCCGAGACCGCCGGGGGCCCGGTTGCCGTCGACCTCGGTGGCGAACAGGGCCGCGCTGCCGCCGTTGGCGATGCCGCCGGCACCCGGCCCGCCCTGGGCGTTGACGGCCGTGTTGTCGTTCACCTGGGTGTACTTGAGCTTCAGGATGCTGTTGCCGGCGACGCCGCCGTTGCCGGGGCCGCTCGCGATGCCGCCGCCGTTGCCCGCATGGTTGCCGCTCACCCGGCTCTGGTAGGCCGACAGGGTGCCGGCGCGGTTGAGGATGCCGCCTCCGCCACCGGTGGGCAGGGCGCTGTTGTCGGTGACGTCGCTGTGGTCGAGGGTGAGGGTGCCGATGGGACCGATGTCGTTCGGGTGGTCCGGCCCGATGCCGCTGGCGATGCCGCCACCACCCATTTGTCCGGTGTTGCGGGTCACCAGCGAGTGGTCGAGGGTGACGGCGCCTTCGTCGTTGAAGATCCCGCCGCCGAAAGGGGCCGCGCCCCCGGTGAGGGTCAGATCGCGCAGGGTGAGATCACCCTTCGGACCGGCGACTTCCACAATACGGAACGGCGCCTTGGACGTACGGCTGCGGCTGATGGTGGCGCAGTTCCCCTCGATGGTGATCCGGCTCGTGACGACGGGCAGGCCGTTACCGCCGATCATGGGCTGGGAGTTGTCGGGCGCGGTCAGCCTGTAGGTGCAGCCGGGGGTCAGCTCGATGACGCCGCCACCGCGACGGTTCGCGGCGCGGATCGCGGCGACCAGGCCGGCGGCGCCGCCGTGGGGGCCGGCGCAGGGAACGTGGGCGGCGGTACCGGCCTGCGCGGCGGCCGGGGGTGCGAGGGCGGCGATCAGCAGTCCTCCGACGGCGGCGAGCGTCGTCCCCGCGAGTGTGGTCTTCAATGTGGCTCCCGATCTACGTCATGACATGACTCGGCCGAGTGCGGTCCGCGTCCGTTCTCATGCAACCGCCGTCACCGGCGCGGGTCGCGGCAACACGGCCATTCAGCGGAAGGCGCGGCGTGCACCAGCTATCTGAGGTTCCGCCAGGGCCCACGGAAGACGGGCCGGGGACCGTCCGCGGGTGAGCCCCCTCACCACTGGCTCCACGAAAACTCTGTACGGGCCGCGGACGCGCGCACCTGGGGTGACGGCCGAGCAGACGGCTGACCTGCACGGACGCAGTCCGGCCTCGGCGCTGTCGGCGAGGGAATGCACGAGCTGTGCGGCAGGTGGCCGACCGGCGGCAGGGCCAACGGGTGGAGCCGGCTCCACCCGTTCCTACGTTCCTGTGCTGTCTCGAAGGGGGGTGCTGGCAGGCTCCTCGCTCGTGCCCGTGATCCCTAGCGTCATCAGTGGTGGCTTTGGCCGCCTGACGTGGGACGGGGGCGCTGCAAGTACCCCTTCGAAGACTGCCATCAGCCGGATCAAGCCTCTGCCGCCGTGTTCGTCGAGCGGGCCCTTGAGAACGCCCAGGCAGTAGCCGTAGGTGTCGGCGCCCAGCATCACCATGTCCTGGTCCTTGATGTCCAGGCCACGGAAGCCTGGCGGGAACGGCATGGCCATGTGCTCAGCCATCATCTGCGAGAGCGCGTCGAGCTTCTCTTCGAACATGAGCGAGATCCTGCCGGACCACACCCGGCGAACCAATGCGGTCACGGCACTAGTAGGGCTTGGTCAGGTTCGTATGGGTGTGGGGATGTCGCGGTGGCAGGTAGGGCAGGCGCCGGCCCAGGTGGCGAGGAGTAACTGCAACTCCCGGACGATTTGGTAGAGGCTCAGGCCGGCGCCGCGTCTTTTGGGGCGGTGGTCAGCCTGCGCAGCGTGCAGAACGCGTGGGCGAGGGAGACCAGGGTGACGTGGTGGTGCCAGCCGTTGAACGTGCGGCCCTCGAAGTGGGCCAGGCCGAGGGCCTGTTTCATCTCGCGGTAGTCGTGCTCGATCCGCCAGCGCAGTTTGGCCAGCCGGACCAGGGTGGTCAGTGGGGTGTCGGCAGGCAGGTCGGAGAGCCAGAACTGGACCGGTTCTGCTTCCTTCGCGGGCCATTCGGCCAGCACCCAGCACTCGGCGAGTTCCACGCCCTGGGTGGCGTCGCGGATCTCGCGTCCGGCGGGGCGGATCCGCAGGGCCACGAAACGCGAGTACATGCGCTTGTAGCCGCTGCGGCCCGTGCCCGGACGTGAACCCTCGCGCCACTGCACCGGACGTGCCGCACTTCGCCCTGCCTCGATGACCAGGGCTTTGACCGAGCGGGCCGCCTCGGGGTACTTCGGCACCGGTGGCCGCCCGGTGCCGCTGTACGGCGGCGTGACCGGGCGGGCCGAAGCCGGATGGGCAGTGGGTGTGGTCGAGATCCCGACTACGTAGTGCAGACCGCGCTGGTTCAGCCCCAGCCGGAACGCGGCAGCGTCGCCATAGCCCGCGTCCGCCAGGACCAGCGGCACGTCCACGCCCCACGAGCGGGTCTCGTCGATCATGTCGAGCGCGAGTTGCCACTTCTCGACGTGGCCCAGGTCGGCCGGGATGCCGCAGCGATCCCGGCGGGCGACCTTGACGGGGTCGGCCTGATCCGAGCCCGGGTCCCAGGACTTGGGCAGGAACAGGCGCCAGTTGACCGGCGCGGAGGCGTGGTCGCGGGCCAGGTGCACCGACACGCCGACCTGGCAGTTGGTGACCTTGCCCGCGGTGCCGGTGTACTGCCGCGACACGCCCGCGGAAGCGTCGCCGTCCTTGAGGAACCCGGTGTCGTCCACGACCAGCACGCTCGGGTCGATCGCCTCGTGCATCCGCCACGCCAGCCTCGCCCGCACATGCGCCCAGTCCCACGGGCTGGAGGTCACGAAATGGGCCAGGGCCTGGCGGTTTCCGTCCTCTCCCAGCCGGGCGGCCATCGGCTCCACTGACTTGCGCCGCCCGTCCAACAGCAGCCCACGCACATACGCCTGCCCCCAGCGGTGCTGATCGGTGCGCGCGAACGCCTCGAACATCTCCGCCGTGAACGCCACCAGGTCCTCCCGGACCTGATCCAACTCCCCAGGTGTCACACACCATCAACGCGCGCAACCCCACCAGGACACGCCACCAGCGCGTACACCTGACCAAGCCCTACTAGCGACCCTGATCGCCCAGAAATCGCACCGGGCCGCTGCACACGAACTTCGACTTTCGGCCATGCCACCGGCCTCGGTCACAGCTGGTCCACCTGTCCACAGACGCGGACCGAGCTGGTGATCCTTGCCCTTGATCGGGCGGGTGCCGGCTCGGTCGTCGGCAGGTGCCCGCCCAGGCGGGGGTCAGTGGGTGAGGATGATGCGCTGGCGGGTCCACTGGGTGGTGGTCGCGGCGGTGAGCAGGGCGTCGGCGAGGTCGGCGCGGCTGATCTTTCCGCCGATGCGGGTGGTGCCGCTGTCCAGGGGGAGGGCCTTGTAGGTCCCGGTGGCGGCGCCGTTGCCGAGCATGACGGGCATGGCGATGGTCCAGGCGAGGCCGCTGCGCGCGATGGCGTCGTCGGCGGTGCCCTTGTCGGCCATGAGCTTGCTCATCAACAGCTTCGAGGCACTTGCCTGGATGCGGGACTGGCGCCGGCCGCTGGCGCCCGCGCCGAGGGCGGAGAGCCAGATCAGGCGTTGCACGCCAGCGGCGGCTGCCGCTTCGAGGACGGGGCCGGCGGATTGGCTGGCGAGGGTGGACTTGAAGTCCTTGCCGGGGCCCAGGGCCGAGATCAGGGCGTCGCTGCCCCGGGTGGCCTTCTCGACGTCCGCGCGCGAGGTGGCGTCGCCGACCACGACAGTGACGCGTTCGTCTTCACGCTGGGGCAGTCGGGCCGGGTCGCGGACCAGGGCGGTGATGCGGTGGCCTGCGGCCAGGGCCTGCTTGACGACCTGCTGGCCGGTGGGGCCGGTGGCCCCGAGGACGGTGAGCTGCATGGTTCGGTCTCTTCCTCTGCGTGCGTCCGCCTCGCGGCGAGGCGGCTGAGAGCGCAGGCAGCTATGATGAGCGTGCGCCCACCTTTATGGTGAGGGAGCGCTCATGTTTTGGCAAGCGGCATGATGGACCGAGGCGCACCACTTGGACGGGAAGCAGGAACGATGCAGGACAGGCCGTTGCGCGCGGATGCGCTGCGCAACCGTAAGAAGATCCTCGACAGTGCCCGGGACCTGATCACCCAGTACGGCGCGGGGGTGTCCACCGATGCGATCGCCGAGGCTGCCGGGGTCGCCGCAGGCACGCTGTACCGGCACTTCCCGGACAAGGCGGCCCTGATCGACGCCGTGCTCAGCGGCGCGCTGGATGACCTGGCCCAGCTCACCGAGGACGCCTGGGCGCGGGTGGACAGTGGCGAGGCCGTGGCCATGGCCGAGTTCCGGGCGCTCGCCGGCCGTTATGTCGAGCACGCCTCGCGTGACCGTGCGATCCGCGCCGCCGCCGACCGGATGGTGCAGGAGTACCGCTTCACCGGCGACCGCCTCCAGCGCGCCACCGACGCCGGACGCAAGCTGGTCGCCCGAGCCCAGGCCGACGGGGACATGCACCCCGACATCACCATCGAGGACGTCTACCTGCTGCTGCACACCGCCCCCGCCGACGCGCCCCCCGCCGCCCGCGAACGCTGGCTGACCCTGATGCTGGCCGGCTTCGCAGCGGGCAACCGCTCCCAGCCGGCTGCGGCCGATCCGGCCTGACCCGGCGCGGCTCACGGTCAGCGGCCCGGCCGCGAGGCCCCACGGGCGAGGTCCCCGGGTGCCGCCCGTCAGTTGTCGCGCGCCAACGGTGCGGCGCTCATGCCTGCGGCCGGCGGATGCCCTGCATCGCCACTACGCGCTCGATCCACTGGGCGTCGGCGTCGCCGCCGGTGGCCAGGAGCCGTTAGTACACGCCGTCGCCGGTCATGGCGAGCGCGACCTCGCTGTCGTAACCCTCGGGCAACTCGCGCCGGGCCTGGGCGCGTTCGAAGATCGGCGCCATGTCACCCAGGCGGCAGGCCCAGAACGCGGTACGGGGGGAGGGCGCCAGGCCGTCAACGCGATCGCAGCGGAACTCGACCACGCGGAACGGCGCCACGACCACCAGCCGACCACCCGGCCCGGCCGCCGGCATCGTCAAGCCGGCACCGGCCAGTACGGTCCGGCCGCTTGAAGCCCCGTCAGCTCACTCCGAAATCCGAGCCGGGATATGACGACCAAATACGACCGCCAACGGAAGAGGCCGCTCACACCTCCGGTGGAAACGGCCTCCGACCTGCAAAAACGCGGTCGGGACGACAGGATTTGAACCTGCGACCCCTTGACCCCTAGCGGCAGACGCAGAGTCGGCCGGGGGAGGCGCCTACGCGCCGAACGTGCCCCGGCGAACTGCGAACCCTCGCTACAGGGAGCGGGAGGCCGTGCTGGTGAACCAGTTGACCAGGGCCCAGGCGAGCGTCCCGCCCAGGCTGATGATCACGCCCTTGGTGATCGCCGCGCCGCATCCAAGAACACGACCGACGACTGACCTGCCGATCGCTGCCGCGTGCCGGTGCCGCGGCACCCTTCGTCGGATTCATAACATGAGGGTGTGATCGCTGAAGACGCGCAGCCGCCGGCATGCGGACGCGAGCGCGATGACCGCTCCGTCACCAGGCCCGACACTCTCCGCACCCCGGTGGTCGATTCACGCGCCGCAACCGTCCGGCTGGCTGCCGGGTCGGAAGGCTTGGTGGAGTGTGCGGGGGTTGAGCCGAAGCCGAGGCTGCGCGGCTGGCTGCACGCCGCAATGTTCCCCTTCTCGCTGGCCGGCGGCATCGTCCTGATCGCGCTCGCGCGCCCAACGGCGGCAGCGGCCAGCTCGGTGTACGCGCTGTCCGTCTGCCTGCTGCTGGGTACCAGCGGGCTCTACCATCGGAGAACATGGGGTCCACGCGGGGAGGCCGTGCTGAGGCGGCTGGACCATGCGAACATCTTCCTGATCACCGCCGGTACGTACACGCCTGTGGCGGTCATGCTGCTGCCCGCGGGCCGGCGACTGGTGCTGCTGTCCCTGGTGTGGGGTGGGGCCGCTGCCGGCATCGCGTTCCGCGTCTGTTGGATCAAGGCGCCACGCTGGCTCTACACCTTGTGCTACCTCGCCTTGGGCTGGGTAGCCGTGTTCTACCTGCCCGCCTTCGCGCACACCGGCGGCATCCTGGTCGTCACACTCATCATTGCCGGTGGCCTGTTCTACACAGCGGGCGCCGCCGTCTACGCATTCAAGCGCCCCGACCCCTCACCGCGCTGGTTCGGCTTCCACGAGGTCTTCCACAGCCTCACCATCGCCGCCCTCGCATCGCACTACACGGCCATCCTCATTGTCACAACATGACCAGCGGGGCGAGCCCGCCCGTGCGGTTATGACCGTGACTCTTCCTGGACGCCCGCTCGAACCAGTGGCGCACGCCCGATTCCAAGGCCGCAGGCAATCTTCGGAGCGCGCCATGATCGTCATTCCTGGACTCATCCTCCTGATCGCCGCAGTGGTCGTTGGCGTGGCCGGCGTCCTGGCCAACACCGGCAGCGCCCACGCTCTGCGCCCCACGGCTTGGCGGTCTTCGGCTACCACGGTAGCGAGGTCGAGGGCCGCCAACATGTGCATCACACCGTCGTAGTGGTTGTAGGTGGCCCTCAGCCGACGCGGCGAACGCGCCATGCGCCACGCTTTCCCCTTGCGGGACTGAAGGTTGAGCGGGCCGAACTCGTCCAAACAGACCATCCGGCCGTCGGTAGGCGGCGTGTCGTAGAGCTCCAGGACCCGGTGCATCTTGGCGATGAACTCCCGGTCCGTGGAGGCCTTCCACGTCGTTGTCGTCTACCAGGAGACCCTGCCCTCGCGCAGGATCCGTCGCAGGGTCTCGCGGCTGACCGCGGTGACGACCTTGCGCTCGACCAGGTGTGCGGCGAGCTTGGCCAGGCTCCAGGTGGAGAACGCGGTGATGCCCCAGTCTGCGGGGGACGTCCGGGCGATCAGGAAGATGCGCTCGCGCACCTGGTCACGGATCGCCTTTGGGCGTCCCCCGCTCCATTTTTGGGTCCAATGCGTCGAACCCCCGCTCGTTGAAGGCATGGACGACATCGCGCACGTAGTCCTTGCCGACCTGCAGCAGCGAGGTGATGTCCCGCACCGACCCGCCCTGCGCGGACATCAGTATCACGATCGCCCGTCGCAGCCGGACCGGATCCTTCGAGGTCCGGCCGATCCGCTGCAGCCGGCGGCCCTCCTCCATGCTCACCGGCCGGACGAACACTTCCGGACGACGCCCCACGAGCACCTCCAAGATCAGATCTCGGAGGCAACCTGGTTCAGGAGCGCAGCCGTATCAACTGTCCCGGGAAGGACGCGGCTTGTTGGACGTCGCCCCCAGGGCCGCTCGCCGACCTCGCAGTGGTAGCACCGGGCAACGCGGCCATCGTGGTTGTACCACTCATGCGATTCGCAGTTTTGCGCGCCCTTGCCAGGGAAGCCCCGATTGACAAGCCACCAAGGCAGGCACTTTCGCACGCGAGTGCGCCAGCGATACCGACCTGTCCCAGCGGGCATCTGGACGTGGAAGGTGGTCCTGGACGTCGCTGTTCTGGGCGTGGTGCTCTTGCTGGCTTCGTTGGTCAAGCTGGTTGCTGCGCGGCTGGTGCTCCGTGATCCGCCGCTCCGTCATTCCCGCGGCCGGCGGACAAGGGGACCGCCCTGCCTCGCCGTCCGGGCGGTCTCTCTTTCACCTGGATGCGTTCGGCGCGCCTCCTCCTCGGCGTGCACCCCCCGACGCACGGTGAGAGCAGGACGCGCCGCCTCTCCCACCTTGGCGGCCGTCCGCCCCTTGGCCCGCCTGCGGACGGGCCCGTCCGGGGCTCCTCCCGCACGTCAACGGCGTCGGTACGAGCCCCGGACCTTCATCGCGCTCGGACCAGGCCAGCGGCATTCACGACCTGCGGCACTATCGCTTTGCCTGACAGCGATGGATGATGAAGGAGGGGTTCGGAAGGCGGCACGGCTATGGACGCCAACATCGACCGCGTGATGACCAGCTACTTCACCGCCGCACTGATCGAAGCCGGCGGCCCCGATACATCAACGGACGCGGCCGAACACCTGCGACAGCGACAGGAACTCTGGCGGGAACGCGCGACCATGGAGCCGGCCACCGCCGCCTGGGCGCTGCTCTGGGCAACTCGCCGCCTGGCCAGTGCGAAACTCGCGGCATACCCCGAGGCACTCGCGGACCGCACCGTGCTCGAGCAGTGGATGGCCAAGCGCGGCATCAACGGGTTCCGCTACGCCGGACGCACCCTTCAGGCCCGAGAGACCCCCTGGCCGTAGGGTCCGGCCGAATCCACAGCATCACGAACCAAGAGGTGAGCAGCATGCTGATCGGAGTCACGCACACCATTTCCGACCCGGAGAAGTTCTTCGCCGGCGCCCAGGAGCTCCTGGGAGACCTCCCGAAGGGCCTGGCCTGTCACCAGGTGTTCCCGGCGGTCGACGGGACCCACGCCCATTGCCTGTGGGAGGCCCCGTCCGTCGACGAGGTTCGCAGCCTGATCGACCCCGCGACCACCGGAATCGCCGAGAACGACTATTTCGAGATCAACACCGAGAGCGCCATCGGACTGCCCTGAACCAACCGGGCTCGAGGAGGGAGCTGGTCGCGACCCGAGTCAGCCCGCCGTACCACCTTCGGAAGCCTTCGCCCGGGAATGCTGGGTGCGGAGAGAAGCGTGCAGCGCCTCGCAGGCCTGGCAGGCGTCGCGCGCGACCTCGAGGTCGCTGATTGGCCGCGTGGGAGCAGCGGGCGCCAGGGGTGCACCGCACAAGCCCCGAGACTCTCCGTCGGGCACAACGTGCCACGCAGCCACGGTCCGGAACTCATACTCGGCTTTCAGCCTGTAGGCCATGACTCTCACCTGCGTTGCCTGGGTAGTAGGCGGAGAGTTGGGGCGGCGAGACCACGACGGGGGCACGGCCAGCACCACCCCGACACCCGCAGGACCGCCACTCGGCAGCAGGGCGGCCAGGCAGGGCATCCGGATCACCTGCTTGGTATGACGGTGCACGCGCGCACGGGCTCAGGCTTGGGCCGGACGGCCCCATCGGGAAGCCCACACGTCCCTTTCCCCATATACGACGATGCCCCTGGTACCGAGAGTCCGCTCGGTACCAGGGGATCTTGTGTTGCCGGCCCCGCTTCCACTGCGAGCCGGCGGTCGGCCCGTCCGGGGTCGCCTGGGGGCGGTGCATCCGGCCGGGCAGCTTGTCAGGCGACCGCGGCGAGCACCGCCTTGATCGCCGTTCCCTGGTCGCCGGGCTCACTCGTGAGCCGCTGGTGACGCAGGCACAGCGTGGCGAGCTCTCGGTGGATCACCCGGTCGACCTCGCGGCGAAGCAGCGGGTCGCGGTCGCGGTGGTCGCCTAGCGGGATCTCCTCGTCGAGCACCGTCGCGAGGATCATGTCGTAGCCGCGGCAGTGCACCGTGACCAGGTCCCGGAGCCGGTCGACGTCCGCGCCGGGCAGCAGTTCGCGCCGGAGCTCGGCGGCGGCGAGCCAGTAGGCGAACGGGTCCAGGGCGGCGCGGTCGACGAGGACGATGCCAGCGGTGAGCCCGGTCTCCAGCTCGGCGCAGACGCCGGCGGAGACGATCCGCTCGATCCGGCTCTTGATCCTGCGCCTGGTGCGCGAGAACCCGTGATGGGGCTACCGCAGGGTCAACGGCGAGCTGGCCACGCTGGGTATCAAGGTCGCCGCCTCGACGGTGTGGGAGGTCCTCAAGGCCGAAGGTATTGATCCTGCGCCTGACCGCGGCGTGACCACTTGGGCGGACTTCCTTCGTACGCAGGCCGATGCGTTGCTGGCCTGCGACTTCATCGAGACGGTCACTCTGACCGGTGAACGCCAGTACATTCTGGCGGTCATCGAGCACGCCACCCGCCGCGTCCGGATCCTCGGCACTGCTGCGCACCCCGCCGCGAACTGGGTCACCCAGGCGGCACGGGACCTGGTCATGGACCTGGAGGACGCCGGAGCCACCGTCAGATACCTCGTCCGGGACCGGGACGCGAAATATCCGGCACAGTTCGATCAGATCCTGGCTGACGCCGGCATCCAGGTCGTCCTCACCGGCATCCGGACGCCGCGCATGAACTCCCTCATGGAGCGCTGGGTCCAGACCTGCCGCCACGAACTCCTGGACCGGACCCTGATCTGGAACGAACGCCACCTGCGCCGTGCACGGCACGAGTTCGAGCAGCATCACAACACCCACCGGCCCCACCAAGCCATGAACCAGGCGGCGCCACTGCGAGCAGTGCCCGAACTACTCGAACCGGGGGCGATCGCCCGCCTGGAGATACGTCGGAGAGATCGTCTTGGCCGGGTCATCCACGAGTACCGACATGTTGCTTGAGCTGCATGGATGAGGTTATCGGCAGGCGCAAAGTTGAGTTCGACCAGCTCCACGTGCAGATCACCACCCGGCTCACCCAGATCCTGCACTCGCTCACCGCCGAACCCTGAGCCCACGTTGCCGCGGTCCGCCGGGCGGACTTCTCCCGATCCACTCGATCGCTGCGCGCACCCGCTCCCGCTCACTGCTGCCCGCGGGATGGTGCGTCAGCACGCTGGGGCTAGCGTTGCGCTGTGCGCCCCGAACGTCGCAACCGCAGCCCAGCGAACACCAGGTCGATAACGAGGATCACGACACCGATGACGAGGAGCCAGAGCAGCCCGTGTGCGACGGCACCGATGATGCCCAGCACGATTGCGAGGATGATTACGAGCAGGAACAGAACCATGGTCGGCGGCTCCTGTGCGCGGCGGACGGATCAGCGGCGGGCGAGCTGCCGCTCACCCGCGGTGCCCGACTGGTAGGCCAGGCCGTAGTGCTGGAAGACCGCTTCCTCATCGGTGGCCGGCAGCACATCGTCGGTGCCGATCGCGGGACAGTCCTTGACCAGGGATTTGTCGTAGCTGACTTTGACGTATCCGGGGCCGACGATCGCGCCGTCCAGGGGGACGAACACGAGGCGGTGGCGGGTGGGCAGGCCGACCTGGACGGTGGCCATGGCCGGCTCGTCGGTGCTGGTGTCCACGTAGATGGCCTCCAGAACCCCGATCTTGTGGCCGCCGGGGTCGATGACCTGGTGCGTGCGCCATTCACGGATGTCGGCTGCCTCGATCACGGCACGACTCCCTTCGGCAGGTCAGCCACGGGTGGCCTGCGTAGTTCCAGTTTGTGGCCGTCCGCGGATGCGGCTTGCCGGAGACCGCGGGGGCAAACCTGCTCCGCTCACAGGCC
Organism: Streptacidiphilus rugosus AM-16; assembly: GCF_000744655.1. NCBI lineage: Bacteria > Bacillati > Actinomycetota > Actinomycetes > Kitasatosporales > Streptomycetaceae > Streptacidiphilus > Streptacidiphilus rugosus. Next base: position 4,883,770 of record NZ_JQMJ01000004.1, on the reverse strand, counting down.
CCGGGCGGCGATGTCGCGGTGGATCTGCTCGCATTTGTCGCAGGCGCAGTCCAAGTCGATGTCGCTGAGGTCCGCCAGCGGCCTCGCGGCCTCGTCCAGGGCGACGGAGTGCCCGCACAAGGCGCGCATCCAACCGGACTCAACGATGTGCCACTTGCCTGCGGGCATGCAGTCCTCGGAGGTGATGAATTGCTCGCGCAGCTCGTACAGCATGCAGGCCTCCAAGGACGACGGCCACGGTCGGACCGCGGCCTGTCGGGCGACTGCCCACAGATCCCGCCACCAAACACGACGAGGCCTCGGCGCTGATATTCGCGGCAGGGCGCAGTCGTTGGAGGCTGCGGCCGAGCGACTACCGCCGGTCACCAATGGACCCGCCCGCCGGGCGATCTCGGCGCGGTCCGATGAGCCTGGGGCTGACGGCACACAGGTGCCGCAAAACCGAAAGAAACGGGTGCGACATGCGAGTTCTGTTCACCGCACAGATGGACATGGCGAAGGGCAACCGGGCGAGCATGGACAAGCGCCTCGGCGAGATCACGGAGGAGACTTTGGCTCCCTGCACCCGGAGGCCGCGTACTTCGGTGCGAAGGACGGCTGCCGCACCGCCTTCATCGTCTTTGATCTCAAGGAGACGTCCGACATCCCCAAGATCGTGGAGCCATTCTTCATGAAGCTCGGCGCCAAGGTCGAGTTCATCCCGGTGATGAACTTCGAAGACGTCCAGGCCGGCCTGAGCAAGGTCAGCCTCTGAGCAGTAACGCCGATGGCCCCCGACGCTCAGTCCGCAGCGTCGGGGGCCATCGTGTGTCCACAGGTTCCTCCACGGCCCCTGCGGATCACGGCCCGTCCGGGATCGCCTGGGGGGTCGGGCACCCGGCCGGGTGGCTCTACCAGGAGCGCTGTTTCCAGCTGGCGTGGAGGCGTTCGGGGTGGAGGTCCCGCCACCAGCGCGGCCGGTCGTAGAACGCATTCGGCTTGCGGCCCCGCAGCCGCCGCCCGCCGGGCCTCGCCGCACGGGCATGAGCACGACGGCATGTCCGCGGCGCTGACGATGTAGCCCCGGCAGCGCACGTGATGCTCCGTGCGGTCGAACGGGAAGTCGCAGTGCGGGCACCTGTCCGCGGCAGCCGAGAACGACGCGGCGGCCAGGGCAGCACGCGGGTAACCCGTGGCAAGTTGCCACCAGATTCTGCCTCGATCGGGCTCACCTCGACCACTCCACACGCCAGGCCGGGTACGGCTCGTGGAGCTCGTCGACCAGGCGCGCGCCCTCCGGCTGCAGGAAGCCGAGCAGCGCCGCGCGCCGCAGCGTCTCCCAGGCCGACCGGTGCACCTTGCGGTCCGAGGCCGCCTCCTCCTCAGCCAGGGTAAGGACGCCGTCTGCTCGTGGACCGCATCATGCCAGACCACCAGGCACAGACTCAGCCCACGCCCAATGTTCCGATCGGCAGGCCCGTCGAGCCCGAGTATGCCCGCCCGGCGTGGATGCTGGGCGCTGTCTCCGGAGCCCACCTGAACCCGGTGGTGAGCATCGCATTCGCGCTCCGCAGCGACTTCGCCTGGCGCCGCGTGCCCGGCTACATCGCCGCCCAGTGCGCGGGCGCGCTGCTGGCCTGCCTGGTCCTTCGGGCGATCTTCGGCAACGTCGCGCACCTCGGCACGACGCTGCCCGGGCCCGGATTCACCCTGGCCCAGGCCTTCGTCATCGAAGCGGTGCTGAGCCTGGGACTGGTGAGCACCATCCTGGGCACCGCCTCCAGCGCACAGAACCCAGGACCACTGTCCGCAGTCGGTGTCGGCGCATACATCGTGCTCGCCGGCCTGTGGGCCAGTCCCGTAAGCGGAGCGTCCATGAACCCCGCCCGCTCCCTCGTACCCGCCCAGGCCAGCGGGGACCTGCACGACCTGTGGATCTACCTCACCGCGCCACTGCTCGGGGCCCTTGTCGCGGTCACCGCCGCTCTCATTCTGCGAGGATCCGGTGGCGGCCGGGGCGGTTCCAAAGCGGCCCAAGGCATCCTCCAGCCGCCGACCACGAAGCACCGCTGACACCCCAGCAAAGGCAAAGGAGCGGGCAGATCCGGCCCAGGCAGGCACGCCCCGGGCCGGGCGCCTGGCCGGGGGTTGCGCAGCCGGGATGTGGGTAGTCGCGCCCACAAGGAGGTCCTGATGTACTACTGCGAACTCCGCATCACAGAAGAAGCGTGGGATAACGCCCGCATAATCGCCCCAAGCGAGCCTGAAAACCTGCCCATCAGCGCGAAGGAGCTGGCCCGGCAGCACCTCCTGGCGGAACTGCAGGCTCGGCAGTTCACCCAGGAACCCATGCCCCATCGCGTGGAGGTTCGGATCTGGGAAGAACGCCCCGAAGGCGATCCCGACGCCATCGCCTTGTGGGCCCACGACGAAGACGGCCCCTTCCAATCGTCCTCCGGGCTGGCCACCAAAGCCGCAGCCGACCCCATTGAGACGGACACTCGATCTCACCCGTCATTCACCTTCGGCGGGCTACCGCCCTCAGCGACCACGCCCGCACGTTGATCTCTGACTACCTCGACGACGCGGCCAGGGGCCGAACCCGATCCCGGGACGAAAGGGGCCTGGAGGACCGAGCCGCCCCAATGGTGGTTCCCGTCGGAACCGTGAGGGGTGCTCCACAGCAGAGGAGATGACCATGTTCGGTTATCGGGTTCCCGCTCCGGACCAGGCGATGCTGATCTCCGGAGGTCGGCGCGGCATGGGCACCGCCCCGTTCCGCGTGGTGACCGGGCACGGCGCGTTCGTGCTGCCGGTCTACCGCAAAACCCGCTTCCTGACCCTGGCCATGTGCGAGGCGGAGGTCCACGAGAACTGCGTCACCCACCAGGGCATCGCACTCACGGTGCGGGCGGTGATCGCGTTCAAGGTCGGCAATGACAAGGAGAGCATCGTCAACGCCGGCCAGCGGTTCCTGTCCGACCAGGACCAGATGTCGGTCTTGACCGGCCGGATCTTCGCCGGTCACCTGCGCTCGATCATCGGCTCGATGACGGTCGAGGAGATCGTCACCGAGCGGCAGAAGCTGGCCACCGAGGTGCTGGAGACCTCCAAGCCGGAGATGGCCAGGATCGGCCTGATCGTCGACTCGCTGCAGATCCAGTCCATCGACGACGGCCGGACCGGCTACATCGCAGCGATGGCCGCCCCGCATCAGGCCGCGATCCAGCGGCAGGCCAAGATAGCCCAGGCCGCCGCCACCCAGGCCTCCGCCGAGGCGGAGCAGGCGGCGGCCAGAAACCAGGCCGAGTACGCCCGTCAGACTGCGGTCGTCACGGCGCAGTACACCGCCGAGGTGGACCGGGCCCAGGCGGAAGCCGCCCAGGCCGGACCGTTGACAGCAGCCCATGCGCAGCAGGAGGTGCTCGCGGCCCAGACCGAGCTGGCCCAGCGCGCTGCCGAGCTGCGCCAGCAGCAGCTGGTGGCGGAAATCGTGCGGCCCGCAGAGGCGGAAGCCGAACGGATCCGCGTCCTCGCGCTCGCCGACGCGCAGCGGATGAAGATCCAGGCGGAGGCGGCGGCGTCCAACGACCGGGTCGCCCTGGACCGACTCCTGATCGACCAGCTGCCGCTGATCGTCAAGGAGGCCGCCGGCGGCCTCAAGGGCGCCAACGTCAACGTGCTCAACGGCACCGACGGCCTGGGCGAGATCGCCGCCGGGCTGGTCGGCCAAGGCCTGACCATCTTGGACTCGGTCCGCCAGAACCTGGGCACATCTCGGCCCCGTGCCAACGGCGAAGGCGGACCCCTCAAACGGATCGGTCCGGTCGACTGACGCGCCCGACACGCTACGAGTCGCGCGGACAGAGACCAGGGCTCCTCGCGCAGGTCATCGCCGAGCACCCACGGACGGCGGAGCACGCCGACTCGACGCGCAACACCCTCACCAACCGCCGAAGACATCACCTGATGATCCTTCATCAAGAGGTCGGGTTGTTCGGCGCCCATACAGGAACCGGGAAGGTGGGCGACGGAGTAGTCGAGGCCGTCACAGGGCCGGATTCCGGGCGTGTCGGCGCAGGACGCGGTTTGCGACTTCGAGCAGACCGCTCACGGGGCAGTCGGATCGGACGGCCAGGGACGGCGCGGTTCGCCAAACCTGGACGAAGACCTCCTCGGTCGCCGCGCATGCACTGCCTTGGTCCTGGCAGGCGGAGAGGGCGGCGAGCCAGATGGCGGGTGCGAGCTTGTCGTAGAGGGCGGAGAACGCCGTTGTGTCCCCCTGAGCGGTTTCCTTGAGCAGGTCATCGATCTGCTCAAGGAAGGATCTGGAAGTCCGGAGTCGACGCTTGGCCGGGGGCCTCGCGCCCGCATCCGAGGGGAGTGGGGCATGAGTGCCGGCCTTGTTCGGGTGGTTCACAGTCGGCGGCCTTCCAGCCGGGCGGGGGTGGGCCAGCGGACGTCGGTGGCCCAGCCGGCCCGTTCCAGGAGGCGGATGACGGTGGCGCTCAGGTCGATCTGCCCAGGGTCGACGCCGTGCCGGGCGCAGGTGGGGTCGGCGTGGTGGGGGTTGTGCCAGCTCTCGCCGAACGAGGGCAGCGCCAGCGGCCACAGGTTGGTGGCGCGGTCGTGGCGGCGGGTGCGGAACGGGCGCTCGCCGATCATGTGGCACAGGGAGTTCACGCTCCAGGTCACGTGCTGGAGCACGGTGACGCGGACCAGGCCCGCCCACAGCAGGGCGGTGAGGGCGTTGTGGAGCGTGCCGCCGATGGCCCATCCCAGCCCGAACGGCAGGGCGAGGGAGAGCACGCACAGGGCGGGGAATGCGGCCGAGACCCTGCGCATGGCGCGGTCGGACAGGAGATCGGGCGCGTACCGCTCGGCCGGGGTGGCGTCGCCCGCGAAAAGCCAGCCCACGTGGGCGTGGGCCAGGCCGCGGAGCTGGCCACGCAGCGTGGTTCCGTAGCGGAAGGGCGAGTGCGGGTCACCGGGGCGGTCCGTGAACGCGTGGTGGCGCCGGTGCGTGGCGACCCAACTGATCACATCGCCCTGGAACGCCATCGACCCCGCTGCGGCGAGCACGACCTTGAGGGTGGGAGCGGCGGTGAAGCTGTGGTGGGTCAGGCAGCGATGGAATCCCACGGTGACGCCCAGGCCGGTGAGGGTGTAGAGCGCCACGGCCAGCAGGATATCGAGCGGGCCGATCAGCCGGCCCCACAGGACCCAGGCCGCCAGGACGACCGCAAGGAACGGAAACGCCACGATCACCGCGGTGATGATCACCTGCCAGCCCTGCGGCCGCCGCTCGACAGCGGCCGGTGCGGCGGGGAAGGGCTCCGTGCCGGTATAGGTCGGGCGCACGCTCGCCGCAGTGCTGCGCAGCGACGGCGACGCCGCGTGTTCGGCAAGGGAGGACACCGACGCTCCTGGCGGTCTCGAAGTGCGACGCAGCCAGGGTCAGGGGCAGCCGGACGACATCGTCGAAGACGGTCTCACAGTGCGCTCGCGGTGTTGATCGCACGCTTGGACGGTGCCTGTCTCCAGCGTAGCGCGTTCTGCGACGGACTTCCGGCCTCGGCAGGCCTCGCGTGCGGACCTCCTCGGACCTCGGGCCGGCGGGGCGCGGCGCCATTGCGCCGTCACCGCCCGGTCGCGTGCCGTTCGCGCTCGTGATGGCCGCGCAGTTCGCGGCAGACGACGCACCGCGTCGCACTCCCCTCGGGGCGCCGGTCCCCGGCCTTCACGGGTTTGCCGCAGATGCAAACCGCGTCCTGCGGAGCCTCGCGGGCGCCGTCGAAGGCGGGGTAGCAGCGTACGCAGATGATGTGCGCAAGCCGGTCGCCCTCACCGGTGGAGGGCAAGGGATCTGCGGTGGCCTTCGTCGCGGGGGAGGGGGTCGGTGCTTTGACGGCCGGCTCCGAGCCACTTGGCCATGGTGGTTTCAGCATCGACGTGCGCCTCCTTGCTCCGACTCCCCGCGCGCCTACCCCATCCCGTGGTCATCAACATTCGGGCGCAATGGTGTGCGCGGGGCCCACGATGCCCGTGACTCGGACGATTTCGGACGCGCGCCTGGGGTAGGTGCGGCACACCGGTGATCCGAGTAGAAGGACGGCATCATGCTCGTGGCGACAGCTCTGATCATTTACGCTTCGGTGGCCCTTTGGACCGCCCGTTGCGTCTTCGCCCGCCAGCGAGCAGTCTTCGTAGCCCGGCGTGCCGAAGGCCGACCGGACGCCGCGGCCGAAGGCCTCTTCCGCCGCCAGGAGCGCGATCAGGCCAAAGCGATCGCGTTGCTCGTAGGAGCCTCCTGGCCGGTCAGCGCGCCGCTGTTGCTGGCGCGCCGTCTGATCACAATGGCCGTGCTGCGCCCGGCACCGCCCACCGGGAAGAGCGGCGGGGCCGCCGAACGGCAGCGGCAGCGGCAAATCAGGCAACTGGAGCAGGAGTTGGGCCTGAGCCGCGTGGCAGAACCGGACCCGCTCGCGGGCTGACAGGCTCTGCAAATCATCAGTTCCGTGCACGCGACACACCTGCCGTCTCCGTTCGAGGCGGACGAGAGCCGATGAGGTCGGTTCGGACGCCGAGGACGGCGACGGCGAGGAGGACGACCAGCGGCCCGGCATTGGGGTCGGTGGAGTGACCGCTGGTGAGCAGCCCGGCACCCTGTCCGAGCGCCCAGAACAGCAGCGCGAGGACGATGCCAGCGCACCCGGCTGCAGAACGCCAGGGCCTCGGGGCCAGGACTGCCAGGCCCACCGCTGCCATGACCAGCGCCAGGGTGACAGTCATCGCGGTGCCGTAGGCGGTCGTGGCGGAGGCGACGGTACGGTCCAGCGACGCCAGCGGGCCCGGTGCGGCGTCGGCCGAGGAGGCAATGGCCGCCACCGCACCGTTGCCCGGAAGGACTTGGAGGAGCGCGCCGCCGATCCACAGCACGGCCCAGACCGGAGCCGCCCAGGCGGAAGGCGGTACGTCGCTGCGCCACCGCCGGCCGGGGCGGTCCTGGTCGGTCGGCCTGGGCCAGGCCAGGGACGCAGCCAGGGCGTACAGCAGCACGGCCCCCGGCGCGCCGGTCAGCAGGAGGGCGTGGCCGCCGGCCACGCCGCCGAGACCCTCGCCCAGAAGCCACACCGCAAGAGCCCAGGCGATGGAGGCGGCCAGTGCCCAGCGTGCTGTGCGCGCCCACAGCAATCCGGCCCCGAGCAGGAGTTGGCCGAGCGCGAATCCCGTGTTCATCAGGGCGGGCGCGGCGGCGATCAGGTGGGCGGCCCAGTGGACGGACGCGGCCACGGCGGCGGGCTGTCCGGTGGCGGCGGGGTCGATGATCTGGTGGGCGAAGCCGCTGGTGAACATGTACGGCTGCAGTTGCAGGGCGCCGTCGAGGAGCCAGAGCACTCCCAGGACGATCTGGATGTGTCGGCGGGTCACAGTCATGGCGGCCTCCAGGGCCGGGTGGTGCGTGCGCGCGGCGGGCCTGGTGGGGCCTCGACACGCGCGAGGTTACGGCGGCGAGCACCTTGGTGTCGCCCAGATGTCGGGTATCGGGTATCAGGCGTCGGTGGCCGCGGCGGCGGACCTCGGGTGGGGTCACGCACCGGGACGATCGCGAACTGGCCCGGCTGCTGTGTCTTCGGCCTGGTGGTGAACGCGGTGCCCGCCGTGCCGGCGGCTTCGTCTGGCGATCAACGGGGTGAGTGCCGCCAGGGCAGTGGCCTGGCCGAGCAGAGCCCAGACTTTGTCGGTGAACCAGATCGGCTCGTACATGTCGGGCAGCGGGCCGAGGGCTCCGGGGTCGGCATAGCGGTAGAACAGGATCGCGGCGAGTCCGGCGGCGGCGGTCAGCCAGGCGAATCGGTCGCCGAACCGGTGCCGCCACAGCAGCACGAGCAGCGCCGCGACGATGGCGGCGGTGGCCTCGATGCGGAACAGGGTGCCTTCGTTGATGGTGGAGGAGGCGACCGGGGCGTACTGGTGGGCGAGCTTCAGGTGGATGGAGGCGTCGACGGCGAGGCCCGCTGCCGCGGTGCCTCGGAGGACGATGTGCCGTGCGGCCATGACGGGCTCCTCAGCCGACTGTCAGTGTGCCGTGCATGGATGCGTGGATGGAGCAGACGTAGGGGTACGCGCCAGCGGCGGTGGGCGCGGTGAAGGTCGCCGACTTGCCCGGGTTGATGGCGCCGGTGTCGAAGGCGCCGCCGGAACGCGCGGTGAGGGTGTGTGTGGTGGAGTCGTGGTTGATCACGGTGATGTTCTCCCCGGGGTGCACGGTCAGGTTCGTGGGACTGAAGGCGAAGTTGTCGATCACGATCTGCCCGGTCGTCGCGGTGGGCGGGGAGATCGAGGTGCCCGGACTGCTGGGCGCGCTGTGAGCGCTCGGGGGTGCTGCCGGGGTCTGGCTCGACCGGACGGTTGCGGAGGAGCAGCCGCCCGCGGCCAGCAGCAGCACGGCTGCCGGCAACGCGACGCGGAGCGGAATTCTTGGCATGTCAGTTCCTTGCGGGTGAACCGGGCCGTGGATCGTGGGCTACTCGTTCCAGCATCCGAGGATGTCGCTGGCGATCTCGTAGGCCAGATCGGACCGGGAGAGGTGGTGTGGTCCCGACGCGGCCGGCAAGCGGGTGGCGTCGACGCGAAGGGTCTTGCCGTCCTTGAGGATGACGACCGTGCCGCCCGGGGATTCGTAGCCGGGGTTGCCCAGGGCCTGGGCGACGGTCAGCGGCGTGGTGCGGCCCAGGCGGGTACGCAGTGCTTCGAAGTAGCTGGTCGCACTCGCCGCGTCCGGTGATTCCTTCACCGTCAGCACGAGTTGGCCGGTCGGCAGGTGGTAGGTGCAGGTGTAGAGGTGGTCGGTCCAGGTGGTGGTCGTGGTGGGCGCGTTCGCCGGTGTCAGGATCTTCGTGACGTCCTTGCGGATCTCGGGTGAGCACACCATGAGCGCGGTCGCCGAGGGTGCGGTGGCCTGTGCCGCGCCGGGCATCGGCATCCCCGGCGGCGTCGAAGCGCTCGGGGGCGTCAGGACGTCGGCGTGCGCCGGTGCGCTCGCCGATGCGGCCGCGCCGGATGCGGCGGAGCTGAGGGCGCTCCCCGAGGCGCATCCCGCTGCCAGTGCCCCGATCGCGGCCGCGGCGGCGAGCGCGCAGACGCGGATGCCGTGTCGTCCAATGGGGGCCGCGGCAGATCCGACGGTTCGTTTTCGGGTGTTCATCGTCTCCTCCTCGTGTGGTCAGCCCCGGTGGATGCCGGTGAGGGTGGCGAAGGCGACGGTGTTGTCCAGGTAGTGCTGGGTGGCGTGGTCGAACCGACCGCCGCAGGTGATCAGCCGGAGCTGGGGATCGGTGGTGTTGCCGTAGACCGTCAGGGTGGGGAATGCGGCCTTGGAGTAGGTGTTGACACCGTCGATCCGGAACACGGCCACGGTGCCGTCGCTCCGGGTGACGGCCACGGTGTCGCCGGGACGCAGCGCACCCAGTGCGTAGAACACGCCCTCAGCCCCGGTGGTGCCGTCGATGTGGCCGACGATGACCGCGGGGCCGACTTGGCCGGGACTCGGTGAGTTCCGGTCCCAGCCGGGGGCCGACACGTCCGACATCGGGGGTACTTGCAGGGTGCCGTCAGAGTTCTGACCCAGGCTCAGCAGTGCATGGTGCACGCCGATCGCCGGGATGCTGATCGCGGTCGGAGTCGCGGCGTGGGCGGCCGGTGCCGTCGGAACGCTGGTGGTCGCGCGCGGCGCGGCGGCCGGCAGCGCGGCCGAGGCCGGCGGCTGGGGCGCGTGCTGCTGGCCGGAGAGGCCGAGGGCCACCGTCCCTCCCGCCGCCGTGAGCAGGGCGGCGGCCGCCGACGCCAGCAGGCGCCGGCGGCCACGACCGAACTGTCGTGCCGCCCAGGACATGGGCATCTACTTCTCGACGTTGGTGCGTCGACGCAGGACCAGCACGCCTCCGGCGGCGGCTGCCAGGCCCGCACCGGCCGCGTAGAGCCCCACGTCGTGGGTTCCGGAGGTCCCGCCGCCACCGGTGTTCACGCCACCACTGGGAACCATGGCCATCTGGGAGACGGCCAGCGGCCCGCACAAAGCGGGGGAGGTCGCGGCCAGCGGCAGCGAGGGCACCAGGTCGCTGGGCTCGGCCTGGGCCTTGGCGCTCAGCGTCGTCGGATCCAGGCCGTGGACCACGATGACGGCCTTGCCCGCCTTGAGCGAAGCCACGGTGGCCGCGTCGAGGGTGATGGTGCGGGAGTAGTGGAAGTCCGCGCCGGACGGCGCGATCTTGATGTCGGTGCCGGCCGCCGGGCTGGTGTCGCCGGTCAGGCTCAGCGTGGTGCCGATCGCCCCGTAGGCGGGGCCACCCTCGGTGGTGCTGACGACGCCGTCGCCGTTCTTGTCCGCGGAGGCGGTCGGGCACATGCCCATCCCGTTGATGTGGATGTGCTGCACGTGCGGGAACGGCGCGTTCATGAACGTGGCGGCCAGGCCCTTCACGTCCTCGGTGATGACGGCCTGAGACCCGTTCAGCTGGAGCATCAGCATGCCCGAGCCGCCGGCGTGGTTGAGCGGATTGAGTGTCGCCATGTACGTGGTGCCGCTGCTGGACTGAGTGCTCGTCGCCGAGGCGCTGAAAGCCGTCAGCGGCAACGCGAGCAGCCCCACCGGGGCGGCCAGGGCCAGGACCCTGGCCGTCGTCTTCATGTGCTTCATCGCGCTCTCTCCTTCAACTGCTTGGTGGTACTCGGATTCCGAGAACCTCTCGGAAGCCGGGCCCAGTGATCACGACCTTCCACGTCCGGTGGAACCGGGACCGGGGTCGTGGGCAGCGAGCGCCGCCTGCCGGAATCAGGGACGGGAAGAAGAAGCCGAGCGTCAGGGTCCGGGGCGCATGAAATCGAACTTCTGAGAGTGATTCGGAGCCGACGGCGTGGCGGATGGGTCAGGAACCGAGTGACTGTCCGGCCGATCACTGATCGCGCTCGTAGGGCGGCGTCTTGAGGTGGCTGTGAGGGTGGCGGGATGTCGATTGCCCGGGTTCTGTGGGCGTGCGACATCATCAGATGGGTGTTGAGGGGCACCGAATGCTGATGCGGTTCATGTACACATGTTCTGTTTGCCCGTCCCGGGTGGAGATCTGGACGGGTAGGCGGCCAGTCCGTATTTTGGGATATCGGCATGGCCAGGCTTGCGTCGAGTGGCATCTGGCCCCTGACGATTCGGACGACACCCCAGCCTCCTGGCACGGCGGCCTATCGGGAGTTCTAGTCGAATGGGACGACGACACCGGCGGCGCCGTCAGCCTGGAGGACTTCCTCGCGGCAGCCGGTTCGCCTGCAGCGAGGCGCTGGGCGAGGCGGACCTGGCCTTCGCCTGGCGCGCGAGCCGTCCGCCCCCGCGACGAGCCTGACGGCTCAGCGCAGCCAGGGCCCAACGGCCTTGCATCGTGTAGGCATGCGCGAAGGAGTGCAAGTAGCAAGCAGCAGCCATGAGCGGCTGACTCCCGCCCGGGCCTTGGGCCCGGGCGGACGGGCCGTGCCGTTCGGCGAAGAGAGGAGCGACGATGCACGTAGGCGATCGTCTCCAGCCGCGCCGCCCGGAGCGCGCGAGTGTGCGGCGTCTGGAACTGAGCGGCCTCGAATCGACCGGCGGCCGCCAGCCGCGCGTTCACGCGTGCGGCTATGACTACTTGGGGGCTGGGCTCCGCGCCTGGGCACGAGCCCGAGCAGGAAGACGTCGACCTTATGGACGACGTCCTGCTGGCGGTGTCCGAGTTGGTGACCAATGCCAGCCGGCACGGAGGTGGGGCCAGGCTGCTCGAGCTCGTGTGGACCCCGCGAGGCGTCTGCATGTCGAGGTCTTCGACACCAGTCCTCAGCTGCCGGTGCCCCGTTTCGACCCACCGTTGGAGAGCGCGGGCGGGTACGGATTGCACGTTCTTGGTGTGCTGTGTGACCGCTGGGACGTCACCTCCCGCCGGGAGGTAGTCGGCAAGTCGGTTTGGGCGGAACTGGAGCCCGTGTGCGGAAGACGCTGAGTATGGTCGCCGGGGGAGGCCGGCCCGGAGCTGCTCGGCCTTCGGCCCGCTTCAGGTGGCTGTCAGGATCTGGCCGTTGGCGCTCTCAGCGCTCGGTGAGCAACGCGGTGCGAAGCCGATCGAGGATCCGGGCCAGGAGCCGGGACACCTGCATCTGGGAGATGCCAAGTTCAGCGCCTATCTGAGCCTGGCTGAGCTCGCCGGTGAAGCGCAGCGCGAGAATGGCTCGGTCACGCTCGGAAAGTGCGGCGATGGCGGGTCTGAGGACTTCCCGGGTTTCGACGCTCTCCAGGCCGTGGTCGGTGTAGCCGAGGCGACGGCTGAGCGGGCCCTCGCGTTCCTCGCCGTCGGTGGGGTGTTCCAGTGTGCCGGCCGAGTAGGCGTTGGTCGCGATCCTGGCTTCGGCGATCAAGGCCACGGTGGTGCCGATGCGTTCGCCCAGTTCCGTGTCGCTTGGCTCGCGTCCGAGTTGCTGCTGGAGGTCGTCCTTGGCTCTGGCCACTCGCAGGCGCATCTCCTGCAGGCGCCTGGGGACCCGTACCGCCCAGCTGGTGTCGCGGAAGAAGCGTTTGAGTTCGCCGTCGATGGTGGGCAGCGCGTAGGTGGCGAACTCCAGGCCGCGGTCGGGGTCGAAGCGGTTGATGGCCTTGATGAGACCGACGATGCCGACCTGGATGAGGTCGTCGTTCGGCTCGCTGCGGTGGCGGTAGTGGGACACAGTCGCACGGACCAGGGCGACGTTGAGCTCGATCAACGTGTTGCGCACGTAGGAATAGTCGTCGCCGCCCTCGGGCAGCGCCCGTAGCCGCTCGAACAGCACACGGGAGAGCCCGCGTGACTCGTCGACGGTCAGGCAGTTGGGTGCCGGCAGCCGCGGGATCTGCGCCGGCTCGGGCAACCCGAAGGGCTTTCGCGGGGTGGTCGCGGTTGGCGATGTGGGGGCCATGAGGTCCTCCCGGTCCGTGCGCATCGTTGGGTGAGCAGCCCCGTTACCTTCTTCGTGGCCCCGCAACGGGGCTCCCGGCCTCCGGTCCCGGCATGACCCCGTAGCCCTGTCAGTCATGATCGAAAGGGTGCTGTCACCGGGCACGGAGGCATCGGCAGACCGCTGATCAGGGGCATGGGCGCCCAACCCGTACCGGGTGGGGCAGGCTCTCCGTAACGTGGATGCCTGCACGCTGATGCCGCAGGCAGGCCGGGATGGTTCGGAGCTGGGAAGCAAGGATCACGTGACCGACGACGAGACCGTCGACGTCTATCTGGGCCTGGACGTCGGCAAGGGCGAGCACCACGCCACCGCCCTCACTCCGGCCGGGAAGAAGGCCTTCGACAAGCCCCTGCCCAACACCGAGCCCAAGCTGCGCGAGCTGTTCGCCAAGCTCCAGGCCAAGCACGGGACCGTGCTCGTCGTCGTCGACCAGCCCGCCTCTATAGGCGCCCTTCCGCTGGCGGTCGCCCGCGACATGGGCTGCCGGGTCGCCTACCTCCCCGGGCTGACCATGCGTCGGATCGCGGACCTGTATCCGGGCGAGGCCAAGACCGACGCGAGGGACGCCTACGTCATCGCCGACGCCGCGCGCACGATGCCGCACACGCTCCGGGCCATCGACCCGGCCGATGAGACCACTGCCGAGCTGCAGATGATCGTCGGCTTCGACGACGACCTCACCACCGAGACCACCCGGATCAAGAACCGCCTGCGCGGTCTGCTCACCCAGGTCCACCCCTCACTCGAGCAGGTCCTGGGCCCGCGCCTGGACCACCCCGCCGTCCTGGCCCTGCTGGAGCGCTTCGGCTCACCCGCCCAGATCCGCAAGGCGGGTCGCCGCCGCCTGGTCACGCTGCTGCGGCCGAAGGCCCCGCGCATGGCCGAGCGCCTGGTGGAGGACATCTTCACCGCACTCGACGCGCAGACCGTCGTCGTCCCCGGGACCGAGGCCGCGGCACTGATCGTCCCCAGCCTCGCCTCCTCCCTCACCGCCCTCGCGGATCAGCGCAAGACCCTGGCCGCACGGATCGAGGAACTGCTGGAGGCCCACCCTCTTTCCCAGGTCCTGACCTCCATGCCCGGAGTCGGGGTCAGGACCGCAGCCCGCATCCTCATCGACGTCGGCGACGGCACCGCGTTCCCCACCGCCGGGCACCTGGCCGCCTACGCAGGCCTCGCACCGGTCACCCGAGCCTCCGGCTCGTCGATCCGCGGCGAGCACCCCGCCCGACGCGGCAACAAACAGCTCAAACGCGCCCTCTACCTCGCCGCGTTCGCCTCGCTCAAGCAGCCCGAGTCACGGGCCTACTACGACAAGAAACGCAAGGAAGGAAAGCACCACGTCGCGGCCATCGTCGCGCTCGCCCGGCGACGCATCGACGTGCTCTTCGCCATGCTTCGCGACGGCACCTTCTACCAGGCCCCAGCCGTCACGCCAGCTTGACGAAAACCATAGGGGCACCCTTTGAGAGTGTTCGAGCGTGCCGACTCCCCTTCGGCGTATGCCTCCGCCTCGAGGCCGCCGGAGGGGGCGGCCTCGGGAGACGGACGCGTGGCGCGTGGGTGTTACCAGCGGTACCAGCGGCCGCGGCCGCCGGAGCCGGCGCGCTCGCCGCGGAAGACAAAGCCGAGCAGCCACACGGCCAGGACGACCAGCGCGATCCACCACAGCGCGTGCAGGGCGAACCCCGCACCACCCAGGACCAGCGCCAGCAACAGGACCACGATCAACAGAACCATGAGAGGTACCTCCTTACTTGCGCCCTCACGGGATCCGGTCCAAGACCGGGTCCCGTGAGGGAGACCTTCCTCTTCGGGCTGGAGTCGGGTGGGCCGGTCCTGGGCTCAGCGGCCCTGGGATCCGTAGTAGGTGCCCACGCTGGTGCGGTACTTGGTGTCGTTGCGGTGGAGCTCGGGGTCGTACTCGGGTGCGTTCTTGATCTCGTCCTTGGTGCGGTTGACGTGGATGGTCTCCTGGTCAGTGTCGACCAGGGTGATGGTGCCGGCGGGCAGCATCACGTGCTTGCCGATCAGCCACGGCTTGCAGTTGACGACGATGAACGCGGCGCCGACCTCCTCGGTGGCGTCGTCGACCTTGCCGACGTGACCGTCGGTGGCCTCGACCTTGTAGCCGGTCAGGTCCGTGCCGGAGGAGTACTTCGAAGCGGGGCCGTAGCCCCAGATGTCAGACATGCGATGTTCCTTCGGTTGATAGGCCCGGATGCGGGCCGGAGCCGGTACGCGGGAGTCATGGCGAGTGCACCCGCCGTCAGATGGCTCAGTGCTTGAAGGCGTCCTTGATCTTGGCGCCGGCCTGCTTGGTGTCACCCTTGACCTGGTCTCCGCGGCCCTCGGCCTCCAGGGCTCGGTCTCCGGTGGCACGGCCGACGGCCTTCTTGACGCCGCCCTTGGCGGCTTCGGCCTTGTGGGCGGCTTTCTTGGACAGGGTCATGGTGTTGCCTTTCGTGTGGTGTTCGAGGGGCGATCGGGCATGGCCGCCCCGACAGTCGTGCCCGGCCGGCTGTGGCTGGGGCGGTGCCCGAGCCGGTGCCGGCGGGGCTCGTGACTGTTCGCCTTCCGGCTCTCCGCCGAGCGGTCAGTCGCCGGAGGGAGTTCCCGGCGACTGGGCGCGGGATCGCCGGATGGTGCGCAGGAGGCCGTCGCGCTGTTCGGTGGCCGCGTCGCGTTCCTGGCCCGCGGTTGCGGCCTGGGTGCGGGCGGTGTCGCGCTGGTCGGCCAGCGCGTCGCGGTCCCTGTCGGCGGCGGCCCTCTCGTGCCGGGAGTGCCGCAGGTCGCGCCGGGCCTCCAGGCCGCGGCGGGAGGTGCGGTGGGCTCCGGCCAGGAGCAGGCCCAGGCCCAGCATGGCGGCTGCGCCGACGATGATGCCGAACAGGAAGAGCGTGCCGGTGGAGCCGTTCATGGGGTGGCCGAACACGGAGAACGCGCCGTTGACGGCGTGCGCACTGCCGGTATTGCCGAAGATGCCCGCCACTGCCAGGGCGGCCGCGGCGACGAGGATGATGAGTCCGAGAATAATGATCATGACGTGTTCCTCCCAAAAGGGATCTACGTCGTAGACCTACGGTAACTCGTGACTCTGCCGGTGTCTACACCGTAGGTCTACGGCTAAGCTTGGGGTGTATCCGGATCTTTGGGCCTGGAGCCCGCGACCGAGGGCCCGGCCATCGCTGGAGGTGGTGACGGCATGGACACGAGACCCGACCTGGCGGCCAAGGACTCCGAACCGCACCTGGGCGGCAAGCTCACCCGCGAGCGCATGCTGGCCTGCGCGTTGGAGATGGTCGACCGCGACGGCATCGACAAGCTCTCCATGCGGGGACTGGCCCGGGCGCTGGGCCGCGACCCGATGAGCCTGTACCGCTACGCGGCGAACAAGGCGGACCTGCTCGACGGAGTCGCCGAAACCGTCCTGGCCGACCTCACCGTGGACGCGACCGACACCGACTGGGTCGCCCAACTACGCTCGGTGGCGCACAAGTACCGCGGGATCGCGCTGACCCACCCACACGTCGTGCCGCTGCTGGTCACCCGCCCGCTGGCCACCCCGCTCGCCCTACGCCCCCGCGGCACCCTGCGCCCGCTGGAGGACATCCTCGCCCTGCTCACGCGGGCCGGTTTCAGCGGCGCCGACGCCCTGCACATCTACCGCGCCCTGTTCGGCTTCCTCCACGGACATATCCTCAACGAACTCCAGGAGATCGTCGAAAACCCCGACGAGACCGACGACCTCCTGCGCCTGGGACTGCACCGGCTGCCCCTCCACGAGTTCCCGCACATCCGCGGCCTCGCCTCCACCCTGGCCTCCTACGACGGCGCGGCGGAGCTCGAACGCGGCCTCGACATCCTCCTCGCCGGGCTGCGGACCGCCACCACCACCGCCATGTGACCAGACTCAACAGGGGGCTGCCAGAGGCCGGACAGGGCCGGGAGTTGAGTCTCCAGAGATGTGCGGTGCCGGTCCGTCCGGGCAGTACCACGCAGTTCCGCGAAGCCGTACAGTTCCAAGCAGAACACTTGTTTGCCCGGTCGGCGCGAACGGGAAAGCCGGGTCGTAGCTGACTTCACGCCCGTCCGATCCAGGCCGCTTCGGCGGCGTTGCTCCGACTGCCCCCGACCCCGGCGGTCTCAAACACGAGACAGTCGAGGAGGGCCGGATGCCCCCGGACAGCAGCATGATCCGATCCGTGACCGTCAACCACGGCCTGCCCCAGGACGCAGCCACCCGGACTGGAACGGCGACGCTTACCATCGAACGACACGACCTGGGAAACAGCACACGGCTCACCCTGATCGGCGAGATCGATCTGGCCACCGTGCCACTGCTGCGCCAGGCCCTGGCGAAGTGCCTGAACGACGGCGCGCGCACCATCCATGTGGACCTCACCCACACCAGCTTCTGCGATTGCTGTGGCCTGGGTGAACTCCTCCACGCCCACCAGCGCGCCGCCGCAGCCGGAGCATCCCTGCACCTGCACCACCCCACGCCGATGGTCGCCCGACTGCTCAACCTGACCGACACCGCGAGCATCCTGCTGGCCCCTGAGCCGGGCCCAGACGGAACGGAACCAGGCCCGCCTTCCCAGCGCGGCCGCTCAGAGAGGTTCCGGTGGCGGTGGCGGTGGGGGTGGGCGCGCCGGATAGGCCCATGGTCCCGGTAGTCGGCCCAGAGGCCTCCGACGGAGGACTGTTCGGGCGTTCCGCGATGCGGGTAGGCGCCAACACGGCCGACACGTGGTGTCTGGAACGCTCAGGACGGCCAGGCGCGGCGGATATCGGATGAAGGAGGCGCCTTTCGATCCAGGCGAAACCAACACGTCAGGGTGGCCAGCTCGTCGGGTTTCCGGGCGAAGCGCGGTCAGCCGCTGAGCTGAGCAGGCTCTCGCGCTGTTCGGCGAGGTCCTCCTGACGCCGGGCCAGGTCCTCGCGTTCCTGGGCGACGGTCGCGCCGCCAAGGAGAAGGCCCGCCGGCCCCACTCCATCGCCCCCGACACCCCACCCCTGGACAAGCTCCTCGCCGCCGGCACCGGGCTGGTCGACCGGGCCCGCGACCTCTTCGGCGGCCGCGGCCGCTGAACCTCTGTTTGGGCCGGCCGCCCGGCGCGGTCAGCGGTGCGGGGCCGTACGGGGAATCTGGTCGGTGTCGAACTCGCCGTCGGCGATCGCACGGGCGAGCCGGGAGATCTGGTGGTGGTGGGCGCGGGCGTAGGCGCGGAAGGCGGCGAACGCCTCGTCCGTGGTGACCTGCCAGCGCTCGGCGAGGATGCCCTTGACCTGTTCCAGGACGATCCGGCTGGTGAGCGCGTATTGGAGTTGGCTGCGCTCGGTCTCGCTGTGGGCCAGGGTGCGCTGCTGCAGGATGGCGATGGTGGCCAGGTCCGCCAGGGCCTGGGCCAGGGCCGTGTCCGCGTCGCTGAGATGATGGTCGCTGTATTGGAACAGGCCGAGGGCGCCGATGACTTTCCCACGCAGCCGCATGGGGATCGAGTTGGTGGAGGCGAACCCGGACCGGCGGGCGGCCGGGGTGAACTGCGGCCATGCCTGCTCGGCGCCCGGGTTGTCGAGGTTGATGTTGGTGCGCGGCTCGCCGCTGCGGTAGCAGTCCACGCACGGGCCCTGGTCGTGCTGCAGCGCGAAGAGCTCCAGCAGCCGGGTGTCCTCGTCCGAGGCGGCCAGCACCTGGAGCACGTCGTGCTCGTCGGCCAGCAGCACCCCGCACGCGGCCACGTCCAGCAGTTCCACACAACGCTCGGACAGTCGCTGGAGAAAGTCGATCAGGTCGAAGTCGTCGATCAGGGAGTCGGCGACCTCCACGAAGACCTTGGTCACTTGCTGCTCGCGGGCCATGGCGATCAGTCCTTGTCTGAGACGGGCAACGGGTTTCCGTCGCCGTTGCCGTTGAGGTCCAGGCGCAGCCGCCGCGCGACCACGTCCCTGGAGATGTCGAGCAGCGGTCGGCCACTGCTATAAGCATGCGCGCGCAGCCGTAGCAGAGCCTGGGGCAGGGGCACGTCAAGCTGGACGCTGACCATGCCGGTGGCCTGGTGCACGACGGCCTGCAGCAACGTGCCTGGCGTATCGGCCGGAACCGCGGACCCGTTGCGCCCTGGGACCGCGCTGCCCAGGGCGCGCCCGGTCAAGGCGTGGGCAAGGACCTGCGCGTCACCGGTCTGCCCGTCGGTCAGCGGCCTCGGGCTCCGGCGCACCAGGGTCAGCACACCGACGCGGATCGCCCCGATCCCCATCGGGAAGCAGAACACGGCGCGGGCGTCCAGGTCTGCGGACTCCATAGTGAGTGCCGGCCAGCGCCCGGGCCGCACTTGCGCCAGGTCGGGTACCAGCACCATCGCGCCGCTGCGCACGGCATCAGGGCCTGGGCCTTCCCCGAGGGTGAACTGCAGGTCCTCGAACTGTCCGGCCGCCTCGTCGGTGCACCACATCAGTTCCACTTGGTCGCCGCCGGTCGCAAGCGACACCGTGAGCCCGTCCACGCCCAGGATCTCCGCGGCGCGCGCAGCAACCTCAGCTGCGGCGTCGAACCCGTCGTCGCGTTCGAGCAGTCGCAGAACCTCGGCCATGCCGTCACTGATCACCAGGCGTCCCGTTCCAGGACGACCGCCGGGGGGACAGCCGGACGGCCGCCCGCTGGAGGGTTTCCGAGGTGAGAGGGGAACGCCTCCCGCACCGATTCGAGACCACGCGCAGGCGCGGGCCGAGCGGGGCGTTCAGGGCGGTGGAGTAGAAGAAGGTGTCTAGGGACAGGTCGATGAGAACCCTGTGGAAAGCCAGCGAGGGTTTGTCGAAGGCGAGGACGTCCTTGGCGTCGAGATCGAGATCGAGGTCACCGGCCAGGCAGGAGACCAGCGCAGTGCCCGTGTCCTCGGTGGTGCTGCGGGGCTGGCACTCCGGCCGGTCGTTCATCACGCCGCCTGCGGGCTGGACGGGGCCGGCCGCAAAGTGAGCGCGGCGGCGTCCTGCAGGGCGTGCCACAGGTCCAGTGCGCGGCTGTGCTCGGAAGTGAGCGCGGCCGCGTCGGGGTGGCCCTCGGCCAGCGTCAGGTAGGCGTCGACGGCTTTGAGAGCCTGCTCGGCGGAACGCGGCATGGTCCCGTGTTCGCGCAGCAGTGCGGCCAACGCGTTCAGTTCTTCCCTGGTCACAGCTCCACCTCCGCTTCGCGGTATCCGGGCGCCTGGGCAGGTGCGGCTCGTCGAGCGTGCTTTTCCCAGGGTCACCCCCGATCCGAGGGGTGTCAACCGTTGCATGAAACTGGTGTCGTGTTTGCTGTGACACGTGATCCGGGAGACCCTGAGAGTATGGAGCCGGTTCCCGCCCCCAGGGCTGCGCAGTGGACGTTCCTGACCAACCACGCCCGGGTGCTGGTCCAGATCTCCCGCGATCCCGGGATCCGGGTACGCGACATCGCGTCACGCTGCCTGCTGACCGAGCGGGCGGTGCTGCGCATCATCGCCGACCTCGAAGCGGCCGGCTACCTCACCCACACCCGCGCGGGCCGCCACAACCACTACCGCCTCGTGCCCGAAACCAAGCTCCGCCACCCCGCCGACGCCGGCCCCACCGTCGCCGAACTCCTCGCCGCGCTCACCACACTCCCCGCCCCCGAACCCCTCGACCCGTAGAGGAGGATCTTCCCGGTGGAGCCCCTGCACACTTCCAGCTTGCCCCTGCGCTCCGGGCGGCGCCGGGGCACGTGCGGAACACCGTGGCCGCCCGACGGGCCGAGCATGACCGGATGTCTCCGTGCCCGGCAGGGACGTCGGTCTGCTTGGGTCGAAGGCGGGCCGGCTGCCTACAAGGCGGTGGGGGTGAGGACGGTGACCTGTGCGTCGCCGGCGCTGGTCTGCATGGCGGCGACGCCGGCCAGGCAGGCGAGCTCGGAGGCGAAGGCGCTGCTTGCGGCAATGGTCTCGCCGCGGATACTCGTCAGCCGGAAGCGCCACTCTCCGGAGTTGTCGAGGTAGACCTCGATGGTGTTGGCCATGACTTTCACCTCTCTGGGACCGCGATAGTGATCAGAATGATCACGGCATTGACATCCTTCGATGGTTCGTCAGACCCCTTTGCTCAGCCTGTGGTTCGCGGAAGCCAAAAGGATCAAGAGCGTCCCTAGGTCACCGGTCTCAACCAGTGCTCTGTCGGAAGGGAGCGCGAGAATGGTCATCAGACGGACGACTCACGCGCTCACAGCGAGGTGGTTGAGGCGCGCCCGTCGGTCGGTGCACCCTCCGGCGTCCGACGGCGGGCGCCGGAGGGGTTGGTCGGATCGACGGGGTTGCGTCGGTGTGCGTCTGGGGCCGGTCGTCAGGGATGGCGCTTCGCGGGCCGGGCCGCAGGGCCTCGTCGATGGAGGCGCCAGCGACGCGGCTGGGCCGTCGTCGGCAGCGCGGTGTGTCGGGCGTTGGCCAGTTGAACCAGCAGCACGCAGGCGCCGATCATGGCGGCGAGCGCGAGGAGGGCGAAGACCGTTGTCATCGTTCTCACCTTCCCGAGGACACGGTGATGCGGCCGATGGGCATGATCAGCGGAACGGACAATGCCGCGCCGCCTTCGGATTCCCATTCGGCTTCCGCGCCCGAGTCGCGAGCCACGACGCTGACGGCCCCCGGGGCCTCGACGTGGCCGAGTTCGGCGGCGATCAGCGCGCTCGCGGTGGACGAACCGGCCGGGTCGCTGGCCGCGGCCATCAGCCGCGCGGCGACCGCCGGGGCGGTTTGTGGTGGGATGACGAGCAGGTCCCAGCGGCGGGTGCGGTAGGAGAGGAGCAGGAGTTTGTGCGGGTCCTGCTCGGTGGTGAACCAGCCGACCTTGACCACGTGTCCCGGAACCGGGATCTCGCGGGGCAGGGGCTGCTGCCAGTGGGTCGGGTTGATGTTGACCCTGGTGATGCGCCCCCACAGCGGGTCCAGCGTGCGAACAACGGACGGCAGTTCGCGAACGAGGTCATCGGAGTGCGGCCACCAGGCGCCATCAAGGGCGCCGACGGAAAGGCCGCCGCCGCTGGCGCCGGGCCGAAGGGAGAGCCGTAGCGCCGTCGATTCCGTGCGGGGCGGGGGAAGAGCGACCGAGAGCGGTCGCAGGAGTGACACGGACATGGTGCGCGTCCTGTCCCCGGACCCGCGCGCAGGCCCGGTGTCGGCGTTCGCCGAGAACGACAGGGGCACTGCAGCCGGTGTGCGGAAGACCCTCGGTACCTTCAGCGTACTCCGTGCCGAGCCGCATAGAAGCGATGCCAGGCCGCTGACGCCGTGCGGATCGGGCAGGCCACGCTGGATCAGATCTCGCCGGGGTGGCGGGAGGGGGCGTGGGACCGAGGCTTGGGGGGCGGACCGGGTGCGCCCGGGTGCTGGTCGTCGGGGTCGTACTGCTCCAGGGCCGACCGACCTGGTCTACCCCGGGGTGTTCCGCCGGGGCGACGCAGCGATGAGCCTCGTGCAAGCGGGACGCACGGGGACGGGTCCTCCTGCGGAAGGCTGAGGCCTGGCGTTGTGCGCCAGAACCACCGGGGCGGATGTGTGACCACGTTCCTGGGCAGCCGAGACCTTCCGAGACCGGGGCTATCGGCAGGGGATCGCATTGCGTCGTCGCGTGTATCGTGCCGCAGACCCGGCAAGCGTCGAGGATGAAGGGGACGGTTGTGAACGCTCGCGCGAACACATGGGCGACCTCGACCACCGAGGGCATCTTCTCGGGTCATGGTGGAGTGCTGACGGAGGAGGGGGACTACATCCAGGGTGAGTTGACGCTGCGCACGATCTGGAGCGGCGGTCACGCGAGCCACCCGGTGCAGTACGTGGGGCTGAGGGGTGGTAGACGCTGAAGGGCAGTCCGCTTGCGGCAGGTGATGAGGAGACCGCACGAGGCCCGAACCAGACAGCGGTAGAGACGGTGCATCGCGGGCGGTTCGTTTCGATCTCCCCGTTCGGCGGAGAACCGGCCATCGTTCAGTCGGCCGGTGCTGTGACACCTGCCAGGTCCACGATTTCCCTCTGCTCAGGAGCCTTGCCTCGGTCCTGGCACCCTACGACGGCGCCGCCGGACTCGAACCCGGCCTCGACATCCTCCTGGGTGGACTGCGGCCGCGATGACCTCCGCGATGTATCTGTGACGACGGTCTGCGTCGCCCCGCCGGGCCGGCCACCAAAGCGGCTCAGTGATCGGTCACTTACCCACACCGTCTCGGCCGTATCGGGCTGGCTGAATCAGCCGTAGAGTGCGTAGCGGAACATCTGCTCCCTCGATGGCCCGAGCGTGCGAAGCCGTGTTCGTGGGCCCGCGCTCGGCCTGGCCGATCGACAGGGCCGCTTCGGCGGCGATTGTTCCAGCTGCCCCAGCCCCCGGCGGCGTCCCCCCAGGAGACGGCCGAGGAGACCTGAATGGGCGCCCACCACCTCACAGCCCGAGCAATGGCAGACCGCCAACACCTGACCCAGTGCGGGACCGGGAGGTCGTGGGCCGCACTCACGGTTGGGCGGCACGACTGGCGGGGCACGACGACGATCACGGCGACCGGCGAACTCGACCTGGACTCCGCGCCGCTCCTGCGTCGGGAGCTGGACCGGTGTCTGGACGGTGGCGTGCACGACATGGCGGTGGATCTCGCCGGAGTCACCTTCTGCGACTGCAGCGGCCTGAGCTCGCTCCTGCAGGCCCACCGCCGCGGCGCCGTACTCGGAACGTCCCTGTGGCTGCAGCACCCTAGGCCGTTCATAGCCCGACTGATCGCACTGGCTGGCGCCGAGACCACCCTCCTGCCGTGGAGCGCCACGGGAATGTGCCCACTGTCTGTTCGCTCCCTGCCGGCCCGTGACGCGGCGGTTGACCCGACCTGAGGGTGGCAGCGTCGGCTCAGTGGTGGACCGAAACAGCGTGGGCAGATCTCGGCCCCAGGGACTCTGGCCTCGAGAGGGACTGTCCCCCTCGCGAGCTGGCTCGTCCGACCAACCAGGGGAAACGCGCGGGAGGTCGAGCACGAGTGGCGCCGTCCCGGGGCGTGTGCGGCCTGGCTGTTACAGGGGTTGAGCTGTCACCCCTTCGTCGTGGCGCAGTGCCGACCAGAACAGGACTGCACTTGTCTGAGGTAAAGCGGTGACCGATACCACACGGCTGGAAGTCTCCCAGGTGATCGCCTGCCTGGTGCGGGCTGTCCGGTGCGGTGACGCGCGGATGGCCCAGGAGTTGCTGCACCGGTTCAGCACGCTGGCCGAGTTCGAGGACCTGATGGAGTTGCGGGCAGCGCTGGAAGCGGACCTGTGCAGGGTCCGCACAGGCCCTCGTTGGGGGGATCTGGGGCCCCAGGCCAGCTTCGTGCCCGCACGGGTGGCTGCTGAGGGAAGGTTGACGCTGATGACTGCGGCGCGGCCCGCGATGGACACAGACGGCGAAGCGGTTCCGCCCCCCGCGATCCGAGGTGTGAGTTTCGGGAGGAGCCGTACTTGGCCCGCTTCTTGAAGCAATTGAGGTTTGCCAGGTCCGCGGCGTAGCGGCGGACCACCACGGTCCGGCAGTCTTGGTGGAAGAGGGGCTGGCCACGGCGGTCGATCCGGCCGGTTCACAACCAGTGGCCCTCGCTCATGCGGATGGCAGCGTGGATACGGTCGATGGACACGCCCCAGGCGAGCTGGCCGGGCTGTCATGCCGCCGGCGGCACCGACGGGTTGCCGTGGCGTTCCAGGGCATCGACGGTCTCGGCAAGCGCCAGTTCACGGTTGCCGGTACTGGGGCCGGTCGTGCGCCCGAACCAGAACGCGCCGTCGTGGGTGAAGAACGCCCGGACCGTCTGATCCCCCTGCGACATGCGGACGCTGCCGTCCAGCTCCCATTCCACCTCCCACCGGAACAGGCGGGCCGTGTTGTGCAAGTAGTAGGCGTCGTTGCTGAGCGGAGCGTCGCTTTGTGTCATGGAACAGATACTCTCTGCTTCGACTGCTCGCCGCCACCATGGCGGGCGTGGAATTTCGGGCGGGCGATGAAGCCGGGCAGTCGCCTGGCCGGAACGACCCACCCTGATCCGCGTTCTTGGCGCTCGCCACGGCGATGACGGTCAGCACAGCGATCTCGAAGACGCTCAGCAGGTCGAACAAGACGGGCTGCCCCTTCCGGGTGCGGGTCAGCGAGCCCGGCGCCGCTTCCAGGCGGAGGCCAGGAGCGGGGTGAGCGCGAGGACGGCCAAGGCCTGTCCGGCCAGGGCCCAGATTTTGTCGTGTGACCAGATCGGCTCGTACATGTCCGGGAACGGGCCGAAGGCGCCCAGGTCCGCGTAGCGGTAGACCAGGATCGCGGCCAGGCCCGCGGCCGCGGTCAGCCAGGCGAACAGGTCACCGAAAAGGGTGCCGCCACAGGAGGACCAACACCACGGCGAGTGCGGCGGCGGCTGCTTCGGCGCGGAACAGGATGCCTTCGCTGATCGTTGCGGTGACCAGGTCGTACTGGCCTGCGAGGCGGGCATGGACGGCGGCGTCGACGGCCAGTCCGGCAGCCGCGGCGATCCGCAGGATCCATGGTGCGGCTGCCATTCGCGTCTCCCTTAATGCACCGTGAGGGTGCCGTGCATGAACTGGTGGATGGTGCAGATGTAGGGGTAGCTGCCCGGCTTGGTAGGCGCGGTGAATGTCCCCGACGCGCCGCCGTTGATGTGGCCGGTGTCGAACCCGCCCCCGCCGCTCGCGGTGACGGTGTGCGCGGTGGAGTCGTGGTTGACCACCGTCACGGTCGCGCCCGGGGCCACAGTCAGATCGCCGGGCTGGAAGGCGAAGTTGCTGATCGTGATCTGCGCCGCCCCGGACGGCTGCACCGTGCCTGATGAGGCGGCCGTGCCCGAGGACTGTGCGGCTGGGGAGGATGGCGCAGCCGAGGACCGGGAGCCTGGAGCATTCGTGCTCGTGCTCGTGCCGGGTGTGGGGGCGCTGCTGGAGCAGGCTGACAGTGCGGCCGCGAACACAATCGCGGTGACGGCGGCGTGCAGGCGGGAGTGTCTCATCGGATATTGCCTCCGATCGGTAGGGGTGGCAGGGGGTGACCCCCGAAGGCCCGGGGTAGGCGGTCCCCCCGCCTCCGTGGGCCGGCGGGCCAGGAGCGGGGCCGCCCCCCGCCCTTTGTCAGATCGTGAGGAGGGTTGGGGAGGCGGCCTTGTCGACGGGCAGGAAGTCGTCTGGGACCGGGTACTGGCCAAGGACGAAGTTGAGGATCGCCGCGTGCATCGCCTCGACCGGCGCGATGGTGGCGGCGGTGGCGATCCCGGCGGGACTGGTCACGCTGTAGGTCGCGAACAGGTACGTCTGCGCGGCCTGCTGCTCCAGCTGCAGGGCGAGCTTGGCCACCGCACCCACGTCCGTGGCCGCACCGAGCGCCTTGAGAGTAGCGGGCTGGTTGGACAGTGGCACGCCGGTGATCGCCGGCTTCCCCGCACCGGTGAGCACCGCGTTCCACGCCTTGGCGTGGTCAGCGTGCTGGCTCATCGCCGTGGTCGCGAACGTGCCGACCGCAGGCGGGATGGGGCCGAGTGTCCCGGCCTTCGCCGTGGCCAGCGCGGCGGTGTACGCGCCGACCGCCTGGTTCTCCAAAGCCGTGGCCAGCGCGACGACTTGCAGGTCCCCGGTGTACACGCTGCTGGACGCGGACGAACCAGCAACGGGCGAACTGCTCGCACCCCCGACCGCGTTCTTGGTCGAGGAACTGGTGCAGGCCGCCAGAGCGAACGCGGCGGCCACCCCGCCCGCGCCGAGCAGGAACCGGCGCCGCGACGCCTGCGCCAGCAACGGCGCGCCGTCGGGGACCTGGCCGGCGCGCTGGTCGCGGATCTGCCCGGTCAGGTCTGCCGCGGAGGCTTGCATCACGGGAAGGTAGGTGTAGTGGGCCTCAACGAGGTCCTTGGTGAGGCGGGTGAGCTCACCCTCGGTGATCGGCAGCTCCCAGCCGCCTCGGGTGCCGCTCACTGCACGGCTCCTTCGCTGATCGGCGAGGCGTTCTTGGTTGGGTAGAACGCGTCGGGGAATCCGACGCTGCCGGCCGCAGCCGGCAGCTTGAACGGGTCCACCGGGATGGTGATCAGCTCCGGATGGCCACCAGTGAGCAACGCCTGCACGGCCAGGAGGACGGCCCGGTGCTGCGCCTCCACCGGGGCGACGGACGCGAACAGCTTGCGCAGCTGCGGATCAGAGACCTGGGAGACGTTCTTGGTGTAGGTCTGCGCGGCCACGTCCTCAAGCGTGATCGCGAGCTTGACCACGTCGGCGGGGGTCTTGATCGACGGCAGCGTCTGCTTCACGATCGCGGCGTACTTCGGGTCCGGGTTGTTCTGCGCCTTGCCACCCGCCTGCGTTGCAGCCGCGTTGAACGCCTGCGCGTGCGCCTGATGCTGACCGGTCGTCTTCGCGAGGAACGCGGCCACGGTCTTGTTGCCGTCCTTGACGAACGGCAACCCGGCCGCGGTCGTGTACACGCTCACCGCCAGGTTCTCGATCGACGCCGCCGTCTGCAGCGCCATGACGTCGTCCGTGCTCCCGCTCGCGACCGCCGCCCGTCCCGTGCCCAGAAGCGCCACACCTCCCGCCAGTACGGCCAGGGCGCCACCACGTTGCCACCAGCGTCGCGCTGCCGCCTGCTCGGCGAAGTCCTCGAACGCCCCACGCGTGATCCGCAGCGCGTCACTGTTGAGGTCCTGCGCCTGCTCGGTCAGCTCCTCGAGCAACCGGGTATCGACGCGCTCCTGGCCCATCACGCCCCATCTCTGTCACACGAGCCCGCGCCGATGACGGGCATCTCACTCACCTTCGAGGCCACCCCCCGCGCGGATCGGCCCCCACGCCCACCAAATGCCTTAACCACCCGAAAGAGGCAAATAGACCGCCCGGACCTACAGGCGACTGCCACACACCCGGCGAGAGGCGCGGCACTACGGCTCTGCTCCCCGGTGGTGCTGGCAAGGCTGCCGGTGACCGCGGCTTTTGCGGAACCTCCGGCGCCCGCGCACCGGCGGGAGCGGCTGAGATCGGATGCCAGCCGAGGCCCGACGTCAGCGGTCCGCAGCGTCCGGCGCGCGCTGCCAACCGAACGCGTCGGTGCTCGCTCCGCGTCCGAGGCGCAGACTGGCAGTATGGCTTTGCCTGAGTCCCACCAGTGCCGCACTTGCTCGCCCGCGCCCGGGAGCAGGACAACCGTGCACGAAGACCTGGTTGTAGGGGCGCCGCTGTCGATGGATGATCTTGACAGATCGCAGCTCCTGGAGCGATTTGCCGGGAAGTATGTCCACGACGGTTGCCAGGTCATCGACGTCCGCAAGGTGGCTGCCGAAAGTCTCAGCGGCTACGCCTGGGTCGTTCAGTTCCTCGAAGGCGACAACGGGCAACGCTGATCTCGGCGCGTGTTCACATGAGTGCGACGTGCAGCTGTCCCTGTAGAGGTGAGGAATCATGTCCACGGGATGCGGGCCGTCGGTAGTGGCACAACGCATCGGCCTTCCGACCGTGCCTTCGCCAGGAGTGGGAAAGTGGACTTCGTTGTCGTCGTCGAGATCCCCCAGGGTTCCCGCAACAAGTACGAGATGGACCACACTCTTGGGCGTATCCGGTTGGACCGGATGCTGTTCACTTCCACCCGGTATCCCGCCGACTACGGCTACGTTGAAGGCACCCTCGGACTGGACGGCGAGCCCCTGGACGCCCTGGTTCTGGGTGGCGATCCCACCTTCCCCGGTGTGATGATCCACTGCCGTGCGCTGGGCATGTTCCGGATGAACGACGCGTGCGGCGAGGACGACAAGGTGCTGTGCGTCCCGGCGACCGACCCCCGGATGGACCACCTGCGCGAGCTGGACGACGCGCTCACCCACGACCTTCGCGAGATCCAGCATTTCTTCGAGGTCTACAAGGATCTGGAGCCGGGCAAGTCCTTTGACAGCGCATCGTCCTGGCTCGGCCGGTCCGCGGCCGAGCAGGAGATCACCGCCGCCCGGGCCCGCCGAGCCGGCGGATCCCGCCGCGAGTGCGACGCCAGGTCGACGCCCGTGCACGACAGCTCCAGGCCAAAACAATTTTGACTGCTTGTCAGTCGAGCCGTCGCAGTCTTGTCATCGGACCAGTCCCAGAACCCCGACGAGGTCTGCGGTTGTGGCGCTGACGTTCCCCGGCGATCCGGACGGCCAGTTCGCTCCTGGGTAACGCCGCGTGTTCAGCGGGAACTCCATTGGGCCCGCTGATCTGCGCACTCGTGGCACCCTGTGCGGGTGGGGCCCGGACATCAGCGACGAGGACGTGGGCCGCCATGTGTCGAGGCCACCACGCCGGCCAGTGGTCGGCGCTCGCTGCGCGACCCAGTCTGACGTGGCCATGGAGGGGCGGCTGTCGTAGATCATGCGTGTTCGCCGCACCTGCCGCGGCTACGGGATACTGCTCTTCCAGCACAGCAGCAGCCACAGGGTCCCCGCCCCGATCTGCTCGTGCGTGAGCCCGGTCTCCTCGGCCAGCGCTTGGAATCCGAGGCGCCCACCATGGGCCTCCGCAGCCCGGACCAGCTGGGCCGCCCACAGCTCCGCGTCGCCGAACGTCCCCTGCTGCTCGAACCGTGCCTTGAGGTGCTCGACCGTGCCGCCGGCCGCCGGGTGCCGAGCGGATTGAGCTTGACCCAGCCCCAGGGAGGCGAGGGCACCGCTGTCGGACTCCCAGACGTTGGCGGCCAGGGCGACGGCGGCGGCGAGCAGGGCGGTCGCGGTCTGCTGGGTGGCGGGGTCGGCGGCGGCCACCATCAGCCGGGCGGCTGTGGTCGGGTCCGTCTGCGGCGGGACGACCAGCAGGTCGCAGTGTCCGACGCCGAAGGAGAAGAGCAGGAGCTTGTGCGGGTCCTGTTCTACAGCGCACCAGCCGATCCGGATGACGTGGCCTGCGACTGGTAGGCGGGCCGGCAGCGGCTGCCTCCAGTGGCGAGGGTTGACGGTCACGCGGGTGATGCGTCCCCGATCCCGGTCCAACTCGGTTATGAGTGAAGGGAGTTCGTGTGCGAGGTCGTCGGACCGCGGCCACCAGGCTCCGTCGAGGAGACCGGAGTGCGGGCCGGCGGGCTTGAGTGCGAGGCGCGGGCGGGGCGTGGACGGCGGAGGGTCGGGGGTTCGGGAGGGCGCGCGGGAAGGGGCACTGTGGTCATGGTGCGGGCCTGTCTCCGGGCCTACCGCGGCAGGCCCGGTGTCGGCGTTCGCCGAGAACGACAGGGCATGGCCGCCGGTGTTCGAATAACCCTCGGTGCTTTCACCGTACTCCGCTCGGATCCGGTTGAGACCGGTTCCGAGGTGCGGATCTGCGCCTGCGGGAGGTCGATCAACGGTCCGGTCCGCGCCATTCGATCAGGAAGATCGTCGCATCGTCGCTGGTGCGGCCGCCGCGCGCTGTCTTGAGGGCGTGGGAGAGCGCCGGTGTGGTGGCGGCCAGGCTGCTTCCGGCGCGCCCCACGCGTGCCGCGATCTCGATGAGCTGCTTGCGGCCGAACTGGGTTCCCCCTGGGGTGTGCGCCTCGACCACGCCGTCGGTGAAGCAGACGATTCGGTCGCCGGGTTGCAGGTCCACCTCGCTGATCAGTGAGCCTTTTCAGCAGCCACTCCCAGGAGTGGCGCGCGACTTGGCGTTGACTGAGGATTCGACCTGCGCGCTCGTACGCCGGTGCCGCTGCTACGGCATCGCCGGCTGTCGCCCGATCGAGGCCGAGCTGAAAAGGCTCAGTGGTTCCTCGCCGCCGAAGCCGACGGGCAGTGTGGTCGGGGTGCGGAGGATCTGATCTCGGCGACGGGCCGCGGACCAGCAGGGGCGCGGGGTGGCCGGCGTTGGTCTGCCCAGTTGCTGCACATCGACGAACAGCGGCAACACGGCCGACAGCAGCCCGCTTGAAGACCAGAAGGCCAGTCCAAGCCCTCTCCCGGCAGGGTGACTTCGCCCAGACCTGGGAGACATAGGCCCACGCGCGCGTGGCCGGCGAAGGCGTCACGGACGCCACGTTCATTCGCGCTTTCGGTACGGCAATCCGTCGCGGACCCGAGGCGGTTCCTTGCCTGGACCCACGAGACAAAACCGTCTGGCCGGTGAACCCGCTCTGACCTGTGAAGACAGGACACACAGGACAGAACTCCTTGGACATCGTCCGCCCGCCCGCACCGCACGGTGCCGGCTTCGCCCAACCACTCCGGAGGCCTCCCCGGACTCTGCGGCCTTCCACCGCGAATCTGCGCTGACCAGTCCGTATGCCTTGCCAAAGGCCGCTGCGCCCTGCAACGAACGGCGCCAGAAGGCCTCGCGCCGTGGCGCCGGCTGAAACGCGCGGTGCTTCTTGGGTGGCCCAGGGTGATGGCAGCCCGACCGCTGTCGACGTTCTGCCGGGCGGATTTCGACCCCGATTCGACCCCAGAATTGAGACGTATGCAGAATATAGCTTCTGACCTGCGAAAATGGAGGCAGCGGACGAGTCGGCCATGTACGCCGGGTTCTGTCTCTGTCGGCTGGCTGACAGGAGAGACGGAACCCTGGATGGGTCGTGTCCGGCTGGGCGCTAACCACTGGGGCCACCGTCTCTGTTCACGTTGGGGGTGGGGCCACGGATCGGTTCCACCGGGCGTTGAGTGCGCTGAGGAGCTTGTCGTTCAGCGCTGTGGCCACGTGGCTGTAGACGTCGTCGATGTCTCGGTCCATGCGATGGCCGAGGCGGCGTGCTTGGACGACGTCGGGGAGGCCGTCTTCGATCATCCAGGTCTTGTGGGAGTGGCGCAGTCCGTGGAAGGTCAGGCCGGGCTTGAGGGGCTTCCAGGTGGTGCCGTCGGTGAGCGTGGTGCCGTTGACGGCGGGGGCCCAGGTTCGCCGGCCGAAGCAGGAGCGGCGAAGGTGCTTGCCGTCGATGCTGGTGAAGACGTTGGTGTGACGGTGGCGTTTGAGTTCGTTGGCGAGGAGCTCGGCGAGGAAGACGGGGAGGGTGACGGTTCGGGCGCTGGCCGGTGTTTTGGGCGGGCCGTAGGTGAGGTGCCCGTTGATCTCGTGGAGCGCTCCCGCTTTCGGGTCGACGACGAGGCGGGGTCGACTGCCGGTCACGTGGCAGTTCTCCCGTCGGAGGCCTGCGAGTTCGCCCCAGCGCATGCCGGTGTACGCGGCGGTGATGACGAGAAGGGCCTGGTTGGGGCTGGCGAGTTGGAGGATACGGGAGGCGATGGCGCGTACTTCGTGTTCGTCGGCCCAGAGCTTCTCCTGAGCGGGGTCGTGGGCGCGGCCGCGGCCTCGGTTGCGTTTGCGGACGGGGTTGGTGGTGAGTAGCCCTTCTTCGACGGCGTCGGCCAGGATCAGCGCGAGGAGCTTGCGGATCGCGGCGACGGTGCTGGGCCGGTGGGTGGTGTGCAGGTCTTTGACCCAGACCTGGACCTGGGACGGGGTGATCTCTGTCAGCGGTCGCGCGCCCCAGCGGGGGAGTAGGTGGTTTTTCGTCAGGGACTTGTACTGGGCGAGGGTGTTGTCGCCGATGTCGATGGTGTCCCACCATGTCCCCAGCCAGTCGGCGAAGCCGATTCCCGAGGTCTCTTCCTCGGTGGGGGCGATGGCCGCGGGCGGCGGCGGGGTGTCGGTCTGGACGATAGGGGCTGGGGGTTGCTGGGTGCGGCGGTCCTGGATCGTCGCGGCGTGGCCCAGGGCGTCCTCCTCGGTCGGGAAACCCGGTACTGAGCCGGCGGTGCCGTCGACTTTCCAGTACCGCACGCGCCAGGTTCGGCCGTGCTTTTCGACCCAGGCCATGGGCACTCCTTCCTGTGGGGAACGGTCGCCGCCGGAGCGCGGGCGTCGCCCGTGCGGGCGGCGCCCGCACGTGGTGGCGTCGGGGTCCATCAACGCTCTGGGTCGCCGGTAAGGGGAAGCGGGGTCGTGGAGTTCATTCGCGGCACGGGTCG
This sequence comes from Streptacidiphilus rugosus AM-16, assembly GCF_000744655.1. NCBI lineage: Bacteria > Bacillati > Actinomycetota > Actinomycetes > Kitasatosporales > Streptomycetaceae > Streptacidiphilus > Streptacidiphilus rugosus. The sequence continues at coordinate 4,850,847 of NZ_JQMJ01000004.1, read as the reverse complement.
TGGCCGGACCGTCAGGTCAGGCCCGTCGTTTCGCGGCGCGGTGGTGGCGGGCGATGATCTCTTCGAGATCGGGCCGGGTGAAGCGGACCTTGCGTGCGATCAGGACGTGGCTGGCGAGGCCTTGGGCGGCTTGGCGGCGGAGCCAGCCGGGTGACATCTGGAGCAGTACGGCGGCCTGCTCGCTGGTGTAGAGCAACTGTCCGGGGACGGGCATGGAGGCCGGGGGTGCGAGATCGGTTGTGTCGGCGTCGTCCAGGCCGTCGGGCTGCTGTTCTGTGGCAGCGCTGCGTGGTTGCTTTCGGCGCCCACCGCGAGATGCGGTTGGGAGCCCTGGGGATCGGATCGCCTGTCGTTCGGAAGGGACGTCCGCTGACGCGGTCTCAGCGGCGCTGGGATCGGTCCGGGGAGTACGGGTGCGGCGACGCCTTGCGTCCGGATGGCCGGCGGTTCCCAGGAGTGTGTCGAGGTCGTGCTTGCGCGTCGGAGGGGTGTCGGCTGGCAAAGAGGGTCCTCTGTTGCTGCGGCGTGGTCGGCTTCGGGCACGCCTCCTTCCCGGCGCGGGGTAGGGGGCGTGCCCGACCTTCGGATGGGTGTGACCGTTGGTCAGCCGTGGAGGGTGACGATCCGGCTGTCCCGGACGGGACCGCCATTGACGAGGGCGGCGAGGACGACGTCGGTGTGGCGGGTCCACGCGTCGACCGGGATCTTGGTGTTGGGGCCGCAGGTCTTCCTGATGGGGTTGCCGCCGAAGTAGCCGCCGAGGTGCATATTGACGGCCCGGAGTTCGACGCAGCCGCGGAAGGATTCGATGGTGCCGGTGATGCGGTATCCGCCGTGGTCCCGCGTGACGGAGATGTCCGCGTGTCCGGCGACGGAGCTGTCGCTGGAGGTGGCGTCGAGGGAGATCGGTTGGTTGGCGAGCGCGGGCTGAGCGGCGGTCATCAGCGCGGCCGCGATGAGAGGGGTGAGGACGGCGGTGCGTCGGGTCGGGTTCATGAGCGATCGATTCCTTTGGCGAGGGTGGTGGTGTCCGACCGGCTCGGGAGGCTTCGGGTCTGGCGAGGAAGGGGCTCTCGCAGCACGGGATTGGCATCGGGTGCGGTGCTGGTGGCGGCCAGGGGTGGCCGCCACCGGCTGGTTCACCGGTCGAGATCGTGGAGCAGGCGGAGCGCGAGAGCGCCTTGGATCTGGTTGACGGAACCGCCGAGGAGGCGGAGCCGGGCGGAGCGGCTGAGCCCGGGCAGGTCGGTGTAGCCGTCGGGGAAGGCTTGGAGCCACTCGACGAATGCGGGGCTCAGCCTGCGGTGTTCGTCGGCGGGGTGGGGTGCGGGTCGCCCGAGCACGGCTTCCCACCGGTGGATGGCTTCGGCGTACTCGCGCCAGTCGGGTCCGTGTCCGCGATGGGGAGCACGACCTGGGACAGGGGCGGCCGGTACCCTGGTGTCGCGCGGCGGCCTGGGGTGCCGGTGTCGCTCGCGCGTGGGGTGGGCAGCAGTTTGATGCCGGCGGCGAGCGACGACAAGGTGGGGCCGTTGGAGTAGCGGCGGCCAGGTGAGCCCTTGCTCCCGTCGCAGGCCGTGGGGGTGGGAAGCAGGCGCGGCCGCTCGCCGGTGGGTGCAGCGGTGATCTCGCCTACCTCCGCCGCCAGGGACTTCCCGCGGCGCCCGGCGTGTTGGGAGGGGGAGCGTCGGGTCTGCCGCTGCTCCCCGGCGGAGGCCCTTGGGGTGGGCAGCAGTGAGGAACAGGCGCTTGCGCTGGTGGCAGCAGCCGGTGTCGGAAGCTGCCACAACACCCCATCGGATGTCGTCATAGCCCAGCGCGGCCAGGTCGTCGAGCGTGTGCTGGAGGCCGAGGCTGATGTAGCCGGGGACCTGTTCCATGACGAACAGGTCGGGCACCAGGTGGCGAAGGGCTTCGGTGACGTGGGGCCAGAGGTAGCGCGGGTCATCCGTTCCTTTCCGTTTGCCGGCGAAGCTGAACGGCTGGCAGGGGGCGCCGCAGGAGACGACGTGGACGCGCGGCACGCGCGTCCAGTCGACCTGGGTGATGTCGCCGAGATTCGGCGCGCGGAGGCGGGCGGCCAGGACGTCGGCGGCCGCGGGGTCGGGGTCGCTGGTCCAGGCGAGCCGGGTGCCGTAGACGCGTTCGACAGCCAGGTCGAGTCCGCCGATGCCGCTGCACAGCGATCCCAGCAGAGGGATGGTTTCGCTCATACGGTGCTCGTCAGCGGCCCACCGGACCACGGGGGGTTTTCGCAGCTCCCGCCGTCCGGTGGCGTGGCGGTGCTCGCGTCGAAGGCCCGCAGGCACAGCAGGTCCTCGTGCACGATCAGCGACATGGGGATCCCGGCAGTCCGGGCGGCGCGGACGTTGCGGAGCTGGAAGAACGAGGGCCGGGCCCGCAGGTGTCCGTCGCGGACCGCGGCGAGCAGGGCGACGCATCGTTCGACCAGGACGAGGCCGGCCGCCTGTCCGGCGGCGACCACGGCCGCAGGCAAGTCGACCAGTTCCCCCTGCTCGCGCCAGGGGCGGGCGGTGACCGCGACGGTGGCGCCGCCCGCGAGCAGGGGGCGGCAGGAACGCAGGATCTGCGTGAACGACTCCAGCAGCTCGTCGGTGGGCGCGTGGGCGAGGTTGCCCAGCGAGGTGCCGTAGGTGTCGTGGAACTTCACGATGCCGTCGTGGCCGGTCTCCCGGGTGGAGCGGATCTGCCCGTGCAGGGACGCCCCGTAGGGGGGTGAGGTGAGGAGCAGGTTCACGCTGCCGTGCAGCTCGGGATTGACGATGCGGTCGGCGTCGCGAGCGTCGCCGCGGTAGACGGCGGCGGCGCCTTCGGCCCCCTGGCGGTGGGCGTGCATGGCGTTGTCGCGGGCGAGCTTCGCCCAGCGGTCTTCGAGCTCGATGCCGATGGCGTGGCGGCCGAGGTGGGCGGCCTCCACCAAGGTGGTGCCGATGCCGCACATCGGGTCCAGGACGGTGTCGCCCGCCTTGGTGTAGGCCTCGATGGCGTGCCGGGCGATCGCGGGGAGCATCTTGCCGGGGTGGGCCGTGGAGCCGGCCAGGTAGCGGCCCTTGCGCTGGGCGGCCGGGCTGGCCTGGGCGGTCACCCACACCGAGCACGGCGCATCCGCCAGCGCGGTCCGAGCGGCGTCGAGCGGGGAGGAGGGGGAGTCGAGGTTGCGGGCCGTGGTCACAGAGGGCTCCCTTGGCTACTTGGTGAAAACGAGCAGGTCGTGGTGGGCGACCTGGTGTCGGCCGGCCCGTGCAGCGGGGCCGGTGCAGGCGCAGTCGGGGCCGTGCGCGGGGGAGGGTTCGGTGCGGGGCCGTAGCTTGCCGTTGGCTGCAGTGGCCTCGACTGCGGCGACGTGCTGGAGGTAGGTGAGTCCTGCGGCTTGGGCGAAGGCGGTGAGCAGGCCGGGCCGGTCCTGGCCGGGCTGCTGTCGGGTGACGATGACCGTGACGCCGCCGGGTCGCAGGACGCGCACGGTCGCGTCGACTACCGGCGCCAGTTCGGAGGCGCCGGCCGGATGGTGTGGGGCCAGGATCGCGAGGGCCGCGCGGGAGGCGAGGCGTTCGCTCTGGCCGGGCAGGCCCGCGGGCGGAACGTGCCGGAGCACGGCCAGGGAGGCGACTTCGGTGGGCTGCTCCTTCAGGAGCGACGACGTGGCGCGGGCGTGGTCGGGGGTGCAGGCGTAGCCGATGACCTTCCGCCCGCAGGTCACGGGACCGATAAGTGAGCTGCCGTTGCCGGCGTCCGGGACCCAGACCACGTCGCCCGGTTCGCTGTAGGTCTCGGTGATCTGCCGGACCAGGGCGAGGGGGAGGCGGCGGGCGCAGGCGGTGCCGACCGGGTCGGTGCACGTCGGGCAACAGCCGGTCAGCGGTTCGGTGAGCCAGACCGACAGGGGAACGGAGGGCAGTCCGTCCAGGCGGAGGGTGTCGCGGCGGTGTCGGCCGCGCGAGGCCGAGACGAGGTCATCGGTGGGAGTGGGTGTGCGGTGGTCGTTCATGGACGGCTGGCCCGACGGGCGCCGCAGGACGTTGACACCCTAAGAAACGCATTTTTCGGGCCGATCCAAACGCACGATCAGAAATTCGACCGCAGCAGTCCCTTGCGATCCCAGTCGAAGCGGCACCCAGGGTGCACGCGGTCGACCGTTGGCGGGCGCCGTGACTCAGGCCCGGGGACCGGAGCCGCGGCATAAGCGAGCGGCGTCCCCGGAGGTAGCCGTTTTGTTGGCGCGGGTAGATCGCTGGCCGGGTGAAGAGCGGAGTGCTGCCCTGCGTTCTGGCTGGTCAGGGCCGTACCTCCGGTCTTCCTCCGCTGGCGCCTAGCTTGTGGAACCGGAGGATGACCGGAGGTGCGGCGGAGGTGGCTGGTCGCCGTGCCGCATCGAGGTGCGCCGCCCATCCCAGGGCGGACACGGATTCGAAGCCTGTGGGGTGGTCGTCGGGCAGGCAGGTCAGCGACTGATGACCGGTCCGTTTTGTGTGAGCTTGAAGTCGGAGCTGGGGGCGGGGGCGCCTGGCGCGGTGATGTGCATGCTCGTGTAGCGGCCGCTTGTGAGGCCGCTGACCGTCACGGTGGCGGGATAGGTAACGGCGCCGCCGGCGGCGCAGTTCGGTACGCACGTGTTCTGGCGCAGCTGGCCGGTGGCGGTTGCGACGGGTCCTCCCCAGCCGGTCCAGGTAAGGCTCTGCAGTGCCGCGCCCGCATCGCCGCAAGCGAGAATGAACATCGGGGGCTGGCCGATCGGCTGCCCGTCGCATCCGTAGATCACGACCTTGGTCGCCGCTGCGGACGAGTCACCCCGCGAGGTTGGTGTGGCGCGCGGCGGGGTGGCGGTGACGGTCGCCGTCGGCTGCACTGTGTGCGCGCTGGTCGGCGGGACCGTGTGCGTGGGCGCGCTGGTTGGGGTGGGTGCGGCCTGGCGAGTGACGGTCGCGGTCACCGTGCGAGTCGGGTTGACCGACTGAGAGGTGACAGCGGACGAGCAGGCCACAACGACGGCCAAGGTGCCCGCCGCTGCTACAGCGACCCTCATGCCTTTCACTGCTTCAGGCTAGGTCGGGCGGTGATCGGGCGCACCCCAGCGCTGCGGCGGCGATCCGGCAGGCCGCCAGGGCGGGCAGCCGACGCTCCCTCGCGATCATTGCGGCGGTCCGTTCGGTGCGAGCGCCGAAGAACAGGAATCTCGTTGCTCGCGAGGACAGGGTCTGCGCCTCGGGATCTTGTGACGGCGGTGTCGTGGGCGCGCAGGTCAAGGCGGACCTCCGGTGCAACCGGCGATCGGGAACAGCCTCTGCTGGGAGGTGGATCAGATGCCCGCCGGAGGTTATCGGCAGGTGCTGCGGGGCCGGGGCGGAGGTGCGGAGGAGGCGGCTTCGGCGCGATAGGCCCGGGCGGCCCGTCGGGGTCGCTTGTGGCCTTCGACGAAGGGGATCGCGACATGACTGCCGCTGGAGTGCTGTACCCGCTGGAGCAGGTGGCGCGGGAGTTCCGCGCGCTGACGGAACGGCCGGTGCCGCTGGAGATGAAGACCGCTGATCTGGGCGAGGGTCTGCCGGATGAGCCGGTCGACGTGGTGGCATTGCGCGCCCTCCTGCTGCGCCCGGCCCTCGGCCACCCGACGCGCGGCGCGGTGTGGGCGAGGCTGCTCGAACTGGCCGAGCTTGGCGGGCGTGAAGGACAGGACTGGCGCCTGGCCGTGGTCGGCATGGCCCTGCCCGGGTTGACCCGCGTGAGCATGCGATGGGCGCAGACGGTCCGGACGGCCAGCCCAGAGGACCGCGCAGAGATCCAGATGATCGTGCTCGGGGGCTTCTGGGAGCAATTCGCCGCCATGCAGGCGGACGGGACCTGGCGGCGTGACCCGTCCCGGATCCCGGCCCGCCTTCTGTGGGCTGCCGAGCGGGCGGCGCGCGCCGCATTCACCCGAGCCTCCCGGGTGCGGGAGACGGAGGTGGAGCTGGAGCACGTTCCTGCCGCGCAGCGCGAGCGGGTCCAGCCCGAGCAGCTGCTCGCGTTCGCGGTCCGCAAAGGCATCATCACCGCCAAGGGCGCGCGGATCGTCGCCTGGACCCGCCTGAACGGCATGCCGATGGCCGAGGTCACCAGGCTCCTGGGCGGCTCGCGGGAGAGCCTGTTCATGCTGCGCACCCGCACCGAGCGCAAACTCGCAGGGGCGATCGCGTCCGGCCGACTGTCCAGCGAGGACGTCGAATTGAATTTCGAGCGTTTGGATCGGGCCGGAAATTGCGTTTCTTGAGGGTGAGAGGCCATGCCAGCCGGCATCAGTAATCGCCGACTGTGGTGCTCCCGGGGTCCGCGCCGCGGACGTTGACACTTCGCACCTGGTCCTTCACGACCCCTTCGAGGGAGGTGAAGGCCCGACGGACACCCCGGGGCTCACCGCAACCCCGCGCCTCCCCTGCCGATCCGGGTGGTGCCGCCGCTTATGGCGGCACCACCCGGCCCCCACTCCCCGCCCGCATCGTCGTGGAGGTTCCCGCATGCCCGGATTCCGATTCCCCCGCCCCCGACGCCCGCCCCGGGCGCTGCTCCTGGTAACCATGTCCGTCGGTTGCTGGTCCGTGAGCAGCCCCGCCGCGAGTGCCGCGGGTGCCGCAAGCGCGGTCCTCGCGGTGGCGACGATCGACCAGACGATCTCGAACATCACGAACTGGATCGTCGGCCTGCTGGCCGGACTGGCGACGCTGTTCCTCACGATCGGCGGCGCGCGCTACTTGATGGCGGGCGGCGACCCGGGAGAGGTTGAGAAGGCCAAAGGAGCACTCAGGAGTGCCGGCCAGGGCTACATGCTCGCGATCCTCGCGCCCGTGATCGTGACGGTGCTGAAGAAGATGGTCGGCGCGTGAGGCGCGGCCGCCTCCTTCGTCTCACCGTCCTCGCCATCCTCTCCCTGTCTGCCCTCGTGGGTGTTCAGGCGAGTGCGGTCGCTGATCCGGGGGTGCCGCAGCCCGCGGCCGGAGCACCACCCACGCCACCAGCCGGAGGCAGCGTGGGAAAGGCTCCTGCGCCAGCTCCGGGACCGTCGCCCGCCCCAGTCACCGGAACGCCGAGCGGGCAGGGTTCGGGGAAGCCCGCGCCGCCGCCGAACGGCGGGCTGGTCCAGCCGGCCACTCCGTCCGACCCGAACGCGACCGGACTCTTCGACATCCCGGGCGAGGTTAAGGACGCGATCGCGTCCTTCCTCGCCAGCTTGCTGCAGCCGTTCGTGGTGCCTGTGATGAACCTCCTGGCTCACCTGCTGCTGTCCACCCCGGACGTCACGCAGATCCCGCGGGTAGCCGGGCTCTGGGAAGGCCTGCGAGTGCTGGCGTGCTCGCTGTACGGGCTCGCCGTGCTGGCCGCCGGGATCCTGGCGATGAGCCACGGCACGGTGCAGCAGCGCTGGGCGGCTCGCGACCTCATCCCGCGTCTCGTGCTGGGGATGCTGGCCGCGAACCTGTCGCTGACGGTCTGCCACCAGGTGATCGGGCTCGTGAACACGGTCAGCGCAGCGGTCTTCGGCGACGTCATCACGGCCGACGACCTGGCCGGAACGCTCACCGGGATGCTCCTGAACGGGAACCCGACCACTGGGCCGCTCTACCTCGTGGTCTTTGCCCTCGCCGTCACGGTGATCGCCGTCGCGGTCGTGGCCACCGTCCTGATCCGCATCGCCTGCGTTCTCGTCCTGGTCGTCGCCGCGCCGCTTCTGCTGGCCTGCCACGGCTCGCCGGCCACGGAGGGTGCCGCGCGACTGTGGTGGAAAGCGTTCTTCGGCATCATGGGCATCCAGGTCCTGCAGTCCGTGGTCTTCCTGGTCACCGTCAAAGTCCTGCTCGACCGCGGCAACTACAGCTTCCTCGGCGCGCCCACCGCGGGCGCGCTGATCAACCTCACCGTCCTCGGGGGCTGCCTCTACCTCCTGGTCAAGATCCCCGGCTGGATCCGGCACCTGGTCACCAACCCGGTCCAGCGCACCGTCGGCGGCAGGGGCGGCCTGCACCTCCTGCAGAAGGTCGCCCTCGGCGCCCTCGGCTTGCCGCTCGGCCCGTACGCCCTCGGCGCGCAGATCAGCGGCCGGTTCCGCACGCCCGGCGCGCCAGGACGGTCCGGGATGCCCGGGCGGGGACCACGCCGACCGCCGGGGACGCCGAGTAGAGCAAACCCCCGCGGGCCCACGCCACCGGGCACGCCTGGGAGAGCTGGCCGGCCCCGCCCGCCGAGCCCAGGTGGAGCGCCAGGACGAGGCGGCCCCGGCACCCCGCCGGGAGGCCCGCGTCCCGGCCACGGCGCGGGTCCGCACCCCAGCGGGCCCGCAGGCGGCCCGATGCCGCCAGGCAGCGGCCCCGGCGTGCCGAGCTACCAATGGGGGACACCGCGCCGCAACGTCCCACCCCAGCCCGGAAGCACAGGTAGAGCCTCGCCCAGTCGTCGGCCCGCGGCGCCGCCCGCGCCGCTCCGGCCCGCGCTGCCCACAGGAGCAGGCGGCCAGCAGCCGACCCCACAACCCACCCCGACACCACCACCAGGGCCGGGCGGAGGAGGCCCTCGCCCAGCAACGCCGCACCCGCCCACCACGCCACGGCCCCGCCCTGCTCTTCCGCCGCCCGTGCCGCGCCCCGCGCTGCCCGCCCCGCCGCTGCCTGGCGGCCCGCAACCCTCTCCGAGACAACGAAGGAAGCCCTGAGTGAACCGCCGTGACCCGGAACCTGAGTCGTGGGACCCGCTGGTCAAGATCCCCGCTGACGTCGAGCAGAGCGACAAGCTCGCCTGGAACCTGACCGCCCGCCAGCTCCTCCAACTCGCCCTGGCCGGCCTCGCTCTGTGGGCGCTGTGGCAGGCCAGCCGCCCCGTGCTCCCACCGCTCCTGTTCGCGATCGGCGCCCTGCCGGTCGCAGCGGTCAGCACCGCGGTCGTCCTCGGCTGCCGCGACGGGATCGGCATGGACCGGTGGCTCGGCCACATGCTGCGCCACCACCGCGCACCGCACCACCTCCTACCCGCCCCGCTCATGCAAACAGCCGACGGTCTGGCCGAACTCCCCCTGCCGGTGACCGGCATCGAGGAGGACGGTGTCCTCACCCTGCCCCACGGCTGCGCGGTGCTCTCCCGGACGGACACGGTGAACTTCACACTCCGCACCATGGGTGAACAGCGGGCCCTGGTTGCCGCCGTGGGCCGGTGGCTCAACGCCCTCACCGGTCCGGTACAGATCCTGGTCCGCACGCGCCGACTGGACCTGGTACCGCTGATCGCGGCCCTGCGCGAGAGCGCACCCACGCTGCCGCATCCGCTGCTCGAGGACGCCGCCTGCGAGCACGCCGACTTCCTCGCCCACCTGAGCGAGGGCCGCGACCTGCTCGCCCGCGACGTCCTGCTGATCCACCGCGAAGACAGCGCCGACGACGCCGCACGGCAGCGAGTGATGCGCCGGGCGGCGGACAGCAGCTCGCTGCTCGCCGCCGCCGAAGTCGGCGCCCACGTTCTGGACGCCCATCACGCATGGTCCGCCCTGACCGCCGCCTGCGACAGCGACACCCCACCGCACCCACGGCCCGCCGTACCTGGGCAGCCCGTCACCCTCGAAGGAGAACGATGAACCTCCACCGGCACGCCCATCTGCGTGGCGCAGCACCCGTGCTAGACAGCGTGGTTGAGGGTCTGGGCCCGGACAGCGTGCAAGTGGAGGCCCGCCGGATCGGCCTTGGAGACCACGTGGCCGCCACCTTGATCGTGACCGGCTATCCCGCCGAGGTGGCACCGGGCTGGCTCGACCCGCTGCTGGGCTACCCGGGCCGCCTGGACGTCTCCCTCCACATCACACCCGTCCCGGTGCAGGTGGCAGCCGACCGGCTGCGCAGACAGCGCGCCCGCCTGGAGTCCCACCGCCGGGCCACCGCGCAGCACGGCCGGCTCGACGACCCGACCACGGACGCGGCGGCCATCGACGCCGCCGAACTCGCGTGGCGGGTGGCCCGCGGCGAGGGCAAGCTCTTCCAAACCGGCCTCTACCTCACCGTCTACGCTCCGGGCCCGGACGAGCTCGCCGACGAGGTCTCCGCCGTACGCGCCCTGGCGGAGTCCATGCTGCTGCGCGTCCACCCCGCGACCTGGCGCGCCCTTCAGGGCTGGACCACGTGCCTGCCGCTCGGCACCGATCAGCTCGGTGTCACGCGGACCTTCGACACCGCGTCCCTGGCGGCCGCTTTCCCGTTCGGCTCCCCGGACATGCCCGCCACCCGTGTCGATGAGCAGCAGGGCGCGTCGGGGGTGCTGTACGGGGTCAACGCCAGCGCCTCGGGCTTGCTGCTGTGGGATCGCTGGAGCCTGGACAACCACAACTCCGTCACCCTGGCCCGCTCCGGCGCGGGCAAGTCCTACCTGACCAAACTCGACGTCCTGCGCTCCCTCTACCAAGGCGTCCAGGTCCACGTCGTCGACCCCGAAGACGAGTACACCTCGCTCGCCGACGCCGTAGGCGGCACGGTCGTGCGGCTCGGCGCACCAGGCGTACGGCTCAACCCGCTCGACCTCGCCCCCGAGGACGGACCCCAGGCGCTGAACCGCCGCGCGCTGTTCACCCACACCTTCCTGCAGGTCCTGCTCGGTGTGCAGTTCACCGGAGCGCTGAAGGCACTGCTGGACAAGGCGATCCTCGCCGCTTACCACCGGCGCGGGATCACCGCCGATCCGCGCACCCACACCAGACCGGCACCCCTGCTCGCCGACCTCGCCACCGCCCTCACCGAGGCCGCCGACGCCTCGGCCGAACCGCTCGCCGACCAACTCAGCCCCTACACCACCGGTTCGCACCGGGAGCTGTTCGAGGCCCCCACCACCCAGGCGCAGGGCGGGCACCTGACCGTCTACAGCCTGCGCGACCTGCCCGACGAACTCGCCGCCGCCGGGACGCTGCTGGCCCTCGACCGCATCTGGCGCACCGTCAGCAACGCGGCCAACCCACGCCGACGGCTGGTGGTCGTGGACGAGGCATGGCTGTTGATGCGCGACGGCGAGGGCGCGAAGTTCCTATTCACCATGGCCAAAGCAGCCCGCAAGCACCGTGCCGGCCTGGCCGTAGTGACCCAGGACGCCGCCGACCTGCTGGCCACCGACCTGGGCAAGGCCGTCGTCACCAACGCCGCCACGCAGATCCTGCTCCGCCAGGCCCCCCAGGCCATCGACGCCGTCGCCGACGCTTTCGGGCTCTCCGCCGGTGAGGCGGCCTACCTACTCGCCGCCCAGCGCGGCGAAGCCCTGCTGTGTGCGGGGCCAGGACGCCGGGCCGCGTTCCGCAGCATCGCCTCCCCACGAGAAGAGGAACTGATCACCACGGGTATCGGACAGCCCACCGCTGCGCTCGCAGGCACCCGGTGAACGGGGACGGCGGCATCATCGGCCGCTCCCTCCTCGATCCCCACACGCCACTCACCACGGTGACCGACCTCGCCGCCCACGCCTGGCCCGTCGCGCTCCTCACCGTGACCGCGGCCGCGGGTACTGCTGCCGCGGGCCGTATCCTCGGCCACCACCACGCGCAGCGCCGCCTGGTGCGGACCGGACACGGCCTGGAGATCCTGGTCCCGCCAACCGTGGACCCGGCCGGCGCCAACGCCTTGTGGGCGCACCTGCGCGGGCTGCTGCGTCCCAGGTGGCGACGCCTCGCCGGCCAGCAGTCCCACCTCGCGTTCGAGTACCGCTTCACCACGACCGGGGTGAGCCTGCGCCTGTGGGCACCCGGCAGCGTTCCACTGCGCCTCCTGGAGCGCGCGGTTGAAGCAGCCTGGCCCGGCGCCCACACCCACCTGCTGCCCGGCCACGCCTTCACCATGCCCGAGCACACGGTGGCGACCGGCGGCCGGCTCCGCCTCGCTCGCCCCGAGATCCTGCCCATCGAGCACCGCCATGATGCGGACCCGCTGCGAGCCCTGCTCGGCGCCGGCCAGAACCTCACCGACGGCGAACACGTCACTGTCCAGATCCTCGCTCGCCCCGCCACCGGCACGCGCGTACGTCGCGCGAAACGCAAACTCCGGTCCCTGCAGCAAGGAAGCACCGCTCCCGCCCGACCCGGCCGGCTCCTCGACCTGCTCACGCACCAGCCCCAGCGCGGCACCCCCAGCCAGCGTGATCCCGAACGAGCCGACCAGCTGCGCGCCGCCCTCACCAAGACCACCGCCCCGCTGTGGGACACAACGATCCGCTACGCCGTCACCACCCAGGCCACGCCTGGCGACTCCTATGACGCCGCCGGACGCGAGGCCGAGGCACGTGCCCGTGGCCGGGCGCACCAGGTCGCCTCCGCGTTCGCGGTCTACGCCGCCCGCAACTGGTACGCCCGCCACCGCCTCCACCACCCGGCCCAGGCCTTGGCCCAGCGCCACTTCCCTCTCCGCGGTGACCTGCTGTCCGTTCCCGAACTGTCCGCCGTCGCCCACCTGCCGCTCGACCCGGGCGCTCCCGGGCTGGCCCGGGCCGGCGCCCGGAAGGTCCTGCCACCCGCCCGCACCCCTGAACCCGGTCCCGAGGTGAAGGCGCTCGGCCGCGCGGACCTGGGACCTGCCCGCTCGATCGGACTGCGGGTCGCGGACGGACGCCACCATCTCCACGTCATGGGTGCCACCGGCTCGGGCAAGTCCACGCTCCTCGCCAACCTCGTACTGGCCGACGCCGGAGCCGGCCGCGGCGCCCTGGTCGTCGACCCCAAAGGCGACCTGGTCCTGGACATCCTCGCCCGCCTGCCCGAGCACGCGCTGCCGCGGACCGTCATCCTGGACCCGGCGGATGCCGCGCGACCGCCGCGCCTGAACGTCCTGGAGACCGGCGGCAGCGACGCCGACGTCGTCGTCGACAACCTGGTCGGGATCTTCCGCCGCATCTTCACCGCATTCTGGGGCCCGCGCACCGACGACGTCATGCGCGCGGCCTGCCTCACCCTCATCCACACCCAGCTGCCCGGCCAGCCGGTCACCCTCGCCGACATCCCGCTGCTGCTGACCAGCACCGCGATGCGCCAGCGCACCGTCGCCCGCCTGGACGCGGGCGAGAAGACCCTGCGGGGCTTCTGGACCTGGTACGAGCAACTCTCCGATCCCACGCGCGCGACGATCACCGGCCCGCTGATGAACAAGCTCCGCGCGTTCCTGCTGCGGACCTTCGTCACCGACACGATCGCCGCCGGCGCCTCCACCTTCGACCTCGCCGACGTCCTCGACGGCGGCATCGCCCTGGTCAGACTCCCCAAAGGGGTCCTCGGCGAGGAGACCGCCCGTCTGCTGGGCTCCTTCGTCGTCGCCAAGACCTGGCAGGCCGCCGCCCGCCGCGCCGCCTCGGGTGAGCAAACCCGGCGGGACGCGACGCTGGTCCTGGACGAGTGCCACAACTTCCTCACGCTGCCCTATCCGCTGGAGGACATGCTCGCCGAGGCCCGCGGCTACCGCCTCTCCCTGGTCCTGGCCCACCAGAATCTCGCCCAGCTCCCGGGCGATCTGCGCGAAGGCATCTCCGCGAACGCCCGCAACAAGATCCTCTTCAACTGCTCGCCCGAGGACGCCCGCCAGCTGGAGCGCCACACCGCACCGTTCCTCGGCGCACACGACCTGGCCCACCTCGGCGCGTTCCAGGCCGCCGCCCGACTCGTCGTCCACGCCGCCGACCAGTCGGCGTTCACGTTGGCCACCCGCCCGCTCCCGGCAGCGGTTCCCGGCCGGGAGTTCGCCGCCCGCGCCGCGTCCCGCGCGAACTACGGCCCCACCCGCCACCCGCAACCGGCCCCTACGGGGCAGGAAGGACCGCGCCCATGACCCCCCGCCGAGGCCCCGCCGTCGCCCCGCTCCTGCGCGGCGGACCCCGCCCCGCCCACACCCCATCCCCGGCCGGCAGCCGGCGCCGCCTGACCACGCTGCTGACCCGGCTGACCGAGCGGGACGTGTGGCTGCTGGACATGCTCGCCGAACACACCGTCCTGACATCCGCCCACGTCAACGCCCTGTGGAACAACAGCCAGCGCAACACCAACCGGCGCCTGCTCACCCTGTACCGGCTCGACCTGCTGGACTCCTTCCGCCCCCGCACCTCCCGCGGCACCGCCCGCGAGCACTACCTCCTCGACCGCACCGGCGCCGACGTCGTCGCCGCCCGCCACGCCACCACCCCACCGCCCTGGGCTGGAGCACCGACCTGCTCACCCGCACGGCCTACTCACCCACCCTCACCCACGACCTCGGCGCCACCAGCTTCTTCACCTCCCTGGTCGCCGCTACACGCCAGCGCCCGGACCTGGGCCGCCTGGACGCGTGGTGGTCCGAGACCCGCTGCGCCCGCGCTTGGGGTGACCTGATCCGCCCCGACGCCCACGGACAGCTCAGCCGCGGTGGCCGCACGGTCGGCTTCTTCCTGGAGTACGACATGGGCACCGAACCCCACGCACGCCTGGCCGCCAAGCTCGACGCCTACGCCGACGCCGCTCCTGCCCTCGGCGGACGCCCCCTGATCCTGTTCACCGTCCCGGCGGTCCGGCGCGAAGCGCACCTCCACCAGCACCTCGCCACCCACCCCGCCCTCGACACCGTCGACGTCGCCACCACCGCCCGCGACTACACCCACCCCGGCGGCCCCGCCCACCACCCGACCAACCAGGTCTGGCTGCGCCTCGGCCGCCCCGCTCACCGGCAGCGGCTCGCCGACCTGCCCGGACAGGACCAGACGGCAGCGGCGCGCCGGTGCGCCGCCGAGGCCTTCGCAGGCCCGCCGGCCCCGCACCCCCTCGGCCCCGCACACGCCACCGAATCGAAGGCCACCGCTCCATGACCACTGTTGCCGCGCGCACGGCCGTGGGCGTGGGGACCGGTTGCGGCGGTGCCCTGCTCCTGGTCGCCGCCGCAACCGTCACCGTCCTCGCCACCCTGCTCACCCTTGCCACCGGCGGCCTGGGAGGTTCCGGCGTCTCAGCCCCGAGCAGCGCCGCGGTGGCGGACATCCCGGCCGCGATGCTGACGCTCTACCAGCAGGCCGCCGCGGCCTGCCCCGGCCTGCCGTGGACCGTGCTCGCCGCCATCGGCAAGGTCGAATCCGACCACGGCCGTGCCCGCGATCAGGTCTCCAGCGCCGGCGCTCTCGGGCCCATGCAGTTCGAACCCGACACCTTCGCCAGCTACATCCGGCCCGTCCCACCTGGCGGCGCCGCCCCGCCTACTCCCTGGGACCGTACCGACGCCGTCTACGCTGCCTCCCGCCTGCTGTGCGCCAACGGTGCGAGAGGAGGCCGCGACATCCCCGGCGCGATCTACGCCTACAACCACGACCACAGCTACGTCACCCACGTCCTCGACAGCGCCCGCGCCTACGGTGCCGCCCCAGCCGCGGTCACGACCTCAGGGCCCGCGGCCGGGCGGGCGCTCGCCTACGCCCGCTCCCAACTCGGCGTCCCGTACCAGTGGGGCGCCGAGAACCCGGGCCGCGCCTTCGACTGCTCCGGCCTCACCCAGGCCGCCTACGCAGCCGCCGGCATCCCACTCCCGCGCACGGCACAACAGCAGTACGACCACGGCCCCAAACTCCCACCCGGGACCGCCCTCCAGCCGGGCGATCTCGTCTTCTTCGGCACGGACACCGCCCACATCGTCCACGTCGGCATCGCCGCCACCCCGACCGACATGATCGACGCCCCGCACACCGGCGCCCGCACCCGCCTCGAACACATCGGGCCCGGCATGGTCGGCGTCACACGCCCGGCCGGCACACGCTGAACACCGCGCCCGCACCGTGCAGCGGACACCCGAACGGTGCCGACATGGTCGAACCGACTTGACTTGTCCCCGGGTTGAGAGCGATCGATGGACCACGGCCCGGACCAACGCGGTGGCCACC
Organism: Streptacidiphilus rugosus AM-16; assembly: GCF_000744655.1. Lineage (NCBI taxonomy): Bacteria > Bacillati > Actinomycetota > Actinomycetes > Kitasatosporales > Streptomycetaceae > Streptacidiphilus > Streptacidiphilus rugosus. Next base: position 4,834,968 of record NZ_JQMJ01000004.1, on the reverse strand, counting down.
GCCCGGAGCCGCCCCGGCCGGGGACCGTCCACAGCACCACTGCGACCGGAGGTCCCGATGACCCGCAACACCGCCCCCGACACCCCCGACGGCCTCACCCCCGCCGCCGCCCGCATCTACGCGGCCCTGCACGTCGCGCCCGGCAGCACCGCCGCCGAGCTGTCCCGAACGGCCAGCGCGGGCCTGTCCACCACCGGCAAGCTGCTCAAGCAGATGGAACAGGACGGCCTCGCCCGGCGCACGCCGGGTGGAAGCGAGGGCAACCGCCGCCTGCCTGACCACTGGCAGACCACCGCCACCTCGCCGGACCCGGAGACGACCAACCTTCCGGACCAGACCGACGCGACCACCGCGTCCGCGCCATCCCTTGCGCCCGACGACGCTACGGCCTTCTCCGACGCGCAGTCGCACAGCGAACCGGCGTGCCCGGAGCAGCAGCTGGAACAGGCCAGCAGCGGCACCGACGAAGCCAGTCCTGTTGAGGCCACCGAGACCGAGCCGCAGCCGACACCGGAGCCGAGCGCGGAGCCGCCGACGGGACGACTGGGCCAAGGCGGACTTCGGAACCTGGTGCACGGCTACCTGGCCGATCGCCCGGGCGCGGCACATTCGCCCACCAGGATCGCCCGCCAGCTCGGGCGCAGTTCCGGAGCCGTAGCCAACGCGCTGGTGACCCTCGTCAACCAGGGAGAGGCGGAGATGGTGACGGCCAAGCCCCGCACCTACCGAGCCACCTCGGCCTCGACGCAGGACTGAACCACCCGGACCCCGGGGTGGGGCGAAGCGCCAGACGCGCTCGGCCCACCCCGGGCCACCGGAAGAGGTCGGTCAACGGTGCTGGCACGACGACGCGCCGGGTCCGCGGCAGCGGCAGCGCGAGAGGGAAGGCCAAGGTGGGGCAAGGCCGGTGGCACAAGACCGTCACTGAGCGGGGGCAGCAACTCGCGGAAGCGGCAGGGCAGGTGCTCGTCGAACAGCGGGCAGCGGCGGACCGTGTGCGCTCGTGCGCCTGGCAGCTGCGGGAACAGCGGGTGCTCGCCGCGCTGGACGAGATCCCCGTCGCGAGGCTCAGCGAGATCACCGGAGGGCGGCTCCGCGTCAAAGCACTGGAGACGGCGGGCCTCGGCACAGTCAGGCGAGTCCACGAGGCCATACCCGAGGAGCTGTTGCGTGTGCCCGGCGTCGGGTGTGCCACCGCCGCCCGGGCGAAAGCGGCAGCAGGGGCGCTCGCCCGCGCGACGCACGAGGCCACCGCCGTGCGCATCGACCCGGACCGGCGCACCGACACCGCGAGCGCCCTGATCACCGCGCTCCACCCGTTCGTCCAGGCCGGGCCGTCGCTCCCCGCCGCCTACGGACAGGCAGCCGCGCTGACAGTGACGCTGAACCGACTTCTGGCGGCGGCGGCTCCCGCGCACAGCCGGACCCGCTGGTGCTTCACCCGCGCGGAGCGCCGATCCGGGGCACGCGAGGCGCTCGCCTCCCTGGAGGCGCTGCTCGACGACGCGAACCGCACCCGCGCGCCGGTGGCGCTGGCCCGGGCGGTCACCGACCTGCAGCGCCGCCCGACCTCGACCGACGAGGCCTGGCGAGTGTTCGTCACCAGACCCGCCGAGTTCTACACCGTCCTCGGCCAGCTCACCGACTCCGGGCCGGCCGACGCGGCCTCGACCGCGGGACACCTGCCCCGCGACCTGGCCGCCCAGGTCCGCGCCCAGCCGCTCGACGTGAGCAGGTTGACCGTGTCGCTGCGCGGCTACCAGGCCTTCGGAGCCCGCTACGCACTCGCGCGCCGCAAGGTGATCCTCGGCGACGAAATGGGGCTCGGCAAGACCGTCCAGGCCATCGCCGCGCTGGCCCACCTCGCCGCCAGCGGGGAACAGCACTTCGCCGTGGTGTGCCCCGCGAGCGTGCTGGTCAACTGGCTTCGCGAGATCGAGACCCGCTCCACCCTGACGGCATTCCGCCTCCACGGCCCCGACCGCAGGACCGCGTACGACTCCTGGCGCGAGCACGGCGGGGTAGCCGTGACCACCTTCGAGACCCTGCACCACCTCACTGGCGACACCGGACCCGCACCCACCCGAGAGACACCAACGGCCGCACCGTCCACCGCCGCACCGGCGGTGGCGATGACGGTCGTGGACGAGGCCCACTACGTCAAGAATCCACACGCTCAGCGCTCCCGACACGTCACGGCCCTGGTCGAGCTCAGTGTGCGGGCGCTGTTCCTGACAGGCACGCCCATGGAAAACCGCGTCGGCGAGTTCCGCGACCTGCTCTCCTGCCTCCAGCCCGACCTGGCTGCGGGTCTGCAGGCCAGCGATCAACTGGCGGGCGCGGCGGCATTCCGTCGTGCGGTCGCACCCGCCTATCTGCGCCGCAACCAGGCCGACGTCCTCACCGAACTCCCCGAGGCCGTGCACACCGACGAGTGGACCGAGTTCAGCCCCGCCGACCACGCCGCCTACCATGAGGCCGTGTTGGCGGGGAACTTCCAGGCCATGCGCCGCGCCGCCTACGCCCACCCTGCCCAGTCGGCGAAACTGGGTCGGCTGTGCGAGCTCATCGCCGAGGCTGCGGCGGCGGGGGAGAAGGTACTGGTGTTCTCCTTCTACCGCGACGTCCTCACCACCGCCGCCAACGCCCTTGGCGACAGCGGTACGGGACCGGCCGTCTTCGGGCCGCTGTCCGGTGCGACCGGGACGGCCGGACGCCAGCAGACGGTCGACGCCTTCACCACGCACGCCGGCCCCGCGGTGCTGCTTTCCCAGATCCAGGCCGGTGGCGTCGGCCTGAACGTGCAGGCCGCGAGCATCGTGATCCTGTGCGAACCGCAGGTCAAACCCGCACTCGAATCCCAGGCCGTGGCCCGCGCCCACCGCATGGGCCAAACACGCCGTGTCCGCGTCCACCGCCTGCTCACCACGAACAGCGTCGACCAACGCCTCCTCGATCTCCTGGACCGCAAGCAGCACCTCTTCGACGCCTTCGTGCGCCGCAGCAACGCCGCCCAGACCAGCCCCGAGGCACTCGACACCACCGACACCCGCCTGGCGCGAAGGATCGTCGACGAAGAACAGGCCCGCATCGCCTCAGCCCCCAGGGACTGACGCGGTGCCAGGTGAGTCGGCTCCACCCGGCCTTCGGCCCGTGTCGTCGGACCGTGCCGACCCTCCGGTGCACGCTACGGTGGTGCCCACTTCCGCAGCTGCTCGGATTCCAGGTCAGCCGTGCAGGGTGACGGTGCGACTGTCCCAGTTGGGTGCCCACCACGGCTCGATCACACTGAGGACGACGGCGTGGTGTCCGGTATGGAAGCTCACATGCTCGGTTTCACCTGCCCGGCAGACGCGGGCGACGGCGTCGCCACCGGTTGTGAGGCCGGCGTGCAGCTCGACGGCCGACAACGTGACGCAGCCGCGGCTGTTGTAGGCATCCGTAATGTCACCTTCGACGTCGAATCCTCCGTGCAGAGCGCGGCTGACCCAGAGCGTCGCGTGCCCGGCCGTGGTGCCGTCACCGGTGCTCACGTCAAGATCGACCTGCTGCGGGCCGGCGGCGCGGGCTCCGTCGGCGATGGCCAGGAGCAGGGCGGCGGTCACGGCGGCGGTGACGAGTCGGGAACGCATGCCGGTCCAACCGATCCGGCCGTCGGGCCGTCACTGGTCGGACCGGACGTTCACCAGATCGTGCGGCGGCCCACCGGCGCGGCCGACGGAGTCGGGCCGGACCTGGGTCGCGCGGGTGGCCATGACGCCCGCTGCGTGGTCCGCTCGTCGCCGTCGTCTTCCTGGCTGGCCTCGCGGCCTGGCGTGCGTGTCGGCGATCGACGCCTTCGGCGCAGGCATCAGTCGATCAGCGGCGCGGCCGGTGCCGAGGGTTCGACGGATTCGCTGCGGGCCGTCCCACCGGTCTGCCCGCAGCCGATATCAGCGTGCGGCGGCCATGGTGGTGGTGACGGCGCGGGCGATGGCGGTGACCGCGCGGGCGGGGTCGGCGAGCTCGAGGAGTGTGGCTCCGGCGGGTGGGGTGGTGTGCTGGTGGAAGGTGATCCACAGTAGGGCGCAGCCAGCCGCACCCAGGTGCTTCATGCGTTGGGCGGCGCGGTCGGTCTCGTCGGGGAAGTAGCGGGCGTCGGAGACGATCACGAGGAGCCGTGCCGCGCCTGGCCGGGTGAGGTCGAGGCCGGCGGTGAGGGCGTCGATGGCTTCGGCCAGGCTGTGACCCGCGCCGGTGGCCCGGAACTCGGTGACGTGGGCAGGGGTGCGGCCGGGTGCGGTGACGGCGGTCAGGCCGAGGTCGTAGGCGACGGTGGCGGCGCGGGAGGCGGGGTCCGTCAGGGCGGTGGCCTTGGCGAGGATCCAGGTGGCGGAGGCGATCGGGGCGGTGGCGGCGCTCATGGACCCGGACACGTCGACGGCGATGCCGACGCGCAGCGGCGGGTTGGGGGTGTGGCGGCGCTGCGTGCTGACCCAGGGCTGGGCGGTGGGGGTGGCTCCTGCGGCGCGTTGGGCGTCGCGGGCGAGGGCGGCGCGCATGTTCAAACGTCCGGGTGGTGCCGCGCTGGTGGTGACGCTGTCGGTGCGGGCCCGGTAGGCCGCCTGCCGCAGCGCCCGGGCGAGGGTGGCGGCGGCCCGCTGCTCGGCGCTGGTCGGCGGCCTGCTGCCGGTGATGGGGGAGCGGGCCCGGAAGCCGCCGCCTGCCGCGCTGGCGGGCAGGTGGGGGCGGGCTCCGGGCGCGAAGACGGCCTTGGCGGTCGCAGTAGCGGCGCGCTGCCGACCTGCCTGCTCGGTCCTGGCCGCCGCGCGGGCGGCGCTCGCTGCCCGCACGGCGTGTTCGGCGGCGGCCTGCGCCCGCTGGTTGGCGGCGACCGCGCCGGTGACCTGGTCGACGGCCCGGGCCAGCGCGCCCCGACCGGCGGCGGAGCCGCCCGGGTCGCCGGTGGGCGGCGGGGCGGTGGGCGCGTTGTTCAGGGCGTCGCACCAGGCGCGGGCGTGGTCGAGCATCGTGTCCGCGTCGGCGTCGGCGGTGGCGTGGACGGCCTGCCAGATCCGGGTGAGCTCCGTCAGGAGGTCGGAGCCGAGGATCTGCTCGGCGAGCTGGGCGAGAGGCTGGGTTTCGTCGGGGTCGAGGATTCCGGCGTCGCGCCTTGCGAGGATCAGCGCGGCGGCTTGGGCGGTGTGCCAGACGGTGGTGGGGGTGTCGGCGGTGAGGTCATCCAGGATCAGTGTGCGGACGGTCGCGCGTAGGTAGCGGCGGTCGGTTGGCCGCCGCGCGAGGTGGGCGCGTTCGGCGCGGGACTCCTCCAGGAGCTGCGCGGCTTCGTCGAGTTCGGTGCCGAGGAGCGGGCGTGGGGTGGTCCAGCGGGAGTGGGCGGCGTGGGCGGCCTCGTGGACCAGCGCGCCCCACGCGACGGGGTAGCAGTCTTCTTCGCCGACCTGTTCGGGGCGGATCCGAGCGGGGTGGAGGGGCTTGAAGACGCTGGTGTCGATTTCGAGGGCCGCGAGGGTGGGATAGAAGGCGGCGGGGGCCCCGGAGCGGGTGCCGTCTTCGCAGGTGACGATGACGTCGTCGCGTCCGGCGAGCTCGGGCAGGCGGGCGGTGAGGGCGGCGGAGATCCGCAGCCAGTGGGCGTCCAGGTTCGCGGTGCGGCGGGAGGCGGGCGGTGGGGAGCCGCCGTCGTCATCCCAGCGGGAGAGATCGCCGTCGACGGCGAGGTGTGCGGGTGGGCTGGGATGGACGTGCCGGTGGCTGCTGGTCATGGCGGCAGGGGCTCCTTCAGAGAGGTGGTGATGGGGTGGTGGGAGGGTCAGAGTTGGGTGCCGAGGGTGAGAGCGGTGACGGGGCGTCCGATGGCTTTGGTGACGATCTCGGCGATGAGGTCGCGGTCTTCCAGGGGGGCGATGCCGACGAGGTTGGCGAAGGCGGCGTCGGGGCCGAGGACGTCGGAGATCTTCTGGAAGGCGATCAATTCGCGGAGTTGGGGTGCCCAGCCGAGGTCGCCTGCTTGTTGGCGGGTGGCGAGGTTGCGGGCGATCCGTACGGCGCGGGAGTCGATCTTCAGGGCACGGGCGAGGTCGTAGTCGGAGCCGACCTGGATCTGGACGCTGAAGCGGGAGGCGAGGGCCTCGGTCAGGACCGCGCCGTGGACGCCCGGGTTGTGGCCAGCGATCACGTAGAAGCCATCCGCTGCGGTGACGGTCTCGCCCTTGTGGGCTTTGACCTGGATCTGGCGGCGGCCGTCCATCGCGGGGTAGAGGGCCGCCAGGACCTTGGGGGAGATGAGGGTGGCGTCGTCGATGAGCAGGGCGCGGCCCTCAGTCATGGCGGTCACCAGTGGCCCGTACTGGAACTGGTAGCCGCCGTGGTCGTCCTGGGTGTATTCGCCGATCAGGTCGGCGACGGTGGTGTCGCCGTCGCCCGCGAGGGTGATCAGGTCGTCGAAGGTGGCCTCGATGAGGCTGGTCTTGCCGGTGCCGGGCGGCCCGTAGAGCAGGACCGGCACGCTGGCGGCGCGGAGCTTGCGCAGGGCTTCGACGTCGGGGAGTCCGGCGAGCGCGCGGGGGTGGTAGTGCTGGCCGTTGGGGCGCAGGACTGGCGCGGGCCTGGCAGGTGCCGCCGTGGGAGGGGCCGCTGGCGGTGTGGGCGTGGACGGTTGCGTGGGCGCGGCGGGGCTGGTGCCGGGCGGTGGCGTCTGGGTGGGGATGCGGGTGGCTGCGGTGTGGGTGGTGGGGGTGGCCTTGTAGCGGCGGGGGCGGGTGCTGGTTAGGGTGGCTTGGCCTCGGCTGGCGAGGGCCTGGCAGGCGTTGCCGACCGCGCCGCCGGAGTGCCCGAGCTGCTTGGCGATCTCGGTGACGGTCAGGCCGGGTCCGTTGTGCTGGTCGAGGAGGCGGGCGACGTCGGCGCGCAGTTGTCCGGGGCGGGCCTTCGGGGTGGTCGGGGCAGGCGGGGCAGGCGGGGTGGGGTTGGTCATGGCCAGGCGGTGCCTTTCACGAGCGAGGAGCGGGTGGGGGTGGGCCGCCCGGGCGGGCGGCCCCGTGTGGGTGAGGGGTGGTCAGGTGCGGCGGGCGAGGCGCTGGCGCAGGTGGCGGCCTGTCTGGTCGGGTTCGCGGAGCAGGCCGTCCGGGTGGGAGAAGGCGTCGGCGAATGCCGTGAGGTAGTGGGTGGGGGTCCGCGCGGTGAAGTGGGCGGTCCAGATGGCGTGTCCGTCCAGGCCCGGGCGTGCGGTGGCGGTCCAGGCGCGGTGGCCGGGCTCCAGGTCCGCGCGGGGCCGGTAGGACAGGCGGGCCTGGCCGTCTGGGGCGAAGGCGTCGCGCCCGTCCTCGCCGTCGCCGATCACCACCCAGCCGTGGGCGCTCACCGTGTGCCACACGGGGTCGGTGTCGCCGGGCCCGGACAGGAACCCAGGGATCTGGTGATCTGACGCGCCGTCGCCGGAGAGCGAGGTGCGCCAGTCGTGGGCGACCGCGTGGCCGAGTGCGGCGATCAGCTCGGCGGGGATGTGGTCGTCCGCGCGGAAAGCCCACTCCACGGGGTCGTGGCGGCTGTGCCGGGCCCAGGCGCGCCAGACCGTTCGCTCGGCGAGGCGACCCGACTCGGGCAGGAAACCGGCGTACAGGCGCTGGCAGGGGGAGAAGGTGTGGCAGTTGCCGGTGTCGTCGTCGAACCAGGACCAGCTCGGGCAGTCGAAGGCGTCGAGTGCGGTGTTGGGGTCGCCGGGCCCGGCCAGGTAGCGCGGGGTGACCATCGCCAGCGCGAGGTCGAGGGCGGGCTCGGGGTGGTGGGCGTCGGGTGTGGTGTTGGTGGTGTTCATGAGGTGGCTCCTCTGGTGGCGGGTCAGGCGGTCGGGCGCGGCAGGTCGGGGTGGACCGGGCAGGGGGCCCAGGTCGCGCGCTGGTCGGCAGGGGCGTCCCGGTCCAGGTCCGGGGCGATGCGGACGTCGATGTGGCAGGCGCGCAGCATCCGGGCGGCGTCGGTGGCCATGCGCTCCTGCGTCGCCTCGCCGAGGTCGTAGGGCAGGCGGTAGGAGGGCGCGTTGAAGAAGTGCTGGGGGATGAACCCCGCGCGCTCCAGCAGGAGGCTCACCAACGGGTCGTGGCCGTGGGCGGTGGTGCCGGTGAACTCGTGCCTGCAGATGTGGACGACGGGGTCGTCACGGCGCGCCAGGCGCATACCTGCGTCGCGGTTTACAGGGCTCATTTCCGTCTCCATCTTTCGAGTCCGGTTTAGGGCGCACCTCTCCCCGGGCGGAATTCTCCTGGGGAATTCGCGGCGATTATTTCTCTTTGCCGCCGCCCGGTCCTCCCGGGCACATTTCGAAGGTAGCTCGACCTCGGGCGACAAGTCGAGCCGGAATAGGGCTGGGAAATGCTGGAATTCTCGCGAATTCACGACGCTTTACGTCGAGTAATTCCGGGCGGACGATGCGAAGCGTCGCAGGAGCCCCGGCTTGCGACGCGATCACAGGCGGTACCGCCCGCAGTGCGGACAAGGGGCGCGCGCGGCAGGCCGGACGCCCCCGGCGCGCCACATCGCGCGCAAGCGCCCGGCGCGGGCACGCCGGCCGGCTGGTGCCGTGCCGCCGGCTAGCGCGGGAGCAGGAGGAGGGAGGGGGAGCTGCCCGGGAGCGGGAAGGAGCACGGTGAGGCGAGGAGAGGCACACCGGTTGGGGGCCGGCCGGGCCGCCACGCGCGAAGACCGGGGGTTATAGGCTCCCCGGGTATGGAGTCGGGGTGCCTCCGAGGCCGGAGGCTTGGCCAGTGGCCTGCAGTTTTTCGCCTCTGGGGGGTATCCCGTCTGTGATTGGACGGGGTCGGGGATACCCATGGTGGACGGGGATGATCGGACGGGGTGTGGGACTTGGCCGCTCGCGGATTCGGTTCAGCCGGAGGAGCGCTGCCGTGCCGAGGCGCTGGGCGCCGGGGGGCGCGAGCGCAGGAGGTCCTCGAAGGCGCGGCTGGTCGCCGGCGTCGGGTTCGTGTCGATCGCCTTCAGCGCCTGCGCCAGGAGATCCTTGGCGCGCCTGACCGCGGCGACGTTGCCGGTGCGCATGTGGAGTTGCGCTTGCTCCAGGTAGAGGGCCTCATCCGTGGGTGCGATGGTGATGGCCTGCTGGAGGTGGCTGAGGGCCTGGTCGATGCCCTCCGCGGTTCGGGCCAGTTCCGCGTGTACGGCGACAGCCTGGATGCGCGCGTGCTCGCGGTGGGCGTCGATCCAGCCGAAGGTGCCGCCCGCGCACAGCTCCCCCTTGTACAGGCGTACGGCCTCCTCGCGTGCCCGGCGACGCTGCTCGCGGTCAGTGGCCGTGTTCGCCCCGCGCAGGGCCTGGTGGAAATCGGCGAGGTCGGTGGCGAAGTGACGTGCGTCCAGGCGCCAGCGGCCGTTTCCGTCGCTGAGGATCAGCTGGGCACCCGGGCCGGCGCCGAGGGCTTCGCGCAGACGGTTGCGCGCGTTGCTGGAGGTCCGGTGGAAGGTCTCCTTGGCGCTGGTCGAGTCGCGCTCCGGCCACAGGTCCTGCCAGATGTTCTCGCCCAGGACTCCTTCGTCGTGGACGGCGAGGTAAGCGAGGATTTCGCCGATCTTGCCGCGTGACAGACCCGGGTGGACTTCGCCGTGGACGGTCACGCTGAACGTGCCGAACAGCCTGACCGCGACCGGCGTGCCGGCGGGTCCGGGCGGCTCAAGGACCTGGCAGGCGGTTTTCGGTTGAGCGGAGGGTCGGCTGCTTTCCGGTGCCGTGACGATAGGCACGCTGGGCGAGAGAATTCTCCGGTCGTCTCCGGCGGAATTCGGCGTGTCTTCGTTCGTCGAGGTCTCCGCTGAAGCGCTTTCCCTGACCCCAACGCCCTGCCCATCGGGCACAGCAATTGCTTCGCTTTCCCTGCCCGGTGGCGAGATGATTGATTCCGGTTCCGGGTCTGACTTGTCCGGGGTTCCGGCGCCCGATTCCTCGGAGATCTCTCGGGCATCGTGCAGGAGTCGCGTCACCACGTGGGCGTCTTCGACGCGCAGATGGAAGAAGCGCAGGCCGGTCGGGTCGCCGCCGTGCAGGCGTGCGGTGCCGTCGTGGTGAACCTCGACGGTGACGGCTTCGCCGATCGCGCAGTGGAGCAGGACGGCGGACATACCCACTTCGGCGCCTACTTCCAGCATGGCGAGCAGCCGGCGGTGCTGAGCGGGCGGAACCTGGCTGGTGATCAGATAGGTGGGCGGGAGCGGTTCGTCGGCCGGCAGCACCTCGTGGTCCCGGATGCGGCCCAGCAGGATCTCTTCGACGCGCCCCAGTGCGATGCCGATGTCCTGCGCGGCGTGGACGTGCCCCGGCAAGGTCTCGGGAGCAGCGCGGAGTCCGGCAAGTCGCTGGAGGTCGTCGACGGTGGTGATGACGCGCGCACCGGACTGCTCAGGCACGACGAGGACTTGGAGGAGAAGTGCTCGGACCGCGTCCTCGGCGCCGGGCCCGGTCAGGGTGAGGGCGTGCAGCGGCTGGGTGTTCAGCAGCTCGTCCAGGGTGAGCAGCTTCCCGGACTGGTCCGCGATGGGCAGGCCTGGTTCGGCCTCGCCTTCGGGTGTGAGTGGGCCCTGGCCTTGGAGGGTGCGCAGATCGGCGAGCAGAGGATGGTGCTCGGGGCGCTGCTGGACCTCTTTGAGAGTGGGCACAGGCACTCCGGCGGGCCTGTGGACGGGACGGCGGCGCATCACCTGCAGCGCGGTCACGCCGAGGGCGGCGGCCAGGGCGAGGGACAGGTATCCGGCGTCGCGCGGCAGCCGCACGCCCGCGGCGCGCTGGCCGACTGCGTGCGCGGACGCGGATGGGCCTGGCGGCTGCGCGGCCGCACCCGTCGCATTCGCGTCCTGGGTGTGGGAGCTGCCGGGTTCTGACGGGATGGAAGGCCGGGGCGTGGGGTGAGAGGCGGCATCGTGCTGGGCGGGGAGCTGGAGACTCCACCCTGGGTAGATGAGGTTCGGGTCCTGGAACGTGCGGCCATCTGTCTCGGTGTTGTGCTGATTAAGCGCGTAGATCTCCGGCCAGCGCAGGGGGTCACCCAAGTGTGACTGAGCCAGGTGCCAGAGTGTGTCACCCGGCCTCACGTTCACCGTGTCAGGGCTCGTGGCGTCCCGCGCGGGGGACAGCGGCGCCGTGGCAGCAGTCGGCGCAAGGCTGACCTGGCTGCCTTGGGCCGACGCGTCCATTGCCGGCATGCGCGTGGTGGTCAGCAGGGTGATGAGGATCCCGCCGATCAGCAGCGACCCGAGCGTGCGACGGGCCGTGATGAGCGCGATGCCCGTCGAGCCTCGTAGCGCGGAAAGGTGGCGCAGCGCCCAGAACACTTCAAGCAGGACGCTCGTGGCCAGCACAGCCCAGGTGATCCATCCGGCGAGCGCGAGCACGGCGAACAGCAGCCGGTCGTCGACCGGCTGCTCCGCCGTGGCGATGACCTCAGACGGGCTGGGCACATGATTCCAGAGCGCGGCGGACAGCTGCGGCGTGCCGATGAGAAGGCACGGCAAGGCCGTCAGCAGGCCGGCGACGAAGAACGCCTGGACAGCCGCGGACCGCGCTGAGGGCAGGCGTCCACCGTGGCGGACCGGTTGGCGTTGGGGGCGGCGGGTCGGCTGGTTCACGGTCCGCTCTGTTTCGCGTGCGCTGTCGTGCCGGCATGGACGGTGAGGCTGGTGATGCCGATCAGGGTCAGCAAGTGGGTGGGAACGGTTCGGGTGACGGAGACCGAGACGGTGTCCGTGCCGACGGTGACGATGCCGGGGACGCCGACCCGGTAGAGGTAGGCGCGGGCATCCTGGGCTGCGGCGTCGGGGCGCAGCCGCACGGTCCCGCTGGAGCGCAGAGCGCTGAGGTCCAGGGCCTGGGCACCGGCGCGGGCGGCATCCTGGGCTTCCCCCAGCGCCTGTACCTTCGTGGCCAGCGCCTGGCCGAGGTCGACCGTGATGCCAAGAAACAGCAACAGGCCGATCAGCACGACGACGGTGAACGCGGTCACCGAACCCTCATCTGCCACCGCCCCGCCCGACTCACGCCGGCGTCGCCGCGGCGGTACGAACCTGCGCCTCACCTAATGCCTCCCGTCCGCTACGTACTCGTAGGAGTCGACGGGCACCGAAGCCGTCGAACGAGACACATGACTGCCCGGCAGCGGAATCCCGAGGTCGGACAGCTCGGTGGTGCAGGCGACCGTGACCGTCACACTGCCGCCTGCCGTGAAGTGGCTCGTGTCGGCCGTGACGTCGAAACCCTGGCATGCCCGGCCGGTCTCGGCGAGAGCGGTACGCGCGGTCTGGTCGGCGACCTGCTGTGCTTTCCCCGGCAGCCGCAGCAGGGATGCCGCTCTTGCCGCCTGCTGAGCGGCGGAGTCCACGTCCAGTCGGGCGTTGACCAACCGCCCCAGCGCGACGGCGCAGAGCAGGAGCAACAGCATGACCGGCGCGACCAGGACGACCTCGACGCTGGCGGAGCCGCGGTCACGCATGCCGACGGAGGCTGGTCGGTGCTTGAGCACGGCAGATCCTCGAAGGGGGACGGTTGATTCGACAGCGGAGGTCACGGTGCCGAGGCCAGCGGCGCGACGCGTTCGACGGGACCGGCGGCGTGTGCGGTCACGGGCAAGTGCAGTCCCGGGAAGACGCTCAGGACTTGGCCCTGGACCACGGAGGTCACCTGGTCCGGTGTCCGGATCACCGTCAGTCGCGCGTTCTGCAGTACGTCGCCCCCGAGTTGGGTAAGCGCTTGTGCTCCCGCGCTGTGGCCGTCTGCCGCCGTGCCTGTCTCGGTTTGGGCCTGGGCGAGCGCGTTCGCGGCGGCGGCCTTGGCGATGTGCGATGCGTGTTCCAGGAGGGCAAATTGCACGATGCCCATGAGCAGCAGCATCAGCAGGACCATCGCGAGCGCGGTCTCGACCGTCGCCGAGCCCTCGTCCGTCACTTGCTTGTCGCGGCGGACCTGTGGCCGGCGTAGCGACTGTTCGCCGAGGCGAGTGTGCTTGATCACGGGGGTTCCTCGGTTCGCCGGGTTACAGGTTGATGCTGTTGACCTTGGCGATGACCTTCGCGCTGATCACGCCGATGACAGTGATGGCGAGGATGACCAGCAAGGCGGTCACGATGACGGCCTCGGTGCTGTAGCCGTCGTCGCCGAGATCCCTGAGACGGGCAGCGAGCACGCGGAGGCGGGCGGTGAGGCAGGCGAGTTCATGGTGCATGACGGTCCTGATTCTTCGAACGTGGTGGGCGGGGAAGGGAGTCCGGGCTCACAGCGACTGCATGGCATTGGCCAATGAGGGATAGGCGAGGATGCCGAGGAAGCCGGTCATCATGAGGGCGACCGGGATGGCCATCCGCTCAGTCGCGGAGGAGACCGCCGCTTCGGCGTCCGCGAGCAGGTGCGCGCGAAGCGAGGACGCCTTGGCCATGAGGGTGTTGCGGACACGGGCCCCCTCACCACCGGCGAGCGCGATCGAGCAGGCGAGCTCGTCCAGATCGGTGACACCGAGACGCAGGCCGAGGTCGCGGAGCCGGTCCCAGGGCGGGGTACGCGTGATCTCCGCCGCGCGCAGAACCAGACGGAAAGCGTCGAAGGCCTCACCTTCGCCCTCCATCGCGGCGTCCCGCAGAGCCTGCTCCACACCCGCGCCTCCGGACAGTGCGACGCCCGTCATGTCCAACCAGGCCGACAGAGCGTGGCGGACGGTGTGACGCCACTCGGCTGCGGTGGAGCGCAGCGCGAGGTCAGGGGCGAGGAAGCCTGCGGCTCCGAGCAGCACGGCAAGCCCCGCAGGTGCCGTCCAGCCCGGTTGGATGCCGAGGACGCTGATCGCGAGGCACAGCGGCCACGGGGTGACGAGCCCGAGCAGCGCGGCCAGGGCCTTCTCCGCCAGATGCCGCTCTGCCGGCTTGCCGAGCGCGGCAAGGTCGGCGCGCACCTTCGGTCCCGGCAGCCCGCAGGCCGAGAGGGCAGGAGCTAGTCTGGAGCCGAGCCGTCCGGCCCAGCCCTCCGCGATTCCCATGACCTGGGGAGACGCCACCGTGGCTTCACTGCTGGGCGCGGCGGGTGCTGGCGTGGTGAGGCGGGCGACCTCGACCGCGAGCCGAACGCGCTGCGGACGCAGAGCGGTCACCGCGGTCCAGACACCGCCTCCGACGGCCGCGGACAGAAAGAGAACGAGCAGCGTCATCACGCACCACCCGAGGACGGGGCCAGCAGGCCTGGGCGCGAGTTCAGCAGACGCGGGCCTTCGCGGAACCGAGCCAGGCGCCGGATCATCGCGAACCCTGCGGCGAAGACCAGCGCGATCCACAGCAGGACCAGCTGGCCCGCCGCAGTGCCGAAGGGAGACATGAACGACGCGTCCAGCAGCATCAGCGCGACCGGCATGCCCAGGGAGACCCCAGTGATCAACCGTTGCGCGGTGCGGACCCGCGCCTGCGACGTGTGCACCCGGATCCGTGCACGGGCCTGCTCGCGGGTGGTGTCGGCGAGTGCCGCGAGCAGCTCGGTGAGCCGACCGGACTGCCGGCGCGACGCCGTCAACAGCGCCACCACGACCAGGTCGGCCAGAGGGTCGGCGAGCTCATCGGCGAACACGCGCAAGGCGCTCGCCAGCGGCATGCCGCCGTCCATACGCTCCACCAGGGAGGCTACTTGTGGGCGGATCGCCGCCGGGGCCAGGGGACCGGTGGCGCGGATCGCCTGCGACAGCCCCGCAGCGGCGGAGAGGGTGTCCCGCAGCTGCTCCGTCCAACCGGCTACGGCCTCGACCTGCGCCAGGCGCTGCTGGTGCTCCCGATCCGGACCGAGCAGGCCGGGCAACGCCCACGCGGCCCACGCCGCGACCAGCCCAAGGACCGGCCATCCCGACACAGCCAGTACGCCGCACCCGGCGGCCGCAATCCCGAGGATCCGCGGGCCCACCGAGCGTTTCGTCACGGCGGGGCTGCGCCGACGAGCCCACTCCACAGCTTGTCGTGGATACAGGCTCGACACGCGAATGCCGGCCACACCGCAGTACACAGTGACCACGCCCACGCCCAGCAGCGCACCACAGCCTGCGGAGGCGAAAGTGTCCCAGGAGGACATCGTCATCGAAGTCGTCGTTCCTTCTTTGGTGTTGGTCAGTACCGGGTCAGCGGCTGTAGCTGGGCTGCAGCTGGCCGAGGAGTTCGCGCAAGTGCGGGGAGGGCGGGGCGGCGCGGCGGGCGCGCCGGTCCGGGCCCGGTTCCCACAGCTCGTTGGAGATGATCTGCACGCCGTCGGCGTCGATGATCTCCCGCACCGAGGACACAACCCGCCTGCCGTCCGTCGCTCGCGACAGCTGCACCACGACGTGCAGAGACGAGGCGATCAGCTGGTTGGTGGCCTCGACGGTCAGCTTCTCCGGCCCCTGCGCCGCGTAGGCGGCCAGCTTCATGAACGCTCCCCGTGATGTCGCCGCGTGGATCGAGGACATCGAACCCTCGTTGCCGACGGAGAACGCGTTCAGCATCGCGACCACCTCGGGTCCGCGGCATTCGCCGACGATGACCCGGTCCGGGCTCATCCGCAGCGACCAGCGCACCAGCTCCGCTTGCGTGATCTCGCCGACGCCCTCCAGGTTCGCCTCCCTGGCCTGCAACGGGACCACGTTGCGGTGGCGGCCGTTGCGGTGCAGGTTCAGCTCCAGGGTGTCCTCGATCGTGATGATCCGCTCGCTCGGGTCAGTCTCGTTCAGGCAGGCGGACATGACCGTGGTCTTGCCCACCCCCGGACCGCCGGCGAACAGGATGCTCAGCCGGGCGCGGACCATCAGCCGCAGCTCCTCGCTGAGTTCGCGGCTGAGCATGCCCGGGCCCACGAGATCGTCCAGCGTGGCCGTGCGCAGCCGGTGCCTGCGGATCGACAGCGTCGGGGTCCCGTGCGCGTCGAAGGCGGCGAACAGCCGGGATCCGTCCGGCAACTGCGCCGACAGGAACGGACTGGCGCGGTCGAACCGCCGCTCCTCGGCGCCGCACGACACCGCGACCTGCCGCACCATCTCCGTCAGCGCCTCAACGGAGTCGGCGACTTGGCGAGGTAAGCGTTCGCGACGGCCTCCGGCGTAGTGGACGAAGACGTGATCCAGGTCGTTGACGAGGATGTCCTCCACCCGGTCATCCGCGAGCAGGTCGCCGATGCTGCCCAGCACGGTCATGCCCGCGCGGACCTCGTCGCAGACCCTGGTCTCCGCTTCCTCGTCCAGTGGCGACTCGGCTCGCCGAAGTCGTGCGACCGCGTCCTGCCGCAGCTCCTGCTGCAGCAGTTGCTCGGCCAGCGCCCACCGGGCTTCCGAGGTCAGGCCGCGCGACCCGGCCTGCTGCTCCGCGGCCACGAGCTGGCGGCCGATCCGGGTGCGGAACTCGTTCGCGAGAGTCCTGACCGTCTCGTCCGTCACGGTCACGAGCTGCCCCGCAGAGCAAGCGGCCCGGCCGTCAGCGCTGCGGGCGTCTCAGCCTCGGCGGTGCCGAGCAGGCGTTCCAGCTGCCGGACCAGACCCGATGCTGCCGCGACGAGCGGATAATCCTGTCGCCGGGACCGTCCTGCGAGCCGTCCGCCCAACAGGGCACGGCGTGTCGGCAGGCCGCCGGCCCACTGGCCCCGGAGCACGGCGGCCGTGAACGGATCCCACGGCAGACGGACCACGCCGGCCGTTCCGAGCGCGCGCAGGATCTCCCGATCGCTCTCCGGACAGTCGCCCACCAGAGCCACCACCACAGGCAGCCCGCGCTCGGCTGCCCTCCTCGCGATCAGGGCCCCGTACAGCAGCGCGTGCCGATCGCCTCGCGTGACCAGGACCAGGGCGTCGCCGCACCCCCACACCCCGTGGGGCAACGGCACGGACGGGTCGATCCGGCCGATATCAACCAACCACGGCACCGGCCCGGTCTCCGCGGTCTCCCACAGCGGGGCCAGCTCCTCCAGGGCCGCCTTCGCCTGCCCAGGATGCAGCGGCGCCGTGACCACGGGCACGCCGCCCACCAGTTGGCCGGCGTACTCCAGCACCTTGCCGTGGACCAGGCCCTCCCGCCGCGCGACGCCCGCGACCGTCACCAGCCCGGCCTCACCACCGGGATTGATCACCTGCTGCAGCACTCCGCCGGCCGGATCCGCCTCCCACACCAGCGGCCGCCCCGCCCCCGACCGCCAAGCGGCCGACGTCGCGCCGACCACCGTCGTGACCCCCGGCGCCCCGGTCACCGCGCCGAACGCGACGATCCGCCGCACGTCCGGGCTCACTGTGCGGCTCCCGAGGCAGCACCGGTCAGCACCACCGCCGGAGCTGCCATCGACGCCAGCCGCAGCGCGTCCGCGTCACCCACGGAGACCGTCAGCACGACCGATCCCGCCCCGCTCGCCGTGTCCGCGGCAGGCTGGACCGACAGCACCGAAGCCGTCACCGCCTGACCCTCCGGACCGGACGCCGAACCGGATGATGGGGAACTGCTGCCGGTGTCCTCGATCCGGACCAAGTCACCCACAGTCAAGGCCGGGCAGTGACCCTCCTTGACCACCAGCGACACGCCGTCCTGCCCCGCCGTCAGCGCGGAGGAGTTGACCAACGCCGCCGTCAACAGCGTCCCCGCCGGCAACGACGCCGCCGCCCGGTGACCCACCACCAGCCCCGTCTGCGATGCCGTAAGCGCCGGGATTCCTGGGAGCGAGGAGGCGTCCACGACCCGCACGTCCGCTGGACCGATCACCTGCCCGAATGCGACCGGATGCGCCAGGGCGAGCACCTCGGTGCGCTGCTGCGTCGCCGACCACAATGCCAGCCCGGCTCCGGCTGCCACGACGACCGTCGCGACCCCGGCCGCTGCGCGCAGCAGCGAACGCCGCCGCTCCTGCCCGGCCTGCTCAAGCCCGCTCGCGGCCTGGAGCACCCAGTCATCGCTTTCAAACTGCGGCTTCTGCCGCTGCGCCACAAGGCGCATACCAACCTCCCGGCTCGGTACAAGGAAGAAGAAAATGAAGTGGAGGAGCTGAGCGGCTCAGTCAGCGCGTCTGGTTGCTGGTCACCAAGGAGTGGACCTCCTCCACCCGGACCGAGACTGTGCTCGTGGACGCCAGATCAGGGAACACGCCATGCTGGCCGCCGCCGGCCCAGTCCACGCGCCAGTGCATCCGGACGGTCACGGCGTAGGTGCCGCCGGGCTGATCGGCCGAGGGGCGCTCGAAGAGGTGCCCGCAGTCCGGCGACGATGCAGCAGGATCGCCACCTGGCCGCCAGGGTGTGCCAGGCCCGGCGCAGGTCAGCTGCGTCCCGTCGCCCAGAGCCCACTGCACGGACGAGGGCGTGGCCGTCGCGGTCACGCTCACCCCCGGGACCTGCGCGGTAGCCGTGACGGGACGCCACCGGCCAGGGATGATCCACATCCACGTCGGAACCCGCACCACCTGGAAGCCGGCCGGACTGAACGACACCACCGGAGAAGGCAGCACCAGTTTGCTCTCCGCCTGTTGCGCCACGGTCACCGGGCTCACGGCAGGGGCTGGCTGGCCTGCCGCTGCCCACAGGGGCAGGGCGGGACCGCCGAACTGACCCTGGTCGAAACCCTTCCCGCAGTCGAGGCGGTACCACTGCCCCCTCGACCCGTCGTCCGCCGTCGTGATCTCGCTTGCGGATACGTAGGTGCAGGGTGGTCGGGAGGCTGCATGTTCCACCGAGCCATGAGCGGAACCCTGTGAGGTGCCACTGACCGCTTCGACGGCGCAGCGGCTACCTTGGCATGCCGCCGTGGCCTTGCCCTGCATCCCTCCGTCGGCGACGGCTGACACCGCCAGTGAGCTGGCCAGTGCAGTCGATGCCAGGACGACGCTTGTACGTCTCAGCAAGAGCCGACCTCGCCAATCACCTGCTGGCTGACCAACCAGCGTTCCCAGTCTGTGTCGTACGAGACAACGGCCTCACTACGTCGCCATCCACCGGGGGTGGCGTTGGCCACCTTGCCTGTCGTCGCGACGTATTGCAGCCAGTTGCTGTCGCTGACGCAGTCCGCGATCTCAACCCGCGTCGGCTGGCCGGCAGGTGACACGGAGACAACTCGTGGCATGTCTTTCGTCGAGCCACGAAGTACCAGTCCGTCGCGCTTGTTCTTCGCCAGGGAAGTGGACCAGCTGGAGAGCACGCCCCCCGTCATGTACCGGCCCATTTCTGGGTTCTTCCAGTCCGACGTCGCGCCGAGCCGGACCAGGTCGTTCCACATCCCTTGGTAGGCGACGAGAGCCCCCTGCGCTGCAGCCCGCTGTGCGGGCGATCCCTTGTCCGAGGCCCAGGGCGACGGAAGTCCGACACCAGCAGATGACGGGGAAGAAATGGCGCCAGGTGAGGTCAGCCCAGTCTTGCTGGTTGACGCAGCGTCACTGGCGGTGCCTGGCTGCGATGACGTGGTGCATCCACCTAGCAGTGCCGTGGCCGATGCCGTGACCAGTGCAGAAAACAACACCCGCTGCCTGAGCTTTAGCTTCATCGGAGTACACCTCCCCAGGCACGCGGATCCCGTCCGCGCTCCGTTTGCGACTGTCTGTTACGAGCAGAGATGCCAGGATGCCCCCGATGTTTCCCGGCGTACACGCAAGTCACTCCTGAGTGGTACGAGTACGACTGAATTAACGCTCGTTTCAGGGAACTTCCACGTGAAATCACCGGAGCGGGTTGACGAGTGCGACCACCAGCGTCGCCCCGAACAGGAACGGCCCGAGCGGCACGCGTCGAACCCCTTCGCTGCGGCGGAGAGGCACGCGGCCGGCAACCGCTGCGCCCCCGAAGGCGAGCAGCGCGGCTTCAGCAAGCGCCCCCCAACTGACGGAGCCAAGCAAAGGACCGAGAAGTCCGGCGCTGACCTTCACATCGCCCCAACCTAGGCCGCCTCGCGAAACAATCGAGAGACTGGCCAGAACCGCCCCGGACACCACGCCAGCAGCGAGCGCACGGGCAATCACAGCTGGATTTCCGTGGGCAGGCGCTGATGCGGCGATGAGTGCCAGGGCAACCGGCGTCGCAGGCAGAACAATCGCATCTGGCAGACGCAGCAGCACCACGTCGAGCACGCAGAGAACTGGCCCAACCACCACCAGAACGAACCAGTAGGCCGGAGCATCGGTCGGCGCTGGAAGCCGCTCGCCCAACATGGCGGCGCTCGCGCCCGCCGCAACCACGACGACAGGCCACCGCCACTTCAGCACCGCGAGCCCTTCGTCGCGTCCGACGTTTCGGGATGCCGCCTCGATGCTCGCGGAAGTCTCTTCGAGAGACCCCTGGCCCTTATTGCGCTGGTCAGGGTGTCGTGGTGCTCCGCCCAGCCTGGTCCGGAGGTCCGAGGTGTTCATGTTTGTCCTGCTCATCATGCTCGAGATGTTGCCGCTCAGTCCGTTTAACCTCAGGCTCGTCGCACACGACACGCGCGCGTACCTTCGCCCCGGTGGCGGACGTCACCGACGCCAAGGCCGACGCACGAGTCGCTCGGTCGTCTGGAGCGCGGCGTGAACGCACAGCCGGGTGCCGCGTGTGTGACCGTCCTGCAATGGAGCACCGAGACCGAACATCCGACCCGCCTTGCACGCTTGATGTTGCGCCCAGAGCTGCTTCGGCTGGACCTCGATGACGATCTCGTGGACAACGTGCTCCTGGCCGCATCCGAACTCGTAGCCAATGCCACCGAGCACGCGGCCGGCCCCTATGCGCTCAGGTTGGTGAGCAACGGCACCGAGCATGTCCTCGAGTGCGACGACGGCAGCCGAGAGTTTCCGCCGTCAGCTCTGTGGCCGCCCGGCGACCAACCCGGGAGGACCGGCCTGGCGGACTGGGTAACGGGGCCGATGGGTGAGCGCGGCCGTGGGCTGAGCTTGCTCAGCTGCCTGTTTTCCGGCTGCCTGTCGGCCCGGCGGACCGCTCTAGGAAAGACTGTCTTTGTCGCTTTCGGGTGCGGGAGCCCGCGCTGAGGCGCGCCTTCCCAGGGATGTCGCGTAATCGATCTTGAGGGTGGGAAGCTCCGGTGGCGTGGCATGGCGATTACCTTTGGCGCACTCGCACGCTCTTGACGTTGCGTCGGCTCGCGCACGACGGTGTCCAGGACCGATCAGCGACGTTGATGCAGGAGGGGACCATGAGGTTACAGTTCATCGCAATCGACCCGGCCACGGAGACCGGCGACTCGCCCACCATCTGGCTGGACCAGGAGAAGCAGGAATTCGTGATTCAGGGTTGGAAGGCCGACGCCGATCTGCGCGCCCAGGTGACCGCGACGCCGGCACCGAACCACACCCCTGGTATCCCCGAGCACGAGGACATTGTCCGGCTCCCGTTCCGCATGGCCAACGCACTCAGGAAGGCGCTCGATGCAGCCGACGAGCTTGGATGACCTGTTCGCGACCTGCCGGCGCAGCGCCGTTCACCTGGAGATCCGCGACTCCTACGGCGTCGAGCACGAGTCCGGGGCACTGCAGCAGTGGATTGCCACAGGCACGCGGGACAACCTTGACCCTGACGGCGACTACTGGCGTCCCTGGGCCACCACCGTCCGTGACGCGGTCGCCCGCGGCGTCGTCGTGCGGCGGGCCCGGATCGTGTCGACACCCGTCTCGGCGTACATCGCTTACGAGCACGCGGGCACGGTGGTGAACCTGGCGATCGGCGAGCTGGTCCGCTGGCTGCCCCGCGAACAGGCCCTCGACGTGGCCGTGCCTTGCAACGACTTCTGGTGCTTCGACGAGGGGATAGTCCGCTTCGGCCTGTTCGCCGGTAACGGCGCGCTGGTCCGCCACGAACTCACGGCTGACCCCGCGGCCGCGAAGCTGTGTACGGACTCGTTCGAGACGGTGTGGGAGCGTGCGACCCCGCACGAGGACTTCCGGATCGACTGACGCGCACCGATGGCCACCTCGCCCCTCAGCACCGCGCAGGCAGCCCGCGAATCGATCGCCCGCCGCCTGCGCGAGCTGCGCCTCGACGCCGGTCTCACCGCCGACGGGCTGTCGAAGCGCTGCGGCTGGCACCCCGCGAAGACCAGCCGGATCGAACACGCCAAGGCCGTACCCACCGACGCGGACATCCGCGCCTGGTGCGACACGTGCGAGCAGTCGGCCCAGGCCGCGGACCTGATCAGGGCGACCCGCACCGCGGATGACCTGTACGTGCAGTGGACGAGGAAGCACCGCTCTGGGCTCCGGCAGACCCAGGAGGAGCTGCTGCCGCTGCACGAGCGCACCCGGGTCCAGCGCGTCTACGGGTCGAAGGTGGTGAGCGGGTTCCTGCAGACGCCGAGCTACGCCACAGCGCTCCTCGACGCGATCACCCGCTTCCAGGGGACGCCCAACGATGTGCCGGCGGCCGTCGAGGCGCGCATGAAGCGGCAGCGTGCCCTGTTCGAAGGCGACCACCGCTTCGTGGTGCTGCTCGAGGAGTCGGTGCTCCGCTATCGGGTCGGCGGCTGTGGGGTGATGGCTGGCCAGCTCGGGCATCTGCTCGACGTGATGGGGCTGCCGTCCCTCGCGCTCGGGGTGATCCCGTTCTCGGCGGACCGCCACGACATGTGGCCGCTGGAGCCGTTCTACGCCTACGACGAGGAGGCGGTGATCGTGGAGACGCTGACGGCGGAGATCCGGATCACGGAGGCGGCCGAGATCGCTACCTATCTGCGTGCGTTTCGGGCGCTGGGGCAGCTGGCGGTATATGGCCCGCGCGCACGAGCGCTGGTCGAGGCGGCCGTCGACGTGCTCGGGTGAGCGCCGCGCAAGAAGTCGCAAGACCGTGGAGCCAGTGGATGGGCTCTTCCTACCGTCGATGACATGGCTCTTGCACCCTCCACTGCGGCCGATACGTCGTCCCGCCCCGTCTACTCCGACCCGCTGCCGCGGGCGTACTCGACGCCGGAGTGTCGCACGGGCGGTACCCGCTGGCCAGACCTCCACCGGCTGTGCCGCGCGCCCGGATACCAGGACCGGCTCCTCGGCTGGGTACGCGTGCCGTGCGCATGCGACTGCCACGAGCAGCCGACGTCATGACCACGGCTCAGGAAGAACCAGCGTCGGCCGACGGCGCGGACCGTGCGGTGGACCGGGCGGTGTGGGAGCGGCTGCGGCGTGCCGCGCTCCTCGGCTTCCTGCAGCCTGAGGGTGCTGTGCTCGTGCAGGAACTCCACGCGCTCTACCCCGAGTGGGTCGCGGAGTGGTCCAGGTGACGGCGGCCGAGCGCGTAACGTCGTGGCCGCCGGCCGACTTCTCGGTTACCTCTGACTGGTGTGCCCACTGCGACTTCCCGCTCGACCGGACCCTGCACCACGGACACTGCCTGGGCTACATCGTCGGTGCCCCGGGGCTGCCGCTGTGCTCTTGCCCGTGCGCGGAGCGGCGGCGGGCGGCTGCGGTGAAGCGCCGGCCTGACCCGCTGCGCGATCGGCATCAGTGGTGGCGCGAGAGCGTCGACCGCACGAACCGGGAACCGGTGTAGCTGTCCGTCCGGGAGTACCGCGCCTCAGACGCCCCGGACGGGCCGTGATCCACAAGGAGCTGCGCAGGAACCTGGGGATAACGCTGATGGTGCCGTTTGCTCGAGGTGGCCCTCACGTAGGTCGGTCCCAACATAAAGAGGCCCCTGGCGCTGAGCGCCAGTGGCCTCTGCTTCGTCTCCTAACGGAACCCGGCAGACGAGGCATTCTTCGCGGGCTTCCTGTCCAAGACGACCACACCGTTCCAGCCGCCTCGCCTGTGGGAGTGCCAACCGCCCGCCAGCAAGCCCATCGACTCGGCCACGCTGGTCTTCCCCGCGGCGAACATCCCCGATGGCTCCACCGCACCCGGCTACCGCACCGTGTGCATCGGAGGCGTCACCTACTTCTCCAGCGAGACGCCGCTCGGGTCGGTCCTCCCAGCCATGTTCCGCGAGGCCCACTGGGAGCCGCGGTTCGGCAGCCGCGAACCCGACTCGACCCGGCATCAGGTCGACCGAGGACTCACCGTGCTGGCCCACCAGCCCAACGGCGAGCCGCTGTTTCTCTTCATGAACGTCTCGGCGACGCACGTCCCGCTCGGGCACTACCTGCCCGGCGGGACCGGCCCGGACGGTATGGACGGCCAGACCGCCGCCCTGGCCTAGGCCGACCAGCACCTCGGCCGGCTGCTCGCCGCGTCGGGGACGTGGCTGGTCGTGATCTGTGCGGACCACGGCGAAGCGTTCGGCGAGGACGGCTACACCGGCCACGGGATCGCCCACCCCGTCGTGTGGACCGTCCCCTACGCGCAGGCGCTCGTCAGCTGACCGGGTTGCGGGCAGCGTAGGCCAGCAGCGCGAGGGCCGACCCGGACAGCTTCACCTGGCCATCCCACACGGCCTGGACGGCCTTCCCAAGCGGCCACCACTCCAAGGTCATCCCTTGGGCGACCTCGTTCGGCTGCCGGTCCGGCTCCCCGAGGGTCAGGCCGGTGGCCTCGAAGAAGTGCAGCCGCTGCGTCGACGTCGTCATCGGCGCGAACACGCCAGCGGTTCGCCACGACGAGGCCCGCAGACCTGTCTCTTCGGCGAGCTCGCGGGCCGCGGCGGCGGCCGGCTCCTCACCGGGGTCGATCATGCCGCCGGGAACGGACAGGGACTCGCCGTGCAGCGGCAGATTCTGCCGGACCATGGCCACGAGCCCCCGGTCGTCGACGGCGACGATCACCACGGCGTCACCGACCCGGATGTGCTCGAAGGGCTCGGTCAGGTACGTGATCCTCGGCATCCTCCCAGGATGCCAGGGGTTTGACGGCGCCCACCAACCGTCGTCCCCCTTCGCACAGACAGTCGGCAGATTACGTCCGCGTCGGGTCGCTGGCGCCTCGTGCTGTGTGACCGTGACACCGACTTTGATGCCGTCTTCGAGGCTGAAGGCCTGGAGGTGCTGCTCGGAGCACCCGCGCTGCGGGTGGATGCCCAATGCGAGCGCGTCATTGGTATGGCCGAACTTCTCGAGGCCGAATTGGGAGCCGAGTACTCCCAGCTCCGCTCCCAATCCGCTCCCACCCGAAGTGGGCCGAAAAACGCCGAAAGCCGGTGTCTGATGAATCAGGCACCGGCTCCGACCTACGACTCTGGACATCCGTCCGAGTCGGGACGGCAGGATTTGAACCTGCGACCCCTTGACCCCCAGCCGAGCGAGGACGTCACAAAGCACCTTGAACTGCACGTCATGCACGCTCGATCACGGGCAGCAAGGTTGGATTTGAGTAGATCGTGCGCGGGCGTGCAGGGCGTGTGGTCCCCAAGTGGTCCCCAGGCGGCCGTCATCCGACTGAGGCCTTCAGGTCCCGCCTCGCCAGACCTTGGGCGAATCATGAGGCGGCACGTCGGACCGTCAGACGTCAGGCTGCGTTGCGGTTCACCCGTTTGAGGATCCGGCTCAGACTCCATCTGGTGCGAAGGCTAGGATCGGTGGACATGTCCGAGAGCCCGCGCGTCGACGCCCACGATCCTGGGCGTGCGCGCCGCCTCGGACGGCAGGTTCGGGTCCTTCGTGAGGCCCGCGGATGGTCCCGTGGCCAGCTGGCAGGGGCTGCCGGTTTGTCGGAGCGGACCGTGGTCCGGTTGGAGAGCGGGCCTGCTGGGCAGCCGGGGGTGTTCACGGTGGCTGCTGTGGCGGATGCCCTGGAGGTCACGGTCGAGGTTTTGCTGTCGGCCGGCGAGCCGGGCTTGTGGTCGACGGGGTATGAGGGCCGGACGATCGACTCCTTCGTCACCGCGCTGGTGGAGGCCGGGGTTGACGCGGTGGCGGATGTGCGGTTGACGCCGATCAGCCGCAAGCGAGGCTTCAGCAAGACCCGCCTGAGCGAGGCCCTGGCCGAAGCCGATATCGACTACGTGCACCTGCGGGCTTTGGGAAACCCGAAGGACAACCGGGCGCCCTTCTGGGACGGCCGGATCAGCGAGGGCCTGGCCGCCTTCGAGAGCGTCATGAGTGAAGAGCCGGCCAGACGCCAGCTCGACGAACTCGTGGAGTTGGCTTCCGGGCGATCGGTCGCGGTCCTTTGCTTTGAGCAGGACGAGTCCCGATGCCACCGCCAGGCCGTGCTGGCGGCGCTTCATCGACGTACCTCGCTACCGGTCAGCCCGCTGGCCTGACTCGCCTCAACTCGCGGCGCAGGAGGCCTTCTTGCGCAGCGGTCATCGTGCGCGCCCAATGGTGTCAGGGGCGAAGGGGGTCGGACATGACACCGCTGGGGTGGGAACGCGCTCGGATCCTGATCACGGTCAAGACCTATCCCGACGTCTCGCACAAGTACCTGGAAACCTGCTGCGTCGCGGGCATCCGGCTGGACACGGATCCGGTGCAGCACGTGCGACTGTTCCCCATCCCGCACCGTCTGCTGGACGAGGACAAGCAGTTCACGAAGTACAGCGTCGTCGAGGTGGACGTCCGCTCGCACCATACCGACCGCAGGCCGGAGAGCCTGCGCCCGAACCTCGACACCCTGACCATCGTGGACAGCGTCAGCAGCAGCGACGGATGGGCAGAACGCCTGAAGATCGCACGCCCCTTGATCGAGCCGTCGCTGTGTGCGATCAAACGACGCCAGCAGGCCGACGGCACCTCGCTGGGCCTGTTTCGCCCAGTGGCCGTCGACTCCTTCCGGCTCACCGAGGCCCGCCCGTGGACGGCGGAGCAGCACGGTCTGGTCAACCAGGGGGACGTCCTGCACCCGGACCACCGCCCTCTGGAGTGGATTCCTTACGACTTCCGCTACCGTTTCCGGTGCAAGGACCAGAGCTGTACCGGCCACGACATGGGCCTGCACGACTGGGAGGCCGGCCAGTCCTGGCGGAAGTTCCGCAACAAGTACCCCGCGGAGCAGTTGCCGCAGGTGCTGCGCGACCGGTGGTGGACCAGGATGATCACGCCCGGCCGGGCGACGCACTTCTTCGTGGGGAACATCGCCGCCCACCCGAGAACGTTTATGCTCCTGGGCGTGTTCAACCCCACCGTCGCCGCGCTCGAGGCTCCCCAGCAAGACGCACTTTTCTGACCCGTGCCCCCGAGGGGCCGAGGGTGGTCGCCGGATGACGAGGTCGGGAACGCTTGCAGCCGCCGGCCACGGGCGCAAGGCTTTGAACGTAGAAGTAAGCGGGGTCTTCGAAGTTGAGCGGTGCGGCTCCGGGCGGACGGCTGACGTGCTGTCACGGTCGGTGATGGGGCCGGGAAGCAAGAGGCCCGTGGTCGTGCATGATCGTTTCTGTTCTTGACGCAGAGCGATCATGTAGGAGCCACGGGCTTGCTCAACGATACGACGCTGCTGCTCGATCTCGACGGGGTGTCCGTCGTGCGGGTCGAGCGGCTGACCGACGGCACACGCCGGGTCCACCTGGCCACGGCCGACGAGACCGCGACGGCCTGCCCGTCGTGCGGGGCGTTCGCCACCAAGGTGAGGGGTTCGGCCGTCACCCGGCCTCGGGACCTGCCGTACGGGGAGAACGGGCTGGAGTTCCACTGGTACAAGCGCCGCTGGTGGTGTGCCGAGCCGGCCTGCCCGCGAGGGTCGTTCACCGAGCAGGTCCCGCAGATACCGGCCGGTGCGCGGATCACCGCCCGGCTGCGGGACTGGGCCGGACGGCGGGTGCGGGACGCCGGCTCGACCGTCATCCAGGCCGCCCGCGACCTGCACCTGTCCTGGCCGACCGTGATGGACGCCTTCCGTGATCAGGCCCGCGAGGTCACCGAGGCACCGCTGCCCGAGGTGGAGGTGCTGGGCATCGACGAGACCAGGCGCGGACGTCCTCGCTGGGAGCAGGACCTTGAGACCGGCAAGTGGCACCTGGTTCGCGACCGCTGGCACACCGGCTTCGTCGACGCGCTCGGCACCGGCGGGCTGCTCGGGCAGGTCGAGGGCCGCACCGTCCCCGACGTGCTCAGCTGGCTCGTCGCCGCCCCGCTGGAGTGGAGGAAGACCATCAAGTACGTGGCCATCGACATGTCCACCACTTACCGGGCCGCCGTCCGCCTCGCCCTGCCCCGGGCCACGGTCGTGGTCGATCACTTCCACGTCGTCCAGCTCGCCAACAAGATGCTCTCCACCGTCCGACGCCGCACCACCGCCGAGATCCGCGGCCGGCGCGGACGCGCCGACGACCCGGAGTGGAAGGCCAGGCGTCGGCTCCTGCGCAACCGCGAGGACCTCACCGGCGAGCAGTTCGCCGCCATGTGGAACACCCTGCTCGACGAAGGCGACATCGGCCAGAGGCTGCTGACCGCGTGGATCGCCAAGGAGAACCTGCGCAGCCTCCTCGCCCTGGCCCGCACCGCCGCCGACCGCCACCGCATCGGCCACGCCCGCTGGAAGTTCCTCACCTGGTGCGCGGACTCCGATCTCCCCGAGGTGAGGCAGCTTGCCGTCACCGTCGACCGCTGGTGGACCGAGATCGAGGCGTTCATCCGCACCGGCCACAGCAACGCCAAGAGCGAGGGCATTAACCGCGTGATCAAGCTCGTCGCCCGCAACGCGTTCGGGTTCCGGAACGCCGACAACCAGCGCCTACGGACACGCTGCGTCACCACCCGCCGAGCCCGCGGACACCTCCGCACCGCTCAACTTTGAAGACCCAGTAAGCGGTTGCCTGCCCTTCTGATTGTGCGTCACCGCGCGTCCATGATCGCCAGGCACCATCCCAAACCCGTTGGACTGGTGGTGCAGGCACTGTCATCATCGGATGATGAGCGTCGGCTCCCCTGAGACAGTCACGGACGCGGCCAGCGTGCACACAGACCTCGCCAGAATTGGTGAACTTCGGTGCGAGACTGCCTCCGCGGTCCGCAGGCAGCATGTGGTCTCCGCAGTGATTCTCAAGCGTTTCGCTGTTCCCCAGTCGGGGGGCGTAAAACTCAGCCGGATCGATGTGGACCATCCTCACCGGGCTCAGAAGGACAGGGGGCCGAGGGGTTTCGGATGGGTCGAGGATTTCGTGCCTTTCGCCTCCGGGTCTATGGAAGATCTGTGGAAGGAGACAGAGACCCTCTTGCCGAAGGCGTTCGAAGCACTAGACGCTGGTGAAGCCCTCGCTGACCCCCAGGCGAAGAAGGTGCTCCTCGACACGGTTGCCCTTCACTTCGTCCGCAGCTTGCGGATCCGTGCTATGCACGAGGACATCTGGAGCCGGGTTTTCGCCGCTCATTATCACAGGATGGTGACCACTGGCGCCGAGCGAGTCCGGTTCGCAGCGCTGAACGAGTACAACCTTCACCTGGTCGGCCCGGAGGGTGTGGAATATTTCGCCAACCGGTTCCTGGCCCTGTCCAGGTCAATCTATGAGTGCGGAGCCCTGCTGCGCACCGGGCTGGAGGAGCGGTTCAAACTCGCACGCCGGAGGATTGCAGGCAGCGGACTGCAAATCATCGTGCCGCGCGAAGGCGAGTTCCTCATCGGGGATAGCCCGGCCCTGTCACTGCGCTACACCATGCCGCCCGGAGGTTCCTCTCGGGGATGCGAACACCGTGGTCCTTCCCCTTGGGCCACGTCACCTGATCGCCCTCGGCCGCCTGGACGAGATTGTCAAGATCACCAAAGACGTCGTCGATGGGATGAACCGCCTGCAGATCCAGGCGTCCCAAACCTACGTCCATTTCCGCCCTGGCTCTGCGCTGCCCCGCTTCGTTAACTCAATCTGCGCTGCAGGGCAGCGGACCGCTGTCCCGGTCAGCAGCTACGGTCCAATCCCCGAGGCAGTCAGGCGATAGGACGCGGGTGCCGGGCCAGGTGCCAGTGGGAAATCGGTTGGGTGCAGTTCCTTTGAAGGGAGAGGACGAGCCGGGGCTCTTTGAGGGTCGTGGTGAGGGAATTCGCGCTGGTCGTGGCACACTCGGGGTGTGGCTGAGACCCAGTGGGCGGACCTCTCGCGTGTCGAGCGAGAGCTGATGATCTGTGCCCTTGAGGGGACCGCAGGGCTGGCGTTCGTGGACGGCATCGACGAAGCCGGCGAGCCGGTGGACCTTCCGGCTGAAGTACTCCGCCTGGTCGACCGAGGTTGGGTGACCGTGCATCGCATGGAGCCCTGGACGGCTCCGGACGGCCAGAAGGGCATCGTGTACGGAGCCGCTATCGCCCGGGATGAGCTTCCTGAGATCCTCGCCGATCCTGCCACGTGGGAAGGCCTGTACAGCTATCTGTGGTGGGGCGCTGTCACCTTGTGGCCGACCGAGGCCGGGTGGGTGGTCAGCACCAACGAGAATCGTGGGCAGACACCTGCGCTCCCTGCCGGGTGGGTGGAGCCTGCCTGGGTGATCAGCGATTTTGAGCGTGACCTTGACGCCTGACTTATGTTGACCGAAGCGTTCATGCAGTCGGTCGGGTGTGACGATCACCGGGCGGCGGGGCTGTGCTCGCGGCCTCTCGTCTCTACCGTGGTGGTGGAGGAGGGTGGCGGATGGGCTCGCTGTTCGAGGAGTTGGAAGCGCGCGAGGCGACTGCTCAAGCACGGGTCGAGGAGATCGAAGCCGAGCTCGCCGAGCTGTCCGGGAAGCTGGAGCTGGCCCGGGAGAGCCTGGCGCGGTTGCGGATCGCGCGGGAGACGGTCGCCGAGGTGCTCGCGGAGATGACCCCGGAGAAGTCGGCGGTCGGTGTCGATGATGATTGGCCGACCGTCGGTGAACCGGTGGCGTCGGCGTATGCGGGAGCCGAGCGGCGGGTCATCGGGGTGCTGACAGTTCCGAAGTGGCGGCCCGGGATGGGGGCGGAGGTGCTACCGCGGGTATACCGGGACATCTTGGAGGTGGTGGCGGACGCGCCGGGGCCGGTCCGCGCCAAACAGATCGTGCCCAGAATCGGGCTGCCGGCCGAGACCGGGAAGATCGAGGGCACCCGCTCGAAGCTGAAGCGGCTGGTCGAACGAGGCTGGCTGGACGAAGACACCCCGGGCATGTTCACCTCGGCCCGCCGCCGAGGTAGCGATTTGCCCAACTCCCGTTAACAGCAGGGCTCTTCCGCGCCTACATTCGAAGGTGCGACCCAATCGATGCTGGACGGGAAGAGCCCTGGAGATGACACCGTACGACACCGCATGCACCGTTGACCCCTTTGCGCGCTCGATCAGCGCCTTCGAGACGCTGATGCGCACGCTGTCAGGCAGTCGGGCGACCACCTGGACGCACGCCGACCTGGAGGAACACCTCGATGCGGCCGGGCGGGAACTGCTTCGCCTGCTGCTGCAGGACCACCTGGACCTGCGGGCCAGGCAGGAAGAGCACCAGGTCCGCGCCGGTAGCGGCCCCACGGTGACCGGGCCGGAGGGGCGGGTGCGGCCCTGGCGGGAGACCGGGCACTCGCGATGGCTGGCCACCGTGTTCGGGACGGTCCGGGTCACCCGGATCGCTCACCGGGGGCCGGGCCTGGGCAACATCCACCCCGCAGACCAGACACTGTCCCTGCCCGCGGGCCGGCACTCGATGGGATTACGGCGACTCGCCGTCACCGAGGCCGTCCGCGGCTCCTTCGACCAGGCCCACGACGCGGTCGAGCGCCGCTGCGGGAACGTCCTCGGCAAGCGCAGACTCGAAGAGCTCGTCGTCGCGGCCGCGGTCGACGTCGACGACTTCTACCGGACCGCGATCCCCATCCCGTGCAGCCGCTCGATGCCGCTGGTGGTCCAGGTGGACGGCAAGGGCGTGGTCATGCGCCCGGAGGCCCTGCGCGAGGCCACCCGCCGGGCTGCCCAGAAGGCCGCGGGCGGCCACCGCGGCCGGCTCGCGCCAGGAGAGAAGCCGAACCGGAAACGGATGGCGACCGTGGCCTGCGTGTTCGACACGCGCCCGGCCCCCAGGCGCCCGCATGATGTGATCCACCCGCCCGGCGGCCGCAGCAACGAGCGTCCAACGCGCCCCGGGCCGCGGGCGGAGAACAAGTGGTGCACCGCCTCGCTGGTCTGTTCGCCCGAGCAGGTCATTGCCGATGCCTTCGACCAGGCCCTCGCGCGCGATCCGAAGCATCTGCGGCCGTGGGTCGTCCTTGTCGATGGGGCCCGCCACCAGCTCGACCTGATCGCAGCGGCGACCGGCCGACGCGGTGTCAGGGTCCACGTGCTGCTGGACTTCGTGCACGTCGCCGAATACGTCTGGGCCGCCGCCCATGCCTTCCACAAACCGGGCACCACCGAGGCCGAGGCCTGGGCGGCCGACCGCCTGACCGCGATCCTCTCGGGCGACGCGTGCCCGCACCGCCGCCGAGATGACCACCGAGGCCAAGCGCAAACAGCTGCCGGCCGCCCGGCGTGAGGCCGTCGACGCCTGCCGCCGCTACCTGACCGGCCACCTCGACCAGCTCCACTACGACACCGCCCTCGACAACGGGTGGCCGATCGCCACCGGTGCGGTCGAGGGAGCCTGCCGCCACCTGATCGCCGACCGCCTCGACATCACCGGCGCCCGCTGGGGCCTACCCGGAGCCGAAGCCGTCCTACGACTGCGCGCCATCGTCGCCAACGGCGACCTCGAACGCTACTGGCGCTTCCACACCCGCAAGGAGCACGCGCGGATCTACCCCGACTCCGACCCGCAGCAGTTCGCCCTCACTGCCTGATCAACATCTTCCCTCGAAACGAACTGCACCCAAATCGGTTTGGTGCGGATAGCCGCTGTCGGCTACCTCGTCGTCTTGTTGTGGACTGCCTCGGGCGGGTTGGGTGCGTCCGGAGGTCTCCGGTCGGAAGGACTTTGCTCCGAGTTGTAGGAGAAGGAGTCCCTTTGCCGCTCATGGCATGGTGCAGGGCCAGCTGATCTAGCGGCTCCACCAAGGTTTTGTCTTGTGCAGGTGGCCACGTACGGCCTCGAGGTAGGTGTTCTCGTTGTCCCGCAGACCGCTGAGGTCGATCACCGACGGTGGGATGTTCATGCCTGGGTCGTTGTCGAGCGGGGGATCCGCCCATGCGCTGCTCATGGCTGCCCCCGCGATGGCACGCAACTGGTTGACCAGATCCTGGTAGGCCGTTCCTGCCGTAGAGGACTCCAGGAGGATCCAAGCCTGGTGGTAGGCCAGGCGCGCCTGGATTTCCCGGAGTGTCTCCGAGAGGCGGGTCCGCTCCTCGGCGGGCTGGTCGGCGCGCCGCCGGCGGATTGCATAGGGCATCTCCTTGTAGGCGCTATATGTGGCGAAGGCCTCGGCGAAGGCAGTGCGGAGCCGATCGCATTCCTCCTCGCGGCTCTTGCGGCGGGCAAGCCAGATGTTGATGGTCGCCGTGATCAGCGCAGCGAGGAACGCGCCTGACAGCACGGTGGCCAGCAGGACTCCCGTCCCGCCGCCCGAGGTGGCGGCGGGCAGGGTTGTGTGCGTGATCATGCTGGGCATGGGGGAAGGTGACGCGATGTTGGTGAAGTAGGTCATGCGCCCTCCGGTGTAGTGGTCGTGGCTATTGGGGCGTGCTCGGCTTCCGGTCCGGCCCATTCACCGGTCAGGCGCCACCATTCCTCTCGCATCAGGTGGGCGAGGATCAACCCCACGAGTCCAACCGGACCGTCACGCCGCCGGTCCCAGCGCTGCTCAGGCGGGTCGCCCGGGTACCACATGCACAGCGACCCGTCGCCGTACCGGTGGGGCGATTGCGCCGGCCCGTCGGAGGAGACTCGGGGGATCTCCGGGAACCCAGGGCCGAAGGCGATGGTCACAGTCTGCGCGGGCAGATCCGGGTGTTGGATATCCACGGCCAGGGCGAAGCCGCCTGGGAGGTCCTTCGGCGCTCGAACCACCCTCGCCGGAAGGCCAGCGGAGACAATGTGGCGCTGGAAGGCCAGCCGGGCGGCCGGCCTGGTGTACCAGGCCGGCCGCGCTGGAAACGTGGGGCGTTTCACCGAGAGCCGTGGCCTTCGCCGTAGGCACGAGCCGACGGGAGCGTCACCGCTGCGCCACCCAGCCCCAGCGAGGCCGTGGACACCAGCGTCGGCTGGCGCAGCAGCGCGATCCTGGCACTCAGTCCGCTGGGGGAAGGGTTGGTGATGTAGGAGTAGTACACCTTCGACAGCGCCGACTGGACGGCCTCCCGGTCGCTGTCGTTGGCCAGAGCCTGCGCCACGCCTTCTGCTGCCGTGCGCAGCCGACGCGCCGCTATGTCCCGGGAGACCAGCAGCTGCACGTTGGGGGAGACCCCTGCCGGGTCGACAGTCGCGGAACCGGCCGCCACCCGCGCCGCTGCGCGGCTCAGGACGGTCTGGAGTCCGGTGGCGAGCCCCATGCCCGGCTCAACGAACTCCCACGCCCACACGGTCAGATTGTGCGAGGAGAATCCTGGCTCGCTGTACTGCTTGTTCCACGCCTTCAGCAGCCGCACGATCCGGCGTCGGGTCCGCCGCAGTGAGGGGCTGCCTGAAGTGAACATCTCCACGTGCAGCTCCGGGTGGGACGCCTCCCACCGGTTCTGCTCCAGGTTCGGGATCCACAGTCCTGACCCGTCCCGGCGGGTCAGCGCGACAACCAGGTCGACCGTCGGGTCCTGACCGTCCACGGGCTGACCGAACGTCAGCTTCGGTCCCCGCTTGGAAGTGCCGCAGCGAGCCCTCGGGTAGACCTCTCTCACTGCGGGCCCCAGCAACCCGCACAGCTGCGCGGTGATGTCGCGGGGTGTCTGACCGCCTCCGTCCGGACCCAGCAACGGGTAGACCCGCCTGTCCAGCACCAGACCGCCGTCGCCGTCGCCGACCGGGTGAATGAAGGTGTGCTGCGCCAGGGAACCGCTGCTGTACGTACGCAGCGCCCCTTTGAAGCCCGTCGCCGTGGAGCGCACGAGGTCGAGGCGGCGTCGTGCCTCGGCCAGCGGCTCCGGGTGCGCGTCGATCTGCGCGCGCACGTTGTTGAGGATGTCCTCGGTGTTTCCCATAGTTGACTCGATTCGCTCGCGGGACCCGCAGGCCCCAGGCAGCGCCCTGCATAAGGGCGGGACGCCTGATTGGCGTCCACCCTTCTTTGACGTCACATCGCGCGAATCGTCCGGCGGCACTGGAGAACCG